>JAUWWY010000003.1 GCA_030616605.1 bacterium | reverse complement strand
TCAGGAAGCGACAAAATTTTGTAATTACTCGCAGGAATATTTGAGCTTGAGAGCAAGACAGAAAAAATTAAAAGCAAAGAAAATCGGCAGGAACTGGATGACTACCAAAGAGTGGGTAGATGAATATTCAAAACAAACAGAAGATTATAAAGATAATTTAGTTGGGATAAAAAAAGAAGAAGTAAAAAAAGAAAAAGAAAAAGAACAAATAGAAATACCTTCTTATCAACCAGTGCTGCCACGCACTATTATGGTGACGATGGCACTGGTTTTTATTTTGACTTTTATTGGAACTATTTTTGGTTATCCCTATTTTGAATCAGAAATAAAATTAGTAGTTGAGCTATTCAAAATAAAGAGTACTGAGATGGTAAGTGATATTAGAGAATTTACAGATAACTTGGGAAATGATTTATATAATTTTTTCTCTAAGACTTACAAATTTTTAGTCCAGCCCTGGAAAAAAGAAATTGTTGAAGAGGATTTTCTCAAACATATAAAAGAGATTGAAAAAATAAAAGAGGAACTTGCAAGATTAGAAAGAGAGGGAGTTATTACCAGAGAAATAGTTAAAGAGGTAACGAGAATTACTCAAATTATTCCCATTAAAGAAATCATTAAAGAAATTGTCAAAATTGATGACGAAGAACTCAAAAAATTAAAGGTTCAAATTTCCGAAATCCAGGAATGGGAAAAAGATATTCTGACTCTCCAGATTTTAACCAGTAAACTTCAAACCCATCCTCCTTCTACCCAGGTGACAACCGCTCCAGTATATATCGGGTCTCAAGGACTTCAAGTCGGAGGAGCAGCAACTTTCTCTAACCTGGGAGTTTCCGGTATGGCTGGAATCACCAATTTAGGAGTTGGTGGTTCTGCCACTCTTGGTTCTGATTCTTTAGACAAACTGACAGTTTATGCCACTGCTAATTTTATCTCCCCTGTTACTTTTAAAAACACTCTCAGGGTTGGTGACACAACCGATTATTTAACTGTTGATTCAAGTGGCAATCTTAGTACCACTGGTAATATCTCAATGGGTGGCAATCTTAATGTTTCCGGCAACCTTGTTGTTTCTGGTACTCAAACTTTTTCTGACATCTTAACTCTTAGTGCTTCTTCAACCTCTCCTGCTCTTTCCGTCAGCCAGAACGGTAGCGGAGATTTAGTGAGTTTCAATCTTAGGGGAACTGAAAAGTTTAAGATTGATTCAACTGGAAATATTGTTTTAACCGGCGATACCATTATTACCGGTTCAGCTACCACCACTGGTTCAATGTATGCCGCAACTTTCTATTCAAGCTCAACTGATTCTACAGTGAGAAAAAGTGGCGAAGAAGTTCTTCGGGCGTCAGCTTCCATTTATCGCTACGAAATGCCAGCCCAAACCAGCACCACTACCTATTTCAGAATCTCAAAATATTTTTCTCAAAATCCTCTTTCTTTTTCTCCATCAGCGCTGCCTGGGACCAATAGGGTTTATCGCTTAGTGATTAAATATGCAGATGATGTGGCAACTTCCTCAGTTTCAAACTGGAGAATATATAGACCAGGTGAAGCCACTACTACTGACACTTTTATTCTCTCCGGACTTGCTGCTTCTAATTTAGAAGAAGGAGACTCTTATGTTACTGAGATTTTAAATATTCCTGACAGTGATTGGCAGGTGGAACTAAAATTAGCTTCCAGTACAGAAGCCATCCGAATTTCCCAAATATATTTAGCCGCCTATGACCAGCTCCAATAAAAAGTCAAGAATAGAATTAATTAAAGGAGTTCGTTTTGCTTCACTGCTTTTTATTGGTTTGTCTTTGCTGATTGCCGCTGGTGTACTTTGGGCAGCAAACATGTACTACGACATTGACGCTGATGAGATAATGGTTAAAGAGGCCCAGACAATCACTGAATTATTTACAGCTGAAGCTGGTTTAATCTCTCCCACTATTACCACTGACAAGATTAATGCTACCAGTAGTTTAACCATTGAAACAGGCGATACCTTAACTGTCACCTCAACCGGAGCATTTGCCTTAGGAGTTGCCGGTACAGAAAGATTTAGCATAGACACTTCAGGAAATATTGTTTTAAATGGAGGAATCACTCTTGATGGTTCAGCAACAACAACTGGTGATTTTGTAGTCCAGGGTGTTTCTACTTTTGCTACAACTAGTATAGCCACGAGCACTATTTCCAATTTAACTCTTTCAGGACTAACTGATGGTTCAATTCTTTTTACCACCTCATCAGGACTAATCTCCCAGGACAATGCTAATCTCTTCTGGGATGATACCAATAATAGATTAGGCATCGGGACGAGTAGTCCTGCTTATACATTAGATGTTGATGGAACTTTCCGGGTAACAGGCACTACCACCATAACTACAACAACCATTTCCAATTTAACTCTTTCAGGACTAACTGATGGTTCAATTCTTTTCACCACCTCATCAGGAGTAATTTCCCAGGACAATGCTAATCTTTTCTGGGATGATACAAATAATAGATTGGGGATTGGAGCGGGGAGTCCTGCCACGACTCTTGATGTTGAAACAGCAGATGAAATAGTAGCAACGTTTACCTCAACTGATGATGCAGCAAAAATTCAAATTAGTGACGATGATACTGATGCGTATATTACTGCTAAAGATGGTAATTTGATACTTGGGCATGTTAATCCTGCTAGTTCTGCCAAGTTCTATGTCAATATTACATCAGGAGCGGTTGTAACAGGAGGAACTATAACAGCATCTAAGAATTATGCTGGTATTAACCAAATTCTTTCTCTTGAGAATAGACAATCCGCAGCTGCTGATTATGGTTCTGAAATAGCAATTAAAGGTATTGGGGGCATTCAACAATCATATATTCGTTCAGCTTGGGAAGGTGCATCAACAGATGATAGTTATTTGTCTTTTGCAACAAAAAATAGTGGAGGTTTAAGCGAAGCAGTAAGAATAGACAACGACGGAAACGTAGGCATCGGGACGACGAGTCCTGCCTCACTTCTTGATGTATACGGTTCTGCCAGATTTGGAACAAGTTCAACTCCAGTCTTGTATGTTGATTCAGGAAATGGGAGAGTAGGCATCGGGACGACGACGCCCAGTCAGGAATTGGACCTGATTGGAAATTTGGAGCTAGAGAATACAATTAGCACTAGTACGGGCGTGATATATAAAGGGGATGAAAGGTTTATTCATAATTTTCAACATCCAAATGGTGATACTGCTGTTCCTGATGGTTATAATACCTTTGTTGGAGAGGATGCAGGTAATTTCACAATTGGAAGCACTGCTACCTGGACTGGGCATGGTAGTTATCTTGTAGGAATTGGTTATCAAGCTCTCTCTGCTAACACATTAGGTTATGAGAATGTGGCTATAGGTGGAAGTTCTCTTTTATCTAATACTACAGGTTATCAAAATATAGCTATAGGTGCGCACACTCTCCATACCAATACTATAGGTTATTTAAATGCAGCTATAGGTCATGCAGCCCTTTATTCTAATACCGAAGGAGCAAGGAATCTTGCAGTAGGCGATATGAGTCTTTTATCTAATTCTATAGGCTATGATAATATGGGTATAGGCTCACATGCTCTTTATAACAATGTTGACGGTTACGAGAACAGTGCGTTAGGTTCTTATGCTCTTTTTACCAATGTTACAGGCGACCAGAATTGTGCATTTGGTCAAGCTTCTGTTTATCTTACTACAGGTAATGGAAATGTTGGGATAGGCTATCATGCTCTTTATAGTAATACTTCAGGTAACTATAACATAACTTTAGGATGGCAAGCAGGGGATAACATAACTACAGGTTCATCAAATATAATAATAGGAGCTGATGTAGATGCTCCTTCTGCTACAGCAGATAATCAACTTAATATAGGCAATGCTATTTATGGAGATTTAAGTTCAGGCAACGTCGGCATCGGGACGGTGAGTCCTGGAACTTTTAATATGCCAGCTGATGACACAAAAACATTAATGATTGGTGGAGTAACAAGACCTCAGATTTATTACACTTCTACTATAAGTGACCAAGAGGGAAGGACTTTGTTTGACGGTGCTGGAATGTATATTGATATAGCAGGACATGCCACTGCAAGCAATAATGATATTATATTCAGAACAGGAGAAACAAATGCTGATTATACATTAACAGAACAGGTGAGAATTCAACATGATGGCAACGTCGGCATCGGGACGAGTAGTCCTGATTATAAATTAGAAGTAGCTGGGGGAGATGTGGGTCTTACTGGTGCTGGAACAGACACAACCCGTTTTGTTATTGATTCAGGCGGACACGCCACTTCCAAAATTGACAGAGGAACTATAGACTATGATACCCAGCTAAACTTCTATACAGGGGGAGTGCTGGAATGGAGAATACAGGAACTTCATGGGACTACTGACCTTATTATCAAGGATGAATCAGCAGGAACAGTAATGACTTTTCAAGATAACACAGGCAATGTCGGCATCGGGACGGATAGTCCTGATGATGAACTGCATATTCAAGCTGCTTCAACACCTTTTATAAGAATAGATAGCACAGATGGTAATGCTAATGACTTTGGAATTATCTTTGAGAAGAATATTAGAGACCACGCAGCAATTATGATTGAGCCAGTAAATGCAGCACAAAGTGCAAACTGGGATAGTAAAATGAAATTTCAGACTGCTGTGGATGGTAGTGCTTTAACAAGCAGAATGACTATTGATAATGAAGGTCAAATAGGAATTGGGACGGAGAGTCCTGGATATATTCTTGATATACAAGACACTTCTACAAGCATGCTTGGTATGTTAGGATTGTTTAATGATGGAAGCAATGCTAATTCAGGTGTAAGAATATCAACACTTGCTTATAATTCTGTTGATAGTGAACAAAATTTGCTAATGATTGAAAGTGGTTTCAAAGATGATACTACTGGTGGTGAAGAAACATATGTTAATTTCATTGTTCAATCTAATAGTGATTATACGACACCCACTCTTAGCATAGTTGGTCAAACAACTGCTGGTACTGGCAATGTCGGCATCGGGACGGATAGTCCTCTTGTTGAATTGGAGGTTGTTGGTGTAGCTAGAGTAAGTGGCACTGTCCCAAGATTGCATATCAGTGCAGTATCTGATACACACGACCCACAATTACAGTTCTATAATGATGAAGCTACAGGTGGTTATTTGAGTACTGGCGGTACAGCAGCTGCAATGATATCCAGAGCAAGAGATAATGCTGCAACTCCAAAGACTTATGGGGATTTAGGGAGTATCCGTTTTTCAGCAACAGCCAATCACGGCGCTGATAATACTCCCGGTAGGATAGCGTTTTGGACTACACCAAGTGGTTCTGATGCTTCTACAGAAAGAATGAGTATTGGAAGTGACGGAAACGTCGGCATCGGGGTAACGAATCCTGTTACAAACCTCGGGGTGGCCGGAAAAATCAACGCCAGTGGCATCTATGCAGGTAAGGCTTACTTTGCCGGTTACCTCGGCATCGGGACAGCGGGCGAGAATGAAGTGACCAATGAAGATGATTGGACTGGGGCAACTGGCAGCACACCCCCTAACAGCTGGAGCGACACCGGAGCCGGTACAAGCAATTACGTCGTCAGGGACAATTCGCCAGTGGACAATTTCTGGGACGATAAGACCCTGGAGTTCAATGTCGCTGGTGGGTCCAAAACCCTGTACCAGACCGTGGCCCAGTCAGGGAAGACCTATCATGTCTCCTTTGTCTATCGCAACTTGGCCTGGACGGGCGACACCTACGTGGCTCTGGGTAGTGACAGCAATAAAATTATCCTGCAGGACACCGGTATTAGCGGCCACGGTATCGTGTTTAACTGGGAGGTGACTGCTGACGGTACCGACTTGAAATTCTTTGTGGACACCAGCGGCACGTTGCAGATTGATCACGTCCAAGTGGTTCTTACTTCGTTTACGTGGCCAGATGCTAAGCTGGATGTTTTAAATGCAGGTTCAGGTGCTTCATTCAGAGTGGATGATAGTCCTGATGGAGATACAACTCCTTTTATAATTGATGCTGACGGCAAAGTCGGCATCGGGACGGATAGTCCTGGGGTAAGTTTGGATGTTGTTGGGAGTATTAGATCTGATGCGGATATATACACTACTAATGGCACTTCTTTTAATGATGTTGAAGCATATCAGCTTCATTTTAGATATTCAACCGCTGGCGGTACCGGTCAATTATGTTGGGTTTCGACTGTTGGCCCTTCAGGTGCAAGTACCCGTAAAGTACTTAAGTGCGTAGAATCAAGTATAAGATATAAAGAAAATATTGAAGACCTGGATTTAGGATTAGATGCTGTAATGCAGTTAAGACCAGTCAGCTTTGATTATAAAGAAGATTACGCTCCCGATATTACAGATAGACAGATTGGGCTTATAGCGGAAGAAGTGGAAAAAGTTTCTCCTCTTTTAGTACAATATCTTGATGGTGAACCTCGTGATGTAAAATATAAGCGCTTAACAGCTCTTAATGCAAAGGCAATTCAGGAACAGCAGACACAAATTGAGGAATTAAAGTCAAAATTCGGTAGTAATTATGAATGGACCATTGATTATGATGAAGCTAATTCTAATGACCTGCGAATCAGAGCTAACACAGCTGAGTCTAATTTACAAATCATTGGCGCTAACGTCGGCATCGGGACAACAACTCCCTCAACCATTTTACATATTAATGGTGTTACTACTGCCCATGCAATCCTGCCACAAGTTGACAAAAGCTATGACCTTGGTGCTTCAGATACAAGATGGAATCATCTTTACACAGCCAACATTACTGTTAATGATTTAATCTTTGACAATGGCTTCAAAATAATTGAGGCAACAAGCTCTCCCAACTCTCTCATTTTCTTTAATCAAAATAACGAGAAAATCGCTGAACTAACTGAACAAGGCAACTTTTTCATAAAAGGTTTTCTCTTTGAATCTGGCACAAGTACTGACTTGACAATTCAAGAAAACAGTGAGGGTCAGATTGTGAATCTTTCTCCAGAAGAATTGCGACAGTCGCTTGCTTTACTCGGTCTGCTAGTGACAGAGAACGGGTCTCTGGAACTTGGAAAATTAAAAGCAAAGGAAATTGAAACAGAATTGCTGATGGTTAAGCATTCCCAAGATGCAAAGAGCGGCATTACTCTTTATGACCGCAATTCAGATGAACCTTTCTGTGTTTTTGTGGAAAACGGCGACGTGACAAGCGTGCAAGGCGAGTGTAAAACTGTTCCAAGCACAAACGGAGGACAGTCCTCCGATTCGCCAAGTGACACCGTCCCGACCGGTGACACTACGACAACAGAAACTGACACCGTCCCGACCGGTGATACTACGACAACAACCAGCACGACTACAGAAACTGACACCGTCCCGACCAATGACACTACGACTACAACAAATACAACAGCTACAACTACCACCGATCCAGAAACCATCACCGTCCCGACCGGTGACACTATTCCAACACCTGAATCTGAATCTGAACCAGAACCAGCACCAGAGCCGACACCAGAACCAGAACCAGAACCAGAACCAGAACCCGAACCAGAACCCGAACCAACACCAGAGCCGACACCAGAGCCAACTCCTGAGCCAATTCCAGAATAAAACATTATTACAGAAAAGTTTTGCTTTTTTTATTAGAATTGTTTACAATTAATAAAAGTCTTTTTTAAAATGAAGAGACAATCGTGTCAGACGCGGTCATGTCCGACGTGACGCGGCAGTCTCAATAGTAAAAAAACATGTGGCAAAAAATTGTCAAAGTTTCAATTTATCTCTTAGTCTTTCTACTTCCTCTTTTTTGGCTCTCTAGTTCAGTTGAAGTATTTGAGTTTAATAAAACTTATTTACTCTTTTTCTTGGTTTCAATCGGCTTTTTAGCCTGGTTGACAGGGATGATTTTTAAAGAAAAGAAAATCAGATTTAAAAAAGGTCCGCTTGATATCTTTGTACTCGTTTTTCTCTTGGTTATGATTCTAAATGCTGTCTTTTCAGTGGATAAAACTTCAAGCATCTTTGGTTTTTACGGCCGGATTTGGCCCAATCTAATTGGAATATTGTCGCTTGGAGTTTTTTATTTTTTGGTTACCAATAATGTTTCCCCTTCAAACAAGGGACTGTCAATTAATGGAATACTGAAAACATTTTTATGGTCTTCTTTCTTTGTTGTTTTGATAAGTTATTTTTCTCTTTTGGGTATTTGGACAAAAATCAATAGTATCCTGGTATTACCCCAGGTTATGCTTTTTAAAACCTTTAACCCGATTGGCGGTTCAAGCGCCCAGCTAGTAATGTATTTAGCAATTATCTTTATTCTTCTGATTGCAATGCTAGCTTTTCGGAAAAAATCCCTTGATAAACCCAGAACAAGTTCTTTCCGCGCGCTCAAGACAAGTTCTATTTGGCTTTATGTTTTTCTTTTTGCTATTTTTCTCCTTTTAATTTTGGTTGATTTCTGGCCGGCTTGGCTGGTTATTTCTCTTTCTTTACTTTTATTCCTGATATTTGGTTTCTGGAAAAGAGTTTTCAGAGAAGATGTCAATCGGCTGAGCTTGTCTATCTTGTTCCTGCTAATTTCTCTTATTTTCCTTTTTACTAATCCCTTACAAGGGTTTTTCCAACAAACTCAAACCTTTTCTAATTTGCCAAGAGAAATTAATTTGTCCCAAGGCATGAGCTGGAACGTTGGCTTTCAGGGATTGAAAGAAAACATAGTTTTTGGTTCGGGAAATAGTACTTTCAATTATCTTTTTGCCAAGTTCAAGCCCCAAAGCTTTTTAGAAACACCTTTCTGGCAAATAAGATTTGATAGGGCAGGAAATCATATTGCCGAACTTCTTGGCACAACCGGAGTTTTAGGAATTTTAAGTTTCCTTGCTTTGCTCGGAATGTTTTTAATGGTTTCTTGGATTGTTATAATCTCCAAGATTAAAGAATCAAGTATTAAGTTTCAGCTGCCTATTTTACTCACCTTTTTTGGTTTGTTAGCCAGCCAGTTTGTCTTTTACCAAAACACAACATTAGCTTTCAGCTTCTGGTTATTTTTGGCCTTGGGAGCAGTCAGCTGGGATAAGCCCCAAAAAGAGAAAACCTTTAACTTTCGCGATTTTCCAGAAATCGGTCTAATTTTCAGTATTTTGTTTTGGGTTGCCCTGATTGGTCTCGGATTTTTCTCTTTTATTATGATTAAATACTATGTGGCTGACGCTTATTATAGAGATTATTTAGTAAGTCCAGCAGAGAATTTTGAAAAAATAGAAAGTTCTACTAGGTTAAATGATTCCAGGGCAACTTATCATATGACTTTAGCCAGAGGATATTTGGTAGAGATTTCTAACGAGTTTACCAAAGTTCAACCTGATAATCAGTTGATAATAAATATGACTGCTTTGGCTATTAGGGAAGCACAAAGAGCAGTAGAGGTTTCTCCAAAGAGAGTTGCTGTTCATCAGACATTGGGTATAGTCTACCGCGATATTCAAGGACTGGCTCAGGGAGTTTTGGAATGGGGGATTAAAAGTTTTGAAGATGCCTTGGAGCTTGAACCCAAAAACCCTGTTTTAATGAATGAGTTGGGAAAGTTTAAGATTACAGAGGAAAAGATAGAAGAAGCTAAAGTTTGGTTTAACAAAGCTTTGGAATTAAGAGGAGATTATGTTGAGCCCGGAATTCAACTTGCCTTAATAGACGAGGAAGAGGGAAAGAAAGAAGAGGCAGGACTGCGGTTAGAGGAAATAGTTAAGAACAACCCTTTTTCAGTTGAGGCTCACTTTCAATTAGGCAGGTTTTATTTCAATCAGAAGGAATATGACAAAGCAATTGGTCAGTTTCAGAGTGCTATAATTATTTCTCCCAACCATTCCAATTCTCATTATTCTTTGGGTTTAACTTATGAAATAAAAGGACTAAAGGATAAAGCTTTGGAGGAATTTGAAAAAGTTTTAGCACTCAATCCCAATAATGAGTTAGTTAAAACAAAAATTGAAGAATTAGAAAGAGAAGAAGTAATAGAAGAAGAAGAAGAAGAGGAGGAAGAGGAATAACTCTAAAAGCAAATGACTAAATGTCAAAACTAAAAAAGAAAACTTCAAAAAAATCCAAGAAAAAGGAGAAAGAACTATTAAAACCTCGACAGATTAAGATTCGAATTATTGGTGTTGGCGGAGGAGCCTCTTCTATTTTGAATGAGATGGCAAAAAATTTAAAAGGAGTGAGTTTTTTGGCAGCAGATACTGATCAAAGAAGTTTTAAGAAAATTTCTTCAGGGATTGGAGCTTTTCAATTTGGTCAGGAATTGACCCGAGGTTGGGGTACGGGAATGAATTCAGAAATCGGGGAAAAGGCGGCAATGGAGGTAAGAGAAAAAATCAAAAAAAAGATTCAGGGTCTTGATTTGGTGATTTTAGTAAGTTGTCTTGGAGGAGGAGTGGGTTCTGGAGCTTCTCCGGTTTTCAGTCAAGTTTTAAAAGAAGCAAAAGTACTCTCTATTGGTATTTTCACTTTGCCTTTTAATTTTGAAGGAGAGAAAAAGATGAGACTTGCTAAAAACAGTTTAAAGAATTTGAAAGACAATTTAGCAGGAGTGATTGTTTTACCAAATGAAGAAATTCTGAAACACTCTGAAAAAAAAGCTTCTTTACAAAAATCTCTTTCTTCAATGAACCAACTTTTAATTGGTTATTTTCAGGATTTAATTAAGATAATCTCATTACCGGGAATTATTAATATTGATTTTGCTGACCTCTGGACCATTCTTAAAGGGAAGAACCAGATGGTTTATTTTGGTCGGGGAATTGGTCAAGGACCCAATAGGGTGGAAGAAGCAATTAAAGGAATTTTTGAAAATCCTCTTTTTACTCCTCCTTCAAAACTTAAAAAGATTTTGTTTAACATTTCCGATGGCTCGAATTTGGAACTGAGAGAAATAGAAAAAATAGCCAAGTCAATTTTTGATTTAAACCCTACAGCAAAAATTATTTTTGGAATTTCCCAGAGTTCAAAATCAGTTAAGAAACTTAAAATTACTCTTTTGGGGATAGGAGAAGATTTTTCAAGTCAGGAAAAAGAAAATGTTAAAGAGCAAAAAGAAAAAAAGAAAGAAAAAAAGAAAGGAAAAGTCAAAAAGAAAGCTAAAAGCAAAAGAAAAGTTAAACCCATGCGTAAAGTTCGAAAGTCGGCTTTAGAAGTAAAAAAAGCAAAAAAAGAAGCCGAAGAACGGGAACTATCACTGGTTCAGGAACCGGAATGGGAAGTCCCCGCCTTTTTGAGAAAAAAGTAATATGCGACAAATTACTAAAGCAATTATTCCAGTCGCTGGCTTGGGCACTCGATTTCTTCCCTTAACTAAAGCTCTTCCTAAAGAGCTTTTACCCTTGACTGATGTGCCCTTGATTGATTTTGCTGTCCGAGAAGCAAAATATTCTGAAATAGATAAGATAATTTTTATTTTGTCGGAAAATAAAAAAATTATTTATGATTATTTCAAGAAAAATCAAAAATTAGAAAACATTCTCAAAAAAGACAATCAAAAAAAGAAACATTTGGAGAATCTAAAAAAAATAGAAAAAGATTTTGAAGAACTTGTTTTTTCTTCCAGTCTTCAAAAAGTTCCCAAGGGAGATGGCGACGCAGTTTTAAGAGCTAAAAATCAGATTAAAAACGAAGGGTTTGCTGTTTTGTTTCCTGATGATGTTTTTGAAAGCAAAGTTGCCGCCTTGAGTCAGCTTAAAAAAATTTTTCAGACTTCCCAGAGACCGATAATTGGTTTGAAAAAGGTTTCCAAGGAAAAGATTTCTTCCTATGGTTCAGTGGCTGTAGAAAAAATTGCTAACAGATTGTATAAAATTAAAAAAATTAAAGAAAAAGCACCCCCGGATGAAGCTCTTTCTGATTTAGTAATTGCTGGCAGATATATTCTAACTCCTGAAATTTTTAATTATTTGAAAAAAACTCAACCTGATAAAAAAGGAGAAATAATTTTAGCTGATGCTCTAAACTTAATAATAAAAGATGGTAAAATAGTTTATGGTTATGAGATTGATGGGGAGTGGCTTGAATGCGGCAGGATTATTGATTGGATGAAATCAAATTTATATCTTTGTTTAAAACATCCTCAATACGGAGCAATCCTCAAAGAGTTTTTAAAAAGAATAAAATAACTCTATGGAGCTTTACGACTTAATAATAATTGGTGGGGGACCCGCAGGAGTGACTGCGGGTATTTATGCTGCCAGAAAAAAATTAAAAACTTTATTAGTAACTGAGGATTTTATAGGTCAGGTGGGGAAAACAGGTCAAATTGATAACTACTTGGGATTACCTGGAATTTCAGGAATTGAATTGATGGAAAAGTTTAAAGAACATATAAAAAAGTTTGAGATTGAAATTCAAGAAGCTGAAAAAGTAGTTAGGGTGAAGAAAGAGAAAGAATTTTTTTTAATTAAAACAGGAAGCAAAAAAAATTTTTTAACAAAGTCAGTGATTATAGCTACTGGCAGGGACCCGAGACCTTTGGAAGTTCCGGGTGAGAAAGAATTTATTGGTCAAGGTGTATCATACTGTTCTATATGCGATGCCCCTTTTTTTCAAGATAAGGCGGTGGCCGTGATTGGGGGTGGGAATTCTGGATTTGAGGCAGCTTTGGATTTGTTAAAATACGCAAAAAGAATTTTTATTTTTGAGAGGTCTGATAAAATAATAGCCGATGAGATTTTACAGGAAGAGGCAAAAAAAGAAAAGAAAATTGAAATTCATTTAAATAAAGAGGTTAAAAAAATTGAGGGGAGGGGTAAAGTTCAATCATTGCTCTATCATGATTTAAAAACCAAGAAAACTTTTCAAGTGCCAATTGATGGAGTTTTTGTTCAGATTGGAACTATTCCAGCCACTGCTTTTGTTAAGGGATTAGTTGAGTTTAATGAAGCGGATGAGATTAAAGTTGATTTTAAAACTTGTCAGACCTCGTGCCCGGGTATTTTTGCTGCTGGCGATGTTAATGATGGAAAATGGAAGCAAATAATTATTGCCGCTGGTGAAGGTGCCAGAGCTGCTCTGGCTGTCTATAAGTATTTGCAAAATATGAATTAATAAAATGCCCGAAATAAAAAAAATAAAAGCAAAAGAGATTTTGGATTCAAGGAGCGAGCCAACAATTGAAGTAGAAGTTGAAACAGAGCTTGGAATTTTTCAAGCTTCAATACCTTCTGGTACATCCCGGGGAAAATATGAGGCAGTTGAGCTTAGAGATGGCGTGAAGAATGTTAATGAGATTATCAGTCCAGAATTAAAAGGAAAAGATGTAAGCCAGCAAAAAGAAATTGATGAATTTTTGATAAAATTAGATGGAACAGAAAATAAGTCAAGTCTTGGAGCTAATGCTATCTTAGGAGTATCAATAGCAGTTTGTCGGGCTGGAGCAGCAGCTCAGAACTTAGCTTTATGGAAATGGATTTCAAAAATCGCCGAGAGAGAAACAAAATTACCTCTTCCCTGTATTTTAATTATCGAAGGTGGACTTCATAGTGGGAACGATTTAGATATTCAGGAGTTTATGATTGTTCCTCAAACAGAGATTTTTCAAAAAAATTTAAGAATAGGAACAGAAATTTATCACTCATTAAAAGAGATTTTAAAAAATAAATTTGAAGAAAAAGCTTGTAATCTTGGTGTTGAAGGAGGATTTGCACCGCCTTTAAAAAAAACAAAAGAGGCATTAGATTTAATAACAGAAGCTATAAGAAAAACCAAAAATGAGAGAAAAGTAAAAATTGGTTTGGATTGCGCCGCTTCACATTTTTTCCAAGAGGGAAAATATAATTTTGAAGGAGAAAAAAGAACAGGAGAGGAACTTTTAGGGTTTTACCAAGATTTACTCAAAGAATATCCCATTTCATTTTTAGAAGACCCATTTGAACAAGATGACTGGAAATCCTGGCAGCAATTAAGTGCAAAGTGCAAAGTGCAAAGTGCAAAGTTGTTAATTATGGGAGATGATTTGACAGTGACAAATCTGGAAAGAATTAAGGAAGCTAAAGAAAAAGAGGCTTGTAATGGAATAATTCTAAAGCCCAATCAAATTGGAACAATAACAGAAACAATTGCTGCGGCAAAACTGGCAAAAAAATTTGAATGGAAAATTATTGTTTCCCATCGTTCTGGTGAAACCCTTGATGATTTTATTGCCGACCTCGCTGTTGGTATTAGAGCTGAATTTATAAAGTCGGGAGCGCCTGGTCCAGCAGAACGAATGGCAAAATATAACCGACTTTTAAAAATCGAAGAAGAATTAACAGAGAACAGTTCTTTGTAAGCTATGAAAATTTTATTATTAATCATTGATGGTCTTGGCGACCGACCTATCAAAGAGCTTGGCAACAAAACTCCTTTGGAGGCGGCCAGAACGCCAAATTTAGATTTTTTAGCCAAACAAGGAATTTGTGGTTTAAAAAAACTTAAATTCCGCGGCGCTACCCCAACCTCTGAAGAAGCTCATTTTTCTTTATTTGGTTATGACCCTGAGTTTTATAAAATAAGGAGGGGAATTATTACAGCAACTGGCACTGGTATGAAGGCGAAAAAGGGTGATGTTGCTTTGAGGGGAAATTTTGCCACTGTTGATGAGAGATTAAATATGATTGATAGGCGAGCTGGAAGAATTAGGGAGACCCAATCCTTAATTAAAGCTTTGAAAGGAATTAAAGTTGATAATATTAAGTTATTGCTAAAAAGCGCTAGTGAACATAGATTAGGAGTTATTTTGAGGGGAAGAAATTTAAGTTCTAATATCTCAGATGGAGATCCATTTTATGGAAAGTTAGAAAAGAGAGCAAGAAAAATTAAACCACTCGATAAAACTCCTCAAGCTGTTTTTACAGCAAAAATTCTAAATGAATTTTTAAGAAAAGCCCACAAGATTTTAAAAGAACATCCTCAAAATAAAAAAAGAGAAAAACTCGGCTTGCTCCCAGCTAACTATCTTTTGGTCCGGGGAGCCAGTACTCTAAAGAAATTACCAAGTTTTAGAAAAAGATATGGTTTGAAGGCTTGTTGTATTGCCGGAAAATTCCTTTATCAACAAATCGGAAAAATTTTAGGAATGGATGTAATAAAAGTTAAAGGAGCAAATGGGCTTCCCAATACAAATTTAAAGGGAAAAATTCGGGCTGCTATAAAAGCTTTTAAAAAATACGATTTTATTTTTCTCCACATTAAAGCTACTGATAGTTTAGCTGAGGATGGGAATTTTCAGGAAAAAAAGAAATTTATTGAAAAAATTGATAAAAATTTGAAGCCAATTTTAAATCTCAAAAATACTTTAATAGTAGTAACTGCTGACCACTCAACCTGTTGTACTCTTAAAAGGCATTGTAAAGAACCGGTTCCAGTTTTGATTTTTGGCGATGGAAAAGATAATGTTAAAAAATTTTCAGAAAAAGATTGCTCAAAAGGAAAACTTGGTAGAATAAAAAGTATTGATTTTTTGAAACTAATTGTTAAAATAAAATTATGATAAATCTTAAAAATAAAAATTTAATAATATTGATTCTCCTGATAGTTTGTGTAGCTCTGGCTGGGGGATTGGTTTATTCTCAATTCGGTCAAAAAATTGGAAAAGATACTATTAATATTGAAGAAGTAGAGGACTTAATTCTGACTTATATAAATGAAAGTCTTTTACAAGGACAACTCAAGGCGAGTTTAGTAGGAGAAATTGAAGAAGAAGCAGGTTTGTATAAATTTCAGATTGAAGTAGCTGGCCAAAAAATTCTTTCTTTTCTGACAAAAGACGGAAAAATTTTCTTTCCTGAAGGATTTTATTTAGAAGAGGAACCTATTGTTCAAAACCCGGACTCTGAAGAATCACAATCTTCTTCTGAAAATACTATAGCCCCCGAAGAACTTACAGAATTTATAGCTTGTCTTAAAGAAGCTGATTTTGTTATCTACGGAGCAAATTGGTGCGGTTGGACTGAAAAATTAGTGGAGATGTTGGGCGGATTTGATATGGTAAAACCCATCTATGTTGAATGTACAGAAGAAGAAGAATTATGTAGTGAAAAAGGAGTTCAAGGATTTCCAACTATTCTTATCAAAGGAAAACAATATCAAGGAGAAAGAACTTTTGAAAATTTTTCAGCAGCTACTGGCTGTGAAGCGCCTTTGGGAGCTGAATCTCCAAGCGGAGAAAATCCAGGAGGCGGCGGTTGCCAATAAATTATGAATAAAGTTAAAGTATATAGTACTCCTGTCTGTCCTTATTGTGTATCCCTGAAAGAATTTTTAAAAAAGCACAATGTTGATTTTGAAGAGATTGATGTTAGTCAAAACCAGGAAGCAGCCCGGGAAATGGTGGAGAAAACAGGCCAGATGGCAGTACCAGTATTGGAGATAGATGGGGAGTTTGTGGTCGGATTTGATAGAAAGCGAATTTCGAAACTTTTAAATATAGAGAATTAAACAACAAATATGATTAAAATTGCAATAAATGGTTTTGGTCGAATTGGCAGACCAACCTTCAGAAGAATTTTGGACAAACATCCGGAAATGGATGTGATTGCCATTAATGATTTAGCTGATTCAAAAACCCTATCTCATCTTTTGAAATACGATTCTTTATACGGGATTTACAAAAAGCAAGTTAAGTCTGGGGGTGGAGGACTTTTGATTGATGGGACTTTAAATGGGAAAAAAGTGGAGCTTTTCTCTGAGAAAGAGCCTGAGAATTTGCCCTGGGAAAAATTAGGAGTGGATATTGTTTTGGAATGCACTGGCCATTTTACTGATTTAGAAGGAGCAGAAAAGCATCTAAAAGCTGGAGCCAAGAAGGTCATAATTTCAGCGCCGGCTAAATCAGAAGAAATTCCAACATATCTTTTGGGGGTGAACGAAGAGGATTATAAACCGGAAAAAGATGATGTTATTTCAATGGGTTCTTGCACCACTAATTGTTTAGCTCCGGTAGCTAAAATTTTAAACAAGGAGTTTGAAATTTTAAAGGGTTTTATGACAACCGTTCACAGTTATACCAATGACCAAAGAATTTTAGATTTAGCTCATAAAGATTTAAGAAGAACAAGGGCTGCTGCTTTGAATATTATTCCAACTACAACCGGAGCCACTAAAACAGTAGAAAAATGTTTACCGGAACTTAAAGGAAAATTAGATGGTTTATCTTTGCGGGTGCCAACCCCAACTGTTTCCATTGTTGATTTTGTAGCTCAAGTTAAAAAAGAAACAACAGCTGAAGAAATAAATTATCTTCTGAAAAAAGCTTCTCAAACAAAAGAATTTAGAGGAATTTTAGGGGTTGAGGATGCTCCACTTGTTTCTTCCGATTACATAGGTAATTCTTTTTCTGCAATTATTGATGCTTTATCAACTCAAGCCTTTGATAATTTAATAAAGGTATTAGTTTGGTATGATAATGAATGGGGATACGCCTGTCGCTTGGGAGAATTCGCCGAGTATGTCGGCAAAAAACTTTGATATGGAAGTAAAATCTTTTGGAGATAAAAAAATTATCACCAAAACCCTTTTTGAGAAAGACGTTTCTAAAACCCGATATTTTAAAGACTTTATTAATTCTTTAGTAGAAGAAAAAGCCCAGATTTTAATAAAGAAAAAGAAATCTCTGAAAGAAGAAAGAGAATGGCTAAAAGCCAAATTAAAAGGGGTTAAAGAAAAGAAATCGGTTTTTTTGGTAAGCTGGCACAATAAAAAGATTATTGCCGAAGCTGAAATCTATTTACTGGAAGAACGCAAAGAACATGTCGGAATACTAAGCATAGCCATAAGAAAGGATTATCGAGGAATGGGCCTGGGAACTTATTTAACAGAAAAAATCCTTAAATTAGCTAAGACTCGATTAAAACCCATTCCCAAAATTATTAGATTGAGTCTTTCTCAGACAAACAAAATAGCAATGAAGCTTTATAAAGATTTAGGATTTAAACAAGTAGCAAGAGTGTCTCATCAGTATCAATTTAATGGAAATCTTATCGATGAACTCATAATGATTTTGGAGTTTTAATATGATGAAAAAAGGGGATTTGTATTTTCCCGGAAAAGAATTTAAAAAAAGAGCATGGCTGAAAGATAAATCAATTTACAAAAAAGCAGAAAAGAATCCAGTTAAATTCTGGGAAGAGTTGGCAAAAGAACTGAAGTGGTCAAAAAAATGGACTGAAGTTTTTTCTCATAAACCACCCTATTTTGAATGGTTTAAAAATGGAAAAATAAATATTACAGAAAATGCTCTTGATGAAAATTTAAAAAAAAGAGGCGAAAAACCAGCTTTGATTTGGGAGCCGGAACTAACTGAGGAAAAAGCAAAAATTTTAACTTACAAAGAACTTTCAAAAGAAGTCAATAAATTTGCCAATGCTCTAAAAAAATTAGGGGTTAAAAAAGGAAATAGAGTTGGGATTTATCTGCCGATGATTCCAGAAGTTATCATTGCCATGTTGGCTTGTGCCAGAATTGGAGCTGTCCATACTTTGGTTTTTTCTGCCTTTTCTCCGGCTGCTTTAAAAATAAGATTACAAGATACGGAAGCTAAAATTTTAATCACTGCTGATGGTTATTATCGGAGAGGAAAAGTTATCAATTTAAAAGAAAATGCTGATGCCGGAATAGAAGAAACTAAGGTTGAAAAAGTTATTGTCGTAAAGCGAGCTAAGAATGAAATTTTCTGGGAAGAAAGAAGGGATATTTGGTGGGATGAAGTAATTGAGAATCAGCCAGATTTTTGTCAACCTGAAATAATGGACAGTGAGGACTTGTTATTTATTTTATATACCAGTGGGAGTACTGGTAAACCAAAGGGTTGTGAGCACACTTGCGGCGGCTATGCTGTTCAGGCAAAGTTTACTGGAAAATGGATATTTGACTGGAAAGAGGATGATATTTTTTGGTCAATGGCTGACATTGGCTGGATAACTGGTCATACCTACAATTGCTATTCTCCTTTATTAAATGGAGTTACTTTCTTGATTTTTGAGGGAGCGCCTGATTGGCCCACGCCTCACAGATGGGCTGAAATTATTGAGAAATATGGTGTGACTGTTTTTTACACTGCCCCAACCGCAATTAGAATGTTTGAAAAATACAATGGTAAAATTTCGGAAAGTTACAAGTTTGAAACTTTACGACTTTTGGGTTCAGTAGGCGAACCATTTGATGAGGCCGCTTGGCAGTGGTACTTTGAAAAAATTGGAAAGAAAAGGTGTCCAATAGTTGATACTTGGTGGCAGACAGAAACAGGCGGCATTTTAATTACCTCTTTGCCCGGGATTGGTCCTTTTAAGCCTTCTTTTACCGGCCTGGCTTTTCCAGGGGTAAAAGTTGATATTTTAGATGACAGAGGAAAATCAGTGAGAGCTGGAAAGGAAGGAAATTTGGTACTTTTGCCACCGTTTGCTCCAGGTTTGTTTCGGGGAATCTACAAAAATCCCCAAAAATACTTGGAGACCTATTGGACCCAGTATGGGGAAAAAATTTATTTTACTTCGGATGCTGCTTTGCACGACAAGAATGGTTTGATTAGAATTGTGGGAAGGGTGGATGATGTAATTAAAGTAGCTGGACACAGAATAACCACAGGTGAATTAGAAAGTGCGATTTCTTTACACGAAGACATTACTGAGTGTGCGGTTATTGGAAAGAAAGATGAGATAAAAGGTGAGGTGCCAGTAGCTTTCATTGTCTCAAAAAAAACAAAAAAACCAGTTGAACAAATAAAAAAAGAAGTAATTGAAGAGATTAGAAAAGAGATTGGTCCTATTGCTTTGCCAAAAGAAGTTTATCTGGTTGAGGATTTACCCAAAACAAGGTCGGGTAAAATTATGCGTCGAATTTTAAAAAGGTTGTTTACCGGGGAAGATCTTGGTGATCTTTCCACTTTATCTAATCCTCAAAGTGTTGAGGAGGTAAAAAAGGTTATTGGACTATAAAATATGAAACAAAAACAAAAAGGGTTTACAGTTCTTGAGCTTTTGATAGTTATTGTTATTCTTGGAATTTTAGCGGGTACGTTGATATTTGTTTTAATAAAGGGTGCGGCTCAATCCAGAGATGCCAGACGAGTCCAGGAGCTTTATCAAATTGGCCATGCTTTACAACAATACTATACAGTTTATGATAAATATCCAGAAAACACTGATACGGGAGATATTGGCTGTTGGGGTAATTGGGATGGGGGTAGTATTTTAAATGGAGAAGATGACCTCTTTATTCAACCCCTGATAGACGAAGGATTTATTACTGCACCTGTAATTGAAAGAAATCCTACTGGTTCTGGTAATTGGGAGAAATGCAGTTACCGCTATATGAAAGTGGATGATCCTTGCTGTGGTTGTTCAGGAACTTATGCGGTTTTATATGGAGTTTGCGAAACTAATCGGTGTCCGACTAATGAAAGACCTGCTTGCTGTACTTGTTGGGACGAAGGGGCGGGGACAAATGATCCTCGAGACATTACCATCTTTCTGAAAGAAGAATAATGCTTGTGCTTACTATATGATTAAATCTCAGAAAAATATTCTTTGGTTTAGAGAAATCTCTTCAAAAGACATTTCTCTAGTAGGGGGAAAGAATGCCTCTTTGGGAGAAATGTATAGAAAGCTTAGCAAAAAGGGGATTAATATCCCCGATGGTTTTACTTTAACCTCAAAGGCTTATTGGTATTTTCTGAAAAAGAATAAAATTAACCAAAATCTAAAAGAAACTTTTAGAAAATTTAATCCCCAAAGTTTAAAAAGTTTACAAGAAACCGGAAGAGAAGCTCGCCAACTTATTTTAAAAGCAGATTTTCCAGAAGATTTAAAAAAAGAAATTTTAAGTGCTTACCAGAAGCTCTCAAGAAAATATGGAGCGGAAAATGTAGATGTTGCAGTCAGGTCTTCAGGAACTTGTGAGGATCTTCCTGAGGCCTCTTTTGCTGGACAATTTGAAACTTTTCTAAATATCTCAGAAGAGGAAAATTTATTAAAAGCTATAAAAAAAGCTTTTGCTTCTTTATTTAATAATAGAGCCATTGCCTATAAAGAAGAAAAGGGATTTTCACACTTGAAAATTGCTCTTTCAGTTGGCGTCCAAAAGATGATAAGAAGCGATTTGGCTTCTTCGGGAGTGATTTTTACTTTAGATACAGAGACTGGTTTTCAAAATGTTGTTTTAATAAATTCAATTTATGGCCTTGGGGAAATGATAGTTAAAGGAATGATTACCCCAGATGAATTTTTTGTTTTTAAACCCCTTCTTTCGCCCGGTCAAGACAATCTTTACAAACCGATAATTGTAAAGAATTTGGGACGAAAGAGCAAAAAATACATTTACAATCGCAAAGGAGGATTGAAAGAAATAAAAGTATCAAAAGGGAAACAATTAAAGTTTTCTTTAACTGATGATGAAATTTTAACTTTAGCCCAATGGGCTTGTTTGATTGAAAAACATTATAAATTAGCTCAAGATATTGAGTGGGCAAAAGATGGAAAGACCAAAGAACTTTTTATTGTTCAATCAAGACCAGAAACAGTTCACACCTTAAAAAAGAAGAAGTTTTTTGAAGAATATGAAATAAAAACTAAAGAACCGCCAATTTTGAGGGGTACTGCAGTAGGTGATAAAATTGGCTTTGGGAAAGTTCGGCTAATTACTGATATTTCTAAAATATTACAATTTAAAAAAGGAGAGGTTTTAGTAACAAAAATGACTGACCCGGATTGGGTTCAAATTATGAGATTGGCTTCAGCTATTGTCACTGATGAAGGTTCTAAAGTCTGCCATGCCGCTATCGTTTCAAGAGAGTTGGGAATTCCCTGTATTGTTGGCACTCAAAAAGCAACCAAAGTTTTAAAAACCGGTCAGCTAGTAACTGTTGATTGCACACAGGGTTTAAATGGAAGAATTTTTAAAGAAAAAGTTCCTTATGAGATAAAAAGATTTGATTTGAAAAAGATTCCCAAGCTCAAAACAAAGATAATGATAAATATTGGAATACCAGAGACTGCTTTCAAAACTTCATTTTTACCAAATGATGGAGTGGGACTGGCTAGAGAAGAATTTATAATTGCTGAAAAAATAAAAGTCCATCCTTTAGCCCTTTATCACTTCAATAAGATAAAAGATAAAGCCCTGAGAAATAAAATCGAAAAAATAACAATTGAGCATAAAGATAAAAAAGAATATTTTATTAAAGAATTGGCTGAGGGAATCGGTCAGATTGCTGCTGCTTTTTATCCTAAAGAAGTAATTGTCAGACTTTCTGATTTTAAAACAAATGAATATGTTCAGTTAATCGGCGGGAAAATTTTTGAACCAGAAGAAGTAAACCCAATGTTAGGTTGGCGGGGAGCTTCAAGGTATTATGATAAAAATTTTAAACCCGCCTTTTTAATGGAATGTCAAGCAATTAAAAGAGTAAGAGATGTTTTTGGTTTAAAAAACGTGAAAGTAATGGTTCCTTTCTGCCGGACAGTTGAAGAAGGAAAGAAAGTTCTGGAATTAATGAAAAAAACTGGACTGGAAAAAGGAAAGGATGGATTAAAAGTTTATGTGATGTGTGAAATTCCCTCAAACGTGATTTTAGCTGAAGAGTTTTTGGAGATCTTTGATGGAATGTCAATCGGGAGTAATGATTTAACTCAATTAGCTTTAGGTATCGACCGTGATAATACTTTTTTACAAAAGATTGGTGATGAAAGAAATCCGGCGGTAAAGGAAATGATAAAAAAAATAATTCGGCTTTGTCGAGAAAAGAAAAAATACTGCGGAATTTGCGGCCAGGCACCGAGTGACTATCCGGAATTTGCTGAATTTTTAATGAAAGAGGGAATTGAAAGCATGTCTTTAAATCCTGATACAGTTATTAAAACAATATTAAATTTAGCTAAACAAAAAAGATAAAAAGATAATATGTACGACATTATAACATTTGGTTCAGCAACAAGGGATACTTTTTTGAGATTGAAAAAAGAGAATTATCGAATTTTAGAAGAAGAGTTTTTAGCAAATAAGGCTTTATGTTTTCCTTTGGGAGCGAAAATATTTATTGAAGATTTAAAAGTAGCAAGCGGCGGCGGCGGAACGAACAGTGCTTGCACTTTCAGTAATCAAGGTTTTAAAGTGGCTTATTGGGGTAAGATTGGTGATGATAAAAGAGGAGAGGCAGTGATTGAAGAACTAAAAGAATTTAATGTTGAAACCAAGTTTATTAAAAAAGATAAAAAACACTCAACAGCTTATTCTGTTATTCTTTCCTCGCCTATTGGAGAGAGAACTATCTTAATTTACCGGGGAGCTTGTCATTTCTTGGATGCCCAAGAAATTCCCACAGTCTCACCAGTCCCTAAATGGTTTTATCTTGCTCCCTTAAGCGGTAAGAGTGCCAATGTTTTTGAACCCTTAGTTAATTTTGCCAAAGATAATAAAATAAAAGTTGTTGCAAATCTTGGTAATAGCCAAATAAATTTAAAAAAAGTAATTTTAGAACCAATTTTGAAAAAAGTTGATATTTTAATTCTTAATCTTGAGGAAGCATTTTTATTAACTAAAATTCCAATTAAAAAAGAAAAAGAAATAATTAAGAAGTTAATGCTTTTAACTGAAGGTATTGTTGTCATAACCAAGGGGGAGAAAGGGTCAATGGTTTGTGATGGCAAACATGTTTTTAAGGCAGGAGTTCCTTCAGTTCTTCCCTTTGAAAAGACTGGAGCTGGCGATGCTTTTGGAAGTGGGTTTTTGAGCGGATTTTTGGAAAAAAATAATATAGAGTATGCCATTCAGCTTGCGACAGCTAACGCTACGGCCTGTATCCAGAAAATTGGAGCTAAAAATGGTTTATTGAAAAAAGGAGAGTGGGGAAGTTGGCCAAAAGTTAAAGTAGAAAAGAAGCCACTGTGAAAATTATCCATGATAAAGCAAAATGTATTGGTTGCGGCTCTTGTGTGGTTATATGTCCAAAATTCTTTGAAATGGCAGAAGATGGAAAAGCTCACTTGAAAGGGTCAAAATTTGATGCTAAAACTGAAATTGAAGAGCTTGAGGTAGAAGACCTGGGTTGCGCTCAAGAAGCAGTTGAAGTCTGTCCAGTCCAAGTTATAAAAATAACAAAATAACAAAGTAACAAAATAATATGGTTTCTCTTAAAGCTAAAATCCGAGAAAAATTTGGCAGTAAAAACAAATCTTTAAGAAAGGAAGGGTTTTTACCGGCTATTTTGTATGGAGCTGAAATCAAAAACTTTCCTTTGGAGGTTAATGAGAAAGAATTTGAAAAAGTTTATAAAGAGGCGGGAGAGAGTTCCTTGATTTCACTTGAAATTATGGGAAAAGGTTCTAAAAAATTACAAGTTTTAATTCATGATACAGCCCGGCATCCTTTGACAGGGAAATTTTTGCATATTGATTTTTATCATCCCTCAGCCAAAAAAGAGGTTGAAGCGGAAATTCCTTTGGTTTTTGAAGGAGAAGCCCCGGCTGAAAAAAACTTAGAAGGAACTTTGATTCGGGAAATTCAAACCATTGAAGTTAAAGGATTAGCTCAAGATTTACCAAAGGATATTAAAATTAATGTTGAGAAACTTAAAACTTTTGATGATAAAATTACAGTTGCTGATTTAAAGATACCGGAAAAAATAACTATTTTAAGAAATAAAGAAGACATTGTGGCTCATGTTATGCCACCGAGAAAAGAAGAGGAGGAAGAAAAACCAGCTGAGGAAGAAAAGGTAGTAGAAGAAGAGAAACCAGCTGAAGAAGAAGCAGAAGAAGAAAAGGAAGCAGGGGAAGTAAAATCTAAATAATTTTCAATTTTATGAATTTTTCTTGTTTCACAAAAACAATTTTATTAACCATAATAATTATGGTTTTTTTATTTCCCGATTTTAGAATTTTTGCTCAAGAAAATTTAGAAGAAATTTGTCAGTGGGAAAAAATTAAAGAAAGACCAGAAAATTTTTCAGAAGAGGATTACGAATCTTTGTTAAGAAAATGTCAAGCATATTATCAAGAAAAAAGTGAGGAAATAGAAAGTGATATTACCAAAACTAAACAGGAAAAAGACACTCTTGAGAATAAAATTTATATTCTAAGTAATAAAATAAAAAGTTTAGATTACCAAATATACCAAGGCAATATAATAGTAAAAGACCTTAGTATCCAAATTACTGATACTGAAGAATCAATTGGGAAAACCGGTTCAAAAATTGACCAGGTTAAAGAAAGACTCTCTTCACTTTTACAATTAAGATACGAAGAAGACCAGAAATCTCTTTTAGAAATATTTTTATCCGAAGAAGACTTTAGTGATTTTTTTGATAATTTGATGGCTCTGGAGTCATTGAATTTAGAGACCCAGAATTTACTCGGAGACATTAAGGAACTAAAAATTTCCCTGGAAGGTCAAAAAGAATCTATGGATGAAGAGAAAAAAGAATTAGAGAATTTAGTGACCGTTCAAATATTTCAAAAGCAAGAAAGTGCAGAAAGCAAAAAAGAAGAAGAGTATTTTTTAAAGTTAACCGAAGGGGAATACCAAAATTATCTTCAAGAGAAAAAAGAAGCCGAAGAAACAGCAACTAAGATTGGTAATTTACTTTTTGAATTAATTGAAGTGCCTGAAGGTGGTATAAAATTTGAAGATGCAGTAAGAATTGCTAAAGATATTTCAAAACAAACAGGCATAAGAGCTGCTTTTTCTCTCGCTGTTTTATGGCAGGAAACAAGAATAGGCAAGCTTAAGGGAGGGTGTTATTTGATAGACACTAAAACCGGCGACGGCATTTACATTAAGACAGGCAATAAAGCGCCACGGACAATGAAGCCAAGTCGCGATGTACCTCCTTTTTTGAATATTATAAAAGAATTAAACAACACAGGAAAGCTTGAGACCGATTATTCTCATACTCCTGTTTCCTGTTGTATGATTACCAGTAGCGGCTATTTTGGTTGGGGAGGAGCTATGGGGCCGGCTCAATTTATTCCCTCAACCTGGATGCTTTATAAAAAAGCGATAGAAAAAAAGACAGGAGATACTCCTGCCAATCCTTGGAATGTCAGAGATGCTTTTTTAGCTAGTGGCTTATATTTAAGAGACCTGGGTGCGGGTTATCAAACTTACGAAAAAGAAATATGCGCTGCTTTAAGATATTTTGGTTCTAGTTGTACTTCTTGGTACTGGAGGGAAAACTACGGTAAACCAATAATGACAGTGGCAAAATGTATTCAGGATTACATTGGTAATGGTTTTATGTCTGCGACTTGCCAAAAATTAGTATTTTAATATTTGGAGTTTTTTTAAAATAACATCTAAGTTTCCATCTAAGATTTTCTCAATGTTGTGCCAACTCTTTTTTATTCGATGGTCAGTGATTCTGTCTTGGGGAAAATTGTAAGTTCTTATTTTTTCAGCTCTTTGAGCTTTTCCTATTTGAAGTTTTCGTTCTTGGTCTAATTTTTCTTCTGTTTCACTCTTTTCTTTTTCATAAAGTTTAGCAGCTAAAATTTCCAGAGCTGATTTTTTGTTTTGCTCAAGATTTCTTGAGGTTTGACAAGAGACCACTAAGCCAGTTGGCAAATGGCTGATTCGGACAGCAGTCTGACGTTTATTGACATACTGGCCGCCGGGTCCTGAGGATTTATAAAAATCCATCTTTAAATCGGCTGGATTTAATTTAATTTCAGTGGTGGTAGGAATTGGCAAAACAGCGACAGAAATAGTTGAAGTATGTATTCTATTTGCTTTTTCTGTTTTGGGAATTCTTTGAACCCGATGAACTCCCCCTTCATATTTCATTTTAGAAAAAGTTCCTTCTCCTTCTATTTTAAAAATGACTTGTTTTAATCCTCCGACTTCCGTTTGATAATCATCTAAAACTTGAACTTGCCAACCCTTTGAAACAGCATATTTCGAATACATCCGAAAAAGATCTTTAGCAAACAAGGTAGCTTCTTCGCCACCTGCTCCAGCTCTAATTTCCATAATTATTGAATTTTTCTCATTTCTTTGCATCTTTCCTCTTTTTTTCTAATCGTTTTTTAAACTTCTCAACTCTTCCAGCGGTATCAATTATTTTTTCTTTACCAGTAAAAAGCGGATGACACTTGACGCATATTTCTGTTTCAATATGCTCTTGAGTTGAACCAATTTCAAAAGTAGCTCCACAGACACAGTGAACTTTTGCTTTTTTATAGTATTTTGGGTGGATGTCTTTTTTCATAATTCGGATTATATCTTAAAGGCATTGAAAAATCAAGAGGAATATTGTAGAATTGGGAATAATATATTTATGTCACCAGAAACTATTAAAACTAAAAAAACCTTAAAAGAAGAAAAAAAAGAGCCAATAAAGGACTTTGGAATAGATATTGACGAAATGACAAAAGCTGGAATTCATTTGGGACACAAGATTTCAAAACTTCATCCAAATATGGAAGAATATATTGTTGGAATAAGAAATACTGTTCACATAATTGATTTAAAAAAAACAGCCTCTGGTTTGAAAGAAGCTTTGGTTTTTATTTCTGAACTTTTTAAGAAAGATGATAAAATGCTTTTAATTGGAACAAAAGTTCCTTTGAAAAGTTTGATTGAAGACATAGCCAAAGAGTCTAATCTGTTTTATGTTAGTGAAAGGTGGTTGGGCGGTACTTTTACTAATTTTAAAGTTATTAATAAGAGGGTTCAATATTTTAAAGAATTAGAAAATAAGAAAAAGGAAGGTAAGCTTGAAAGATATACGAAAAAAGAGAGAATAGAAATAGAAAAAGAATTGAATAAGTTAGAGAAAAAATTTAAAGGCATAAAAAATATGGAAACACTTCCAGGTGCTGTGTTTATCTGCGATATAGTTAAAGATAATTTGGCTCTAAAGGAAGCTAAAGCAAAAAAGATAAAAGTGATAGCAATTGTTGATACAAACGCTGACCCGTTGTTGGTTGATTATCCAATACCTGCCAACGATGATGCAATAAGCTCAGTTAAATATATTTTGGAAAAGGTTGCTGAAGTAGTAAAGAAAAGTAAAAAATAAGTATTTATGTCTTCAATTGAACAACTTAAACAACTTAGAGAGCAAACCGGAATTTCAATGATAGAATGTAAAAAAGCTTTAAAAGAAGCTGAAGGAGATATTGAAAAAGCAAAAGAGATTTTAAGGGAAAAAGGCAAAGAAATGATTAAAGGAAAAGAGAGTAGAGGAATTGGTCAGGGGATTATTGCCAGCTACATTCATAGTGGAGAAAAAATTGGAGTTTTACTGAAAATCCATTGCGAAACAGATTTTGTGGCCAAGAGTGAAGAATTTAGAAAATTGGCTCATGAGATTTGCTTGCAGATTGCGGCTTTACGTCCTTTGTTTGTTTCTCCGAAAGATATTCCTGAAGAATTTCTGGATGGAGAAAGAAAAATTTATCAAAAGCAATTTGCTGATTCTGGCAAACCCCAAAAAATAATTGAACAAGTTATTGAAGGAAAACTCAAGAAATATAAAGAGGAAGTTTCTTTAATCTCTCAGAACTGGGTCAAAGATGAAACAAAAACAATAGGAGATTTAATCGAGGATTATATTGCTAAACTGGGAGAGAAAATAGAAATAGAGAAGTTTACGAGATACGAGATATAATAAATCCAAGTGTCAAATTATATGTTTGTTATCGCGGCAAAAATAATTTTAATAAGTAGTATTATTGGCATGGGTGCGATTGCGGTCCGAAAGATTCCGGTTTTGAAAACTTTGCCGGTTCCAGAAAAAGAACAAGTTAAAAGAAAGAAAATTTCTTGGTCTTTAATTTTTAAAGAAATTAAAAAAAAGATTAAAAATTGTTGGTTTTTTTTGAGAAAGAAAATATTTCTAAATTTAAAGAATCTCAAAAGACATTCAAAAGAAAAAGAAACCAAACTCTCTGACGATTACTGGGAAAAAATAAGAAAAAGATAAGTTGGTAGAAAATTTTATGCCGAGGTAGCTCAATGGTAGAGCAATGGTTTTGTAAACCATAGGTTGGGGGTTCAAATCCTCTCCTCGGCTCCTTTGAATTTCCCGAAATTTAACCTCGGAAAAGGTTGACAAAAGAAATAAAACGATTAAGATAAAAGGGTTAAAAAAGATGTTCTTTACAATTTATTGGTTTTTCTGAGTTGCTTCGAGTACTCATTTTATTTGAGAGTTTGATCCTGGCTCAGGATGAACGCTGGCGACGTGGATAAGGCATGCAAGTCAAACGAGCCATCCTGCTTGCAGGATGGCTAGTGGCGAACGGGTTAGTAACACGTAGATTATCTACCCCTAAGACTCGCATAACCCTTCGAAAGAAGGGCTAATTCGAGATGGTCCCTCCTTTTTGGCGGGTAAAGGTTTCGAGCAATCGATTCTGCTTAGGGAAGAGTCTGCGGCCTATCAGCTTGTTGGTAGGGTAAAGGCCTACCAAGGCGATGACGGGTAGGGGACGTGAGAGCGTGACCCCCAACACAGGGACTGAGACACGGCCCTGACACCTACGGGTGGCTGCAGTCGAGAATCTTGGGCAATGGGCGAAAGCCTGACCCAGCGACGTCGCGTGCTTGAATAAGCCCTTCGGGGTGTAAAGAGCTTTTCTTGGGGAGGAACCTTTCGGGGTGACAGTACCTAAGGAATAAGGAGCCGCTAATCACGTGCCAGAAGCGTCGGTAATACGTGAGCTCCGAGCGTTATCCGGATTTACTGGGCGTAAAGAGTCTTAAGGCGGTTTGGAAAGTCTTTGGTTAAATTTTTGGGGCTCAACCTCAAGACTGCCAAAGATACTTTCAGACTAGAGGGCGTTAGAGGCCAGCGGAACGCATGGTGTAGGGGTGAAATCCGTTGATATCATGCGGAACACCAAAAGCGAAGGCAGCTGGCTGGGGCGGCCCTGACGCTGATTGACGAAAGCTAGGGGAGAAAAAAGGATTAGATACCCTTGTATTCCTAGCTGTAAATGATGGACGCTAGCTAGTGGAAGTGTCGACCCTTTCACTGGCGAAGCTTACGCGTTAAGCGTCCCGCCTGGGAAGTACGACGGCAACGTTGAAACTCAAAGGAATAGACGGGGGCTTACACAAATGGTGGACCACGTGGCTTAATTCGACGATAAGCGACGAACCTTACCAGGACTTGACATACCAAATGAAACTCTGGGGAAACCCGGAGCCCCGCAAGGCATTTGGTACAGGTGCTGCATGGTTGTCGTCAGCAGGTGCCGTGAGGTGCTCCCTTAAATGGGGAAACCTGCGAAACCCTCGCCCTATGTTTTATTTGTCATAGGGGACTGCCGCGGACAACGCGGAGGAAGGTGAGGACGACGCTAAATCAGCATGGCCCTTAAGTCCTGGGCCGCACACGTGGTACAATGGCCGGTACAATGGGTTGCCAAACCGTAAGGTGGAGCTAATCCCATCAAAGCCGGTCTCAGTTCGGATCGAGGTCTGCAACTTGACCTTGTGAAGCTGGAATCACTAGTAATCGCGGATCAGCTATGCCGCGATGAATATGTCACTGGGCCTTGTACTCACCGCCTGTCACGTCAGGAAAGCTGGTAATGCCTGAAGTCTGCGTATATTTTTACGCGGCCCAAGGTAGGATCAGTAATCAGGACGAAGTCATAACAAGGCACCGGTAGGGGAACCTGTCGGTAGATCATTTCTTTACTATAATTGTTTGCCAACCGGCAGACAGTGTCGACAAGAGTTGAAATTTGGAATTCGAATTTTAACTCTTAGGTGTTAGTCGAATCATCTCAAAACTCGACTCTCGGAGCAACTCAGAGAAACCAATAAACAGAAAACTCCTTTGGAGGAGTTTTTTTATTTTTGATTTTATGATAATATAGTGTAATATAAATACTTTTGGGCGCGTAGTTCAGTGGTAGAACGCTGTCCTGATAAGACAGAGGTTGATGGTTCGATTCCATCCGCGCCCACATGAGGGCCGTTAGCTTAGTTGGAAGAGCACCCGCCTTGCACGCGGGAGGTCGCCAGTTCGAATCTGGCACGGTCCACAGTAATTAAAATCGAGTTTGGTACTAATAAAAATTCAACTATCGGAGGAGATTAAAATTATTGGAGACGTAGGAAATTAAAAATGGGGGATATAAAACTTATTGATAAAATTTGTTACATAGGTAAACAGTAGCATTACCACTTGACAGCATATTTTAAAGGTCTACAATAACTATGGGCCTCTTTTATTTACTTAACAGTCAATTACATGCCAAAAGAAAATAATAATATCACCCAATCAATTGATCGCAAATTAAGCATTGTTATCTCTCTTTTGTTGAAAATTGCGAATGATGGTGGAGAGGTAACACTTAAGGAACAAATCAGAGAATTATCTGCTTTTGGTCTGAATTCTTCAGAAATTGCAGATATTCTCAGTAAAAAGGTCGGCTATATAAGTAAAGAATTATCAGAACTTAAAAAAAGTAAAAAATAATCATGGAAAATAAAGAATTACTTGAATCTATTGCAAGGCGATTAGGGGTATTAATTGCACTTCAAATGAATGTGCAATCCGAGAACTTCTCAACGACGGAAGGAGTCCAGGCGCTATCTCGTTTCGGAATGGGGAATTCTGAGATTGCTGAAATACTTAACACATCGCCTAACACAGTGAATGTAATAAAAAATCGTCTTAAAAAGAATAGAAAATAACTATGGAAAAAAAGAAGAAGATAATTAAAAAACAATCGAAATCTGCCAGTTCAGATCGGACCATTGAACTCTTGGAACGTTTTGGAGTCGGACTTTTATATGCGAGTACAGATCTTGGACAAAATAATATTGCCAAAATTATGGGCATGAGTGATGGTCGTGTAAATAAAATTTTAAAAGGTATAAAGAAACCTAACAAATCTAAATAACTATGATGGACAATAATAAGAAAACAAACCAACTACTTGAGGATATTAAAAAGCTTCTTGTTTTAGCTCTTACCCATCAAGGCGTTCAGAGTAAAGATATCGCCAGCGTTTTGGGAATTGATCCCGCAATTGTTAGTCGGATGGTTTCCACGAGGCGAATTAAGAAGAAATTTTAAGAAATATGGGTAGGCCTCCAATTCTAAATAAAAAACTGATTCATAAAATTGCTAAAAAGGCACGCAAATCGGATCTAGCAATTGTTAAAAGTGTCAGTGCTTTGGCTTCAAGGAAGAACATTGCTCCCGAGGTGGCTCTAGTCATAACTGCAAACAAATATAAGATTGGTTCGTCTTCGATATTCAAAAAACTGAATCCATCTCAACAGATGCAACTAGCCACTGAAATTAACAAAAGGAATGTTCCTGGCGACATTAGCCTTAAAAAGAAGACTATAAAGCCTGTAGCCGATATCAGGAGTGAGTTCGCTGACCCATATCTGCAAGATTCTTTATATTCAAATATTCCCTCCGAGGGATATTCTATTATGTTTGCATTAGAAAACTCAATTCGTATTTTTATAATAAGAACACTTTCGAATATTTTTGGAGGAAATTGGTGGGATCAGTTACAGGGTAAGAAATCTTTAAAGGAAATAGTTAAAAGAGTTTCAGATAGAAAGACCAAAGAATCAGAGAATTGGTATCATTCAAAAAGAGGTGTCCATGAAATTTATTACACCGATTATGGAGATTTGCTGCGAATTATAAGAGTATTTGACTCTATCTTTTCAAAATTCTTTAAAAAAGGTGCAGCAAAAAATTTAATTGCCAAGTTAGAAGAGCTTAGACCGACGAGGAATGTTATTGCTCACAACAATCCTATCACGGGAAAAGATCTAGAACGCCTGAAAGTTCATGCTCGTGATTGGTTTGCCTATATACAGTATCTTCACTCCCAAAATAACTAAAATTTACCCCTAAGCTAGCTTGTTGAGGTTCACCCTCAACGGGGTCGCCAAATAGGCGATTTTTTGCTATAATGATCCCATAATCCTTTATAGATTTTTTTCCGCACGAAGCGCGGAAATTCCCCCCCGGCTCGCCTTTTGAGCAGACGGGTAAAAAAAGGAAGGGGTCTGGGGAAGGATATTTTTTACCCGTTTGTCTATCCTGCGAAGCAGGACATATGAGTGGAGGGTGGGAATCCGCGTTAGCGGATTACTGCCCGTGGCGGGCAGGTCAGGAGTCCGGATTTTTCTGGTAATGGGTTCTAACTTTTTCCAGCAATTTCCACTTTTTTTCTCGTTTGAGTTATCCACAGCTGGCTCTTGTCGGCTCTTTTTATTATTTTGTATAATAGATTAAGATTCTATAATAAAGGTCGGAGAGGTTTATAAGATTTTTTAAGCTGAATAAATATGTTTCTTCAAGATTGGTCATCTATTACTCTAAACGCCCTTCAGAAACTCTGGGAGGGTTTTATAAGTTTTCTTCCTGAGCTGATTGGAGCTTTGATTGTCTTTATAATCGGTTGGTTAATTGCTATTTGGGTTGGAAAAGGTATTGCTGAGCTTTTAAAAAGATTGAGGCTGAATAGAATTTTTGAAAAGGCAAAATGGGATAAAGTATTGGAGAAAGCCGAGTTTAAAATGACAGTTTCAGATTTTATTGGATCGATAGTCAAATGGGTTTTGATAATTGTCTTTTTATTGGCATCGGTTCAAATTTTGGGTTTAACAGCATTTGCCGGCTTTTTAAAAGATATTGTTAGCTGGCTTCCTAACTTATTGATAGCTGTTGCTATTTTTGTGGTAGCAGCAATTGTAGCTGATTTTTCTGAGAAATTAGCAAAGGCGATTGTTGGCAGAATGGAAGTTGCTTCTTCTAAGGTTTTAGGAGCAATTGTTAAGTGGGCAGTTTGGATTTTTGCTATTTTAGCAATTTTGTCTCAGTTAGGAATAGCTAAAGAGATTATTCAGATTTTGGTTTCAGGATTTGTTGCATTGATTGTTATTAGTTCTTCTATTGCTTTTGGTATCGGAGGAAAAGATTTAGCCAGAGACCTTTTAGAGCAATTTAGAAGAAAAGTTGGAGAATAATTCCCCACTTTTCTAAAAAGTGGGCGAGTAAACTCCAAAAAAAGGTTTCTTGAAAACAAACTTACTTCTTTTTCAGGAAAAGAGGTAAGTTTGTTTTTTATGGGGGTTGACAAGCCTTTTTATTTTGTTAAACTAAAAAAAGTATGCAGGATTTTAAACTAGTTTTTATTAAAAGAGGTGGTTAGAAACCAGAGATTTTTTATCTGAATTTTAACTGCTTCTTTCGAGAAGTAGTTTTTAATTTCCTAGCTGATTGAATGAAGTTCTTTAAAAATTTAATTGCATTAAATATGTGGTTATTTATGTGGTTATTATTGATTATCGGCTAAATTTTAAGCTGAACCACACAAAATTTTAAGAGCAAATGGTGGATGCCTCGGGAGCGGAAGGCGACGAAGGACGTGGCGTGGCTGCGAAAAGCCTCGGAGAGGTGCCTAGCAACCTTTGATCCGGGGATTTCCGAATGGGGAAACCCAATCGAGTAAACCTCGATTATCACTCAATGGGGGAAGTTTATGCTGAACCCAAAGGGTGAAGTGAACTCGGGGAAGTGAAACATCTCAGTACCCGAAGGAAAAGAAAACAAGGTTTCGCAATTTTTCGAATATTGCGAAGCGATATTCCCTAAGTAGCGGCGAGCGAAAAGGGAAGAGCCCAAAATCATTCTTATTTGACTTTTGTTTAGTAAGAATGGTGGTTGTAAGGAGATGGCGTTAGGAGCTTTGCTCCAAGGAGAATAAAAAGTTAGAAGTTGACTAGGAGAAATACCCTGGAAAGGGATGCCAAAGAAGGTGATAGCCCTGTATCTGAAAGTCCTTCTATGCTCCAAGCTGTCTTTCTTGAGTACCTCAGGAAAAGAAAGCCCTGAGGGAAACAGGCAGAACTATCTGCCAAGGCTAAATACTATCCGCTCACCAATAGTGAACTAGTACCGTGAGGGAAAGGTGAAAAGTAGGGAGGTGATCCCGGTGAAATAGAACCTGAAACCATTTGCTCACAAAGAGTCAGAGCCGAGCAGATAACTTGTTATCTGTTTGGTGATGGCGTGCTTTTTGTAGAACGAGCCAACGAGTGTTTCTTAACTTTTCGTCTAAGGGGTTCTGCCCCGGAGGCATAGGGAAACCGAGTGTTAAAAGCGCGTTCAAAATATAAAGTTAGGAGACGACCCGAAGCCAAGCGAGCTTGCCATGGCCAGGGTGAATCCCGCCGAAAGGCTGGAGGAGGCCCGAACCCGTGAGCCGTGCAATACTCTGGGATGAGCTGTGGTAAGAAGTAAAAAGCTAATCGAGCTTGGTAATAGCTGGTTCTCCCCGAAATAGCTTTAGGGCTAGCCTCGTGAAATGTAATTTTTTGGGGGTAGAGCACTAGAAGGATTATCTTGGGTTTACTCGGGTATTCCTACTAAACTCCGAATACCAAAAAATTAAAGCGAGAGTCAGACTGTGGGAGCTAAGTTCCATAGTCGAAAGGGAAACAGCCCAGACCACCATCTAAGGTCCCTAAATTTAAGCTAAGTGTGATAAGGAAGTGTCTTAGCCCAGACAGACAGGAAGTTAGCTTAGAGGTAGCTATCTTTTAAAGAGTGTGTAATAACTCACTGTCTCATTAGGCCGAGATGCACCGAAGATGTAGGGGGCTCAAGCTTAGTACCGAAGATGTGGACACCGTTGCTTTGTAACGGTGTGGTAGGGGAGCGTCCCTATTACGTTGAAGTCCCGCTGTAAGGCAGGGGTGGAGTAATAGGGGGTGAGAATGTTGGCATGAGTAACCACAAGGCAAGTGAAAGTCTTGCCCGCCGAAAGCATAAGGTTTCCTTGGCAATGACAATCAGCCAAGGGTTAGGCGGTCCTAACTTTATACCCGAAGGGGTATACGGGATGGACAGCCGGTTAATATTCCGGCCCTCAAGCGCATAATTCTAAGAAGGGACGGAGCTTAGTAATTCGAGCAGATTATTGGATTTTTGTTGTTAGTCTAAGATTTTTCAAGGGCTAACAGGAAGCCGGACTTCGGTCTGGTGAACTCGAATGAGCAAGCTTCCTAGAAAAGCTTTTTAGGAATTAATTATGTGTTTGATCCGTACCGCAAACCGACACAGGTATGCAGGCGTAAATGTGCCAAGGCGAACGGGTGAAACCTGGTTAAGGAACTCGGCAAAACAATGTCCGTAAGTTCGCAATAAGGACTGCCACGTTTAACGTGGCTACAACAAATGACCCCTGGCGACTGTTTATCAAAAACACAGGTCCCTGCTTAACTCGTAAGAGGATGTATAGGGGCTGAGGTCTGACCAGTGCTGGAGTGTTAATCTTGGCGGTCTTGAATAGATAACTTGTTATTTATTCAGGGCTAACTGAGTCAAGCCTCCAGTAAACGTCGGCGGTAACTCTGACCGTCCAAAGGTAGCGTAATCCCTTGCCGGGTAAGTTCCGGCCCGCATGAAAGACTTAACGACTAGGGGACTGTCTCAACCAGGTGCCCGGTGAAAATGCAATTCCCGTGAAGATGCGGGATACCTACGGCTAGACAGAAAGACCCCGGGAGCTTTACTATAGCTAGATATTGAGCTTTGGTTTTGGTTGCGAAGTGTAGGTGGGAGACTTTGAAGCCCGTCTTTCGGGACGGGTGGAGTCGTCAATGGGACACCACCCTTCCAGAATCTTTGTTCTAATCTCAAAAGGAAACAGTGTCTGGTGGGTAGTTTAAGTGGGGCGCTTGCCTCCTAAAAGGTAGCGGAGGCGCTTAAAGGTCGGCTAAGAACGGATGGAAATCGTTCTTGTCCTACAAAGGGAAAAGCCGGCTTTACTGCAAGACGGACAAGTCGAGCAGTTGGGAAACCAGAACTTAGTGAACCGACCCTGATTTATAGAATTGGGGGAGATAAACGGATAAAAGTTACCCCGGGGATAACAGGCTAGTAGGGCCCGAGAGTCCATATCAACGGCCCTGTTCGGCACCTCGATGTCGGCTCATCACATCCTGGAGGTGGAGAAGCTTCCAAGGGTTTGGCTGTTCGCCAATTAAAGTGGTACGCGAGCTGGGTTCAGACCGTCGTGAGACAGGTTGGCCCCTATCTACCGTAGGCGTTGAGTCTTGAGGGAAGTTCGAGATAGTACGAGAGGACCTCTCGGAGTCAACCTCTGGTCTATCAGTTGTCGCGCCAGCGGCATTGCTGAGTAGCTAAGTTGATTCGGGATAAGTACTGAAAGCATATAAGTACGAAGCCCTTCCCAAGATTAGGACTCTTTGAGATCCCTTGTAGATGACAAGGTTGATAGGCTCTAGGTGTAAGGGCGGTAACGTCCTCAGCCGAGGAGTACTAATTGATCAACATTTTGTTTGGTTCAGTTTAAAATTTAGCCGATAATCAATGATAATCACCTTAAAAACCCCTAATATTTGGCGATAATACCGAGGTTGTCCCACCCGATCCCATTCCGAACTCGGAAGTGAAATACCTCAGGGCCGATGATAGTGCTTTTGTGCGAAAGTAGGTCGTCGCCAAATATTAGGGGTTTTTATTTGGCTCATTTTTGTATAGAATAAATAATCAAGATGAAATCTAAAAAATTAAAAATTGTTTTAGTTATTTTACTAATCTTTTTAGCCTTTTTGGCTTTAAATAAATTTTTCTATTTAAATATAAAAAATATAGTTTTTTCAATTTCCTCTCCTATTCAAAAATTTCTTTGGCAAAAACAGATTACAATGTCGGAAATATTTGGAAGTTTTTTCAAACTTAAAGAATTAAAAATAGACAATAGGGAACTTAAAAAAGAAAACCTTTTTTTAAAAAGTAAAATTCTGGAATTGAAAGAATTAGAAAAAGAGAATAAAAATTTAAGAGAAGCTTTAGATTTAGAGCTTGAAAAAGAATTTAAGCTAATTTTAGCTGAAATCATTTCCCAAAAAAGTGAAGGCGATTTTGTTTTGATAAACCGGGGAAAAAAAGATGGAGTTTCCGAAAATATGCCTCTGATTACAAAAGAGAAAGTGTTAGTAGGTAAGGTTGGACAAGTATTTAATAATTTTTCTCAAGTTATTCTAATTTCCAATAAAAATTTTACTTTCAGTGTTAAAGTTGCCGTGCCTGCCGGCAGGCAGGAAAGCGAAGAAGATTCTATTTTAGGTTCAGCAAAGGGAAAAGGAAATTTTAAACTTCAAATTGAACTTTTGCCGCCAGATTCTCCAATTAAAACAGGGGATATTGTCAGTACTGCTCTTCTGGAAGGAATCTTTCCGGAAAATCTTTTAGTTGGTGAAATAAAGAATATCAAAAAAAGTGATATTAAGCCTTTCCAGGAAGGAGAAATAGAACCTTATTTCAGGAAATTAAATCTTGAAACCTTATTTTTGATAAAAGAAGAAGAGTAGAATTTTATGAAAAATTATTTGCTTAAAAATATTGAAAAGTACCTGATTTTAATTTTCTTTTTTTATTTTTTGCTCTTAGTTCAAGAGAATTTTTTAAACAATTTTACCATTTTCAGCTTTACCCTTAACATTTATTTAATTTCTCTTTTTCTTTTGATTTTTTTTAGTAAAGGAAATTTTGGTATTGAGAGCGCTTTTTTAGCCGGGATAATTTTAGACCTTTTTTCTTTTTATCCTTTTGGGGTTTTCACTTTTAGTTTAGTTCTAACTTATTTCTTGGTTGAGAGAATTTCTCAAATATTTCAAAAATCTAATGTTTTAGTCAACCTTTTGCTTTTTGTTGTCTTTTTTTCTTTTTACAAAATTTCTCTAATTTTTGGTAACTTCTTTTTTAATTTAATTTTGGATAAAATATGAAATTTTTTAGAAAAAAAGAAAACAAAACTAAGCATAATCATTTAGAAATTGAAGAAATTTTTTTAGATGATTTTTTAAAAAAAAGAGGAGAAAATTCTGAAGTATTAGAAAGAAAAATTGAATCTCCCCTGAAAAAAAGAATTTTTTGGTTATTTTCTGTTTTTGGAATTGGTATTTTTCTTTTTCTTATAGCATCAAGTTTTAACTTACAGATTTTGAGCTATGAAAAATATAATACCTTATCTCTGGGAAATAAATTTTTAAATTTACAAATTAAAGCGGAAAGAGGAGTGATTTACGACAGAAATATGACTCAATTAGTTTTTAATACTGCTACTTTTGATCTTTATTCCCGCCTTTCTAAACTTCCCGAAGAAAAAGAAGAAAGAGAAAAAGTTTTAACCAGAGTTTCAGAAATTACTAATTTACCTCTTTTAGATTTAAAGGAAAAAATCAAAGAGAATTCTCAAGATTTAGTTTTACTTTCTGAAAATCTTCCCCGCCTTCAATTAATTTTAATTGAAACACAAATTGAAAACCTGCCTGGAATTGAAGTTAAAAAGAGAATTGAAAGAAATTATGTTCCAGAGGAAAGTCTAAGTCATATTCTTGGTTATCTTGGTAAAATATCTGCCCAAGAACTTGAAAATCTGGGTGAAGGTTACGAGATTGAGAATTATGTTGGCAAAGAAGGATTGGAAAAACAGTATGAAAAGACCTTAGCAGAAATCAAAGGAGTTTTGGAAATAGAAAGAGATGTTAATGGCAGAGTAATTTCTCAAAAAATAAAACAAAATCCTAGCTCCGGAAATAGTTTAGTTTTAACTTTAGACCTTGATTTACAAAAAAAGATAACCCAAACATTAAGAGAAATTCTCAATGGAGGAGAAGGAACTGCTGCTGCCTCTTTAGTTTTGGACCCAAGGTCAGGAGAAATTTTAGCTTCTGTTTCTTTACCAACCTTTGACAATAATCTTTTTGCCCAAGGAATCAGTCAAGAGGAACTCAAAGCTCTTAACGAAGACCCCAAAAAGCCTCAGTTAAATCGGGTAATCGGTGGAGTTTATCCAATAGGGTCAACCATAAAACCATTAATTGGGATTGCTGCTTTAGAAGAAGAAATAATTAAAGAGGAGACAACTTTCTTTTGTCCCTTAGAACTTTGTCTTGAACACAAATATACCAAAGAACTTGAATGTTACTCTGATTGGAAATTTCATGGTTTAACTTCTATCAAAAGAGCAATAGCTGAATCAATAAACCCTTTCTTTTATATAATCGGAGGAGGGTATGAAGCTCCGAAATCAGCTGACCCAAGATTAGTAGAATATTTTGAGGGATTAGGGTCAAGAAAAATTGCCCAATGGCTTCGCAAATTTAATTGGGGTGAGAAAACCGGGATAGATTTACCGGGTGAAGTTACTGGAAGAGTTCCAGACCCTGAATGGAAAGAAAATTATTTTTCTGACCGTTTCCAAGCTCAACAAATTTGGTATTTGGGAGATACTTATAATTTAGCTATTGGCCAAGGTTATATTTTAGTGACTCCTATTCAGGTAGCCGTTGCCTTCCAAGCTATTGCTAATCAAGGGAAAATTTTTAAACCAAGACTGGTTAAAAAAAATTTGTTTTCTGATGAAGAAATAGAAATAGAAATCTTAAAAGAAATTTTTATTAACCCGGAATCAATTGAAATTGTAAGAGAGGGGATGAGAAGAGCGGTTGTTTCACCATCCGGCTCTGCTTTCTTTTTAAATGATTCACCGGTTAAAGTTGCTGTTAAAACCGGAACTGCCCAAACTTCAATAAAAGATGTTTATCATAATTGGATTACTCTTTTTGCGCCTTACGAAGAGTCAGAAATTTTATTGGTCATAGTAATAGAGAATGTAAAAGAGCTTAGAGTTGTTGCCCAAAAGGCAGCCAAAGAAATAATAGAATGGTATTTTGGTCAAAATTGAATTGAAAAAATTTATTTTGAAGTTAAAATGAATATATATGGCTAATTTAGAAGAAATAAAGAAAAATCGAATAAAAAAATTAAAAAAGATTTCCTCTCGAGGTTTTAATCCTTTTCCTCAGACGACAAAAAGGACTCATAAAATTTCAGAAGCTCTGAAGAATTTTTCTAAACTGAGTTCTCAAAAAAAAGAGATAGTCTTAGCAGGAAGAATTATTGGTTGGAGAGAGCATGGCGGGGTTGTCTTTTTGGATTTGAAAGATGGAACTGGAAGAATTCAAACTCTTTTTAAAAAAGATAAATTAGGAGAAAAAGGATTTAAGTTTTTTAAAGACGTTTTTGATATTGGCGATTTCATTGAAACTAAAGGTATTTTGATGAAAACAAAAGCCAGAGAGAAAACTTTAGAAATTTCTGATTTTAAAATTTTAACTAAATCTTTAGCGCCTTTGCCGGATAAATGGCATGGCTTGAAAGACATTGAGGAAAGGTATAGAAAAAGATATTTGGATTTGATTTTTAATGAAGAAGTTAAGAAAAAATTTGAACTGCGTTCAAAAATTGTAAAATCAATTCGGGAATTTTTAGAAAAACAGGAATTTTTGGAAGTTGAAACCCCGATTTTGCAATCAATTTACGGTGGAGCTCGGGCTCGACCTTTCAAAACCCACCTTAATGCCTTAGATTTAGATTTGTATTTAAGAATTTCTCCGGAGCTTTATTTGAAACGGCTTTTAGTTGGCGGCTTTGAAAAAGTTTATGAGATTGGAAAATGTTTTCGCAATGAAGGAATAGATAAACTTCACAATCCTGATTTCACAATGTTGGAATTTTATTGGGCTTTTGCTGATTATAAAGAGCTGATGAAATTAACAGAAAATTTGTTAAGGCATATTGTAAAAAAGAATTTTGGCAAACTTGAGATAGAATTTGATAAAAAGAAAATAAACTTTAAAACACCTTGGCCGAGAATAGAACTTTTCCAGCTTTTAAGAAAATATACAAATGTAGACTATGATGAGATTTCAAGAGATGGATTACTAAAAAAAGCAAAAGAGTTAGGGCTTGAACTGGAAAAGGAAACGCCAAAAGCAGAAATTGCTGATGAAATTTACAAAAAATTCTGCCGACCAAAAATTTGGCAGCCCAGTTTTATTATTCATTATCCTTTGGGATTTCAGCCCTTAGCTAAGGCTTTTGAAAAAAATCCTTTAAAATTAGCTAATTTTCAATTGGTAGCCGGAGGAGTAGAATTGGTAAATGCTTTTTCAGAACTCAATAATCCTTTAGAGCAAAGAAAAAGATTTGAAGAACAGGAAAAATTGTTTAAAAAAGGACTTAAGGAAGCCCAAAGAATTGACAGGGACTTTTTAGAGGCTTTAGAATATGGTATGCCGCCAGCGGCTGGTTTTGGTATGGGAATTGATAGATTGATTGCCTTGCTTACTGGCTCTCATAGTTTGAGAGAAGTTATATTGTTTCCAACAATGAGACCAAAGTAAATTATGTTAGACATAAATTTTATTAGAAATAATCCGCAAAAAATTAAACAAGGTTGTCAGAAAAAACAAGTTGATGTTGATATTGATAAGCTTTTGGATTTGGATAAGCAAAAAAGAGAATTAATCCAGCAAACAGAATTATTAAGAGCTGAACAGAAAAAAATAAGCAGGGAAGAAATAGAAAAAGCAAGAGAACTAAAGGAAAAATTCAAAAAACTGTCAGATGAGCTTTCTGAAATAGAAAAAGAATTTAATGATTTAATGATTCAGATTCCAAATTTACCATTAGATGATGTTCCCGTAGGCAAAGATGAAACAGAGAATCTAGTGGCTAAAAAAGGAGGCAAACTTCCCAAATTTGATTTTAGAATTCGCGACCACTTGGAATTAGGCGAATCATTAGACTTGATTGATGTTAAAAGAGCAGCCAAAGTCGCCGGCACAAGATTTGGTTATTTAAAAAAAGAGGCGGCTTTACTTGAATTTGCTTTAATAAATTTTGCTTTTGATAAACTAATTAAAAAAGGATTTGTTCCCCTTGTTCCTCCAGTAATGATAAAACCAGAAATGGCATTGAGAATGGGATATTTAGAGCAAACTGATGACAATGAAGCATATTTTCTTCCCAAGGATAATTTATATTTAATTGGCACTGCCGAGCAATCAATAGGAACAATGCATTCAGAAGAGATTTTAGATGAAAAAGATTTACCAAAAAGATATCTTGCTTTTTCCTCTTGTTTCCGAAGAGAGGCTGGTTCTTATGGTAAGGATACCAGAGGAATTTTCAGGGTTCATCAGTTTGATAAGGTTGAGATGTTCAGTTTTTGTAAACCAGAAGATTCAGAGAAAGAGCATAAATTTCTTTTATCATTAGAAGAAGAATTGATGAACTACTTGAAAATTCCTTATCAAATAGTTCAAATATGCACCGGTGATTTGGCAAGGCCGGCTGCAGCAACGTATGATATTGAAGCCTGGCTGCCAGGTCAAAAAAAATACAGGGAGATTTTCTCAACTTCTAATTGTACAGATTTTCAGGCAAGACGGTTGAACATTCGCTACCGAAATTCTAAAACTCAAAAATTAGGGTTTGTCCATACATTAAACGGTACTGCTTTTGCTATTGGCAGAACAATAATTGCTATATTGGAAAATTACCAAAGAAAAGACGGAAAAATTAATATTCCCAAAGTTTTGCAAAAATATGTTGGCTTTAAAATTATCCCAAGAAAATGAATATAATTATAATTCTTCACGGCTGGGGATCTTGCTCAGAAAACTGGCTTGAGGTGAAGAAATCTTTAGAGGGCGAGGGATACAGGGTCTTAGTTCCAGATCTGCCAGGATTTGGAAATACTCTTCCACCAAAAGAAGAATGGTTTGTTGATAATTATGTTGAGTGGCTTAGAAATTTTTGCGAAAAACAAAATGTTTCGCAGTTTTTTTTGTTTGGACATTCATTTGGTGGGAGAATAGCCATAAAATTTGCTGTTAAGTATTATGAAAAATTAAAAGGTCTTATATTATGTTCTTCAGCCGGCATAAAACCGAAAAGGAACCCTGTAGTTTTACTGATTGCTAAAATCGGAAAAATTATTTTCCATTTGCCTGTTATCAGAAAATTTTATCCTCTTTGTCAAAAAATATTTTATGTGAAAATATTAAGAAAAACCGATTATTTAAAAGCCGTGGGCATAATGAAAGACATTTTCAAAAATATTGTTGACGAAGATTTAACCCCTTATTTATCTCAAATAAAAGTACCAACTTTAATTTTATGGGGCAAGGAAGATAAAATGACTCCTGTGAAAGATGCCTATCTAATGCATCAAGAAATCAAAAACTCAAAACTTGAAGTTTTTAAAGGAATTGGCCATTCTATCCGAAGAGAAAATCCGACACTTTTAGTTGAAGAAATAAAAAAGTTTCTAAAATGAGAATAATTATCACAATCCTTTGGTTTTTAATTTTATTTAAATGCTTGCTCTTTTGGACCTGGCTTTGGCAACTCAAAGAATATCATTTTGGCAGATTCCGAGCTCACTTTGAAACTCATAAAATAAGAAAAAAAATTTCTAGTTTTTGGAGAATTAAATTTCCTAAATTTACTAAAAAAATTCTATTTATTTTATTTAGCGGTATAATTTTGGAAGTTTTAATTCTTTTTTTTCTTTTCCCTCTTGAGGATGAAAAATTCTATCTTTGGCTTCTAGTCCTGTTTATTTTATCGCCAATAATTTTTTCTCTCTTGGTTTTGATTTTTCAAATCCCAGCTGTTTTTTTGAGAAAAAGAATTTTAAAAAAAGCCCAAAAGAAAAAGGAAAAACTTAAAAATCTTTTGGTTATCGGTATCACCGGAAGTTATGGCAAGACTTCAACTAAAGAATTTTTAACTCAGATTTTATCAGAAAAATTTAAGGTTTTAAAAACAAAAAAACATATTAATGCTGAAATCGGTATTGCCCAAACTATTTTAAATGAATTAACTCCGGCACACGAGATTTTCATTGTTGAAATTGGAGCTTATGAAAGAGGAAAAATAAGAGAAGTTTGTCAGATGATAAAACCTAAGATAGGAATTTTAACCGGGATAAATGAACAACATCTTTCAACTTTTGGTTCTTTAGAAAATATTATAAAAGCAAAATACGAATTAATTGAGAACTTGCCCCAGAAAGGTTTAGCGATTTTTAATGGAAATAATAAATATTGCCAGGAACTTTTTCAAAAGACAAAAATTCCTAAAAAAATTATTTATTCAGATGATAATAAGTTTAAATCAATTGCTAAAAATTTATTACCCTGGAATATTGAAAATATTTTAATGGCGGCTGCGACAGCCGAGATGTTGGGAGTGAGTTTAGAAGAGATAATTAAAGCTTCAAAAAAAATTAAAAGCCCAATCCAAATTAAAAAAGGTATTAATAATTTAAATATAATTGATAGCACTTATTCTGCTAATCCAAAGAGCGTAATTAGCCATTTAGATTATTTAAAAACCCAGTCGGCTAAAAGAGTTATTATTATGCCTTGTCTTATTGAATTAGGAAAAGCATCAAAAGAAATCCATCAGAGAATAGGGGAGAAGATTGGCGAAATTTGCGACTTAGCTATAATCACCACTAGAGATAGATTTAAAGAATTAAAACGAGGTGCTCAAAAATCTGGCATGCCTTCAGAAAGCATTTTGTTTTTTAAAAAGCCAAAACAAATTTATAAGAAAATAAAAAGCTTAACCAATCCTGGAGATATAATCCTTTTAGAAAGCCGAGTACCAAAACAGTTGATTAAAATGTTATCAGAAAAAAATGGAAATTGAAGAAATCCAAAATAAAAAGATATGGGAAAATTTTCTTTTGGAATGTGAAGAAAAAACTTTTTTAGAGAGTTGGAATTGGGGAGAGTTTCAAAAGATGATGGGAGATAAGATTTGGAGATTAGGGGTTTTTGATAGAGATAATTTAGAGGTTTTGGCTCAGGTTAGTAAGGTTGAAGCCCGGAGAGGAAGATTTTTATTTTTGCCCCATGGACCAGTAATAAAAGCTCAAAACGAAAAGCGAAAAGCTCAAAGCTTAGAAGAATTAGTAAAGAAACTGAAAAAAATTGCCAAACAAGAAAATTGTAGTTTTATCAGAATAGCCCCGATTTGGCAGAGAAATGAAGAAAATAAAAAGATATTTAAAGATTTAGGTTTCAGAACTGCTCCCTTCCATACTCATCCAGAAATAACCTGGGAATTGAATCTTCAAAAGCCCGAAGAAGAGCTTTTGATGGAGATGCGAAAAACAACTCGCTATTTAATAAGACAAGGTTTAAAAAATGAAGAGTTAAAAATAGAAAAATCTCAAGAGCCAAAAGATATTGAAGTTTTCAATGATTTATATCAAAAAACAGTTAACCGTCACCACTTTGCTCCTTTTTCTCTCAACTATTTAAAAAATGAATTATCAGCTTTTTCAGACGACAAGCAAATTTTAATTTTTTTGGCAAAATACAGGGAAGAATGTTTAGCTTCGGCTATTATTATTTTTTGGCAGGGAATTGCTTTTTACCATCAGGGCGCCTCATCTCAAAAATATCCTCAAATTCCAGCCTCTTATCTTTTACAATGGGAAGCAATAAAAGAAGCCAAAAACAGGGGTTGCAAACTTTACAATTTTTGGGGAATAGCTGAGATAGAATCAAAAAAACATCCCTTTTGGGGTTTGAGCTTGTTTAAAAAAGGTTTTGGCGGTTATGAAAAAACATATGTCAAAACTCAAGATTTACCCCTTTCTTTTAAATATTGGCTGACTTTTATTTTTGAGAATTTAAGGAAAAAGAAAAGAGGATTTTAAAATCTATGAGAAGGAAATTTAAAAAAATCAGAAGTCGTAGATTTAGAAAAAGAAAGTCGATTTTGAAAAGGCGGATTTTTTGGAATTTTGTCCTGATTTTTATCTTAGCTTTTTTTGTTTTTTATTTTTTATTTTTTACTGAAATATTTAAGATAAAAGAAATCCAAATTTTAACAGAAAAAGAAAATCTCGTCTTAAGAGGGTCATTAGAAAGTGTTTTAAAAAAAGAATTAAATAACAGTTTCTTTTTAATATCTTCTAAAAAAATAGAGGAGAAAATTTTAAAAGACTATCCGGAAATAAAAGAGGTAAATCTTAAGAAAAAATTTCCCAAAACCTTAATTTTAGAGGTTAAAACAAGAAAAGCGGTTGATATTTGGTGTTTTAAAGAAGATAATTGTTTTTTAATTGACCGAGAGGGAGTAATTTTTGGGGAGGGAATAATCTTCCGAGGTCCGATCTCGGAAGATTTGATGACAATTTTTAGCCGAGGGGCTGGTGAAGAGCAAGAAGGTGAGCAAATTATTGCCAGAGAGAAAATGAATCAACTCTTAGATATTCAGAACAAATTAGAAAAAGATTTAGAAATAGATTTAGAGAAATTTACTTTCAGTAGTGGAGAAAGATTAGATGTCAAGACAATTGAGGGTTGGGAAATCTATTTTGACCTATCTGCTGATATAAATTTAGCTTTAACTAAGCTCAGCTTACTTTTAGAAAAAGAAATTTTTCCAGAAGAAAGAAAAAACCTCAATTACATCGACTTGAGGTTTTCTAAAGTTTTTTACAAGTAAAGGAGAGTCCCGGTAGGGAAATTTTTCTTTACAGCCACTTTTTAAATTTAAAGAAACTAAGCATGCCTATTGTTCCAACGGCCATTATTGCAAAAATTATCCAAAAATCTCCAGATTTGCCGACAAAAGGAAGATAGGTAGTGTTCATACCAAAAATCGCTGCCAGTAATGTTAAAGGAAAAACAATAACTGAAAAAATAGTTAAAAGTTTTATTATCTCATTAGTTTTTGTAGTTAAAAGTGATTGATTGGTGGACTCTAAGGCATCAAGGGTTTTATGACGTGTAGTTAAAATGCTTTCTACTTGGTTATAGAGACTTATTAAGTTGTGGAAATAGGGGATAAATTTTTTATTAAAAAGAGGTTGAACTTCTTTTATTAAGTTTGTCAAAACCAATTTTTGGGGCTCAATTATTCTTTGAAATCCTATAATATCTCTTTTAATAAGGGATGTTTGGGAGATAGTTTCTTTATATTCCTTCTGAAATATTTGTTTTTCAATGTTGTCAATATTTTGTTTTATGTGGCTTAGTTTTGGAAAAGAAGCTAAAAGTATTCCATTTATAATTCGATATAAAAGTTCAGCTGGGCCTTCGTCTGTATATTCTTTTCTAATATCTTCATAGAGATTGCATTTATCAAAAATTGCCTTTAAGGGAACGATATCCATATAATGAGAAGTGATGATGTAATTTTTTGAAACAATAATATCTAATTCAAAAGGAATAGTTTGAGATGTTTTTTTATCAAAAAATGGATAAAAAAGAACAATAAAAAGATAGTCGCCGAAATTTTCAATTTTTGGATAATCCAAAGGAGGAAGAAGTTCTTTTAAGACCAAGGGATGGAGATTAAACTTTTCCTTTAACCATTTAAGGTCCTTATCTTTTGGATTTTTTATTTCAACCCAAGTTAAATCTTTTGCTTTAATAATCTGCATGTTTTTTTATTTTAGCATAAATTATTTTGTCAAGGAAATTAGATAATTAGCAGTTAAAGGGGTTGACTGCTAATTTTAGCTGAGTATAATTACAAGTGAGGGAGAAAATTGAAAGTTTACTTTCAATTTTCGACCGAACGAAGTAATTAGAAGGTTCTGCCGAAGGCAGGTTCTTATAATAAAGTTTATGTTAGATATTACTGAGAGACAAAAAGAAATATTAGAAAAACTGGTCCAAGAATACATTAAAACAGCAATTCCTATAAGCTCTGGTTTTTTAAAGCAAGAATGTGGTTTGGAAATTTCGCCGGCGACCATCAGATTAGATTTTGCTGAATTAACCCAAACAGGCTTTTTGGAAAAGGGTTATATTTCTGGAGGAAGAGTGCCGACTGACAAGGGTTATAGGTTTTTTGTGGATAATTTATTTGAAAAAGAAAATTTTGAATTAACTGAGAAAAATATCTTTGAAGACTTTGAACTAATTTCCAAACAAATAAGTGACGTTTTACGTTTTTCTCAGGAGGTTGCGAAAAATTTGGCTTGTTTTTCTTCTAATTTAGGTGTAGTTTTTGTTCAAGATTTTGGTATTTTTTGGAAAGAAGGTTGGGAAGAAATTTTACAGGTCCCAGAATTTCATAATCTTGATTACTTGAGAAAATTTACAGAACTAGTTAATGCTTTGGAGGAGAATATTGATAAACTTGATTTTGTTAACCAAGACAAAGAAATTAAAATTTATATTGGTAAAGAATCTCCTTTTAAGAGAAAAGAATTTAGTATTATTATTGGTCACAGTTCAAGAGCAAAAAACAAACCAACATTTGCAATTCTCGGTCCAAAAAGGATGGATTTTAAAAAAAATATTTCTTTAATTAATTGTTTATTAAAACATGGCTAAAGAAAAAGCAAACAAAAAAAATTTAAAATTAGAGGAATTAAAAAAGAGATTTGAAGAATGTCAGAAATTGCGTGATGAGTATTTAGCCGGCTGGCAGAGAGCAAGAGCAGATTTTATTAATTATAAACGAGAGGAGACAGAGAGACTTAAAAAATTTTTTGAGATAGAAAAAACCGAAATAATTTTAAAGATTTTGCCAATTTTGGATAATTTCCAAAAAGCAAAAAAAGAGTTGTCCCGAAGCAAAGAGAACTTAAATTATTTGGAGGGACTCTCTCAAATTGAAAAACAATTTCAAAAATTTTTAAAAGAGCAAGGAATAGAAGAAATAAAGACAAAGGAAGAAAAATTTGATCCCAATTTTCACCAAGCCATAGAAGAAGTTAAAACTAAAGGAAAAAAAACAGGAGAGATTTTAGAAATAATTCAAAAAGGTTATAAATTAAAAGGCAGGGTTATAAGGCCTGCCAAGGTAAGGGTCGCCAAGTAAATTTAAAATCAAAAAACTTATGTCAAAAATTTTAGGAATAGATCTTGGGACAACCTTTTCAGCTATGGCTGTAGTTGAGGGAGGTAGTCCTTCAATTATTGAAAATAAAGAGGGGTCAAGAACCACCCCTTCAATAGTTACTTTGACTAAAAACAAAGAAAGATTAGTTGGCGTTTTAGCCAAGAGACAGGCAATTACTAATCCTGAAAACACTATCTTTTCCATTAAAAGATTAATAGGAAGGAGATTTTCTGACCCTGAAGTTCAAAAAGATAGAAAACTTTTTTCTTATGAAATAAGAGAAAGTAAAGATGGAGGAGTTGAAGTAAAGATGGGAGAAAAATGGCACAACCCACCTGAAGTTTCAGCAATGATTTTGCAAAAGTTCAAACAAGATGCTGAAGAAAAAATTGGAGAAAAGATTACAGATGTGGTTATTACCTGTCCGGCTTACTTTGATGATTCTCAAAGAAAAGCAACAAAAGTAGCCGGTGAAATTGCTGGCCTGAATGTAAAGATGGTGATTAACGAACCAACAGCAGCAGCTTTGGCTTATGGTTTTACCAAGAAAGGAAATCAGCAAATTTTAGTTTACGATTTTGGTGGTGGAACTTTTGACGTTTCAATTTTAGATGTTCGTAAAGACCCTGACACAGTTGAGGTAATTGGCGTCGGAGGAGATACTCATCTTGGTGGAGATGATTTTGACCAAAAAATAATGGGCTGGGTCGTTGAAAATTATAAAAAAGACCAGGGAATTGATTTATCAAAAGATACTTTAGCTTTACAAAGAATAAAAGAAGCAGCTGAGAAAGCAAAAATTGAATTATCCAGCACTCAAGAAACCGAGATAAACCTTCCCTATATTACTTCAGATAGCTCGGGACCAAAACATCTTCTTTATAAACTGACCAAAGCTCAATTGGAAAATATGGTCAGTGAGTATATTGAAAGGTCTATTGAGTTGTTAAAAAACACTTTAAAAGAAGCAAAACTTAAACCAGAGGATATTGAAGAAATAGTTTTGGTTGGCGGCCAGACAAGAATGCCAAAAATCCAAGAGGAAATAAAAAAACTTTTTAATAAAGAACCTTCAAAAGAAATTAATCCCGATGAAGTAGTAGCAATGGGAGCTGCTCTTCAGGGAGCAATCATTGGAGGAGAAACCAAAGAAGTTCTTTTATTGGACGCTACACCCCTTTCTCTGGGAATTGAAACTTTGGGAGGGGTGACTACAATTCTAATTCCCAAAAATACCACCTATCCGATTGATAAAACCCAGATTTTTTCTACTGCAGCTGATAATCAACCATCAGTAGAAATTCATGTTTTACAGGGTGAGCGACCAATGGCAGTTGGTAATAAGAGCTTGGGTAGATTCATTTTAGATGGCATTCCTCCTAGTCCCCGGGGAATTCCCCAGATTGAGGTTACTTTTGACATTGATGCTAATGGAATTTTAAATGTCAAAGCCCAAGATAAAGCTACCAATAAGAGTCAGTCAGTAAGAATTGAAGGTTCTACTGGTTTGCAAAAAGAGGAAATTGATGAGATGAAAAAAGAAGCTCAAAAACATGATGCTGAAGACCAAAAAAAGAAAGAATTAATTGAGACAAGGAATATAGCTGATAATTTGATTTATACCACTGAAAAAACTTTAAAAGAGGCAGGAGATAAAGTTTCTAAAGAGAATAAAAAAGAGATTGAGGAAAAAATTGCTGAATTGAAAAAAATTAAAGACAGTGATAATATAGAGGATATAAAATCAAAGACCACTGAGTTATCGCAGGCAATTCAGAAAGTTGGGGCTGAAATGTACAAGAAATCCACGCAAGAAAAAAAACCAGAAGATAAAAAAGAAGATAAAGATAAACCAGAAGAAGGAAAATTTAAAGAAAAGTTGTAAATCGTAAATTGTAATTATGAAGGATTACTATCAAATTTTAGGCATCTCCAAAGATGCCTCTTCAGAAGAAATTAAAAAGGCTTTTCATAAATTAGCTCATAAACATCACCCCCATAAAGGTGGCGATGAAAAGAAATTCAAAGAGATAAATGAAGCCTATCAAATTTTGGGTAATCCTGAAAAGAGAACGCAGTATGATAGATTTGGACGAGTATTTGAAGGTCCAGGGATTGGCGGTTCTGGTGCAGGAGGTTTTGGTGCTGGCGCAGGTTTTGATTTTGGCTTTGATTTTAATTCTTTAAATATTGAAGATATATTTGAAGATTTATTTGATTTAAGAAAAAAGGGTCAAAGAAAAAACATTAACCAGGGAAAAGATATTGGGGTTGAAATGGAAATAGATTTGAAAGATACTTTAGAGAATTTTAAAAAAACAATAATTCTTGCCAAAAAAAAGGTTTGTTCCAGGTGTCAGGGTTCAGGTGGCGAGCCGGGAACTAAAACTAAAGAATGTTTTAGTTGCAGGGGAACAGGAGAAATTCAACAAATAAAAAAAATCTTTTTAGGTACAATTACTCAGTATGTTATTTGTCCCGAATGTAAAGGCGAGGGTAAAATTCCAGAAAAGCCCTGTAATGTTTGTCAAGCTGAGGGAAGAATTGATGAAAAAGAAACCATAGAGGTTTCTATTCCGGCCGGTGTAGATTTTGACCAAACCCTAAAAATTCCTGGCAAAGGGGATGCTGGTAGAAAAGGAGCCAAAAGCGGGAATTTGTATCTTAAAATTTTTGTTCGACCTCATCCTCTATTTAAGAGAAAAGGCGATAATTTGTATTTAAGTTTGCCGATTTCTTTTTCTCAAGCTGTTTTAGGAAAAGAAGTAGAGGTTCCAATATTGGATGGGAAAAATATTTTCCTCAGAATTCCGGCTGGCACAGAATCAGGTAAAATTTTCAGAATTTCCAAAAAAGGAATTCCTCATTTTTCTGGTTTTGGCAGAGGAAACTTATATGTTGAATTGGTCATTAAGACACCAAAGAAATTAACCAGAAAACAAAAAGAATTGTTGAAAGAATTAGACAAAGAAGAATTGTAACTTTTTGCGCCCGTAGCTCAGTTAGGTAGAGCACCGGCCTTTTAAGCCGAGGGTCGGGGGTTCGATTCCCTCCGGGCGCACCACAAATTCCCGAGGCTACGCCTCGGGATATTTTAATCTTGACAAAAGGTATAAAATTTGCTATAATTTAGGTGTTCTTGAAATTAGAAACCAGAACTTTAACAAAAACAAAGGGAGAGAAAAATGAGAGTAACTACACCAATAAACCTGCTTGCCTTCGCTGTCGTGATACTCCTCTGTGTAGCAGTCATTTTCATTAGTAGCAAATCAAAGTCAAATCTCGATGCTTGGAACCTCTACGAGGGTGAACTCGGTGTCTATGACGTGCTGATAGAAGAATACATGTGGAGCGGCGCCTGGTATCGCCTGGTTCATCTTCACCCTAAGAAGTATGAGGAATCGGCGCCCAATCCGTTCGCCATCAGCGGCCACGATTATAATGGTGACGAACAGTTTGATCGGCTCATCATCCGCGAGTTTCCCGAGAGTGGCTTAAATTCCGTCTCTTTCGAAATGGATGGCAAACAGGTCTGGGAGCCTTGGCCGCAGAACAAGGACATTGTTCAGCCCTTTTCAGTCAGCCAAATCGACTTGGCTCTAGCCCAGCTCAACCTGGCAATGAACACGATTCGCAACCAGGAGCATCTCGTTACTACTCTGGAGAGCTTTCGAGCCTGGTAGATATAAGACCAGCTCGTTGCTCAATCTCAATGCCCGTCATGTCTTTTGACCTCTGACGGGCTTTTTCTTCTCTTGCTTTTTTCACAGATTTGTTTTAATATAACTTTCATAAGTTTGAACATTAACAAAAAAGGAGGAAGAGAAATGATAGAAAGATATGAAGACGAAGTGATTACTGTAATTTGGTCTAACGAACACAAGTTAGGTCTCTGGCAGAGAACCGAGCTAGCAGTGATTCAGGCGATGGCTAATTTGGGCAAAGTGCCTAAGAAAATCTACGAGGAAATCTCAGCAATCTTGACCAAAACCCCAATAGATTTGGATTGGTGGTTGCAAAAAGACCAAGAGATTCACCACGATTTAAACGCTTTCCTTGAGGAGCGGTTAAGGTTTTTATCGCCCGAACTTCAGTTATATTTCCATAAAAAGATAACTTCTTACGATACTGAAGAAGCACCCTTTGCCGGAATGCTAAAAGAATCGCTCCTATTAGTGAAAATGTATTATGAAGCACTTGAGACAATTCTGGAACAAATGGCTCGGAGATATCGCTACACTATAATGAATGCCCGCACTCATGGTCAGGAAGCAGAGCTTCAAACATTTGGCAAACGTTGCCTTACTTGGCGTCAAGACCTTGAGGTTGATATTGATAATTTAGGGAAAGCCGAACAAAACCTGAAGTACTCTAAGTTATCCGGGGCAATCGGTAACTACGGAACCATAGAGCCAGTAGTTGAAAAAGAAGCACTGAGAATTCTGGGTTTTGAACCTTATTATGGGGCAACCCAGATAATTCCTAGGGAGCTCTACGCGCCAATTGCCCAGGCTCTTTGCCAAATTGTACTCACTCTTGACAAAATCGCCATCACTATTCGCCTGGGAGCCAGGAGTGGCCGACCGATTTATCAGGAGCCCTTTGGTAAAAAACAAAAAGGTTCTTCAGCCATGCCCCATAAGAAAAACACTATCTCTACCGAACAAACAGAGGGCATGGGAAGAATGGCAAAGGGATATTACCTGATGATTATGGATAATATCAGGACCTGGGAAGAAAGGGCAATTGAACAGTCCTGTGTGGAAAGGGTGGCTTGGCCTGATCTTTTCCATGTGGTAATCCGTTCCCTTAAAACTATGACCCGGGTTCTTAAGGACTTGGTGGTCTACCCGGATAACATGCTTTTGGAGGTGATTGAATCTCGTGGCTGCTATGCTTCAAGTGAAGTAAAGGAAGTTTTAAAAGAATCTGGCATTGCTTTTGGTTTAACTACTGAAGATGCTTATAGGATAGTTCAACTAGCTGCCTTTAATGCGTTTGAACCAAGCGATGGAGCAAAGAAGTTGCGAGAAAATCTGGCAGGGTCTCTTGTTGAAATGAATAAGTTGTTTCTAAAATCTCAACAAGTCCCGGTTTCAACTCCGGTTTCAATCCAGGACATCATTGCCAAAGCACAGCTCAAGCCCTCATCTCAATTAGGGGCTGAAGAAGAGGATATTCAAAGATGGAACGAGATTCTGAAACGAATTTTCAGCGACCAAGAAAATCTTGATCGTTGGAATCAGATTTTCTTACCATCGTATCTTTTGAGAAATGAGGCAAGACTTTTTCAAGAGATATTGGGTATTTGAAATCGGTTAAAACCTGAAAGAAAGGATAAACTATGTCCCAAGTCGTTGTCATTTTAGGAAGTAAAAGCGACATGACGATAGTGGAAGAATCTGAAATACTTGGTGTTTTAAGCGAAATAGGAGTATCTTGGAAACTTTCCATTATCTCAGCTCATCGTAACCCGGCTGACTTAAAAACGTATTGCAAGGAGGAAGGAAAAGAGACAGTCGTTTTTATCGCTGCAGCTGGGATGGCAGCCCATCTTGCTGGTGCGATTGCCTCTCATATCCGTCATCGACTCGTTATTGGGGTACCTTTGATTTCAGAGGTGCTTGATGGTCAGGATGCACTTTTCTCAATGGTCCGTATGCCTTCTGGCATACCGGTTGCTGTTCCAGGCATTGGTAAGTCAGGGTTGTATAATGCAGCTATTCTGGCTTGTCAAATCGTTGCCATTGGTGACAAGACCGTTGAAGATGGGTTAGGGAGATTTCTTCTGAAAAATCGTAAACCAGCCCAGTTTGACATTTTATCATCAAAAGAAAAGTGAAAATAAAAAAGCCCAACAGTGACAACGTCAATGTTGGGCTTTTTAAATAAGTTAATTCTTTGATTTATTTTCGGTCCATCATTTTTTATTTCTCTTGCCTTTTTTTCAGATTTGTTTTAGTATTGGTTTATTAAACCTTGAACTTTAAAAACAAAAAAAGGAGAAAAAGATGAAAACAGCACTCTTATCGGTTTACAATAAATCGGGAATTGAAGAGTTTGCCAGACAATTAGTGGAACTCGGCTGGCAACTTCTTGCATCAGGAGGAACAGCTAAGACCCTGGCTAAAGCAGATATTCCGGTTCAAGATGTTGCTGAATTGGTTGGTGGCGGCGCGATTTTAGGTCACCGGGTTGTTACTCTTTCTCGAGAAGTCCATGCCGGTCTCCAAGCCACAGGTTCTCAAGAGGATATTAATGAGTTAGAAAGACTGAAAATCCCCCGGATTGACTTAGCCTGTGTGGATCTTTATCCGCTTCATGAAGCAATCAATGCCCCTGGAAGTACTCCTGAGTCTGTTATAGAGCAGACTGACGTTGGTGGCCCGACAATTCTTCGGTCTGCTGCCAAAGGACGCCGTATCGTAATTTGCGACGCTGATGACCGCCTGCAAGTAATTGACTGGTTGAAAAACGGCAAGCCGAATGAAGACACTTTTATCACTGAACTGGCAGCCAAAGCAGAGGCAGTGGCAGCTGAGTACTCTTTTACTTCTGCTCGTTATCACAGTAAGGGAAAACACGATGGCTTTATTGGCCATCAGGTAGCGATTTGTCGCTACGGAGAAAATCCCTGGCAAACACCCGCGGCATTGTTTAGCACTGGTTCAGACTACCAATTGTCATTGGACAGATTTCAGTCTATCGCCGGCATTGAGCCAAGCTATATCAACCTTGTTGATGTTGCCCGATTAATTCAGACCATTACCCACATCGCCGCTGTGTTTGATATTAATCATTCCAGGGTACCCATGATAGCAGTTGCCTGTAAACATGGAAATGCATGCGGTGCCGCTGTCGGGACAAACGGTATTGATGTTATTCGAATGATGGTCAGTGGTGACACTCGTGCTATTTTCGGCGGAATAGTAATGACAAGCTTCTTGCTGGATGAAATAAGAGCAGATGCTTTACTTACTTTTCTGGTAGATGAAGGACAGCGTCGATTACTGGATGGCATCATTGCTCCAACATTCACTGAAAAAGCAGTTCAGATGTTGAGACGGAAAAAAGACAAGTGCAGGTTTTTAACCAATCGTGCACTCAGTCATCTTGCTTATGAAAGTCTTGATTCTGCGCCTCGATTTCGGTATGTGCCTGGAGGATTTCTCCGTCAACCAAACTACATGTTTGTACTAGATCTGCAAGATTCCCGACTTGAAAAGCTCGGTGAGGCAACACCTGAACAGGAGAATGACCTTCTCTTGGCCTGGGCAGTTGGTTCAACCAGCAACAGCAATACAATCACCCTGGTGCGCGATGGCTATGTTATTGGCAATGGCGTTGGCCAGAATGATCGGGTTGGAGCTTGCAGGTTGGCAATTCGCAAAGCTAAAGAGATGGGTCATAACCTAAATGGAGCAGTTGCTTATAGCGACAGTTTCTTTCCATTTTCTGATGGCCCAGCTGTTCTTGCTGCAGCCGGAATCAAGGTGATACTTGCTTCAAGCGGTTCGATTCGTGATAAAGAAGTAAAGACGCTTTGCGAAAAGAACAAAGTGGCTATGTATCTTATTCCTGACAAAGTTGGTCGTGGTTTTTTTAATCACTAAGAAACCAAGAACCAAAACCATAAATGTCCCGAGATTCTATCTCGGGACATTTTTTATTCTCTTGTTTTTTTGTCAGATTTGTTTTAGTATTGGTTTACTAAACCTTGAACTTTAAAAACAAAAAAAGGAGATAGTTAAAAATGGCAATATTAGAGATATTTGAGAGAACTGGAGCAATTCTTAAGGGTCATTTTGTTTTAGCCTCAGGAAAGCACGGCTCTATCTATATTAATAAAGATGCGGTTTATCGCTACGCCGAGCTCGTATCCACCTTGTGCAAAGGGATTGCCGAGCATTTCCGTAATCCAACCTCATACGGGATTGATGTTGTTGCTGCTCCGGCTGTAGGCGGGGTGATTCTTTCTCAATGGACTGCTTATTGGCTGAGTAAGTTGAGGGGGGAAACGATTCTTGCTGTTTTTGCTGAAAAATCCGAAGATGGAAAGACATTCATTTTTAAACGGGGATATGCTGGCTCTATTGCTAAGCAACGTATTCTGGTTGTTGAAGATGTTCTTACTACCGGAGGCTCGGCAAGAAAAGTTGTGGAAGCAGTGCGGAATCTTGAGGGTGAAGTGGTTGGACTCGGTGTTTTTTGTAACAGAGGCGGGATTACCCCTGAAGATGTTGGCAATGTGCCTGAAATTTTTGCCCTCATTGATCTTGACTTTGAATCCTGGGATGAAGCAGATTGCCCTCTCTGTGCTCAAAGAGTACCAATCAACACTGAAGTAGGTAAGGGCCGGGAGTTTCTCGCTCGCAAAGCTGGAGAAGGTATATAGGAATTGAAACCAACCCAAAAGGGCTAGCAAACGCTAGCCCTTTTTATTCCATCATTTTTAAATATTCTTTGACAATAATGAATATGTTATATACTATAAACAATTAACTTGTACATTGACAATAATAAAGGAAAAGAGGAATGGAAACCCTAACAAGAAAAAAACTCTTGCAGATGTATGACCACGTCGGTATCTTCCACGAAGACCTGGCTGAGGCTGGAAAAGGTGAGGAATACTTCCACATTCATCCTGACGGAACCCCTGCTTACAAGCAAAGATATGACTGGGTCGGTCCCTTCTATGAAGGTCTGGCTGTGGCTGGAAAGGATGAGAAGTGGTTCCACATTCATCCTAACGGAACACCTGCTTATGAGCAAAAATATGACTGGGTCGGCCCCTTCCAGGACGGCCTGGCTCAGGCAAGAAAGGACAAAGAATCGTTCCACATCCGTCCCGATGGAACCAGAGTAGATTGACACAATACAATCCAATCCAAAAGTCCTCTTAATTCATTAAGAGGACTTTTTTATTACTTTATCTTTCAATATTCTTTGACAATAATGAATATGTATGATATATTATAAATAGTTTTAACTTGTACATTGACAATAACAAAGGAGGAGAGAAATGAAAACCCTGACAAGAGAAGAACTGTTGCGGAGGTATGATTCTGTTGGTAACTTCAATGAAGGTCTGGCTTGGGCCAGAAAGGGCAACGAGTGGTTCCACATCCGTCCTAATGGAAGCCCTGTTTACAAGCAGAGGTATGACTCTGTCGGTCCTTTCAATGAAGGTCTGGCTTGGGCCAGAAAGGACGGCAAAGAGTTCCATATCCGTCCTGACGGAACCCCTGCCTACGAGCAGAGGTATGACTCTGTCGGTCCTTTCAATGAAGGTTTAGCTGTGGTCAAAAAGGACGACAAGGAGTTCCACATCCGTTCTGACGGAACCCCTGCTTACGAGCAGAGGTATGACTCTGTCGGTCCCTTTCATGAAGGCTTGGCTCGAGTCAAAAAGGACGACAAGGAATTCCATATTCATGCTGATGGAATCCCTGTTTATAAGCAGAGGTATGACGCTGTTGGTCCCTTCAAGGATGGCTTGGCTTGGGCCGCAAAGAACGGCGAGGAGTTCCACATTCGTTCTGACGGAACCAGAGTAGATTGATCCAATCCAAAACAATCAAAAAGTCCTCTTAATTCATTAAGAGGACTTTTTTATTCCCTCAATTTTAAATATTCTTTGACAATAATGAATATATATGATATATTATGGATACTTAATTTGAACATTGACAATAATAAAGGAGAAAAGAAATGGAAACCTTAACAAGAGAAGAGCTGTTGCAGAGGTATGACTGGGTTGGTGATTTCCATGAAGGCCTGGCTGAAGTCCGTAAGGGCGGCGAGTCGTTCCACATCCGTCCTGACGGAACTCCTGCCTACAAGCAAAGATATGACTGGGTCGGTTCCTTCCAAGAAGGCCTGGCTCAGGTCGAAGGAGACGATCAGCGGTTCCACATTCGTCCTGACGGAACCCCTGCTTACGAGCAAAGATATGATTCTGTCGGTCCCTTCCAGGAAGGCCTAGCTGTGGCCAGAAAGGATGGCAAGTCGTTCCACATTCGTCCTGACGGAACTCCTGCTTACGAGCAGAGGTATGACTCTGTCGGTATCTTCTACAAAGACCTGGCTTGGGCCAGAAAGGACAAAGAGTCGTTCTACATTCATCCTGACGGAACCCGAGCAGATTAATACAATCCCAAAACAAACCAAAAGTCCTCTTAATTCATTAAGAGGACTTTTTTATTCCCTCAATTTTAAATATTCTTTGACAATAATGAATATATATGATATATTATAAATAGTTTTAACTTGTACATTGACAATAATAAAGGAAAAAAGGAATGAAAACCTTAACAAAAGAAGAACTGTTAAAAATGTATGACTCTGTCGGTTCCTTTCATGAGGGCCTGGCTTGGGTCAGAAAGGATAACAAACAGTTCCAAATTCGTCCTGACGGAACCCCTGCTTACAAGCACAGATATGACTTTGTTGGTCCCTTCCATGAAGGTCTGGCTGTGGTCCAAAATGGCAACAAGTGGTTTCACATTCATCCTGACGGAACCCCTGCTTACAATCAGAGGTACAACTGGGTCGCTCCCTTCCAAGATGGTCTGGCTTGTGTCAGAAAGGGTAACGGACGGTTTCACATTCGTCCTGACGGAACCAGAGTAGGTTGACAATCCAAAACAATCCAAAAGTCCTCTTAATTCATTAAGAGGACTTTTCTTTATTCCATCAGTTTAATATTCTTTGACAATAATGAATATGTATGATATATTATAAATAGTTTTAGCTTGTACATTAACAACAATAATTAACAATAATAAAGGAGAAAAGGAATGGAAATTTTAACAAGAGAAAAACTGTTGCAGATGTATGACTCTGTCGGTTCCTTCCATGAAGGCCTGGCTGTGGTTCAAAAGGGTAGCGAGCAGTTTCACATTCGTCCTGACGGAACTCCTGCTTATGAGCAGAGATATGACTTTGTCGGTCTCTTCCATGAAGGCTTGGCTGAGGCCAGAAAGGACGGCGAATACTTCCATATTCGTCTTGACGGAACCCCTGCCTACGAGCAGAAGTATGATTCTGTCGGTTCCTTCAATAAAGGCCTGGCTCGAGCCACGAAGAACGGGGAACAGTTTCACATCCATCCTGATGGAAACCCTGCTTACAAGCAGAGGTATGACTCTATCGGTGTCTTCCATAAAGGCTTGGCTTGGGCCAGACAGGGCAGCAAGCAATTTCAGGTTCGTCCTGACGGAACCCGAGAAGCTTGACACAATCCCAAAACAAACCAAAAGTCCCCTTAATTCATTAAGAGGACTTTTTTTATTACTTCATTTTGAGAGTCAATTTACACCGTCCCGACCGGTGTCAATTTAACACCGGTCGGGACGGTGATAGCTACAGATTTTAGTTAATGTTGCGCAGGCACTGCAGGTAAAGTTCGCCGCTGTCTTTGGAAAAATAATGTGTTTTTATGGTTTCCTCTTTCCAAACGCCCCAGAAATTGCTTTCATCTCCAGTAGATGACAAATAATAATAAGTATAGCCGCTTTCTGTTGGAAGAATATTGTGGTCGTTTCTATTGGCGACTATAATCAATTCAAGAATATTAGGCACACGCCAGTCATTATAGCCGTCAAGTTCTAAGCCCTCGCAAAAAGCAACAGCTCCTTTCCAGGAAATATTGCCTGGTTTAGGAGATAAAGGGTCATTATCTCTATCACTTAACAAAGCTCTAGTGCCTCCTTTTACCCACATTAAGTTAGTGCAGTTGTCAGTGATTGTTTTTTCGTTTTCTGTATAACCAAGCTGACAGTATTGCGCTGGGCTGTTGTCCATATTGGCAGGCGGCAGGATGTTGGGTGTGCCAATGGCAGGACCGCGCACAGGTCTTACATAATAAAGTAGGTCTGCTCTGGAAGAAATAATTTCCAAAGTGCCGCTGTTAAAATTTACGGTTTCAATATCGCTTCTGCTCGGATAATTATAAGCAATTCCAGGGACATCATCATAAGAGAGAGTCCAGTAGTTTGTTCTGGAGGTATTAGGAAAAAAGTTCTGATTAATAAGTGGACTGCTCTCTTGATAATCAACAATAGCAGCCAATTCCTTAAACCCGGGTAGGCGCCAGTAATCGTATTTTATTCCTCCCTTATCAGCGCAAATTGTGCTGGTAGTGCTTGTGCTGAATATCCCGTTTTGACACAGGACGAGGTTGTCGCTAAACGTTTCTGCATCTTGCCAGCTCAGCGGCTGTCCGTTATTAGCGCCTCTGCCATTGCCGTCTTTTACCCACATCAAGCCAGTATATAAATCAGTTATTGTTCCATCGCCATTGTCTTGGAAGCCTGGTATTGCTTTGGCTTTTGGAGAGTTTGAAATTTCTGAGAAGGCATTTGCTTTATTTATTGATTTAATAGCAAAGTAATATGTTTTATCAGGAATTAAATTTTCAATAGTAAAACCTTCAATTTCTCCTGCTACTTTAGGAACTATTGAGTTTTCAACAAGGGTGGTTTCCTCCCAGCTTATTTTCTCGGTGCTCGTTGGGTTTTCTACAATTTCTTTTTCAGCATACTTAATAAGATAACTTTCTGCTCCCGGAGCTGTCCAAAAAAGGTCAACTGTCTTTCTAATGGCTGAAGTACCAGCATTCAAATCATTGATTGGAGGTAAAGGAGTGTTGTAAGGAGTGGTAGTCGAGAGGGAAGAATAATTTCCGCCGTCAAAAGCTCGGATACCGAAATAATAAGTTGAGTCGTAATCAAGGACAGAGAGAATAAGGGTAGTTGTTACCGTGCTGGTTGAAAAAGCAGTTGGATTAGTGGTGCTAGCATTTTCTTCGTCGATTTCTTCTTTTGCCCAATAAATAACATAAGAAATATCTTGCTCAGCAGTATCCGGATCAGTGGTGGTGGACCAAGTTAAAACGACCGTATTATATTTACTATTTTCTTCATCAATAACAAAGTCAGATACAGGATTAGGAGGTAAAGTTGAAAAGACACTGTTTTTTACTTTTGGGGTGCCGAGAATTGAATTATCCTCAGCATCTGATCCGTTTATTTCCACTCCATTGTTATCTGCCCAATTTTCTAAATTATTTCCAGAAACCCTGGGGTCAATTCTTTCCATTGTATGTTTTGTTTCATTATTTCCGGCAAACCATTCACTTGAGCAATCAACTTTGTCAATCAGATTAGAATTTAAATCTACTAATTCTAATTTCTCGCCCTCATTTCCCAAGGCACCATGATAAATTTGATCTTCTTCAATATCAGAAATTGTTGTACTTGCTGTTCTCTCTAAAAGATAAAAGCCATAAGCAGAGATATTCCCGGTTAAGTTAATAGAACGGGTACTTGTTCCTTCTCCCCAGTTAATAACCCAGTCATTTAGATCAACTTCTTCGGGGGTATTATTATAAAGTTCAAGCCATTCATCATTATAATCAGCCTGAGTTCCCATCCAGGCAATTTCATTGATTACCACATCTAAAGGAGAATAGTCTTTTGTTTCTAATGGTTGTTTTTCTGGTTCTGTAATATTAATTTTATCAGCGAATTCAAAATATTTGCTTTTTCCATTTTCTCTGATTTTTGCAACAATATCTGCTTCGCCTCTGAAATCTTGTTTATCTTCTATTATTTTTAATCTAAAATTTCCCTTAAACGAATTCCCCGAAAAAACATTGGTGAGGTAATAAGCTGACGATTTCCAATCGTTTTCTTTTTCATTAAAAATTTTAGAAAGCGTTCCACTGGCATTTTCAATCGAGATTTTCACATCGTAAGAAGCATCTTCTAATCCTGAGACAGATAATTCAACTTCGATTTCTTTATTGACTGGATTTTCTTCGAGATAAGAAAGAGTGATTTTTGGTTCTTCTTTTGGTTGCTCGGGAGAGGGTGTCTCTGCTCCTCCGCCTCCGCCATTATATTGAGTTTCGCCCGAACTATTTTCAGCTTTCGGAGTACCACCAACATACCGACTTGTTTGCCAGGCCAAATCACTTTTTCTTTCCATTGTTTTTTTAGAATTTTTATTCCCAGCTGGCCAATCTGAGATAGCTTCAATTTTGTCTTGGAGATTACAATCTTTATCAAAAAGATATAAAGCTTCACTGTTGTCATTTAAAGCACCAGTATAAATGAAATCGGCTGGGACGTTCAGTACAGAATCATCATCAGTTCTTTCCAAAAGAAAAAAGCCACCTCCGGAGGTCTGTCCTCCGGAGACTTGTTCTTCTTTATTGAAAACAATTTTTATTTGAAAGTCTTTATCTAAAATCTGCCAGCCACTTAAATCAATTGAATTTGGAGAAATATTTTTCAGCTCGAACCACTCATCGTTTGAAGAATTAGTAGTTCCCATCCAGGCAATTTCATTGATAATAACTTTATTTCTGGTTGGAGTTTGGTAATTTGAAACAGAACAAAAGATAATTTCTTGTTCAGGAGTTCCTTCTTGTTTTTCCTCGTCTACTTTTTCAATTTCCTCTTCTTCGATTTCTTCTTCAACTTTTTCCTCTATCATCCCATTTTCCCTTATTACTTGGTTTTCTTTTGCCAAAAAATTTTCTACCTGAGCTAAAAGTATTTCTGCTTCTTCTGAAATATCATCAAATCTTTCAATAAGTTCATCTAAAGTGAGTTTGATTTTTTCTGGAAATTCTTTCCCTTCCTCTTCCAGAGCTTCCTTAATTTTTTCAAGAGATAGTGCTTCTTCTGTTAATCTATCGAGGTTCAATCTCCATAGATCTTCAAGCTTTGATAATAGATCTTTTGGAAGATCGTGACTTTCAATCTGGGCGGCTGGTTCTATACTGGTAAGATAAGATTTAATTTTATTTATAAGATTTGCTGTGGTATCTTTTATTTCTCCCACCCCAGATTTCAATTTTTCCAAGAGCAACTTAGATATCTCTTTAGCAAAAGAAATTTTTGATGGAGGACTTTCCAAAATAATATCACTGTTCTCAATTTCCGGCACTGGCTTGTCAAAATCTATTTCAACTACTGGTTTTGGTTTTGATTTATCCCAAATAAACTGATTCCAGTCATTCCTCTCTACAAATCCTTTAACTCTTACAATAAATGGCTCTAATTTTCCATCATTATCTCGTTGTCTTTCATTTTCTATCCAGCGATCCGATGGCCAAGGGGTTGATCTAGGGTCATCTCTGTTTCCTCCTATTGCATTAGGTCTTGTACCTATCGGCGGCTCAATAGGATTTTTTGAATAAAATTCAGCAACAATTTCTCTCTTATTTTGACTTAGGGGTTTGTAAACAATAATATATTGAATATCTAATTTTTGAGTATTTCCTTTATAAGAAGGGAAGATATAACTTGTTTCACCGCTTCCTATTTTTATTTCATTTTGAAGGAACCAATTAAGAGCATATTCATTAGCTTTTTTAACAGTAATTTTCTCCAACTGATTTAAAATATCATATGCTCCATAGGAGCCCTTGGTAATTATTGTTATGCCTATTTCTAAGGCAGTTTTTAGAAACTTTTTTGAAAGCTCCTTTGGAATTCCTTTAAACCAATAATCCAATTGTTCTTTTAAAATTGCTTGTTTAACTAAAACTACGGCTCCAGTTTTTCTTGGATAGTCCGAATAGGTATGAGATAATGACTCAAAAAAAAGATTAAAATTTGCATCAGTTAAAGGTTCTTTTCTGATGATATCCAATAGGTTTTCTACTTCTCCTTGCTTAAGAGGCCAATTTACGTTCTGATTTTCTTGAGCAAAAACAATTTCTGGGCTAATAAAAAACAATATCAAAAGAATTGATATTAAAATTAAAAAAGCTTTCTTAAACATATTATTTAATCACTACTGTTTTCAGAAAGTCTTCCCATATTGGAGAACATTTTTCTTTATATCCTGAGGGAAATACAGTATTAAAATTTATCCACACATTGCTTCCTATCGGAATATCGACATTAATACCTTGGCCCATAATTTGATGTTCTTGTGATATTACTTTTAGTGCCGAATAATCGCTTATCTCTATAATGTCAAATTTATCAGCCAAAAAGTAATCATCTTTAAGTTCACTAGATTTTTCTGGGTGTTCTTGTAATAATTTTATATTTTCTTCTATTCTCTGAACTGTTTCCGTTGCGGTTGCGAGCATAACACCTATACTACACCCCTTTGTTAGAATCTCTTTTACCTCTGCATCTGGTGAATAAAGATTGATCCAATATTCTGGTTCTGGGATATCGCTTCCTTCTTTTTCTACTCTCCATCCTTCTGGTACTTTGGCTGTTAAACCGACCTTTTCGACAACAATGTATTTTCCATCTGCTCTTTCTTGAATTTTATAGTCTTCTTTACTGAATAGAGTAGGGGGCTGTGATTCTTCTTCCTCTGATTGTCGATTACTCCACCAATAAAAAAATCCTCCAGCCAACAGTACGAGGATTATTAAAAAAATCCAAATTTTCTTTTTCATATTATCTTATTGTCAAAAATAAAAATTTTCTTGTCAACCTTTATTAATTTATTTCCCTGTGGAAAACTCAGGGTTGATAAATTTTAAATAATTGTTAAAATAAGATGGAACTTTAAAAAAAGGTTTTTTTTAATCAAAAAAAGAAAGGATACGTTAGTGAGCAGACCTGATCCTGATATAGTTATTTGTGGCTGTGGCGAAGAAATTCATTGGCCCGAAGACAAAGGAGGAGTAAAGATTACTTGTCAGTGCGGACAAATTCATAAGTTTAAGAATAACAAAAATGGCAGGAAGAAAAAGCACACTTTACCGCAGGGTGTTTAAATAGGACAAATTTTTAGAAAACGGGAGGTAGAAACAAATATTTATGGGCTGGGTTTGATAAGTTTCATTCCCAGCCCTTTACTTAATTAAGATTGACATTATTAAGATTGACATTTTATTGAATAATGTTAAATTTAAAAAATGGACATGAAGAGGGGATATTTGACAAAAATGACATTGGCTTTATATAGGGTGACAGAGCTTTTTCCAAAAAATGAGCCCTTAAAATTTTTTTTAAGGCAAAAAGCTAATAGAATTATGACCGATTCGGTTTTAATTTTTTTAAAAAATCCGATAAGCTTAACAAAAAATCAAAAAGATAAAATCAGAGAGCAAGTTTTAAGAGACATTAAAATTATTCAAAGATATTTTGAAATAGCAAAAGACCAGGACTGGGTTGATAAAAGAAATTTTTTTGTATTAGAAAGAGAATATGATAGGATAGGAGAAATAATCAGAGAGAGAAAAGACAAAGATTCTTTTCAAATCCATTCCAAAAGTCAAACTGTAAAAATAAAAGAAGAAGGTTTGCCAAAAGAAAGATGTGAAAAAATCTTAGAATTTCTAAGAGAAAAAGATAGGGCTCAGATTTGGGAACTTAAAGAAATCTTTGCTGATATTAGTAAAAGGACTTTAAGAAGAGATTTTGATTATTTAATGAACAAAGGATTAGTTAAGAGAATAGGGGAGGGAAGACAGACTTTCTATAAAATCAATAGGACAGAACAGTTTCAATAGGACATCAATAAGAGTTAATAGGACATCAATAGGACACTTAGTTAATAGGACATCAATAGGACATATTAATCACATATGAAAAATCCCAAAAAAAGGTTTTCAAGACTTTACGATAAGTATGTGGAGAAAATTTATCGTTTTGTTCTTTTGAAGGTTGAATCTCAAGAAGTGGCTGAAGATTTGACTAGTCAGGTTTTCACAAAAGCTTGGGATAAATTTAGAATACCAGATAATCCAAATAGAAATAAGATAAAAAACCCTACTGCTTATATTTACCAGATAGCCAGGGCTGAAATTGCAAATCATCACCGTCAAAAATCTAAATTTCAGCTTATTTCCACTGAATTAGGACAAATTGTTGATTCTCAGCCAAATTTGGAAGAAAAGCAGCAAATTCAGGCAGAAATTAAAGATCTTAGAAGTTCTTTAACTAAATTAAACGATGATTATCAAAATGTAATAATTTGGCGCTATTTAGATGATTTTTCATATAAAAAGATCGCGGAAATTATGGAAAAACCAGAGGGAACAATAAGAGTAATGGTTCATCGGGCTTTGAAAGAATTGAAAGAGAAAATGTCAATTTAACACCGGTCGGGACGGTGTCAGCTGTAACGAAACTTGGTTTTCTGCGTCATAAACTTAATAGAAAAGCAAAAAGCAGAAGCTTTATGCAAAATCATCAGCTTATTAGAAAAATTAAAGAACTTCGTCAGATAAAACCCACAGAGGAATGGGTTTTTTTGACTAAAGAAAGGATTTTAAAAAGGAGAGCCCATCCGGAAACAGTTTCCTTTTCATCAGTATTTTCTTTCCTTTTCCAACCCATTAGAAAACCCATTTTTGCAATAGCTCCTTTGGTAGTTTTAGCCGCGGTTTTAGGTGGGTTTTTTGTTTATAATATCGTAGAGCAAGGTTCTGGAAATCAAGAAACAAACATTATTGCTTCTTTAGAACGACTTGAGAAAAACTTAAGCCAAATTACAGCAGATTTAAACGGCCTTAAAACGGCAAAAGACCCCAATCAGGCCCTGGTAATGACTGAAATTGTAAAAGCAACGGCAAAACAAGGAGAGGAAATTGTTAGTCTGATTAAAAGTACTACTAAGTTTAAACCAAACCATGTTTTAGCCAGTTTAAATGGAGTAGGAGAAGCTTACAAAGAATTAGAGGAAGAAGTTAATAATACTCAAGTAGAAATGATTAAAGATTACATTGAGTATTTGAAACAAACAAGCTTAACTGATGAAGACCAGAAACGTTTAGAAAAAGTTGAAGAATATTATAATGAGGGAAAATATATTGATGCAATGATTTTAATTCAGAAAATAGAAATTAATTAAAAAAATGAGAGTCGCGAGGCTCGCGACTATTACGTAAGGTCGCGAGAGACCCCGTTACAGCGGGTAAAAAAAAGGTCGGCGCGGCGAAATAATAAAAAAATGCAAATAAAATAAAATATGTCTAAATTATTAAGAAAGACCATATCGATTGGAACTACCTTGGTAGTTGCTTTTATGCTAATGGGACCAGTAGTCCCGGCAAAAGCAGTAACTGCTGAGGAACTTCAAACTCAAATTGATGATTTGTTAGCTACATTAGCTGATTTACAAGACCAATTATCTGAACTTACTGGTGAAGAAGATGGTGTAAGTGTTTCTTGTAATTTTACCCGATACCTTTATCCGGAAATGAGCGGCACAGATGTTAAGTGTCTTCAAGAATATTTGAATTCAACTAGTCATCAAGTAAACGCAAGCGGAGTTGGTTCACCGGGTTATGAAACACAATACTATGGTCCACTTACCAAAGCTGCGGTTACTAGTTGGCAAGCGGCACATGGAGTTGCAGTAGGCAACTATGCTGGTTATTTTGGTCCTGCTTCACAGGTCAAATATGATGCATTAGTTGCTGATGGCGTTGTAGATGATGATGAAGATGAGGAATTAGCCGAAGGACTGAATGTAGCTTTTGCTGCTGATAATCCGGCTGCAGCAGTTATTCCTTCTGCTTCACTTTACAACCCAATGTTGAAGTTAGACTTCACTGCAGAGGATGGAGCGGCAGTAATTACCGGTCTTACAATTACCAGGGGCGGTTTAATAGCCAACACTGCTATTGAAGGAGTAAGTATGTGGGATGAAGATGGTAACAGATTGGGTAATATCATTTCTGCTTTAACTGCTGATGGTGAAGCTACTATTGACTTTGGCGCTGATGATGTAGTTATTTCCGATGGAGAAACTAAATCTATTACTGTTAAAGTCAATATGGCAAGCACTCCTACTTCCGGAACCGTTAATTTCAGAGTTGCTTCTGCTTCTGATATTTCTGTTTCTGGAGATGTAACTGTTAACGGCAGTTTTCCTTTGGTTGGTAATTTGATGAGTTTGGCTGATGGTTCAGCTTCTTTGGGTGATATTTATCTTAGTGCTGTTGAGGTTGGCGGTATAAGTTCATCCACTGCTCTAACTGTTGGTTCAGGAAATCTTGAAGTAGGAGATACTTCCAAGATAATAGGTAAATTCAGGTTTAATCAAAGCAACTCATTGGAGTCAGTTGTTGTTGAGAGAGTGGTTGTTTATGTTGAAGGAACCATTAATGAGGATAAAGATTTGACCAATTGGGAACTTTACGCTCCAGATGGCAGTTTGTTAGCTTCAGCTGACAAACCAGATGACAGATACGTCACTTTTGATTTAGGTGAGGGCTATACTATTAACAAGGGCTTGAGTAGAGATTTGACAGTGAGAGCTGATATAGCTGATGGTTCCACTCATTACTTTAGAGCTCAGATTCAGAATGACTATGATATAATGGCTAAAGGAGTAACTACAGGAGCTTATGTTAAACCACTTAGTTCACTTGGTGCAGTCTTTGTCTATGGTGATGCAGCTGCTGACAACAGTTATTTCAGAATTAAGAGAGGAGATTTGACGATTTCCAAAGCAGTTACTTGTCCGAGTGGCACTATTTCTCCAGGAGACCAAAACATTGTTTTAGCTAAGTTTGCCTTGAAATCTGCTGGTGAGAAATTAGAGATAAGAAGGATGGGAATTGCTGTTGCAACCACAGGTGCTTATGTGCTGACTGGAACTTTGAAAGTTCAAGATGCTGATACTTCGGCAACTTACTTAAGTATTTCTGGTGCTACTGTTGGATTACAGGGGGCTGCTCCCACTACTATCACTGACCTTAGTCACCAGAATCTTTCCACCTATATTGTTATTCCAAGTGGAGAGACCAAAAACATTAATGTCATAGGAACTGTTTCTTCTAATGCTACTAGTAATGATGCATATACAATATATGTTGGTGCTTTTTACGCTAAGAGACATTCTTCTAATGATTATCAGACCTTGCCAATTGGCTCCACTTCAGTTTATCCGGCAAATAAATTAGATGTCTCAGCGGTTTCATTGACAGTAGTTAAAAATGCTGCTTTTGGTGGTGGAGCCAGAGCTAAGAGTCTTACTGAAGCACCGATTGGAGAATTTGTTTTGAAAGCATCTTCAGCTGATGATATTCGAGTTAGCACTCTTAAGATAGACCTTAATTCTTATATAGATGCTGTTAGCACTCTTTTCCAGAATCTCTATATAACAAATGAAGCTGGAACTCAACTTGGAGGCATAGTTGGTACTCCAGCAAGTACTGGTGACACCTTTACTACTGATTTCACTATTCCTGCAGCCCAGAGCGAGATAATCAAGGTCTATGCTGACATTATGTCCGGTGCAACTACCACTTGGGCAACTAGTAGTATTCCTGCCAGTGGAATTTCTGGTTATGGAATTAATTCCTCAAAGACTGTGCCAGCTACCCTTCTTGCTATCAGTAGTCCTGTTTATCTTAGTTCTGCAGCTTTAACCATCAAGAGAGATGCTGCTGCTCCAACTCCTGAGATAGTCTTAGCTGGTGATACTGGAGTAGTGTTGAACGAGCTCAATTTTGAAGCAAGTGCTGACGTTCTCACCTTAAAAGAGATTACGTTTGAGTTAGTAACTGCAAGTAGCACTGAATGGACTACTGCTGAAATAGCTTCTAACTTCAGTAAGGTTTATCTCTACGAGGGAGATGCTTTATTGAATACAGGTGGTACTCCTTTGTCTGGAACTTTGGCAGAGATTACTGGCTTGAATGTTCTTTTGCTCCCAACTGGTCCTAAAGTCTTGACTGTCAAAGCTGATATTACTGGCTCTGGAACAATGAATGCTACTTCAGTGGCTGCAATTAAAGTTTATTCTACAACCACTGATGATTTGATAGTCTATTCTTCTATAGGATTGATGGATACTGGTATTACTTTGACCAGTTCTGCTCAGTCTAACTACTTCCTGTTCCATGACGTAGCTCCAACAGTTGAAGCAGTTACAGGTTGGAGTGGTCCAAGAGATGGTAATCCTGCCACCAGAGAAGTAATTGCTAAATTTGTTGTTCAAAACCCAGGTACCAGAACTTTGACTCTTACTGAACTGAAATTAGATGTTACTTTATCTGGTGCTGGTAGTACCACTGATACTGTTACTGACTTTGAGTTGTTTGATGTGAGTGATACCTTGTTAGCTACCTCGACCATTAACCCTGTATTAGCAGGAGCAACAAGTAGTCTTGTTACCTTTGATCCAGTAACTTATGAAGCACCTGCTCAAGAAATTGCTGCTGGAGGCTCAAAGACCTTTGTTGTCAAAGCTAATACTCTTAGTGTTGAAGCTGGTGAAACTACCCCTGGACAGGTGATCGTAAGATTAAGCAGTACGGTTGGTGGTAGTAAGGGTTATGTAGCTGAAAATTATACTGCTGAATATGAATGGAAGGAGAGTCATGTTAAGTACAGTTACGAACAGTTTGGTACAGGTGTTACAGTTTCTGGCAATCAGGCTTGCGATTCTGTTCCAGTCTACGGACCTACTTTGAGCTACTAATATTCTAACTTTTCTGAACAGACCTGCATCTCTTTCCTTGCAGAGATTGAGCGGGAGAAACCAAAAAGCCCTCCTTTAGAGGGCTTTTTGGTTTAGGTTTATCAGCGTTCAACTTATCCACAGTTCTTGACATTATTTTATGCTATAATAAATATTAGATTTTAGACAAAGGTCGAATCACTTAAAGAATAAAAAATAACTAAATATTACAAAAAAACATGCGAACAAAAAACAAAAGTTCCCTTTTTGCTGCTATAATTGCTGTTCTGATATCAGTAAGTTTGATAGCTGTTGCTGTTTATGCCACAACCACTATTGGAAATAATGTTATAGTTGGAGGCACTTTAGATGTTATTGGAAATTTGGAGCTAGAGAATACAATTAGCACTAGTACGGGCGTGATATACAAAGGGGGTGAAACGTTTATTCATAATTTTCAGCATCCAACAGGTGATACTGCCCCACCCAAAGGAGGCAATACTTTTGTCGGTATAAATGCTGGTAATTTTACAATGGGAAGTACAGTCACACCCGCTGCAGATTATTTGGCTAGTTACAACACAGCAGTAGGTTATGGCAACCTTCAAGCCAATACCACAGGATATAGCAATACTGCAATAGGCTATAGGGTTCTTTACAACAACACTTCTGGGAGCCTCAATGTAGGACTAGGCACTTATGTTCTTACTTCCAATACCACAGGAAGTGGCAACTCTGGAATAGGTTATGGTACTCTCAGCAACAACACAACAGGAACGAATAATACAGCAATAGGTTCTGCTGCAGGAAACAATATTACCACAGGTTCAAATAATCTCATTATTGGTTATGACGCTGATGCCCCAAGTGCCACAGGGGATAATCAGCTTAATATAGGCAATGTTATTTATGGAGATTTAAGTTCAGGCAACGTCGGCATCGGGACGACGAGTCCTGCAACCTCAGCGTTGCTTGAACTATCATCCACGGTTGGGGCGTTGCTGTTGACTAGGATGACAACAACTTCAAGAGATGCGCTCACGCCGGTTGATGGAATGATACTTTATAATTCTACTGAGAACAGAATTGAAGCCTACGAGAATGGGTATTGGATAGAGCTTATCCCTTCCTCATACAGATTTACAGCCAGTACTAGTATTGCTTATGGGACCCACGAAGGAAAACCAGCCAAGATTATTAGTGACAATACAGTTGATTTGTGCGCTGATGGTGATAGGTTTCATGGCATTATAGAGACTATAGCCAACGACAGCACTACTCTTACGTTACGCATAAGAGGGCTCGTGACCGTAGTATATACAGGTACTGCTCCTACGGCTGGGATTGTAAAGCTTAGCGCAGATGCTAGCGGGGGTGTGAAGATTGATGCCGCTAATGGAATCGAGAAATTTGTGATTAGCGTGAACATTGGAGCGACTACAGTGACATTTGATACTGGCGGTGCCAATTAATACAACAGGTTTTGCAGTAGATTCTCTTATTTTTCCTCATATTTCTATGACAAAATATTTTTTGTTAATTACAATAACAATTTTTCTGGTAGGAATGTTACTGATGTCATTGACGGTTTTAGCTGATTACAAAGCAGTTCAGTTTATTGAAGATACTAATGTCTATCTTTGGGGAATTCCTTTAACCTTGGTGATAAGCTCAGGAGAGGTAGCTAAGATGAGGGTCTACTCCACCTATGTTAGTTTTGATATGGAGTCAGGTTCGAGTGTGACTGTTCAGTCTAATAATAGGAAAACCTTAAGCAATAGTCTGGTCCTAACCACTTGTACTGAAACTTATTCAAGAGTAACTCTAACTTCTGGTCGAACCCAGACCATAACTGTGACACCCGGAGATACTTGTGTTATTAGTGCTCCTCCTGGCGGAACGATTCCTATTTCAGCTCTTGGTGATACCACTCCACCTTCAATTTCAAATATTGAAGTTAGTATAGAAGATACTACAGCCACTATTACCTGGCAGACTTCCGAATCTTCTTTGAGCTGGCTTTTGTATGGCACCTCAACTGATTATGGATTTGAAGAAAAAACTACTTCTTATGTCACTTCCCATTCTGT
>JAUWWY010000001.1 GCA_030616605.1 bacterium | reverse complement strand
CTTGGGAATTAACTAAAGGTACTGGTTTTGTTGGTTCAACTACTCGAGCAAAACTGAATTCTTTATATAGCGGACAATAGTATTTTTTGAATTAAACTTGCACGTAGATAAAAAAGCAAAGGACGCTTTAGATTTCCTGGAGTGTTTTTTGTTTTGAAAAAATTTTATGGTAAAATGGAAAAAATTATGGCAAAGAATTTCAGTAAAAAATTTATTTTTATTTTAGTCCTGATAATTTTTTTATTCCCAATTTTTGCTTTTGCTGACAGCGAGGGGCAAATAAAGAAATTTTTTGTTAATTCCCAATATGACTTAGAGATAAGGGAAGAACTAGAAGCTATTTTAAAAAAAGTTTCTCAAAAGGGCTATTTTTATTTAGAAGATGAATGGTTTAAAAACTTGACTGAGGGTGAGAAAGAGAAAATATTTCAAAATTTAGAAATTCTCAGCCAGGAATTTGACCAAACAATTTATCCGAAATTAACCGCTACTTATGGGTCAGAATGGAAACCAGGGATTGACAGCGACGAGCATATTACGATTTTATTTCATCAAATGAAGGAAGAAGCTGGCGGCTATTTTAACGATGGCGATGAATATTCAAAAATTCAAAACCAAAGGTCAAATGAAAGAGAAATGGTTTATCTTTCAGCCGAATATCTTAAAACATCAATTATCAAAAGCTATTTAGCTCATGAATTTACCCATTTAATAATTTTCAATCAAAAAGAACGGCTTCAAGGAGTTCCAGAAGAAATCTGGCTCAATGAAGCCAGAGCTGATTATTCGCCAACCTTAGTTGGTTATGATGATGAATATCAGGCAAGCAATCTCCAGCAAAGAGTCAGACAATTTATTGCTTCGCCCTCTGATTCTTTAACAGAATGGCAAAACCAAAAAGAGGATTATGGAATAGTCAATATATTTACTCAGTATTTAATTGACCATTATGGAATTGAAATTTTAGTTGATTCTTTGCAATCTTCAAAAATTGGAATTCCTTCTTTAAATTATGCTTTGGAGAAAAATGATGTTGAGAAGAAATTTGAAGAGATTTTCACTGACTGGACAATAGCCATATTTCTTAATAATTGCCAATTTGGAGAAGAATATTGTTATAAAAATGAAAATCTAAAAAACATTAGAATTATTCCTTCATTAATATTCTTGCCCTCAACCCAAAAAACCAGCGTTTCTTTAGATTATTCAATAAAGCAATGGTCAGGTAATTGGTATAGAATTATAGGAGGAGAAGGGGAGTTAAAATTAGAATTTAATGGCGAAGATAAAGTCCAATTCCAGTTTCCTTATGTTCTTTGTCAAGATAGCCAGAGCTGCCAGGTCGATTTTTTGAAAATAGATGAAAATCAAAAAGCAGAGATTTCTTTTGAAGATTTTGGTAAAGATTATAGTTCTTTAACTTTAATTCCTTCAATTCAATCAAAAATTTTTGGATTTAACGGCGAGGAACTTTCTTTTGATTTTTCCCTCTCGCTTTCAATTGAAATCAAAGAAGAAAAATTAATTGAAGAACTTAAGGCTCAAATCGCTGTTCTCTTAGCTCAGATTGCCGAGCTTCAAGCAAAAATTGCTCAAATCCTCAGCCAAAGAAGAGAGTTTTTCTGCCAAGAGTTCAATCAAAATCTTTATTTTGGAATGAGAAATTATCAAGTTAGTTGTTTACAAGGGTTTTTAAAATCTCAAGGTTCAGAGATTTATCCTCAAGGTTTAGTAACCGGCTATTTCGGTATCTTAACGCAAGCTGCTGTTATTTGCTTTCAGGAAAAATATGCTTCTCAGATTTTAACTCCCTTAGGATTTAAAAAAGGAACCGGCTTTGTCGGTTCCTCCACTCGCTCTAAAATAAACCAAATTTTAGGCTACTGATGTTTCTTTTATTTTTTTTAGCATCTTTTTGATGTCTTTTTGGCTGTAAAAGTTTTGCAAAGGGAAATTGATAATTCTTTGGGAAACATCAATAGTATTGGGAAATTTAGAAATATCAATATTATATTCTTTTTGAACTTCTGGATTTAAAATTATAGGGGTATGCCAGATTCGGGTTGGGAAGACTCCTTTTTTTCTTAAAGCAATAACAAATTCATCACGATTTATATTTTCTGGAACTAAAGCGCTCAAGAAAGTAAAAATATTGTTTTCTGAATTCTGGGTTTCAAAGCCCATTTTTTTTAATTCCTGCTGAAAAATTAAAGCCAATTCTCTTCTTTTTTTTAAGTTTTTTTCAAAATTTTCAAGCTGCCAGGAAAGAATATTTAAAGAAACTCTGTTTAAAGCCCCAACTTGTTCAAGCTTTTCTTTTTTGATATATTTGGGAGCGACTTTACCAGCATATTTTTTAAACAAAAAACTAAAAAAAGAACAGCAATTTAAAAGAGTAATAAAATCTCGGGGAGAAAACCTGGTTTTTGCTAATTTTTTTGAAATTCCGGAAGGTAAAACAACCATTCCACCTCTAAGAGTAGGGAAGATTTTATACAAGCTAAAAAAGGCAGCATCTCCGAAATTTCCAGTGAATTTTCCATCTCTTTTTGCTCCAAAACTATGAGCGCAATCTTCAATAATTAAGAGCTGATAATTTTCTTTGATTTTTTGAATATTGAAGGGAAGACCATAAGTATGGCAAATCAAAATTGATTTAGTTTGGGAAGTAATTTTCTTTTCAATCTCTTCTAAGCTTATATTAAAAGTCTGCTTGTCAACATCAAGAAAAATAGGAAAGATGTTATATTGTTTAAAAATAGAGTAGAAAATATCACAGATATAAGCAGGAACCAAGATTTGGGAATTTTGGAGTTGCAATTCTTCAACAATCAAGCGAAAAGCTGAACGACCCATATCAGTAAAATATACTTTCTTTGCCGGAAACATCTCTTCAACTTTTTTAAGGCTTTCTAAGTTGGTTTTTTTAAAAAAACAGGAAAGCAAATTTCCTAAATTTTTGATATTAAATTTTATTTGAGGATGGACAAAATACATAATAAATCTTGATTTTTGGCAACTTATATTATATTATACAGCATATCATAAATATGACCCAAAAAAATCTCAAAGCAGTAATTTTGGCTGGGGGAAAGGGGACTAGGCTTTATCCTATAACCTATGAAATTCCCAAGCCTCTTCTGCCAATAAGAAGAAAGCCGATTATAAATCATCTGGTAGAGCTTTTTTCTAAACAAGGAATAAAAGATATTTTTGTATTGATAAATAAAGAATTTAAAGAAGAATTTGATTGGTGGAAAAAAAGATATTACCCTTCAACTGGCTCAGGGCAAGTCCTTAAGATTAAACTAATTGAGGAGACAAAACCTTTGGGAACTTTTGGCGGTCTTTATTATTTAAAAAAAGAACTTTCAGGAAAGGAGTTTTTCCTTACTAATGGAGATGAACTGAAAAAAATTGATTTAAAAAAAATGATAGATTTTTATCAAAAAAGAAAAGAACCAGCACTCTTGGCTTTGGTTAAGGTTAATAATCCTCAGGATTACGGAGTTGTGGTTACAAAAAATGGAGTAGTTAAAGAATTTTTAGAAAAACCAAAAAATCCGCCAACAAACTATATTAATTCAGGATTATATCTTTTAAACGATGAAGTTTTTAATTATCATCCCGGTCCAAAATTTTGTATGGTAGAAACCAACCTTTTCCCCAAATTAGCTAAACAGGGAAAATTAGCCGGATTCAAATTTCAAGGAGAATGGATAGATACTGGTACTTGGGAACGTTATGAAAAAGCAGTTAAAAAATGGAAATAATATGAAAATTTTAGTTACAGGTGGAGCCGGATTTATTGCTTCTCACCTGGTAGATAAACTAATAGAAAAAGGTCATCAAGTAGTGATTGTTGATAATTTATCCAGTGGGAAAAAGGAAAATCTCAATCCTAAAGCTAAATTTTACAAAATTGATATTCAAAGCCCAGAGATTTTTGGGCTTTTTGAAAAGGAAAAACCAGAAACAGTTTTTCATTATGCCGCCCAAATTGACGTTAGAAAATCAGTAGAAAATCCAATAGAAGATGCAAAAATTAATATTTTAGGAAGTTTAAATATTTTAGAGAGTTGTCAAAAATTTGGAGTGAAAAAAATCATTTTTGCCTCTTCAGGAGGAGCAATGTATGGGGATACGGATATTATTCCAACCCCAGAAAGCCAGCTGGAGAAACCAGAATCTCCTTATGGAATTACTAAACTGGCTATTGAAAAATATCTTCATTTTTATAAAAAAACCTTTGGTTTAGATTATACTGCTTTACGGCTAGCTAATGTTTATGGTCCTCGCCAAAACTCCAAAGGAGAAGCCGGGGTAATAGCAATTTTTTGCGATAGAATGCTGAAAAATGAGGAGGTAATAATTAACGGAGATGGCAAACAAACCAGAGATTATCTTTTTGTGGATGACGCAATAGAGGCAGCAATATTAAGTTTAGAAAGTTCTCTTGGAAAAAACCCAGTTTATAATCTGGGCAGGGGTATTGAAACATCAGTAAATGAGATTTATAAATTATTAGTTAAGGAAATAGGAAAGGATATTACTCCTCAATATGGACCAGCTAAAAAAGGAGAGCAATTGAGAAGCTGTTTAGATTTTTCTAAAATTAAAAAAGAGTTGAATTGGCAGCCAAGATATGATTTAGAAAAGGGATTAAAGGAAACGATTAAATGGTTTAGAAATTATGGATATTAAAAATGTAATTAAAAATGTTATCTCCAATCCGAGAGTTTTTTTTCTTCAAAATATAGGATTGAAGCAGACTGTCGCCAAAAATACCTTTTGGTTAGCAGTGGCAGAAGGAATAACTCGGTTTTTGAAACTCTTTTTGATTATTTTTATTGCTCGAATTTTAGGAGCTACTGAATATGGAAAATTTACCTTTGCTTTAGCTTTTGTTTCTTTATTTGCTATTTTTTCTGATTTAGGGATTTCTTCAATTACTACTCGAGAAATTGCTAGAGAAAAAGAAAAAGAAAAAGAATTCCCGGCTGTTCTTTCTTTAAAACTTGTTTTAAGCATAGGAACCTTGCTCTTAATCTGTATCGGTTCCTTTTTTATTACTCCTGACCCTCTGATTCGGGGAGTAATCTGGATTTTAGGAATTTATATTGTCGTTAGTGGTTTTTCGGGAATTATTTATGCTTTTTTTCAAGCCCGTCAAAAGATGGAATACGAAGCTTGGGCAAAGATTCTTCAGGCGTTAGTGGTAACTGGTGCTGGTTTTTTTGTTATTTTTAACTTTCCTTCGGTTAAAAATTTAAGTTTAAGTTATTTAATTGCTGCTTTTACTGCCCTAATTTTTATTTTATTTTTTTTCCACTTTAAGGTTTATCAATTAAGATTAAATTTTAACAAAGCTGTTTGGCGGAATTTTTTAGCAATGTCCTGGCCTTTAGCTTTAGGTGGGATGATGAGTTCAATTTGCACTAATACTGATTCAATAATGATGGGTTATTGGGGACAAATTACTCAGACTGGTTGGTATAATGCTGCTCAAAGAGTTGCAGGTGTTGCTTTAATTCCCACTGGTTTGATTGCAGTAAGCTTTTTTCCTACCCTGAGCAGATTTTTCGGTGAATCAAAAGAAAAATTCCAAAATAGCTGGAATTATTTCATGGAAATAATGATTTTTATTGCTGTCCCTTTAGTAATTGGCGGTATTGCCTTAGCTCTGAAGATTATTGATCTTGTTTATGACCCAAGCTATTTTCCCTCTATTCTGGCTTTTCAGATTTTAATAATAGGAGCTGGAATTGGAATTTTGAATAGTCCTTTTAGTCACGCATTAGTTATTTCAAATCAGCAGAGAAAAGCTTTTTGGATTGTTTTTTTTGGAGCAATTCTCAATGTAATTTTAAACCTGATTTTAATTCCCAAATATTCTCTTTATGGTGCTGCTTTAGCTAGTTTGATAGCCGGGCTTTTAATGTTATTTTTACTTTTTAAATTTACCTCAAAATTCACCCGTGTTCGGCCAGTTAACTTAAAGTTAATTTTCACTTTTATTATAGCTTTTATCTCTAGCATGATAATGTATTTAGTAATTTCCTTTCCTGATGTTTATAATCTTTATATTATTTATATTATTTTAATTGGTATTTTAGTTTATTTTCCCACTTTCTTTATCTTAAAAAGCGTGCTAAGATATTTTATTAAATAATCTAAAAGGACAAAAAACCGATTCATCTGAATCGGTTTTTTTATGTTTGATTTAGTTAGTTGTCAGAAAATGGAAGTGTTGCTCGAGCCCCTGTCTCCGGGTTCATCCAAGACGCGGAGAGAACATTGTCTCCTCCACTAAAGAGAGCTACTGTTCTTCCTTTTTTATCGGTTAATCTGGCTGGTCGGTTCAGAGGCCGGTCTGGTAGGCGTTCGCCATCCCATATTTTCAATTCGGACAGTTTGACAAAAAGTTCAATTCTCCAATATAGAGTCAGGGCTACTGACCCTGTAAAAGGATCAACAGTAAAACTGCCTTCTGTCCTGGTTTCTTTGTCCTTTGTTCTGATGACGAGAGCTGTAATACCTTCCCATTTCAAAGGAACTTCCTTAATATTGATGGGGATTATCGTGCTTGACTCCAATTTCCAGGCATCCAGGTTTGCTTCGAGTTGAATCTTAGAGTCGGGGAGCAGGTAGATATTTCCTTTCTTATCCCCTATAAGGATTTCCTCGGCAGCTTCCCTGACCGCAATTAATTTCGGATTTAACAGCTCATCCAGACTACGAGGACAACCTCCGGGAATCAACCAACCTTGGGGCATTATGTCACGATAGAAAGAAAGGATATAATCCTCTCCCTCGATTTGTAAAATCGGACATACATCCCCTGTGAGAATTTCCAAAGGATGGTCAGGAGTTGCAATCATCACTTTTTCGTCTTGAGAGGCAAGTTGGCTTTGCAACCACCTTGTTTCAATCGACTCAAAGTGTGTTATGCGTTCGCGGGAATTTGTAAAGATTTTGTTATCTTCACTTAATTCCACGAAAAGTGTACTTTTTTCAAGCCAGGCGTTAGTGCATCTGACTGTCAAGAGTCGGACTCCTCTTTCTCCTGAAAAATCTTTCAATTCCAACATCTTTACCTCCTTTTTTGATATTATTTAATTTTTAAATACTCTAGTTATTTTAACACAGATAACTAAACTGTCAAGTTTTACTCTTGTTTTATTCTCTAAAAATATTATAATAAAATTACTAAATTAAAATTATATGAATCAAGAAAAAACAAAAACTGCTTTGATTTCGGGAATTGCCGGACAGGACGGTTCATATTTAGCCGAGCTTTTATTAAACAAAGGTTATGATGTTCACGGGATTATAAGGTGGGACAGCGTTTTTCTGACAGAAAGGATTGACCATCTTTATAAGGATCCTCATATTCACGGTGTGAGACTTCATTTGCATTATGGCGATATGACTGATACAGGTAGTATTGAAAGACTGATAAAAGAGATTAAGCCCGATGAAATTTATCACTTGGCTGCTATGTCTCATGTCAGGGTCAGTTTTGATATGCCTGAATACACCTGTAACACTGATGCTTTAGGAACCTTAAGAATACTTGAAGCAATTAAGAACTCTGGCTTGCCGATAAAATTTTATATGGCTGCTTCCAGTGAAATGTTCGGTTCGTCTCCGCCTCCACAAAATGAAAAAACTCCTTTTCATCCAAGAAGCCCTTATGCCTGCGCCAAGGTTTTCAGTTATCATATAACCCGGTTGTACAGGGAAGCGTATAATATTTTTGCCTGTAATGGAATTTTATTCAATCATGAAGGAACCAGAAGAGGACCAACGTTTGTTACCAGAAAAATTACAAGAGGAGTCGCCAGTATAAAGGCCGGTCTGGATGAAAAACTGTACATGGGAAATTTAGAAGCAAAAAGAGATTGGGGTCTTACCCAGGAATACGTTGTGGTAATGCACTTAATGCTTCAGCAGGAAAAAGCAGATGACTATGTGATAGCAACAGGAGAAAGTCATTCAGTAAAAGAGTTTTTAGAAAAAGCTTTTAATTATGCGGGTTTGGGTGATTGGCAGAAATATGTTGAGACTGACCCTCGCTATTTCCGTCCGGCTGAAGCTGAGAATTTAGTCGGTGATATTTCTAAAGCCAAAGAAAAACTTAACTGGCAGCCAAAAATAAAATTTGATGAGTTAATTAAGATAATGATAGATGCTGATTTTAGAAAATTAAAACTTACTCCGCCCGGAGAAGGGGATAAAATCTTAAAAGAAAAATTTTCTGATAAATGGTGGAAAGTTGATTAAAATGAGAAAAGAAATTATTCCTGAAAATTTATATCAGAAAATAATAACTCTTTTACCCATATGCTGCGTGGATATAATTGTTAAAAAAGATAAATCTTTTCTTTTAGTAAAAAGATTAGAAAATCCAGCAAAAAATCAATGGTGGTTTCCCGGAGGGAGACTTTTATTTAACGAAAGTTTGCTTCAAGCTGTAAAAAGAAAATTTAAAGAGGAACTTAATATAGAAAAATTTAAAAAAATTAAATTTTTAGGAATTAAGGAAACAAAATTTAAAAAAGGAAAATTTGGTCAACCTGTTTATAGCATTAATAATGTATTTTTAGTGAGTTTGGCTGAAAAAGAATGTTTTAATATCCGAGCAGATAAAACCATAGCTGAATATAAGTGGTTTAATAATATCCAAAAAGGGTTTCACCCTTATATAAAAAAGTTTTTAAAATTAGCAAAATTTAACTAAGTCTATGATAGACCTTAAAAAAAAGAAAATTTTAGTTACTGGCGCTGATGGTTTTTTAGGTAAACATTTGGTAAGAAATTTACTGGAAAAAAGAAGGGTTTCTAAAGAAAATCTTTTTTTGCCGACTTTTGAAGAATTAGATTTAAGGAAATGGGAAAATTGCCAAAAAGCAGTGAAAGAACAAGATATTGTTATTCACTTGGCAGCCAAAGTCGGAGGAATCGGATTAAATAGAGAGATTCCTGGAGAGATGTTTTATGATAACGCTATAATGGGTATTCAGTTGATAGAGGCGGCTCGTCAAACAGGAATAGAAAAATTCGTTGCTTTAGGTACTGTTTGTTCTTATCCCAAATTTACTCCAATTCCTTTTAAAGAAAAAGATTTATGGAATGGATATCCTGAAGAAACAAATGCTCCTTATGGTTTGGCTAAAAAAATGCTTTTGGTTCAGGGGCAGGCTTATCATCAGCAGTATGGTTTTAATGCCATATTTTTGATGCCAGTTAATATGTATGGACCAGGCGATAATTTCGACCCAAAAAGCTCTCATGTGATACCTGCTTTAATCAAAAAGGTAGCAGATGCAAAGAAAGAAGGAAAAAATTACATTGAAGTTTGGGGAACAGGTAAAGCCTCAAGAGAATTCTTGTATGTTGAAGATGGAGCTGAAGGAATTTTATTAGCTACTGAAAAATACGATAAATCAGAACCTGTAAATTTGGGCTCTGGTATGGAAATCTCCATAAAAGATTTAGTAGAATTGATTTGTAAATTAATGGATTTTAAGGGTGAGATTCGCTGGGATGCCACGAAACCTGATGGTCAACCCAGGCGTTGTCTTGATACTTCCCGAGCAAAAAAAGAATTCGGTTTCCGAGCTGAAACCGAATTTGAGAAAGGTCTTCAAAATACAACCAATTGGTATTTAAAAAATCAAAATATTTAATAAAACCTAAAAATATGGAAACAAGCACACAAAAAAGAATTTTAGTCACGGGTGCTGGCGGGTTCATCGGTCATCACCTAATAAGATTTTTAAAAGAAAAAGGTTATTGGGTTAGGGGAGTAGATATTAAATATCCAGAATTTTCTCCAAAAGATGAGGCAGATGAATTTTTAATTTTAGATTTAAGAGATTTTCAAAATTGTTTAAAAGCAACTCAGGGAATTGATGAAGTTTATACCTTAGCTGCCAATATGGGAGGTATTGGCTTTATTACTTTTCATAAAGCAGATGTGATGAGAGATAATGTTTTGATAAATGTTAATATAGCAGAGGCCTCAAGGCAGAACAAGGTAAAAAGAGTATTTTATTCTTCCTCTGCTTGTATTTATCCTATATTTAAACAAGAGAGCCCTGAGGTACTACCCTTAAAAGAAAGTGATGCCTATCCGGCTGATCCAGACAATGAATACGGTTGGGAAAAGCTATTTTCTGAAAGAATTTATCAAAATTATCATCAAGATTATGGATTAGAAGTCAGAATAGCAAGATACCACAATATTTACGGTCCAGAAGGAGTTTTCGAAGGAGGAAGAGAAAAAGCGCCAGCTGCCATATGTAGAAAAGTGACTCAGACCCAAGATGGAGACGAAATCCAGATCTGGGGAGATGGCAAACAAACCCGCTCTTTCTGCTATATTGATGATTGCTTAGAAGGAACATATAGGTTAATGGAGTCAGATTACAAAGAACCTTTAAATATTGGCTCAGATAGGTTAATAACTATAAATGAGTTAGTAGATATAGTTTCAAAAATTGCTGGTAAGGAATTGAAAAAGGTTTATCAATTAGATAAACCTCAGGGAGTTAGAGGGAGAAATGCTGACTTAACCCAATTAAAAAAAATTCTTAACTGGGAGTCAGAGATTTCTTTAGAAAAAGGTTTAGAGAAGACCTATAAATGGATTAGTGAGGAATTATCAAAATAGTATGGAATTAAAAGATAAAAAAATGTATTTTGTTGTAATAATAAAAAGACAATTAATTTGGGTAGTATGAAATTAATTCAAAAATTAAATAATCCAAAATATTACAATTTTCGACTTTTTGTCGAAAATATTTTCAACCATGTTTTTGGTTATTTCTTATTTCAATATCGAAGAAAAGATAATCTTTTTTCTTGGTATTATGATTGTTTGGTTTATCAGTATATAACATGTAAAAATTTTGCTCCAAAATATAATTTTTATGAATTTGGAGTAGCGGGTGGTGGTTCAATGGAAATTTATATTTTAGCTCTCAAGAAATTCTGTAAAGATTACAGAATAGATATAAAGAAATTTCATATTTTTGCTTTTGATAGTTTTGAAGGATTACCCGAGAAGGTCGATGGCGATAATCATCCAACATTGAAAAAGGGAGAGATGAGACATTCAGAAAAAGAAGTATTAAATGTTGTGAAAAGAACAAAATTTCCTAAAGAAAATTTTCATATAATAAAAGGGTTTTATGATCAGTCATTAACAGAGAAACTAAAGGACAGATTATTGAAATATAAACCGGCTATAATAAATATTGATTGTGATTATTACTCCTCAACCATTACGTTAATGAGATGGATTCTACCGCTTTTGAATAGTGGTTGTTTCTTCAGATTCGATGATATCTGGGCATTTCATGGAAATCCTAACTATGGAGAATTGAAAGCAATAGATGAGTTTAACAGTTGGAATTATGGATATCTTGTGCCATTTCCATTATTCGGTCTTTATTCATATACTTATATATTCTCAAAAAAAGAATTTGAATATTCAAAGAATTATTGAAGATTAATCGGGTGAGGAAAATAGCTGATAATTGTAAAATAATATGGAATTGAAAAATAAAAAGTTTTTAGTTACCGGAGGAGCTGGTTTTATTGGTTCTCATACTGTTGATACTCTAATTAAAGAAGGAGTTAGGGTGGCTATAATTGATAATTTAGTAACCGGACGTAAAGAAAATCTCAACCCCGAAGCTAAATTTTATAATTTAAATATTGCCAATCCTGAAGTGGAAAAAGTTTTTCGAGAAGAAAAACCAGAATTTATTTATCATTTTGCCTTTAATGTTTTAGTGCCGAAATCAGTTGAAGATCCCTTAATGGATATGGATAGTATTGCTGGAGCGATTAATATTTTCCAAAATGCTAAAAAATATGGCGTGAAAAAGATTATATTTTCTTCTTCAGGATTTCTTTATGGAAATACTGAAAATCTACCAGCCAAAGAAACTGAACCAATTATGCCAATTTCTCCTTATATAGTTTCCAAACAGGCAATTGAAAATTATTTGGAGTTTTATAGGACCACTTTTAACTTACCATATGTTGTTTTAAGATACTCGGCTGTTTACGGGCCCAGGCAATTCACTGGAGCAATGGCTGATTATATTAGAAAATTAGCGGATAACAAACAGGCAGAAATGTACGGCGACGGAGAAAAGACGAGAGATTATGTCTACATTGAAGACGTAATAAAAGCTAATCTTTTGGCTTTAGAAGTTTCTCCTGATTTTTCAAAGCCGATTTTTAATATTGGAACTGGCATTGAAACCACTTTAAATGATTTATATAAAAAAATTGCTCAAATTTTAGGTAAAGAAGCTAACCCTATTTATTTACCGGATAGAGCAGGTGAGCAATATCGCTATTCTCTCGATTATTCTAAAGCAAAAAAAGAACTCGGCTGGGAGCCAAAATGCAATTTGGAAGAAGGTTTGAGAAAGAGAGTTGACTGGTACCAAAAAAATCTCTGTTGAAGTTATGAATATAATTAAATTGGCAAAATATATACTTAAAAACTCCATTACTTCTTACCAAAATCAAAAGATTAATCATAAGAAATATGAAAAAGATGTTCTTTCTGGAGAAGCTTTATCAAATTTGGGTCTGATAAATAAAAGCATAGATTACTGTGAAGATATTATTAAGAAATATAAGATCCGGAATCCAAAACTGTTGGACATCGGTTGTGGGAACGGTTCTTTTGGCAAAGCATTAAGGAAAAGATCAATAAGTAGAAATATTTTATTAGATGGTTTTGATATTTTTTTTACTAAAGATAACAAAAAGATATTAGGAAAGACATATAACAAACTGATAATGGGTAATATTATAGATTATAAGTTTAGAGAAAAATATGATATTCTCATTGCTAACCAAATTATTGAACATATACCAATAGAAAAACTGCATTTAGTATTAAATAGACTCAACAGCATGTCTCGATTCGTGATCATCTCTGTTCCTTTTTCTTGGCATTCTTTAGCTTATAATAAAGATTATTTGAATTCCTCGATTAAAGAGAAAGATGAGATGCCAAATGAGGTATTTAATATTTGTTGTGCTTCAGTGCACAAAGGATGTTTAACAACAAGATTTTTTAAGAACTTTGGATATAAAACTAATCATATACCAACTTATTACTCCTTCTTTTTTATAAAAGAGAGTGATAATTTAAAAAACAAAACAATCCAGCTCATAAAAGCACCAAATAAATTTGTTTCACAAGATAAAATTAAGAAATATTTATCAAAATATTATAATTTAGATAACAAATCACCAAACAGACTAAAATACGAAATGTTGTTGGCTAAAACTATTTTATCTGAGCCCCTTCGGTATAAAATTATTAAGGTGATGATAAAAATATTTTTTAGTCCAGTATATTTTATTAAAAATTTAAGATTCTTAGAAAATCAAAAATCTATTAAATAAATGAAACAGATTAAAATCAGTACTATAACTTCTTGCTTTAAGGGAGAGAAATATTTAGAAAGTTTTTTAAAAAATGTCTCTGAGCAGACCATATTGGATAAAATAGAGATTGTTTTAGTTCATAATCAACCAACAGACAAAGAAATTAAATTAGTTAAAAATTTTCAAAAAAAATATCCGGGCGTTATAAAACACATTATTATCAGACCGGTTGAGCCAATAGGCAAGTCAATGAATCGATGTATAAAAGAAGCCAAGGGGAATTATGTAACTATCTGGAATGTTGATGATTTACGTACTCCTGACTCTCTTGAAATTCAGATGGATGTTCTTGATAAAAATCCAGAAGCCAGCTTAACTTACGGAGACTTCATAATAGTGGATAAAATTGGTAAAACTACTGGTAATTTGATTGTTTCACTTGAATTTAAGAGAGAAAAATTTATTAAAGGGATGTATTGCGGACCATTTCCAATGTGGAGGAAAGCAATTAACGAAAAGATAGGATATTTTGATGAGCAGCTTATTCAAGGAGCTGACTTTGATTTAATGGTGAGAATTGCCTTGAATTATGAAATGGAAAAAAGCCAAGGACTTTTAGGTTTTTATTTAAACGAGCAGGCGGGATTGAGTACAAGAAGGGGTAGCTTGCAGCCAATCGAGCGAACAGTGATTGAATTAAGATATGGTGTTTATGACAAAATTGATTTCTTATATTACAAAAAAGCCAAAAAATATAGAATTTATCAAGTTTTCTTTGATAATAAATGGTTTCCAATAAGTAATTTCTATGATAAGTATGCAGACCTAATTAAAAATAGAGAACTCAAGATATTTTTAAGTTCAATTATTTCTCCTTTTAGATTTATTCGCAGAATAATTTCTGCGATTTCCCGAAGACTTTTATGAAAATCTATGAAAATTATTGTTCTAATGCCAGTTAGAAATGAGGAATGGATTTTAGAAAAAACATTAAAGGCAGCTTCCTTGTTTGCTGACCATATTATTGTGGGTGATCAGGGTTCTATAGATAAGACGCCTGAAATTTGTAAGAGATTCTTAAAAGTTGTTTATTTAATAAATCCTGAGGGATATCCTGGCAAAAAGAACAGAAGGCAGATTTTATTAGATAAAGCTCGTCAACTTTTTGGGGCTGGAAATATAATTTTTGGTCTTGATGCTGACGAAATACCAACTGTCAACATATTAGAAGATTTTTCTTGGAAAAATCTTCTAATATCATTAAAAACTGGCCAGTCAGTGATACTGGAGTGGGTAAATTTATGGCGAAGTCCAAAAAAATATCGCGATGATAAATCGGTTTGGCAGAAAAACTTTAAATATTTTATTTTCAAAGATGATGGCAAAACAAATTATACTTTAGGCAATGTTCATGAAGGCAAGATACCCAACGCTTTTTTAAAGAATCCTTTAAAATACGAAAATGTTAAAATAATGCATTTCCAATTTGTTCTCTGGAGCCGGATGCTTTCAAAACAGCAACATTGTCGGATAATGGAAAAAAGAGTTTTTCCTAAAAAAAGTTTTTTAGCCATAAATACAAGATATTGGAACACAAAAGATGAAAGGAACATAATTTTGAAAAATATTCCCGAATTTTGGCTGAAATCCTGGCAGAAAAGAGGGATAAATTTAGAAAATTTTTTAGAAGATAAATTATATTGGTTTGATACGGAGATATTGCAGGATTTTAAAAAATATGGGACTAAATATTTCAAGTGGTTGGATATTTGGGATGTTGACTGGGAGAAAAAAAGACAGATAGCTATCAAAAGAGGAGTTAAAAATCTACCGGAAAATAAAATTGATAGCCCAAGACATTTTTATATTAAGTTTTATCATAAATATTTACAACCTTTACTAAGTTACAACAGTTTTTTATACAAAATTTACCGATTTTTTAAAAAATATGAATGATGATAAAAGAATAGACAATAATAGTTATATAGCCCATGATAATGATTATAAGAAAACCGACCCAGAATGGCATAAACAGAGATTTAAAGAATATGAAGAGCTTAAAATGTTTGAAAAAAATGGTTTTTAAAAAATAATAGATGGAAACCCTCATATTAGAGAGCTTCATATAGATATTGGTTGTGGCGCTGGCTGGTTATTAGATAAGACTGCTTCTTTATTCAAAACAGTAATAGGAATAGAACCATCGAAAGCAGCTATAGATATAGCAAAAGAGATTACTAAAAAGTATGAAAATATTAAGTTTATAAATTTATCTGCGATTGAAGCTTTAAAATCTATTGATTTAAAAATTCCTTGCTTATTTACTACTGGTATGGTCTTTAGTCATATTGGTGACTATCATGTTAAAAAAATTCTTGAGATTATAAATAAAATGCCAGTTGGTTCCATGTTGTATTTTTGTGAGCCATATAATAAAAATATCCAAGTTCCTTTATGGTATATTCGAAAGGAAAAATGGTGGAGGGAAAATTTGTCTAACTGGGATTTATCGTTTAGTGCCATTAAAAATGATGGATATTATAAAGGAATTAGTGGTAAGTGCATTGGCTATTCTACTATAAGAGCAGAAAAAAATAATATTTTTTCTGATATTTGGTGGAGTATTTCAGGGGTTTATTATAAGGTTAGATTTAGAGCACCGAGAAAGATTAAAGAATTAAAGACTTCTATTATAAGTAAAATTTGTAAATAGAATTTTTCTTTCTAAAATGCAAAAGATCAATATCGCTTTTATAAAATATACAGGATTAACAAGCGGAGGAACGGAAAAACAATTAATAAGATTAGCAGCAAATCTTAATAAAGATTTGTTCAATGTTGATTACTATTGGTGTGATCCGGGTATTGATTTGTACAGTAGTGCAATTTTAAATCCAACAGCATTAATACAAAAAAAATACTTAGAAGATAATGGAGTCAAAACGATTGAATTTAAAGTTGAAAAGAGAGATATTTCCGACCCGACACATAAATGGATAAATACAAATTTTTGGAATGTATTTAATCATAATAAATACGATATTATTCAAACAGCTAAATCTGGTCATCCAGAATATCCCTTTACCTATATTCCTAAGCCAATAATAGAGTGGAACATTTTTGGGAGTATTGATTTTTCAGGAAATATTTACAGAACAGTTTGTATTTCTAAATGGATAGATGACATTTGGTTAAGCAACGGGGGCAATCCTGAAAAAAGAAGTGTTATCTATCCGGGGATATTAGAATCGGTAAATCCTTCTGCTTGCAATAAACCTTTTTCAATCAAGAACGAATTAACTCTTGGTTTCCATCAGCGACCGACTAATGATATATTTTCACCTATTCCTCTAAGTGTTTTCTCCAAATTAAAAAATAAGATCAAACACAAGAAATTAAATTTTATTATTTTGGGAGGAGGTGATTTATATAGAAAACAAGCAGAGAATTTAGGAATTTCAGATAGCGTTAAATTTTTTAATCCGATAGCTGATTGGCGAAAAATTTGTGAGTTTCTCCTATCTTTAAATATATATTGCCATGGCAGAAAAGATGGAGAATGTCATGGTACAGCAATTCAAGAGGCAATGCTACATGGATTACCAGTTGTGTCTCATAGGGCATTAATGAATGGGCATATAGAGATTATAGGAGATTGTGGAAAAGTTTGTAAAAATAAAAAAGATTATGAAGAGTATTTAACCAAACTAATTTTAGATGATGAGTTAAGGATAAAATTAGGAGATAAAGCAAGGAAATTAGCTACTGAAAAGTATTTAATAGATAATACAAAAAAAAGATTTGAGAAACTTTATATAGACACCATAAATGATATTGAGGGGAACAAAGAATGTTCTCAGATAATACCTAAAAATGGTTATAAAAACCCAAGCATATTAATACTTATTTTTTACAGAATTAAATATTGTTTTTTAAATCCTCAAAAATCTTCATTTATAATCAAAAAAACTTTCGTTGCTTTCTCGACCAAATTTAAGATTTTTCTTAGAAAAATCTTAGTAAGAATAAACTAATCATAAATAAATAATTTAAAATGTTGAAATTAATATACTATAAAATTAAAAGAAAAATATACAACGTAGTTGCATTTTTTGGTTGGAAGTATAATTTAAGAATTTATAACAAGGATTTTTTCCTTTCTAACCAAAAAGAAGGATTAAAGATAGCTGAATGGTTTATATCACTTTTACAGGATATTTTTGAATTCCAGAGCCTTATTGATCTTGGTTGTGCTACTGGCCATTACTTGTTTTATGCGCTTAAAGAAGGAGTTTCAGATGTTCTTGGAGTGGAGGGAAGCCCTGCAGCGTTCTCTAACTTGCTGGTTGATAAGAAATATATAATCCAGCACGATTTACGAAAACCCCTAAATCTTAACAGAAAATATGATATTGCATTGTCCATAGAGGTAGCGGAGCATATAGATAAAAAATATTCAGATGTTTATCTAAAATCAATGTGTGATTGTTCGGATTTGATAATTTTTACTGCTGCCACTCCTAATCAAGGTGGTAAATGCCATGTTAATGAGCAACCTCACAAATGGTGGATTGAAAAGTTTAAAAAGCATTCTTTCAGATTTGATAAGAAGATGACAGATTTACTTAGACGGAAAATAAAGGAAAATGCTGAAGCAGGGAAGTTTATTGTGTTTTGGTTAGAGCCGAATATTATGGTTTTTTGTCGGGAATCAAAAAGGGCATATAATGAAATTAGCTAAGTCCGAATAATTCATGTCTAACTAAACCACCGATAAATTTTTAATTATAAAATAGTAATTATGGTAAAGAATATTTTAATAACAGGGGTAGCGGGCTTTATTGGAAGCAATTTAGCAGAGAGATTAATAAAAGAAGGATATAAAGTTATTGGTATTGATAATCTTTCCCAAGGGGTAAAAGAACAAATACCAAAAGAGGTGAAATTCTATCAAGAAGATATAAGGTCAAAAAATATATATCCGTTATTTAAGGATATTGAGGTTGTTTTTCATTTGGCAGCAAAAAATTGTATCAGCGATTGTCAAAAAGACCCAATAGAAACTGCGGATATAAATATAACTGGCACTCTAAACATCTTTGAAGCAGCTAAAAGAGCTTTGGTTAAAAAAGTGGTTTATGCTGAATCATCCGCTATTTATGAAGGCACTGATTTATTTCCTACCCCAGAAACCGAAGAAAAACCCCTGAGTTTTTATGCAAAAAGCAAATTAGCAGATTCAATATTTGCTGCAGCATACAATAAATTTTATAGATTAAACTTTGTGGGTTTGCGCTATTTTAATGTCTACGGACCAAGACAAGATTACAGAAGAACTATACCCCCAGTAATGAGTACTTTTATTATTAAACTACTAAAAGAGGAAAGGCCGACAATCTACGGTAACGGAGAGAAAAGAAGAGATTTTGTCTATATTGATGATGTTAATGATTTTCACATTCTAGCAATAAACAATGAAGAAGTAAGCAATAATATTTATAATATTGGTTCTGGAAAAAATTATTCCGTAAATGAAATTTACAATATCATAAAAAATCTAATAGGGGTAAATATCAAACCGGTTTATAAAGAAAGTTTACCAGGGGAAGCGGAAATTAACCTGGCTGATATAAGCAAAGCAGAATCTTTGGGCTGGCAGCCAAGAATTGATTTAGAAGATGGTTTAAAAATCAGTATAGATTATATAAAAAATAAAGTTATTAGTAATTTATGAAAGCAATGATTCTAGCAGCTGGAAAGAGCACGAGATTGAGGCCGTTTACTGATAATAAATCGAAAATAATGATGGAAATTGGAGGAAAACCAATTTTGGAATATAACTTAGATATTGTAAAAAAAGCCGGAATAAAAGACATTTATATAAATCTTCATCATGCTCCGGAAAATATAACAAATTATTTTGGCCAAGGAAAGAGATTTGGAGTAAATATTATTTATTCCAAAGAGAAAAATATTTTGGGGAGTGCTGGAGCAATAAAAAAGATTGAAAAAGAGTTTAAAGAGACGTTTTTTGTTGTTTATGGTGATAATTTCACCAACTGCAATTTAAAAAAATTATTAGAATTTCATAAAAAGAACAAAGGAATTATTACCATAGCCATTTTTGATAGAACAAAGAATAAAAATAGCGGTATTGCTGGAGGAAGAGTAGTTTATAATAAAAAAACCTTTAAAATAAAAAGTTTTAGAGAAGGAAGCAATAATAAAATTCTTTTTGTTAATGCCGGTATCTATGTTTTGGAACCGGAGATATTAAAATATATTCCTAAGAATAAATTTTACGACTTTGGCAAGGATTTATTTCCCTTGCTTCTCAAAAAAAAAGGTTGACATTTTTGCTTATTTGATACCTGAAAATGAATATCTTTTTGGCATTGACACCCTTGAATGTTATAAAAAGACAAAAGATTTTTGGGAAAAAATAAAAAACAAAATAAATAAAAAATAAATAGAAATATGATTATTGTGAGAACACCATTTAGAATATCTTTAGGAGGCGGAGGAACCGATTTGCCCTCTTATTACTCGAAATACGGAGGTTTTATATTCAGTGCCACTCTTAATAAATATATGTATATTTGTATTAACCGACCAGCTGCTGATGATTTGATACGGATTAAATATTCAAAATCGGAAACAGTAAAAACTATTGAAGAAATTAAACACGAATTAGTTAGAGAATCATTAAAATATACAGGAATAAAGAACAATATTGAGATTGCTTCTTTAGCCGATGTGCCGGCTGGTACTGGTCTTGGCTCATCAGGCGCCTATTTAGTAGGGCTCTTAAAAGGATTACATGAATTAAAAAGAGAAAATCTCTTAACTCAAGAATTAGCCGAAGAGGCATGTAAAATAGAAATTGATGTTTTGAAAAAGCCGGTTGGCAAACACGACCAGTATTTAGCTGCTTTTGGCGGATTCACAATTATGGATATAGAAAAAAATGGGGAGGTCAAAGTTTCAAAAGCAAATCTATCAAGAGATATTATAGAAGAATTAGAAAACAAATTAGTTATGTATTTCACTGGTATTTCTCGTGAATCATCAAGTATTTTAGCTAAACAAAGTGCTCAAGCCAAAATAGATGAAAGCGAGGTAACGAAATCTTTGACCAGAATAAAAGAAATAGGCAGTGAGATAAAAAACAGTTTAGAAAGAGGTGATCTGAGAAATTTCGGAAGATTGATGGATGAGCATTGGCAGACCAAAAAAAAGATGTCAAACAAGATATCTAACCCTCGAATAAACACTCTTTATGAGTTAGCCAAAGAAAACGATGTATTAGGAGGAAAAATAATGGGAGCTGGCGGCGGCGGCTTCTTTCTGTTTTATTGTGATGGCGATAAAAAGAAATTGCGGGAAGTAATGACCAAAAATGGTTTAAGAGAAATGCCATTTAAATTCGAATTAGAAGGTTCAAAAATTTTGGTAAATCTTTAATATGTTACTAAAAAATAAAATTGCTATTATAACGGGAGCTGGAAGAGGAATAGGTGAATGTATTGCTTTAACTTTTGCTCAAGAAGGAGCTAATGTTGTTGTGGCCTCTCTCTTACAAGCTGAGATAAAAGATACAGTAGAAAAAATAAAAGATCTTGGGGGAGATGTTCTCGGAATAAAGGTAGATGTTTCAAATCCAAAAGAGGTAAAGAGAATGGTAAAAAACACTCTGCAAAGATTTGGTAAAATTGATATTTTAGTGAATAATGCTGGAGTTCAAGGTCAGATTGGTCCTTTAGAAAAGAATAATTCAAACGATTGGTTCAGGACTATAGAAGTTAACCTTTTTGGAACCTTCCTTTGTACAAAAGAAGTTTTACCTTATATGAAAAGACAAAAGAGAGGGAAGATAATTAATTTTTCTGGAGGTGGGGCAACAAGTTCTCGGCCAAATTTTTCCGCTTACGCTGCTTCAAAAACTGCAATAGTTCGTTTGACTGAAGTTTTAGCCGATGAACTTAAAAAATACAATATTCAAGTTAATGCTATTGCACCAGGAGCAGTGAATACAAAAATGTTAAAGGAGATCTTGGAAGCTGGTAAAAAAGCTGGCAAAAAAGCAATATCTGAAGCCAAGAAACAGTTGAGAAGTGGAGGTACTCCTCTCCAAAACCCAGCTGAGCTTGTATTATTTTTAGCCTCAAATAAGTCAGATAAATTATCAGGGAAGTTAATAAGTGCTAAATGGGATAATTGGAGAAAATTGGATAAGAAAAAAATAAAAGATATTATGAAATCTTCGAATTATACTTTAAGAAGAATAGACAATAAATATTTTAAAGAAATAAAAAAATAATATGAGAGTAGGAATAATTGGTGCTGGTTTGATAGGGAACAAGAGAGCCGATGCTATATTGAAATCATCAAAAGACAAAATAACAGCTGTTTTTGACATTGATAAAAAGAAAAGTCAAAGATTAGGCCGAAGAATTGGCTGTAAAATCGCGGCTAGTTATCAAGAATTAATAGATGATAGAAATATTGATATTACTATTATTGCCGTTCCCACTAGTGCCTTACTGAAAATATGCAAGGAAGCAATTAGAGCTAAAAAGAATATTCTCTGCGAAAAACCATTGGGAAGGAATTATAAAGAGGCAGAACTTCTTTTCGATTTAGCTAAAAAAGAAAAAGTTATTTTGAAAGTTGGTTTTAATCATCGATTTCACCCAGCCATAAAAAAGGCCCATGAATTAGTCAATAAAGGTATTATTGGGAAACTAATGTATATAAGGGCAGTTTATGGCCATGGTGGAAGAAAGGGATATGATACTGAGTGGCGAATGCAAAAAATATCCGGAGGTGGACAATTATTAGACCAAGGTATTCATATTATAGATTTAGCCAGATGGTTTTTAGGCGAATTCAAAGAAGGGGTTGCCATAAATGAAAATTTGTTTTGGAGAAAAAGCAATTTAGAAGACAACTCTTTCTGTATTTTAAGGACAAATGATAGAAAATTACTTTATTTTCAAGTCAGTACTACTCAATGGAAAAACAAGTTTTTATTTGAGATTTTCGGAGAAAAAGGATATATTATAGTTGATGGATTAGGAGGAAGTTATGGAAAGGAAATGCTTATAATTGGCCTTCGGAGAAAATTAGGAAAAAGGCCGGATGAGAAAATTTTTGAATTTGAAAAAGATACCTCTTTGAAAGAAGAATGGAAAGAATTTATTTCCGCTATTAAAGAGAAAAGAGAACCCTCGGGAAATAGCTATGATGGGATGATGGCAAACAAAATCATTGATGTTCTATATAAATCATCAAAAAATAAAAAAATTATTAATTTATAAATATATGATAAATAATTTTATTAATAACTATTTAAAAGAAACTGCAGAGATTGCTAATAGTTTAGACCAGAAGGCAATTGAGAAAATGATAGAAGTTTTAAGTCAGGTCAGGAGAAATAAAGCAAGGATTTTTTTCTTGGGGGTAGGAGGAGGAGCAGGAACCGGTTCTCATTCGGCAAATGATTTTAACAAGATTGCTAAAATCTCCAGTATTTGTTTAAGTGATAATCCAGCTTTATTGACTGCCTTGGTTAACGATGAAGGTTGGGAATCTATTTTTAAGAGGCAACTAGAAATGCATCATTTAAGGCCTGATGATTGTCTTTTTATATTTTCCGTAGGTGGGGGCACAGAGACAACATCAAAGAATTTAGTGGAGGCCATTAATTATGCCAAGGAGATCGGGGCTAAAATTGTTGGGGTTGTCGGTAAAGATACTGGCGCTACAGCTAAAGAAGCTGATGCCTGTGTTATTATTCCATGTTTAGATGATAAAAGAAGAACCCCTCATACCGAAGATTTTCAAATGATTATGGATCATCTCCTTGTTAATCTTTTAGCCGAGTTGGAAGAATAAGATGAAGAATAAAGCTATATTTTTAGACAGGGATGGAGTGATAAACAAAGTAGTTATGCGAAAGGGAATAGTTTCTTCTCCTTGGAGATTAGAAGAGTTTGAGATTTTGCCGAATGTTAAAGAATGTTTAAAGGAATTTAAAAAAATGGAATTCCTGAATATAGTTTTTACTAGTCAGCCGGATATAAGCAGAGGGTTACTAAAAATAGAAGATTTGGGGGAAATGCATAAGTTTATAATGGAAACATTACTAGTGGATGGAATCAAGTTTTGTCCTCATGATGATAAAAATAATTGCAACTGTAGAAAACCAAAACCAGGATTATTATTAGAAGCAGCTAAAAAATGGTCTATTGATTTAAAGAAGTCATATGTAATTGGAGATACATGGAAAGACATTGGAGCTGGCAAGGCAGCTGGCTGTAAAACAATTTTAATAAGAAGAGAATATAATAAAGATTTCCAAAAGGACTATGATTTTGAGGTTAATAATTTAGAAGAAACGGTCGAAATTATTAAAAATTCAAATAAAAAATAATGAAAATATTATGAAAATATTTATTGATAGTGCAGACTTAGAGGAAATTGAAAAATACCTTAACTGGGGTTTATGTGATGGTGTTACTACTAATCCTACTATTTGTTTAAAGTGTGGAGTGACAGGCGGGATAGAAGGAATAAAAAGAAGAACAATTGAGATTGCTAAATTAATTGAACCTCGGCCTGTTAGTGTTGAGGTAACAAGCGAGGACCCGGAAGAGATTCTTAATCAGGCAAGAGATTATTCTAAATTAGCCGAAAATATTGCTGTTAAAGTTACCATTACTGATAGAGAGGGAAATTCTTTTCTGCCGATTATTCAAAAATTAGTGAGCGAAGGGGTTCGAGTTAATGTTACGGCAATGACTACTTTTAACCAGGCAATTTTTGCCGCCAAAGCAATTAAAACAGGAATGGAAGCGAATCCTGAAAAAGCAAAGACCCCTCATTTTATCAGCGTTTTTGGAGGAAGAATTTCCGAAGAGCAAGGAGTAGAACGGACTTTTCAAGTTTTGGAAGAGCTTCGAAATTGGTTTGATTTCCACCAGTTTAAAGGGATTGAAATTATTGTCGGTTCAGTAAGAACTCCGGAAAATGTAGAATATTGGTCAAGAACAGGTGCTCATATTTTGACCATTCCCCCAGAGGTAATTGCTAAATCTTTACTTGGGGCGAGAACAAAAGAAACAGTTGCTCAGTTTATAGAAGATGCTAAAAAAGCGATGAAGGAATTTGAGTCCTAATATTTTAGGGTAAATGAAAGTAATCTTATTAACTTTATCTCCTGAAGCCTCTTTTTTAGAACGGCTTTATTTGTGGTTCAAAAAGTACATTAAAAGCCATGTTTTTTATTATGGAGGACCCGAGGCGGTTTTGGAGAGTTTAATTAGTGGATTTGATATTTTGGGCGTTGATTATCAGTTAAATCCAAAAGTTCAAGATATTTCAGGTGTTGTTTGTGTTGTCAGTGGGGTTAATGCTTTAAAATGGGCAATCAAGGCAAAAAAAGAAGGTAAAATTAAAAAGATAGTTGCTGGGCCTAATATAATAGTAACTCCTGAAGATGCCAATGGTATTTTATTAAATGAAGTAATTGATTTGGTTATTGTTCCTTCTCAATGGGTTAAAGATTTTTATGCTTCTTTTAAAAAAGGATTTGATAAAAAGATTAGAGTTTGGGCAGCCGGAGTAGAGAATCCTAAAGATTTCCAGAAAAACCCGCGACAAGGATGTTTGGTTTACAAGAAAAGCGTTGGTAAAGAACTTTTTAATTTTATAATTCAATACTTAGAATCTAGAAACATTGATTACAAAATAATAAAATATGGGAGATATAAAAAAGAAAAATATTTTGAAATGCTCAATAAAGTGAAATTTATGATATGTCTTTCAGAATCAGAGAGTCAAGGATTGGCTTTACAGGAGGCCTGGATAAGAGATGTGCCAACTTTTGTTTGGAATCGTGGGTATATGCAATGGAATAATTATAAATGGTATGATGATAGAATAAGCGCGCCGTATTTAACAGATGAGTGTGGGATGTTTTTTAAAGATAAAGGGGATTTTGTAAATAAATTCAATATTTTTATTAAAAATTTTTCCAATTTTAAACCAAGAGAATATTCTTTAGAAAATTTTACTAACAAAATATCCGCTAAAAATTACCTGAATATAGTAAATTCTTTGTATGGCTCAGAAAATACAAAAGCAAGAAATTATAGATAAAATAATAAAATTAAGACCTTTTTATTACTTAAGTATGAGAAAAGGGAGGTTTTTATATACTCCTATTAAAACAAGTATTTTTTATTTTTTTGTTTTACTAAATCAATATTCCCCAATTAAAATAAAAATAAAAGCAAAAACAATTTGGGGAGGCAAAATATCTGGTTATTCTTCGGGTAGCATAGGGTCAATTTATTATTTGGGATTTCAGGATCCAGAATTGACAATTTTCCTTATTAAGAGTTTAAAACCAGGCGACATTTTTATAGATGCAGGAAGTAATATTGGATATTATTCACTTTTAGCCAAAAACCTGGTTGATTCTATGGGCAAAGTCTATAGTTTTGAGCCAACCCCAAGAACTTACTCAATATTGAAAGAAAATGTAAAACTATTTTCAAATATTTATCCGAGACAGGTAGCATTGTCTGATAGAGTTGGAGTATTTGATTTTATAGATTACGGACCTCGATTCAACGTTTTTAACACATTTTTTAAAAGAAAAGTAAATTTCCTAAAGAATAAGGGAAAAGTAATAAAAGTAAGAACAGAAACATTAGATAATTTTTGCATAAAAGAAGATATTGTCCCTACAATAATTAAATTAGATGTGGAGGGTTCTGAGAGTTTACTTTTAAAGGGTACCTCTATGATAATTTCTAAGTATCGTCCATTACTAATTTTAGAAGTTGGAGGAGGTAAGGAATGGAGAGAGAATTGTCAAAAATCAATCAAAATATTATTGGATAATGGTTATCAGGCATTTAAAATAACACCCGAGGGTAAATTAATCGTCCATAATATTAAAGAAGAGTATAATTATGATAATTTAATTTTTATTCCTGAAAGAAAAATTGAATCAGTCCTCCAATTATTTGCTTAGTATGAAAATTCTTTATATTGGAATGAAATATGAATATGGAAGGCAAGAATTGGGATACAGTTTTGAGCACTATAATTTTTATGACTCTCTGAAGAAAATTGAGGGAGGAAAGCATCAGGTTAGCTATTTTCCTTTTGATGAAATAATGCGAGAGGTTGGAAGGGATAAAATGAATGAAAAATTGTTGGAAACTGTCCAAAAAGAGAAACCGGATTTATGTTTCTTTTTTCTTTTTAAAGATGAAATTAAAAAACAAACTATTAAAAAAATTACCAAACAAAGTGGTTCTATAACTTTTAACTGGTTTGCTGATGACCATTTTAGATTTTATAATTTTTCTAAATATTATACTCCTTTATTTCATTGGGTTTCAACTACTGATTCTCAGGCAAAGGAAAAATATCACAAAATTGGCTACAAGAATGTAATTAAAACTCAATGGGCTTGTAATCACTTTTTATACAAACCCTTAAATTTACCAAAGATTTATGATGTAACTTTTATCGGACAGCCTCATGGCAATCGGAGAGAAGTAATTGAGAAGATAAAAAAAGCAGGTATCAATGTAAAATGTTGGGGAAAAGGATGGCCAGCCAAAAGAATTTCTCAAGAAGAAATGATAAAAATATTTTCTCAAAGTAAAATTAATCTTAATTTAACAAAGAGCTCTGGAAATATTAATTTCAGAGCATTGGCTTCTATATTTTTAAAGAGAGAGTTAAACGAATCCTTGAAATTTGTAAGTCCGAGATATTGGTTTCCCAATTTTCAATCAATCTTAGCTAAAAAAAGAGAGCAAATTAAGGGAAGGAATTTTGAAATTCCCGGCTCCGGGGGATTTTTATTAACCAGTAATGCTGATAATTTAAAAGATTATTATATCCCCGGAAAAGAAATTGTAATTTTCCAGAACACCAAAGACCTTATTGATAAAATCCATTATTATTTAGCTCATGAAGATAAAAGAGAAGCAATTGCTCGAGCAGGTCATGAACGCACTTTACAAGACCATACTTATGAAAAAAGATTTAAAGAGATATTTAAAATTATTGGCTTAACAAAATGAAAGAACAACCCTTAGTTTCAGTAATCATCCCTACCTATAATCAGGAAAAATATATAAAAAAAACGCTTGAGAGTGTTTTGAGTCAAACTTTCAAAAGTATAGAAATCATTGTAGTAGATGATGGCTCAACCGATGAGACAGCAGAAATCGTCAACTCATTTAATGAGCCTCGAATTATTTATATTTGGCAAAAAAACAAAGGACCGGCAGCTGCCAGAAACACCGGTATTAAAAGAGCTCAAGGAAAATATATTGCTTTTTTGGACGCTGACGACCTCTGGTTAAGAGAAAAATTAGAAAGACAGATAAATTTTATGGAAAAAAATTCTGAAATAGGATTATTAGGGACTGGCTGTTATGAAATAAATCATAAGGGGGAAATGATGAGTAAGAAAATTTTTCCAACAAAAAATAAAATTCTCAAGAAAATTTTAATTAGGTATAACCCCTTTATTCAAAGTTCAATAATGCTGAAAAAAGAAATTTTCGATAAGAAGGAAGGATACAATGAAAGCTTTCCTCAATCAGAGGATTATGAACTTTGGTTAAGAATTGCTAAGAATTACAAAATTGCAAACTTACCAGAATATTTAGTGATGAAGCGATATTATAAAGAAAGTCTTTCTCCGACTAAAGATAAAGAGCAGTTATTATTTGTTCTTAAAGCAAAAAAGAAGGCAATCCTAAATGATCAATATCCAAAGTGGTGCTATATTTATCTTTTAAAGTCTTATCTTTTTTTAAAAACACCCTTTTTTCTTAGAAAATTTGTTAGAAAATATCTTTTAAGGAGAAAAATTTATGGTTAAAGTTCTTCATATTATAACTCTTTCAGAATGGGGAGGAGCGCAAAGAGTTTTTTATGATTTAGTAACAAATTTACCGAAAGATAAATTTTTGGTTGAGGCAGCTTGTGGTTCAGGAGGTCTTTTAATAAAAAAATTAAAAGAAAAAGGGATAAAAATTTATGAAATTTCTTCTTTTCGCCGGGAAATTTCGTTCCTTAATGATTTGAAAACCCTAATTTCACTTTATAGATTAATTAAAACAGAAAAATACGACATCGTTCATTGTCATTCAACAAAAGCAGGAATTTTAGGAAGAATTGCTGCAAACTTAGCTGGTGTTAAAAAAAATTATTTTACTGCTCACGGCTGGGGTTTTTACAACATTGAGGAATATGGCAGAATACAGAAATTACAGATTTTTTTAGAAAAAATTGCTGCCAAATTTTCAACAAGAATTATTTGCGTTTCTAAGAAGGGGAGAGAAGATGGAATTAAAAGAAAAATTGCTCCTCGAAACAAGTTTTTAGTCATAAGAAACGGAATCAATTTTGACGTTAAAAGTAATAGAGCAAAGATAAGAAAAAGTTTAAAAATAAAAATTAGCGAAATAGTTATCGGTATGATTGGAAGATTGGCTTACCCAAAAGACCCTTTAACGTTTCTCAAAACAGCAAAAGAAATTAGAAAAATCTTTCCTCAAACAAAATTTATACTCATTGGCTCAGGTATCTTTTTTAAAGAATGCGAGAATTTTATAAAAGAAAATAAATTAAAAGATACTGTTTTTCTTTTGGGTGAAAAAAATCCCCAAGAAACTCGCCAATTTCTGCAAGAGTTTGATATTTTTGTTTTAATCTCAAAATTTGAGGGGTTGCCAATTACTGTCATTGAGGCAATGTTTGCTGGTCTGCCAATTGTTGCAACTCGTGTAGGGGGATTAAAAGAATTAGTCCAGGAAGGAAAAAATGGATTTTTAGTGAACTTAGATAAACAAACTGAATTATTAAAGAAAATAGGTTATCTTATAGATAATCCGACAAAAAGAAAGAAAATGGCTAAAAAGAGTTTAAAGATTGCCAAAGAAAATTTTACTTTAGATAAAATGGTTAAAGCTTATGAAAAATTATATGAGGAAAGATAAAACTTATTCTTTTTTAAAAAATATCTGAAAAGTTTTGAGTAAGATTCCCAGGTCTAATAATAAAGACCTGTTTTTTATATAATAAAGGTCATATTGGAATTTTTCATGGGAATCCATTACACTTCGGGCATATCTGAAATTTATCTGGCCCCAGCCGCTAAAGCCGGGTTTGATAATATGGCGCAAGTGATAATGAGGAATTTCTTTTTCAAGTTTTTTAACAAATTCAGGCCGTTCCGGCCTGGGTCCAACCAGGGATATATCTCCTTTTAGAACATTGAGCATCTGGGGAATTTCATCCAAATGACTCCGCCTTAAAAATCTACCGACTTTTGTGACTCTTTGGTCTTCTTTTTTTGCCCAGACAGCTTTTTTCTTTTCTGCTCCTCTTTTCATTGAGCGGAATTTCCAAAGCCAGAATACTTTTTTATCTTTGCCAACTCTTTTTTGTTTGTAAAAAACAGGGCCCTTGTCTTCTAATTTAATTAAAATTGGGAATATCAACCAAAAAGGAGAGGTTATTAAAATTATTAAACTTGTAAAAACAATATCTTCAATTATTTTGATATTGTCATAAATTTTCTTTTTACCTTCTTTTAAGTTCTTTAAGAACCAACTATGGTCTATGAAATCAATGGGAATTTTGCGGGATAGTAATTCATAAAGGTCGGATAAGTCTATCAGGTTTATTTTTAAAGGAAGTGATTTATATAAATCCTGAACTAATTTTGGATTTTCTGTTATATCTCCAACCATTATTAGGGTATCAATTTTTCTATTTTTTAATTGGGGTAAGAGAGCTTTTCTAATATTTAAAAATTTAACAAATTTATAACCTAAATGAGGCTGGGTTTTAAATTCTTTTACTAAAGATTCTGCCAAAGGATTTTTTCCCAAGAAAGCCACCCTTTGAAGAAGATGAGCAGAAAAGAGATGATAAAAACTTCTCCGCCAAATAGACGTTAAAAGAGCAAAAATTATTATATTAATTAAAAGATTTGTCTTTGGAGTGATGCCGAGAAAAGGAATTAAATAAAAGAAAATCATTCCCAGAGCAAAACAAACCAGGAAACAACTTCCAATCCTTGCCAAAAATTCCACTTTGGGCCGGATTAAATTAAGATTATAAAGGTCAAAGATGTAGAAAAAGATAAACCAGAAGAAATACAAAAAAGTGAAAGGGAGAAAATGCTGCCAGAAAATCTGCCAGCTGAAATTTCCCCAGAAACCAAAGACAACTGTTAGAATTAAGGCAATATAAGCTAAAATTATATCTCCTAAAAGCAAAATTATTTGTCTTATTTTTGTCATATTAAGTTATTTTACTTTGATTTTTTAATTGTTTCAAGTAAAATAATCTAATGGGTAAAAAATCAAGAGAAAAAAGAGAAAGAAGAGAGACCCTCCTTCGCCAAGGCTACGGAGGGCAAGAAGGAGAAATGCCAAAAGAAAAAGAAACTTTATCAGGACAAAAAAGGCCTTTTTTGGTTAATTTTATTTTCTTCGGGGTTCTTTTAGCTTTATTTACCCCCTTAATTATAAATACTAAATTTTATTTTCCCTTTGTTGGACCCAAAAGTTTGTATTTTATGGCAATTTGCCAGATTATATTTTTTGCCTGGCTGATTTTAATCTTAAATAACAGAAAATATCGTCCCAAACTCAATTCAATTCTGATAGCTTTTATTTTATTTTTAATTGTTTTAATACTAAGCTCAGTTTTGGGGGTAGATTTTTCCAGGTCTTTTTGGTCAAAATATGAAAGAATGACCGGTCTCTTGATGTGGTTTCATCTTTTCGGCTTTTTTCTGGTAATTTCTTCAACTTTTAAAAAACTTTCTGATTGGAAGAAAATTTTTATCATCTCAACCTTTGTGGCAATTATAATATCTTTTATAGCCCTCTTGGAAATTGCTGGAGTTGAGAGTTTTAAATTTTCTGATAGAGGAGGAACAACTTTAGGTAACACTTCATTTTTAGGAACCTATCTTTTATTCAATGCCTTTTTGGCAGTTTGGTTATTTTTTCAAAAAAGACACTGGGGTTGGAAAATTTATTCCTTAGGTGGAGCAATTCTAATGTTCTTAGTGATATATTTAGCTGGAGCTAGGGCAGCTACTCTTTCAGCTTTAGGTGGATTAGCTTTGATATTTTTACTTTGGTTAAGCTTTCGACCCCAAAACAAAAGAATAAGATTTTTAGGCAAAGCAACCCTTATAATTAGTTCCCTTGTTGTTTTAATAGGCTTGACTTTACTTTTTATCCCTGAAACCTTTATTAATCAAAAATTTATTGAAATAACTACTCAATCTCGGTTTGTAAACTGGGAAATGGCTCAAAAAGGATTTCTAGAAAAACCGTTACTTGGTTGGGGTCCGGAGAATTATACTTTAACTTTTACTAAATTTTTTAACCCTTGTCTTTTTATTGGAGAGTGTGGTGGAGAGATTTGGTTTGACCGGAGTCATAATATTATTTTTGATACTTTGGTAATGACCGGTATTTTTGGTTTATTGACTTATCTTGGGCTCTTTGCTGGTTTCTTTTATGTTTTAGGGAGAAAATATTTCAAAGAGAAATCTCTGGATTTTTGGACTTTTTCAATTTTCCCAGCTGTTTTAATTAGTTATTTTATTCAAAACCTGACTGTTTTTGATATGGTTACCAGTTTAATGATGTTTGTTTTAGTTTTGGGATTTGGCGGCTTTTTAGCCAACATTGGAAGAGAAATAAAGAAAAAGAAAGAAAGAAAATTTGTTAGAAAACATCAATGGCCAGCAGCTCTTTTAGTTTTAATTTTTCTTTTCACTTTTTTTCAATTTGTTATTCAACCCTTAAGAACAGATTATTTAGTAATAAAGGCACTTAGAGCAGGGGATTCCTCTCAGAGAGTAAATCTTTATCAAAAAACTCTGGAAACCTCTCCTTTAGGTAAATATCAGATAAGAGAATTTTTTGCCCAGCAATCTCAAAATATTATCCAAAACAATATTGAAAAAATGCCCGAAGAAGATATTAAAAATGAATTAGATTTTTTGATAAAAAAGTTGGAAAAAACTAAAAAAGAATCACCCCTGGATTTTAGGACAATTTTAAGGTTGGCTCATTTATATACTCTCTATATTTTAATTGACACAACAAAAATTCCCTTAGCTGAAAACTATGCCCAGGAGACTATTTCTCTTTCCCCGGACAATCAGCAGGGCTATTGGGTTTTAGCTCAAGTTAAACTTTATCAAAGAGATTTTAAAAGCGCTTTAGAGCTTGCTCAAAAAGCAATTGACCTGGAACCGAAAAATCTCCAGTCTCACAAGATTGGAATTCAGATTGCTCAAATTTCCAATAATATAGAGAAAGCCAAAGAAATGGCTCAAGAAGCAGTTGAGATTAACCCCCAATGGAAAAAAGAATTTGAAGCTCTTTTAGATTTGAACTAAAAGCTTAATTTATTTAAAATTACAAAAGAACTACTATATTATATGAAAACCAAATCAAAAGTAATTATTTTTATAATTTGTCTTCTGGTGGTATCCTTTTTAAGTTATAAGGTAGGGGTTTTTATCGGCCAAGAAAACATTTTACAAACACCTCCTTCTCAAATAACCAATACTGACCCGGAAGAAATTGGGGAAAAAGTAGATTTTTCTGTTTTTTGGGAAGCCTGGAGAAAACTGGAAAGGGATTTTTTAGAAAAAGAAAAAATTGATTATCAGGAAATGGTTTATGGAGCAATAAGAGGGATGACAGAAACTTTAAAAGACCCTTACACTATATTTTTTGACCCTCCAAAAACAGAGCAATTTGAAGAAGAGCTTTCGGGAAAGTATGAAGGAGTGGGAATGGAGGTTGCTATAAGAGACGGTAGAATTACGGTTGTCAGTCCCTTAGAGAATACTCCAGCCCAAAGGGCCGGTTTGAGGCCGAGAGATAAAATTTTGAAGATAGATGATGTTTCTACTGAAAATCTTTCTTTAGAAGAGGCAGTGAGCTTGATAAAAGGTCCAGAGGGGACAGAAGTCACTCTTTTGATAGGAAGAGAAGATTGGGAAGTAGCTAAACCCATCACTTTAGAAAGGCAAGTAATAAAGATTCCAACCCTGAAATGGGAATTACTCACAGAAGATATTGTCTTGATAAAAATTTATCAATTTAATAGGATTCTTTCTTCGGAATTCAGAAAGGCAGCTTCTGAAATATTAGGTTCTCCTGTTGAAAAAATAATTTTGGATTTAAGAAACAATCCCGGTGGCTATTTAGACGTTGCTCAAGAAATTGCCGGCTGGTTTTTAGAGAGAGGAGAAATGGTTGTTTGGCAGGATTTTGGTCTTGATAAAGAAATGAAACCTTATAAGTCAAAGGGGCCCGGTAAATTTTCTCAATACCCGATAGTAATTTTAATAAATGAAGGCTCGGCTTCCGGGGCTGAAATTTTAGCAGGAGCTTTAAGAGATAATTTAGGCGTGAAATTAATTGGTGAGAAATCTTTTGGTAAGGGTTCGGTTCAGGAGCAGATTTATCTTCTTGATGACTCGTCTTTAAAAATTACTATTGCTAAATGGTTGACTCCTAATAAATATTCTATTGATGAGGAAGGATTATTTCCAGATATTGAAGTTGAAAGAACTATCGAGGATTGGGAAGAAGATAAAGACCCCCAATTAAACAAAGCTCTGGAAATAATTAAAAATTTATGAGAAAATAAAACCATGAAAGTAATCCTTTTAAAAGACATTGAAAATTTGGGTAAGAAATATGAAATAAAAGAAGTGGCTTCAGGTTATGCCAGAAATTATTTGATTCCTCAGAATTTGGCTAAAAAAGTAACCCCGGAGGTTTTAGAATGGCTAAAAAAAACACAAGAAGTTGAAGATGAAAAGTCAAAAGAAGAACTGAAAGAAACAGGAAAATTAGCATCTCAAATTGACGGGCTTGAACTTGAGATTGGGGTCAAAGTAGGGGACAAGGACCAGCTTTTTGAGAAAATCACAGCCCAAAAAATTTCTAAAAAATTAAAAGAAATAGGTTATGATATTAAAAAAGATCAGATTGGATTGGAAAACCTAATTGAAGAATTGGGAGAGTTTCCGATTAAAATTAAATTCAACCACAATTTAGAAGCCGAGATAAAGGTAATAGTAACCGAAGAGAAGTAACTATATGGCACGTTATATTTTTGTTATTGGTGGGGTAATGTCTGGTATTGGTAAGGGAGTGACAAATGCTTCAATTGGCAGAATTCTAAAGAGTAAAGGGTTTGATGTTCAAGCAATGAAAATTGACCCCTATGTCAATGTTGATGCCGGAACAATGGATCTTCCGGTTCATGGAGAAGTTTTTGTAACTAAAGATGGTGACCAATGCGATCAAGATATGGGGAATTATGAAAGATTTTTAGATATAGATTTAACGAGTGATAATTATATGACTACCGGCAGGGTTTATCAAACAGTAATTGAAAAAGAGAGAAATTTAGAATATGACGGCAAATGCGTTGAAGTTGTTCCCCATATTCCAGAGGAGGTGATTCGGAGAATTAAAAAACTTGAAAGAAAAACCAAAACCGATTTTATTTTAATTGAAATTGGCGGGACAGTAGGGGAGTATCAAAACCTTTTATTTTTAGAGGCAGCCAGAATGTTAAAACTTCGTCATCCAAAAGACGTCGTTTTTGTTTTAGTAAGTTATTTACCTGTTCCTGATATAATAGGAGAGATGAAAACAAAACCTACTCAGTATGCAGTAAGGACCTTAAATAGCTCCGGAATTCAACCGGATATAATAATTGCCAGATCAAAGATTCCCCTTGATGAACCAAGAAAAAAGAAAATCTCTATTTTTTGTAATGTTTCAGAAAAAGATGTTATTTCTGCCCCTGATATTAATTCAATTTACGAAATACCGCTAAATTTCGAAAAGGAAAATTTAGGCAACCAGATTTTAAAGAAATTTGGCTTGAGAGCCAGAAAAAGTGATTTGAGGAATTGGAAAAAAATATTTAGAAACGTAGTAAGGGATAATAAGAAGGAAGTTAAAATTGCGGTGGTTGAAAAATATATTAAGTCAGAATCCACTGCTTTAACTGATTGTTATCTTTCAATGATTGAAGCAATAAAACATGCTAGTTATTTTTTCAAAGCTCAACCTAAAATTACTTGGCTTGATGCTAAAGATTATGAAATTCCTTCTCGTAAGATTAAAGAACTTAAAAAATTTGATGGAATAATTGTGACAGGAGGATCTGGGAATAGGGGAGTGGAAGGGAAAATAAGAGCTATTGAATTTTGTCGAAAAGAAAAAATCCCGTTTTTGGGACTTTGTTTAGGAATGCAGCTGGCTGTGGTTGAATTTGCCAGAAATGTTTGTAAGCTCAAAAAGGCAAATTCTACTGAATTTTCCAAGAATTGCCAAGTGCCAGTAATAGATGTAATACTAGGCAAAACAATGAGATTGGGCGCTTATTCTTGTAAATTAGCTTCTGGAACCATAAGCCGCAGAGCCTATGCTGTTCCTCTTATTTCTGAGCGTCACCGCCATTGTTATGAAATGAACAACAAATTTCGTAAGGTTTTAGAAGAAAAGGGTTTAGTAATGGCTGGGATTAATCCTAAAAGGGATTTGGTTGAAATTGTTGAAATAAAAAAACATCCCTTTTTTGTTGCTACTCAATTTTATCCAGAGTTTAAATCAAGATTCCTCAATCCTCATCCTTTGTTTAAGGAGTTTTTAAAAGCGGCTCTAAAGAGCCGCTAAGAAGCTTCTACACTTATAACTTTGGTTATTCTTTGGAGACCGTCAAATTTTCTTTTTCTTTTTGTTTTAAATCTGACAATTCCGGGTTTTAGAGCAAAGAGAGTATAATCTTTTCCGCAGCCAACATTTTTTCCAGCTAAAAATTTTGCCCCTCTTTGACGGATTATAATCATTCCCGATTTTACCGATTGACCGTCGGAAATCTTAATTCCTAAGTATTTTGGCCGAGAATCTCTTCCCAGTTTTGTTGCACCTACTGATTTAGTCTTTGCCATAATTTTTACAGTATGAATATCTTATCAAATTTCAAACGATTTTTCAAGTCCTATTCAGACAATATCTTATTATTTTTGGTAATTTTTCTTTTATCTTTATTTGCTTTTGGAGCTGGTATCTTAACTCAATCTTACCTTCAAAAGACTCCCTTAGAGATTGAGAACGTAGAGATAGGTGATTGAGTTTATTCTTTTAATGGATGATATTTACGATGAATTCTTTCAGCATAACGGTCAGAAGCGTGGACATAGCGAGTAGTTGTATCTAAAGATTCATGGCCCAGAAGAATTTGAATTGCGGCTGGATTTGCGCCGCTTTCCGCTAAATAAGTTGCAAATGCATGGCGGATGGAATGACAAGAAATAGGGAGGTTAATTCCTAGTAATTCCCGGTATTTTTTAATTTTCTCTTGTAAATAATTAGGAGAAATTTTTTTATTTTTAATATGAATATTCTTTCCGCGATAAGGGATAAAAAGATAAGGAGAATCTATTTCTTCGCGAACTTCCAAATAATTTTTTAAATGTTTTTTAGCTCTTGACGTTAAATAAGCAAATCTTTCTTTTTTACCCTTGCCCATAATAAATATTCGTCCGGTTTTATCAATATCACTACTTTTAATATTTATAAGTTCAGAAATTCTTACACCGGTAGAAAATAATATTTCAAACATTGCCCGGTTTCTTAAAGCAATCCTCTCATTTTTCTCAAATTGCATTGGAGATTCAATTATCTTTACTATTTCTTTAAATTCAGAAATTCGAGGATTTTTTCTTTCAGTTTTTACCAGTTTCACTGTATCTGGAGAAATCGGACTTTTATAATCCATATCTATTAAAAATTTTAAATACGAACGAAGCGAAGATAACATTCTGTTTATGGAGAAACTGCTTAGTTTTTTTAATCCGGTTTCTGATTTTGGAGTTTTTCTGTCTTGAGAAGTTAGGTAAGCTTTATAATTTAGAATAGTTTTCTTGTCTACTTTATCAAAGTTTATATTTAAATCTTTCAAAAATTCTTCAAAAACATTTAAATCTCTTTCATAATTATAAATTGTTTCTTTGGAATAATTATTAGATTGCAAATTTAAAAGAAAATCATCTAAACAGGGGAGTTGTATATTTTTCTTTTTATTTTCCATAAATTTTTAAGTTCTAAATTCTATTGCGTAATCTTCGAAAGGAACGAGTAAGAAGCTAACGTTCTTCATTGTCAAAAAGTTATACCAGAGTTTATATAGAGAGACTGTTCCCACTTCGACATAAAGATTTTCTTTAGGGTTTGAATAAATTCCTAAATCTGCTCGGCCATAATTTAAAATTGGCTCTATGATTACTTTATAATTTTTTGCTTTAAAATAAATAGAAATTACATTCATTATATTTCTGTGCCACTCTTCACCATGTTTACTTATTTTTAGTAAATTTTCTTGTTTTCTTATTAAGTCATTCCATAAATCTTTACCTTCTTTAGCTTTAAATTTTATAGCTTTCAATTTTCCACCTACTATTAAAATTGCAATTTTTCTTAAAAGACAGTCATCACAATTAATTAATGATTGTTTTTGTTTATAACTCTGAGGTAAAATTAAGAGATTTTGTTTAAGCCATAGGATTTCTTTATTGATAATATTTTCAGCAGTATGCCAAGGAAGAGATTGAGATATCTTTGTATCTTCTTTAAAGTAGTGATTTTCAGAAGGAGAAAATTTGTAAGCATTAACTCTTAAACTTTTATGGGTTGGAGTTTCTTGAATTATTTTAATTTCATCCTCTCGTCTTAAAAGATTGAAAACGTAGGCATCTCGTAAGGTTTCAGGAGTAAGCCAGGAAGGTAAATTAGCTTTTTTTTGATATCTTTTAACAATATTTTCTATAGAACGTCCAGTTAAACGTAGGGGGGCATTCTTTGGCCCTTTATAGCGTATGAATAGCGCACTTGATTTATCGGTACGTATTTGGAGATATCTTTTTAACCAATTTATCGCGTCTTCTGAAGGATAAACCGTGATATAGTAAGGATATCCTTTATTTATAGAAATCTTTAATTCTAATGTTTTAGTGTGCGGTTTAAGTTTTATTTCATCTTGATTAAGACTTGCTATTTTTTCTAGTTTTAAACCAGTAGAAATTAAAGTTTCTAAAAGAGCCCTATCTCTAAGTCCTGTAATAGTAGAAGTTTTCGGACTTTGAAGTAATTTCTCTAATTGATTAGAACTTAGAGGTTCTTTAGAAATAGATTTTCCGCATTTTAATAGTTTTACTTTACTAGGATGTAAAGAGATGATATCTTTTTCAATAAAATATAAAAGTAAAGCCCGGATACCTGTTAAATAAAGATTTTGAGTGATTTTGCTTATTGGTTGTTTAGATAAATGATTCTTATATTCCTTAATAATTTCTTCAGATAACTCTTCTGGTAATAAATTTTTGCGAGAAATTCTTTTAAGCCAAATCACAAAACGTTTTAAAAGTCTTTTATAGCTTTCTATGGTTTTTATTGAAGAGTGTCTTTCTGATTTATAATATTCAAGAAACTCGGGAATATAAGCAATTAAAGCTTTATTAGAAGAACGATTCATATAAAAGTGAGTGTAAGGGTTATTATACTCACTTTCATTTTATTATATCAAGGGGCTTTGTCAAGCTCCCCCGCTGTTTTACTATGGAAAATCAATTAATTCCTTTAAGCTTTGCCAGTATTTTGAAACTAATTTCAAAACATTATTTTTTAAATCATCTTTCATCTCTTCCATTTCTTTTTCAAACTCCTCCTTAATCAGGGATTTTTCTTTTTCCAACCAGTCTTTAATCTTTGGAGGGGCTTTCTCTTTCCACCAATTGGCTACTTTTTGCTGAATATTTTCCGCAATTTCAATTATCTTCTTAAATATTGTTTTCTCTTTTAATTGGGAAAAATCCTCTAATTGGGGAAGATCCTGAGCCATAAGAGAACTATATGCTCCAAAGCAAATCAGAAAAATGATTATTAATATTAAATATTTGTTCATAATTTCTTAATTGCTTTTTTAATCCTTTCTAAAGTTTTTTCTTTTCCTAAAAGCTCAGCAATTTCAAAAGGACCGGCCGAAGCTTCTCTACCAGTCAAAGCGACTCTCAGGGGCCACAAAACCTTGCCCCTATCCCCTTTTCCAACCTCTTCAGCTAATTTTAAGAGGCTTTTTTCAAGATTTTCTTTTTTCCAATTTCCTGGTTTAATTTTTTGTAATGTTTTTTTTGCTTTGTCAAGATTATTTTTTATTTCTTTTTCTACTATCTCAGGCTGTCTGGCGTCTGACATTCCTCTTAAAAGCTCCTTTGAATAGTCTAATTCTTTTTGGAAAAAGAAATCAATTAATTCTGGAATTTCAGAAAGTTTTTTTAATCTTTCTTGGTATAAAGCAATAACTTTTTGCAAATAATTGAGAGAAATTTCTTCTCCGGTTTCTTTAATCTTAAATTTCTGGATAATTATTTCAGCTCCATAGGCTGGTGGATACTGCTCGGTTTTAAATTGAGGAATAATTAATTGTTTTTCAATTAAATAAGGAAGACAAAATTCGGTTAATTTTTCAATTGATTTAGAACGGATATAAAAGCCGTTTAACCAGTCTAATTTTTGGGGATTAAATTCGGCTCCAGATTTTTGAATTTTATCCAGAGAGAATTCTTGAACCAAGGTATTGAGTGAAAAGATTTCTTTTTGTGTTCCCGGATTCCAACCTAAAAAAGCTAAGAAGTTTATCATTGTTTCTGGAAAAAAACCATCTTTTTTATATTCCAAAACTGATTTAATTCTATCTCTTTTACTTAATTTAGCCCTATCTTGATCTAAAATTAAAGGTAAATGAAGATATTTTGGTGTTTTTATTTTTAAAGCCTCGGCTAACAAAATTTGTTTTGGCGTATTTGAAATATGGTCTTCTCCTCGAATAATATGAGTTATTTTCATCTCGTAGTCGTCAATGACGCAAGCTAAATTATAAAGAGGTGTTGAAATATCTTTGGCAACCACTATATCTCCGAAAATTTCGCTTTGACAATCTATTTTTCCCCGGAGCATGTCTTTAAAGCTGACTTTTTTTAAGAGTGTTTTGAATCTCAAGACATAAGATTTCCCCCCTGCTAAATTCCTTTTAACCTCTTGGTCAGAAAGCTCTCTACATTTTCCGGAATAACGGACAGGCTGGCTAATACTCATTAAATACTGACGGTGAGCTTCAAGTTCCTCAGGAGTACAAAAACAATAATAGATTTCCCCTTCTTTTAGCAGTTTTTCAATATATTTTTTGTAGATTTCTTTTCTTTCTGATTGCCGATAAGGTCCATAGGAGCCACCACAATCTGGTCCTTCCTGCCATTCAATTCCCAACCATTTTAATCCTTCAAGAATTTCATTTTCCCATCTTTTTTTTGACCTTTTAATATTTGTATCTTCGATTCTTAGAATAAAGCTCCCCTGATATTTTTGGGCAAAAAGATAATTAAAAAGAGCAGTTCGGGCAAGGCCAATATGAAAGGGACCTGTTGGTGAAGGTGCAATTCTGACTCGAATCTCTCCCGGCCTTATTAATTTTAATTCTTCAATCATAATTATCTTTTGGTTATTACTACCGTAAGATATTCAATAATATAGGAAGCGATTATTTTTGCTGCCTTAGGACGAGCAAAATCTCCAGAATTTCTTGCCATTTCTTTCAAAATATCGGTTCTGAAGAAAAGGTGCTTTAATTTTTCCAAAAGAAAGTGAGGTCTTAAATTTTTTTGTCCAATTACTTCTCCTCCTCCCCTCTCTTTAAATTGATAAGCATTTTTTGATTGATGATCTTGAGCAGCATTTTCTAAGGGTATTAAAATAACAGGTTTTTGGACAGCCGCTATCTCAAAAATGGAGCCAGAGCCTGCCCGGGAGATTATTAAATCAGAAACCGCCAAAGCTTCCCTTAGGGAAGATTCATCTAAAAATGGAGAAGGATGATAGTATTTTTTTAAATCTTTTTTAAAAAGAACAGCTTCCCCCTCAGCTTTCACTCGTTTGAAGTTTTTTTCTCCAGTTTGATGAATTATTTCAAAATTTTCAGTTAATTCAGGTAAAATCTCAAGAATTGTTTCGTTTATTATTTGAGCACCCTGAGAGCCACCTAAGATTAGAATCAAAGATTTTCCTCCTTGGAGATTAAAAGTATCTTTTGCTTTTTCTTTTGAACCGTCTAAAATTTCTCTTCTTATGGGGTTGCCGACCCAGATTCTTTTATCTTTTGGGAAAAACTCTGTTTTTGGAAAAGAGATGAAGATTTCCAAAGCCCATTTACTTTCGATTTTTGAAGCCAAGCCAGGAACCACGTCTGATTCGTGTAAAAATATCGGGATAGCCAAAATTTTAGCCGCAAAAGCAGTTGGAATAGAACCATATCCCCCTTTACTGAAAATCAAGTTAGGAGCCAAAAAGAAAAGCCAGAAAAGAGCCTGGAGAGTTCCAAGAGGAACTTTAAAAATATCAAAGAAATTTTTTAAAGAAAAATATCTTCTTAGTTTGCCGGTTAATATTTTCTTGACTTTTACCCCCTCTTGAGCTAAAAGTCCCAACTCGTATTTGTTTTTGGGCCCAATATAATACAACTTAAGGTCTGATTTTGAATAAATTCTTTTTATTTCCCGGCAAATTGCTAAAATTGGAAAAATGTGGCCGCTTGTGCCACCACCTGTAAAAACAATTTTCATAATTAGCTATTTTTGGAAATGTTAAGCAATATTCCTACTCCTATCATTTCGGTTATTAAATGAGAGGCACCATAACTGAAAAATGGTAAAGGAATACCAGCTAAAGGTAGTATACCAATTATTCCACCGATATTAAAGAAAGCTTGCAAAGTTATCCAAAATGTAATTCCTGTCGCTAAAAGTTTTGAAAATTCATTTTTAGAATTCAAAGCTATTTTAAAACCTTGCCAGGCGAAAAGCAAGAAAAGTAAAATTAAAGCAGAACAGCCCAAAAGTCCCATTTCTTCTCCTATTATAGCGAAAATTGAGTCGGTCATAGGTTGAGGCAGAAAGCCGAATTTTTGGGAGCTTAGACCAAGGCTAAAACCGCCGTCCTTTCCAAAGAATTTTCCGGAACCGATAGCAATTAGAGATTGTTTTAATTGGTAGCTAATTCCCAAAGGGTCAATTTGAGTATTAAAAAAAGCCAAAACCCGGTCTAATCTATAAGGAGCAATTTTTATTAAAATAGCCCCCAAACCCCCACTGGCTAAAATTAAAATCACTGAATGCCACCAGGGAGTAGAGCTTATAAAATAAACACAAAGTCCAGCTAAAAAGATTATACTCAAAGTACTAAAGTCAGGCTGAAAAATTAGAATAGTTGCTAAAATTATTGAAACTATTGTAAAAACTAAAGGAACTTGCCAGTTTTTTGTTCTTTTTTTGCCTTTTATTCTTATTAAACTTATCTTTTTCTTAAAACTTAATTTACTTGAAAGCCAGGCCGAAAGATAAAGCAAAAAACTGACTTTTAAAATTTCCGAAGGTTGAAATAAAATTGGCCCCAGATTTAACCAACGTTTAGCTCCTTTAATTTCAACTCCGATTTTCGGCAAAAAAACTAAAATTAAAAGAAACAGATTTATCCCCAAAATATAGGGACTGAGCTTTTTTAAAGTTTTTAAATTTAATTTTAATAAGATAAAAATAATTAAAACTCCAGGCAAAAGCCCAAATAATAATTGATGGAGAAAATAATGCCAACTGTTTCCGTATCTTTCCAAAGAGAAAGGAAAAGAAACAGTAGCTAAAGTAAAAGAGCCCCAAATTATTAAAATTGAAATTAAAACTAAGAAGACAGAATCAGGACGTTTTTTTCTTAGCATAGGCCTTTACAAACTTTTTAAATAAATTTCCTCTTTCTTCGTAATCTTGGAAAAGATTGAAGCTTGGAGCAGCAGGTGAAAGCAAGCAAATCTTTCCTTTTTTGGTAGTTTGATAAGCTTTTTTAACAGCTTTGGCCATTGAAGAGACAAAAAAAGCTTTTACTGAATCCCCTTTCTTCTTTTTTAATTGGATTTCTTGCCAAATTTTTTCACCTGTGCCCGGCGACAAAAAAATAAGAGTTTTTACATTAATTTTTAAAATCTTTTTTGCTAAAAGAGAAAAATCAACTTCATTCTCAGAACCACCCAAAATTAATGTTTTTACCCTAGCTCCCAAAGCTCCTAGCCCATTAAGAGCAGCAATGGTTGATTGAGGAATGGTTGCCAAAGAATCATTGTAAAATTCTATCCCCTTGTATTTGCCCACAAACTCCAATCTATGAGCCAAAGGTTTGAAAGATTTTAAAGCCGTTCTTATTGTTTTTTCCGGAATATCAAATATTTCTGCAACTAATACTGAGGCCAAAACATTCAAGAGATTAAAATCGCCCTTTAAAGGAATTTCTTTTCTGGGAATAATTTTTTTTAACTCCTTTAGTTTTTTAATTCCAAAGGGAATTTTTTTAGCTTTAGTTTTTTTAGCTATTTCTTTCAAGAATTTCTCATCTGAGTTGTAAATAAAAAAGTCTTTTTTTGTCTGATTTAAAGTAATATTCTTTTTAGCTTTTTTGTAATTTTTGAAATTCAGGAAATAATCCAGGTGAGCCGGATAGAGATTTAAAAAAACAGCAATCTTTGGGGATTTTTTAAGATTTTGAAGTTGATGAGAAGATAATTCATAAACAAAAATATCGTCTTTTTTAGCTTTTAATAAAACTTGAAAAACTGGTTTTCCGATATTTCCTACTAATTTTACTCTCAAGCCCCGTCTTTTTAATATTTGGTAAATCAAAGAAGCAGTTGTCCCCTTCCCTTTGGTACCAGTGACACCAATAATAGTCCCCGGACAGTTTTCAAAGAAAATTTCAGTTTGAGAAATTATTTTTGCCCCCTTTTTCAAAAATGGCTTTACTATTCTTAAGGGAATGCCCGGACTTTTGATTATTAAATCGTAATTTTTGACTTTTTTCAGATAGTTCTTATTCTGTTCTCTATCAGCTATTCCTAAAGCTTTCTTTGGACGCCAGTCTTCTGTTGCCCGCAATTTTTTCAAAGCCAAATAACTATCTTTTCCTTCTTTAGCGAATCCTAAAATTAATATACTTTTGTTTTTTAGTTGATTTAATTTCATTTCTATCTACAATTTATCATAAATTTTTAGAAAAAGATAGATTTTTAAGGAAAAAAAGTCCATCAACCTAAGGTTGATGGACTAATTGATTGGTTAGAAGAGATTTTTGATGGCGGCCAGGTCAAAGGGTTTTTTCAGAAAAACGTTTGCTCCTGCCTTTAAGATTCCATCTTCATAATGATATTCGGCGCTCATGGCGATGATTAGAGTATTTTTAAAGGGTGGATTATTACGAAGCTGACGGACTACTTCTAAACCCGAGATATCTGGCATATTAATGTCACAAAAAATAACATCAGGCTTCTCTGAAATAGCCAGCTCTACTCCTTTCATGCCCGTTTCTGCCTCTTTGACTGGTCCTGTTTTCAAAATCCCCTCTAAAATATCCTTTAACAGTAAACGGATATTCTCGTCGTCATCGATTATTAATATTTTTTTACTCACTATTTATATCTCCTTTTTTTAATTTTAATGAACATTAAGGACTATTTCTATTATACGACAATCCTTATATTTGTCAATCTATTTATCCGAGAAGTTTTATTACTACTCCTATAACCGCGAATACCATACCTAAAATCCAAAATCGCATAGTAATTTTTGCTGGACTCCAACCCTTGGCTTCTAAATGATGGTGAATAGGAGTACAAAGGAAAATTTTCTTGCCAAAAAACTTTTTTGAAAAGAGTTGAATTAAAACAGAGCCGACCTCTATAACCAAAAGTCCTCCGATAATTGGCAGAACAAGAACAGAGTCAGTTAAAAAGGCAACTACGGCTAAAGTGGCTGTTAAACCTATCATTCCGCTTTCTCCCATATAGAAGCGAGCCGGCGGGATATTAAACCATAAAAAAGCCAGAATTGTTCCGGTAATAACCGCAGAAAAGGCTGCTAGGTTGTATTGCATGTTTGAAAAAGCAATTACAGAGAAAGCAGCAAACATTATGGCAAAGGTTCCTCCGGCTAAGCCGTCAATGCCGTCAATTATTCCTCCAGCCCAACAGGCAAGAACTGTAATAACAAATAATGGTAGATACCAGAAACCAATTTCCAGGTCGCCGACCAAAGGAATATATAAACTATGCCATTCTAGTTTGAAATAAAACCACAAAGCTCCAACAATTCCTATTAAGAGAACTACTGCTAATCTTCTGGTAAATCGGATGCCGCCTCCAGTGTATTTTCCTTTACCAAGAACTTGGAGAATATCATCACTAAGACCCAAGAGAGCAGCACTGACTAAAGTAGCCAGAGGGAGCCAGGTTTGGTCCCTTGATAGGAAATTTAACTTTTCCAGCCAGAACCCGTCAAAGATTTTAGCCAATGCGGCAAACAAAAATGCTATAAAAAGAGTTGTTATCCAAATTAAAAGCCCGCCCATTCGAGGAACAGTAACTTCTCTTTTTTTATGTAAGCCGTAGAAAACCGGAGCAGGTTTGCCGTCAATAGTTTTAGTTCTGGCGGTTTTTCGCCAAAGTTTGTATTTATAAAGAAAATGAGTTAATAGAGGTGTCCAGAGAACGGCTAAAAAGCTTGAAAAAGCTAATAAAAATAATATTTTAATTGCATTTATGGCGAACATAATTTTTTCATATCTTCAAATTTCTTAGTTGAGTTCAGGACTACATTTATTAAATAATTCCCCTCTTTTCCGGTTTTTGAGATTAAAACTAAACAGCCCCCGGCTTTTTCAGTAAAGCCTGTTTTGCCGCCAATTATTCCGGGAATTTCACCAAGAAGTTCATTTGTGTTTTTAAGATTGTGATGGAGAACCCCGTTTTCTAAATAGAGTTGATATTCTTTTAGACTCAAAATATCCAAAATTAAAGGATGGTTCTCTAATAAATATTTTGTCAGTTTTGCTAAATCTCTGGCTGTTGAATAATTGGGTTTCTTTATCGATGGGTCTTCTTCTGGGTCAAGGCCGGTTGGGTTAAAAAAACGAGTATTTTCCAATCCTATTTCCTTAGTTTCTAAATTCATTAGATGGACAAATCCCCCAATACCAGATTCTTCAGCCAGAGCAAAAGCAGCATCATTACTTGATTCAATAAGCATAATACGCAAAAGGTCCTCAACCTTTAAAACCTCCCCTTCTCTCAATTGACCAGTATCTTCTGGTTGGTCGACAGTAGCTTGTGAAATTTCAATCTTATCCAAGGGTTGATAAAATTCTAAAGCAGTAATTCCAGTCATCAGTTTGGTTAAACTTGCAATTGCCATTTTTTCATTTTCATTCCTTTTGAAAATAATCTTTTCTTTGCCGTTTTCATCTATCTCAATTGAAATAGCAGCTTCGGCTGAAATTTGAATGTCTTTTAAGGTTGGATAATTTTGAGCAATTTGGGCAATAAAAAAAGAAGGAGGATTTTTCTCAACTTGCTTAAAGTAAAAAAAATCTTCAAGATTTTTCTCTAAAAGATTTATTCCCCAATAAAAAGGCAAACTTACTAAAATTATAATCAGAAAAAGTTTAATATTTTTAGTCATTTTTTTTACTTACTTTAATATGGAGTTCTTTCAACTGTTCTTTTGAAACCTTGGAAGGAGCATCCATCATTAAATCTCGGTTGTCACCGGTTTTCGGAAAAGCCATGACCTCTCTGATGTTTGGTTCGTTTAAGACTATTGCCAAAAATCTATCAATTCCCATGGCTATTCCTCCATGAGGGGGAACACCGTATTGAAAAGCTTCTAATAAATGGCCGAATCGTTCTTTTATTTCTTCTTTTTTATGGCTTAAAACCTCAAAAACTGCTGTTAGTGTTTCGGCATCTGTGCTTCGTAGGCTTCCTCCACCAATTTCATTACCGTTTAATACAAAATCATGTTGAAAGGATAAAATCTTCTCTGGATTTTTATTAATTTCTTTTATATTTTTGGTTTGGGGCTTTGTAAAAGGATGATGCATAGGTCCCCACTTTTTATCTTTTTTATGCCACTCAAACATTGGGAAGTTAGTTATAAAGCAAAAAGCTAATTCATTTGGATTAGATTTGTCTTTTCTGAGGTCAGGTTTGTCTGTATTATATTTCTTAATTACTTCTTCATAGTTAAAGCGCGGAAAAGGAATTTCTTTAATTTTCTTTTTAGGAAATAATTTTTTACAAAGATTTAAATAAAGGCCTTCAATCAGGTTTAGAATGTCTTCCTGTTCCACAAATGACATTTCAATATCCAACTGAGTGTGTTCTGCTTGCCTGTCGCCTCTTGGGTCTTCATCTCGCAGACATCTGGCAATCTGAAAATATTTTTCAATACCGCTTACCATCAAAAGCTGTTTATATTGTTGAGGGCTTTGAGGTAGGGCATAAAATTTCCCAGCCTGTAATCTTGAAGGAACCAAAAAGTCCCGAGCACCTTCCGGGGTAGATTTGGTTAAAATTGGCGTCTCTATTTCTATAAAGTTCTCTTGCTGGAGATATTCCCTTATAAAGCGGATTACTTCTTGGCGGATATCCAGATTCTTTTGTAACCTTTTTCTTCTTAAATCCAAATAGCGATATTTTAATCTTTTTTCTTCCCCTATTTCATGACCATCAGTTTCAATTGAAAAAGGCAAGGTTTTAGCTTCTGAAAAAATCTTCAACTCTTTGGCTTTTACCTCAATTTTTCCTGTTTCAATTTTTGGATTTTCCATTCCTTTGGGTCTTTGAGAAACCTTTCCAATTACCTCAACCACCCACTCATTCCTTAATTTTTGAGCCAAATTGTAAATTTCTTTTTCTTGAGGAACAAATACTACCTGAGTCAGACCGTTCCTATCTCTTAAATCAATAAAAATAAGCTTTCCGTGGTCCCGGCGTGAATTGACCCAACCAGATAATTTGATTTGTTTACCGAGGTATTTTGGTGTTTCATTTATTGGAATTCTTTTCATTTTAATTTGATTTTTATAAATTTTCTCTTCCCTACCTGAACTATCATTCCCTCTTTAATTTTAATTTTTTCTTTCCAATCAGTCTTTATTTTAGTGTTGATTTTTACTCCTTTTTCTAAAATTAATCTTTTAGCCTCACTCTTAGAAGAGGCCAATTTTGAATTGAAAATTAAATCTAAAATTGGCAAGACCCTTTTTGAAGTTTTAAAGATGGGAATTTTTGATGGTAATTTTTTTTCTCTGAACACTTGATTGAACTCTATTTGAGCTTTATTTGCTTTCTTTTTTCCGTGATATAGCGCTACAATTTCTTTTGCCAATTGTGCTTTAGCATCTCGGGGATTTAATTTTCCTGATTTCAATTCTTTTTTAATCACTTTTATTTCCCTTAAGGGCATTTTGGTTACCAGCTCAAAATAATCTTCGATTAATTCATCTTTCATTGACATAACTTTTCCATACATTTCTCCGGGTTTATCGACAATGTTTATAACGTTGCCCCAGCTAGTTGCCATTTTTCTACCATCTAGACCATAAAGCATTTTCAAAGTCATAATATCTTGAGGGGGTTGGCTAAACATCCTTTGGATTTCTCTTCCCATTTTTAAATTAAAAAGTTGATCAAATCCCCCAATTTCAACATCAGCTTTTACCATTACTGAATCGTATCCTTGGGAAATTGGATAAATTAATTCATGGATTCCAATAGCTTTGCCTTTATTCCACCTCTCTTTGAAATTCCTTCTTTGAATCATTTGCTGGGCAGTAAATTCCATGGTCATGGGCAGAAGTTCTTTAAGATTTAATTTGGCCAACCATTCTGAATTTCGCCGAACCTCAACTTTTTTCATATCTAAGATTTTAGCAATCTGGCTTTGATAATCTTTCATATTTTTCCTTATTTCTTCTTCTGTTAACGACTTTCTCATCGATGTCTTATCAGAAGCATCACCAATTTGAGCTGTAAAGTCACCAATAATTAAAACAATCTGATGGCCTAATTCTTGAAAAGCTTTTAGTTTCCAAAGTTGAACAGCTCTACCAATATGGATTTTAGGACCAGTTGGATCAATACCAAGTTTTATCCTTAATTTTTTCCCTTTCTTTAGTTTCTTTAATAAATTTTCTTCTTTAATAATCTTTTCTACTCCCCTTTCCAAAATCTCTTTTATTTTTTTAGAGTCAGTATTTATAGCCATATTAAATCAATTTTAATAAGTTTAAAGAAAAATAGCAACCCTAAAAAAACAGGAGCCACTTTATTGAAGTGTCTCCTGTCTAAGTTTCTTTAGGAATGTTTTTAAATTCCAAGACAGTTATACTTGCGGGCCTTCTGGCGGAGCTTGAGGTTTTTCTTCTTTTTTCTCTCCAGTCTTCTTTGATTTTAAATACCAAATAATAAGACCAACTACTACCACAACAACCAAAATTATCCAATAATAAAGAGTTGTCATATTTGACCTTTGGAAGTATAAATCTTTTTACTTTTTTTCTTAAAAAAGAAGTAAAAAAGATATACCACCTTTTATTTTTAGAACGACTTTTTGTACTTTAACCTTTGATCTATTTTAAAAACATTTTTGAGTCAAGTCAACTGAACCTGTGGAAAACTTTTCAACCAATTTATAGATATCCCCTGCCCCCATAAATATTACTACTTCTTTGCCCCTTAAATTCTTTTTTAGATAATTTATTATTTCATCTTTTGCCAAATAAACTATTGAAGGGATATTTATCTTCTCTACCAATTTTTTGGAGTTAACTCGTTCTTTTATCTTTTTCTTTTCTCTGCCAACAACATCAAAAATATCAGTAACTATTAGATTATTAACAAAATTTTTGTTCTTAACTTGCCTAAGAACATTAACAAAATCATTAAAAAGATAGGATGTTCTTTGATATTGATGGGGCTGGAAAATAAGCCAGATTTTTTTTATTTTAAATTTTTCCCGAGCTCCTTTCAGGGTTGCTAAAATCTCTGTTGGGTGATGTCCATAATCAGAGATGATCGTTATCTTTTCTGCTTTTATAATTTCAAACCTTCGCCAGGCACCTTTATATTCTGATAAAGCTTTAAAGCTAATTTTGTCAGGAATTTTTAAAACCCGAGCCAGAGTTAGAGCTGCAAGAGCATTTAAAACATTATGCTCTCCTGGAATTTTTAAAATCTTTTTCAGATTTTCTACTTCTTTTTGTTTTAAACTATAGCTTTGAGTTTTGAGCTGTAGCTTTGAGCTTTGAATTTTGAGCTTTGAGCTATTCTTATCGTCTTTGTTTATTACTAATGCTCCATTTTTAGGCAAATGAGAAATATATTCTTTATAAGTTTTAAGTATTTGGTTTAAGTTTTTATAATAATCTAAATGCTCTTTTTCAACGTTAGTCAGAACAATAATCTTGGGCCAATAATTTAAAAAAGAAGCCTGCCATTCATCTGCTTCAATAACCAAGTATTTGCTTTTTCCCATTCGAAAATTAGTCTGGCCAAATTCTTTGAGTTTTGTTCCCAAAACCACTGTTGGCTCAAGTCCGGCTTTAATTAAAATTAAACTGAGCATTGCCGTTACTGTGCTTTTGCCATGAGTGCCGGAAACAGCAATAGTAAAGTATTTTTTGGTCAACTGGCCGAGGGCTTGGGGATATGATTTGGTTTTAATTTTTAATTTTTTGGCTTTCTTTAGCTCGGGATTAGTGGAAATAACAGCCGGACTGTAAATAACTAAATCTACGTCTTTGACAATGTTTTTTTCTTTATGTTTGCCAAGAAAGATTTTAATCCCTTTTTTCTTTAAAAAATCAATAATTTCTGAGGAAATTAAATCAGAGCCACTCACTTTGTGGCCCTTCTTTAAATAATATTGAGCAAGTGCCGAAACACCAATGCCACCAATACCAATGAAGTGAATTTTCATAAAACTATTGAGTGATTAGCCGAGGGTCATTGATTCTACTACGCTATATTCTGCACCAGTTCTTTTGAGTTTACTCTCCATTACTTCAATAGATTTGACCTCAAAATTAAAATCAATTTCTTTTTCAATTTCCGGTCTTTCTTCTGGTTCAATTTTTCGCCAATACCAGGTTTTAATTCTTGCCAAAGTGATGTGGGGAGAAAATTCTCTTTTTTCAATTCTTTTCAAAATACCAGCTTCAGCCATGTCTTTTTTTAATTTTTTAGCAATTTCCAGCAATTCCGGCTTTTTTTCTATATCTGTCCAAATTAAGCGGGGCGGGCTTGTCTTAGGTGGTCCATAACATAGTTTTTCAAATTTCAAAGAAAAGGGTCTTTGTGTTTGAGCTATTTTTTTTACAACTTGGCAAACCTGAGGGATTTCTTCGTCTTTAACATAGCCGATAAAAAGCAAGGTCAAGTGTATATTTTCTTTTTTAAGCCAGCGCATCATTTCTTCCCTTAGTTCTTGAGGGAATAAATCATTAGTTTCTTTTTCTAAATTTTCCAACTCAGTTTTAATTTTATCTGGTAAATTTATAGCAATAAAAATCCTGCGCATTCTTAAATTTTATCTTAATTTATGATAAGATTCAATTAGTAATCATGAAATTTGTTGTTAAAAATATATCAAGAGAGAATATTCAAAATTTAATGCGAAAACTTGGTTATCATTTTTGGGGAGAAAAAAAAGAAACCAAAGAAATGACTTTTATCCGAGCGATTAAAGGAATTTCCTTTCCCAGATTTCATGTTTGGCTGAAAGAGAATAAAGAAACCAAAGAAATATTTCTCAATTTACATCTTGACCAAAAAAAACCGATTTACAAAAATGTCCCTGCTCATAGTGGAGAATATGAAGGTGAAGTTGTTGGGAAAGAAGCAGAAAGGATTAAGAATTTTTTTAAAAACTAAAATTTTTATGAATCCTTATACTAATCAAAAAATTGCCAAGCTATTATACGAGATAGAAGAATATTTAGACATAAAAGGAGTGGCTTATAAACCAAGAGCTTACCATAAAGCAGCTTTGGCTTTGGAAAATTTAAAAGAAGATGTTTCTCAGCTTTACAAAAAAGAAGGTATTAAGGGTCTTGAAAAAATTTCAGGCATAGGCAAAAGTATTGCTAAAAAAATTGAAGAATATATTAAAAAAGGAAAGATTAAGTATTATCAAGAACTGAAAGAAGAAACCGCTATCCGCCAGATTGTTACTTATTATTTTTACAGCAAAGGTTTAAGTTTAGACGAACTTAAAAAAAATGCCAAAAAGAGAAAAATTATTTATTCAAGATTTACCAAGCCGGCAAAACAGCTTTTAGAATTGGCTGGCTCTGTTAAAAAAGCCGAAAAGGCAATTAATGTCGTTGCTCAATGGGCAAAATCAAGAGATTTAGATTATGCCATTGAAACAGTTTTTAAAAAATGGTTGGAACTTGACAGATTAAAACCAAAAGAAGTGGTTAAAAAGCCATTTTATGACGATATGCCTATGGTTTGGTCAAAGACCCGAAAGAAATGGTATGTTATTGATAAATATGGTGAATGGCTGGAATTTGCCGGCAAAGAATCAGATATTAAATGGCGAATTGTAAAATAACAATATAATAAAAAAAGGACAGCAAATGTTTTTTAAATTGCTGCCCTTATTTTTTTAGGCCTAAGATTTTATTTTCTATGGATATGCTGCTTTCGTTTAGACGAACCGAGATAGTCGGAATTTCCGGATGAGCTGCTCGGTGTTTGGCAAGCCATTTCGGACCGGTAACTGAAAAAGAAATAGTCTTATAAACATCCTCCACATAAACAAAGATAAAATCCACCCCTTTGATTAAATCAGCAAAAGTCAACTTTCCAGTACCTACAAAATCATGAATTTCTCCTTTTTGCTTCAATTCTTCAAGAACGCTTCTGACCATCTCTTCTCGCATTTGGCCAATCCACTCTGTCTTTTTTTCTTTGGGGAGAACTTCTTTTCTGAGTTTTCTCTGAATTTCTAACCAACCAGGCCCCTTTCCTTTTTTAGATTTAACTTTTTTTTTCAATCTAACCTCTCTTTCTTCTTTAAGGTTCTAAAATTGAAAGAACTAAGATACTATTTTAGCAGATTTTTAGATATTTTCAAACGTTTGTTTCATCAAGGATTATTTTATCTTTAAACCCGCCTCTTTTTTCAGCTTTCTTTTTTCTAACAGTTTCTAACTTTTCTTTGTCAATTTTCTTGAAATCACGGATAGCATAAACAACCTCTAAAATATCGGCCAATTCATCTTCATTGCTGTTTTCTAAAAACTCATTAACTTCTTCTTTAAGTTTTTCTTTTAATTTCTGCCAATACTCTTCATCGTCGGCAATATGAGTAAAAGGAACAATTCCTTTTTCTTTAATAATTTTGGGAATTTTATCCCTAACAAGTTTATTATATTTCATATACTATAAATCTTCTTCTGTTACCACCTTAATTCCATTCTTTTTTAATAAATCAGTTGTAACTCCATCACCTTTAATAATTCTATCAGAAAAAGTTCCGTCATAAATTTTTCCGCAGCCACAGGATGGACTTTTTTGTTTTAAGACTGCTTCTTTAATATTCAATAATTTTGCTAATTTTAAAACTTGTTCTGCTCCTCTTAGAAAATTTTCAGTAACCTCTCTGCCTGATTTTGTTATAACCCTTTCCCCTTGTTGTTCCGCGGGTTCGCGCGGCGTTGATAAACCGCCCAATTGTTCAGGGCAAACAGGAATCAAAATCTCTTTTTTAGCTAATTCAATAACCTTATCATTTGATTTGCTTTCTCCATTATATCTACAATTTATCCCTAACAAACAAGCACTGCACAATACTGGTTTATTATTATTTTTCATTACCTTATTTTACTTTTTAAACTGGCCGAGAAGTTGAAATAATTTTTGATTGGTTTTTTTAGCGATTGGCAAATAGCGACAAAGCTCTCTTTTCCAGCGAGGAATTTTCTTAAAACAAGGATTATTTTTAGGAATAAAACCCATAGACCGATGATTATCAAGGATGTCGCATAGTTTAATCAAGCGGATTTTCTTATTAGAACGGCCTATTTTTTGAACCCATTTTAGTTTGTTTCTTTCTTTTTCTTTCTCAGTTTCATTTTTTGGTCTTATTCGAGTTAAACCTTTAACTAAACGGCTAATTTTAGGGCCAAATTGATTTTTTATTTCCTCAATTGTTATTGTCGTGTCTTCAACTATGTCGTGTAAAAGAGCGGCCGATAAAACATCTGGCTCTTTGATATTGAGTTCTTCAATTAAAATAAGGGCTGTTCTAATAGGATGAATAATATAGGGTATTCCTTCATAGCGAAGCTGCCCCCAGTGTCCTTTTCGGGCGAAATCCAGGGCTTGAAGAACTTTATTTCTTGCCAAGGGATTAAGAGTACTGACACTCTCAACTAATTTAAATTCTTGCCAGACTAAATCAAGAAATTCGTCTTTAATTTTTCTTAATTTTTTTTGGGGCATTTGACTTTTTCTTCACTTTAACGCTTTTTTTATTTTTTATCAATCTTTCAACAAAAAAAGTCCATCTTTGTATATCAGATGGACTTAGCAATGATGAGAACTTGTCAGCTAAACGCTCAGTAGGCTTTCAGGAATAATCCTCTGTATTGGTCTTTATTGTTTATCGGAGAGAACGAGAGAGATAATGATGTGAGACCTTTTCCAGGTAGAAAGGTAGACCCGCTCACACCCAAAAAGTCCGACGCTCAGCTAACAAGTTCTATATATTTTAATGAACATCTTCATTATACACATTTATTAAAACTTGTCAAGGGTAAATAAAAAATCGCCAATTTTTTGGCGATTTTTTATTTAATTACACCTTACACCCGATTCAACCAAATAGAGATATAGCTTGCTATTTCCTGCCAGTCTGGTTCTTCAATGAGCCAATGGGCATGGTTTGGAAATTCCCTGTAAGTTGAGACAAACCTATATTTATCCGCAACTTTTCGGGTAACCTTTACCGGAGTAATCCTGTCTTTGCTTCCAGCAACAATCAAAACAGGACAGGTAATTTTTAATTCATCAACTTTTGTTGCTGCTTTTGAATCAAGAAACCAGAACCCGATTTCAGCTCCTGCCCGACCAGACTCGTAAACGAATTTTTCAAAAAGCTCTTTTTGGTCTTCGACAGTCAATAGCTGCATTATTGAATAAACCGCTTCTTTAAAAGTCTGTCGCATTGGCTTTTTCCAAAAGCCCCATTTTGTAAGGATACTCCAGAAACTTCTTATCACTGAAAGTTTTAGAGCCATAATCCCATAGGGCACTGATGGATTTAAGAGGACAAGACTTTTCCCTAATCCTCGACTTGCAAGAATTTGGGCAAGAAGTCCACCCATGGAGTGCCCCATTAGGACAGGAGTCACGTCAAGTTCATGGATTTCTCTTTCAAGGTCTTTGGCGTAATCCAATAGACTGAAAGTTCCTAATTGAGAATTAGGAACTTCATTCGGAGCCATATCGTGAAAACGTAAGGTAGGAGTAATACAATGATAACCTCTCTGCTCAAAAAAATTCCGGTAGTTCTCCCAGCACCATCCGCCACCCCACATACCATGAATCATTACAATCGTTTCATTCATGATTTTCCTTTTATTAAGTTATTAAAGAATTTCTACCAAGATTATAATAGATAATAAAAGATTTGTCAAATTTCAGTTCAATAGAAAAAGTCCACCTTAATATATAAAGGTGGACTATAGAAGTAATGTGAACTTGTTAGCTACACGCTCAGGAGGCTTTCAGATTGCCTGTTAGCTGGGGTTTACCGCATAGGAGTCCAGAACAGAGGGCCCTCCTGTATTGGCCGTTTATTTTCGCAGAGAGCGTACAGAGAGCGATAGTTGTGAGACCTTTCTTTAGCTGGTAGAAGAAAGGTAGGCCCACTCACACTTTTAGCCGGAGGAAGAAAGTCCGACGCCTAACTAACAAGTTCAATGCTAAATTTTGAAAGAACATCTTTATTATGCGTTTCTAAAAAGATTTGTCAAGAAAACTATTGAGATTTTAACTTAATTGACATTTCTGAATAATTATGTTATAATTGAGGTATCAAGTTCCTTAACAAAAATATATTCCGCTGAAAGGAGGCACTAATGGTCCAGAACCTATTGTGTCTATGTAAAGGAAACACCTGTAGAAGCCCGATGCTTGAAGTTTTACTTAAAAAAGAACTTCAAGAAAAAGGCATCCAGGGTGTTAAAGTGGAAAGCGCTGGAACTCTTCAGGAAACAAAAGGCAATTCCGCAAATGAACATTCAATAACCTGTATGGTTGAGCTTGGTCTTAACCTCCGAAATCACCGCAGTCGTTGGTTTGGAGACCTCAATCTTATAGATTATGACTTAATAGTGTGTATGGAGGAAGAACAACTCAATATCCTTACATACTTGGGTATTCCGCTCGAAAAAATCCTTGTTGCTAACAAAGGTGCAGGTGGAGTGCCCAATCCATTCAAAAAAGACCTTGCCGCCTACCAGGAATGCTCAAAAGTACTCCAGCAGGTTGCAAGGGAAATTGTCAACTCTTTTCTAAGAGTCCTTTCTCTTAACACTAAAAGCCCGAATATTTAACATGTTCGGGCTTTTCTTATTTCTTTTTTAATATCTTAATAATTCCTTTATTTGCATCTACTTCCACTAAATCGCCGTCATTGAGGACTTGCATAGTTTTTAAACAGCCAACAATACAGGGAATTTTAAGTTCCCGGGAGATAATGGCTGCATGAGACGTAATCCCACCCTCATCAGCGACAATTGCCCCGGCTTTTCTGGCAATTACCATCATATTAGGTTGAGTCATACTAGTTACTAATACCTCACCCTTTTTAAACTTCTTAATGCTATCTTGTAATATCTCTAAATCACCTACTATTATTTTTCTAACCTTTCCTTTATAAATTCCTAAGGAGGCGGATTGTCCTTTAATTATTTTATCTCTAGTAGAAGGTTTTTTTATCCTTTCTTTAAATAATTTATCTGCTTCTTTATAAGTAAAAATTTCTACTTTTTCCCCTCCTTCATAACTAATAGCATAGGATTTTTTGCGCAATTTGATAAGCTCGCTGATATCTTCTTTATATTTACCACTCAATAGTTGTTGAATTTCTAATGGAGTTAGAAACTTTAAAATATCACTTACTTTTAAGTCAAGGATTTCAGCAATTTTATACCACATATTTCTGGCTAAATAATAACATCCTGCCCAATAAGATTTAATATTCATTCGTTCTACTGACTGTATTTGCAAAAAAGATGCTAAATATCTTGCTTCTTTTTCATCTTTTTCATTTAATTTTTTATATATCTTTTCCTGTTTTTGTTTTAATTTTCTTTTTTCATTTTTTAATCTGTTCTTTTCTTCTTTGTAACTCCCTTTTTCTTTGATAAAAATCTTTCTTAAAAAAGATAAAGCTTTTTTTTCTTCAAGATAATCAGAAACAAGCCAAGGAAATTTAGAAGTATGAATCAAAAGCTTTTCTTTTGTAATTTTGGCAGTTAATAACTTTAAGCTTTCTAAATGTTCTTTTTGAACATTATCTAGTTTTAATGAATCAACTAAAACAGTAAAAACATTTCCCCAGTTGTCTTTAAAATATTTTTTAAGTATCTTTTCTAATTTCTGCTCTGCTTGATAAGTAAATTCGGGCCTGGTGCTCCCAAAATAAGCAAGAGCATCACGCATGTATTCTTGAAATTTCAAATGGTCTTTTTTTAGTTGATTTATTGAAATTTTGGAATAATCTTTTCTCTCTATCTTTCTAATCCAATTCCACCATTGAGCTTTTTCTTTTTTATACCTCAATTGATATTTTTTAAAAAATTTTGGACTTAAGTATTTTATGCTGTCTATGTTTTTTCGAATTTCCAAATCTTGTTTTGGTATGTAAGTTGTAATTATTTTTCCGTCATAATAACTAAAAATAATTCCTCCTTTTCTATAAATATCACGTCCCTTTTTAAGAGAAAAAGCAGTACCCCAAGAACTTGGCATTATTGGAGTTTGACTCCACATAAAAACATATTCTTTTTGTTTGGTTGTGGTTTTCAACATATGATTTACTTTATTCTATCAAAAAGATGCCTTTTTAGCGAGGTTTGACCACAAAAAAAGTCCACCTGATATATAAAAGGTGGACTAGAGAAAAGTTGTTAGCTAGACGTCCAGGAGGCTTTCAGATTGTCTGTGCCTTGGGAGTGCTAGACCCTCCTGTTTGGGTCATTTTTGTGTCAAAAGGGGTAGGTTTGGACAACAGAGGTGTGTGAGACCTTAGAGAGCTGAAAAGGTAGACCCACTCACACTTTTTTCGGGGGCAAAAGTCCGACACCCAGCTAACAGATTCTATACTATATTTTAAAAGAACATCTTTATTATACACTATTATAAAGAATTGTCAAGAGTAAAGAGAAAAGTCCACCTTAATATATAAAGGTGGACTATAGAAGTAATGTGAACTTGTTAGCTACACGCTCAGGAGGCTTTCAGATTGCCTGTATGGTTCCTGTATGGTCGAGGTATGCGGATGACCACCGTATATAAGAATCAGGCCCTCCTGTATTGGCCGTTTATTTTCGCAGAGAGCAATACAGAGAGCGATAGTTGTGAGACCTTTGCTTGGCAGGTAGAAGAAAGGTAGGCCCACTCACACTTTTGGCTCGGGGGTAAAAGTCCGACGCCTAGCTAACAAGTTCGATGCTGTATTTTGAAAGAACATCTTCATTATGCGTTTCTAAAAAGGTTTGTCAAGAAAATTATCTTATCATTTCTTTTAATAACCCATTAACAAAATCCATAGAAGAATCATCTAAAATTATGACATCGTAATTATTTTTATAATATTCCAAGTTCTCCTCCATATTTTCATTGAGGAATCCTATTTTAATCAAATTATCATAATCAAAGCCCTTTACCATCCCAATGTCATTCAAGTTATCTCCTAATAATAAAACATTTTTTCTATTCTTAAGTAGCTCAAAAACTGAAAAATCCTTGATAATAGTTTCATCTTTGTTCATCGCATGAATAATCGGCTTCTTGACACCAACTGCATTATTGTTTTTGTCCCATTCATAGGAATTAGAAATAATATAAATGTTATCGTATAACTTTTCTTGTTTTTCTAAAAACATTGAAATAAGATTATTACCCAATCCACTTGAGGACATAATAACTAAAGGAATCTCATAGCTTTTTAAAAAATCAATAAAACCTGCAAATCCATCTCTAAATTTAATCTTTTTGGATTCAACAAGTTTTTTTAAATCCTTTTTGTTTAATCCCGATTTAATCAACAAATTAGAGTGAGTTGTCCACCATTCAAGCATTGCATCCTTCTTTTTTTCTAATGGAATTTTCGGGTCAATTTCAATTGGATGGTATTTAGCGTAAAGTTTATTGGCTTTTTGAGCATAATCAGGCGTTAAATAATTCCCATCACGTAAAAGCGAAATAAGAGAGGGCACGCTTTTCCCCTCAATAAAAGCTGTTGTTAGAGTTCTATCAAAGTCAGCTAAAACATGAAGCTTGTCAGGTCCAGCCTCAGAAATTGATTTTTTTGATTTTTCTAATTCTTCTGGATTGGATATAACAATATTTTCTATCATATTTCAATTTTACCAATATTTCTCTAAATAAAAAGAGGGACAAGAATTAAATCTTATCCCTCTATATGAACAATGTAGGATATTCGGTTATTCTGGGGAATATGAAACTCCCATATGGAAAAGGGGTTCGTCTTTCGAGTCCTTACTGAACTTATAATCTACGCCTATAGAAAACTCAAAGTCGTTATTTATCGGCGTTTCATAAGTTACTCCGGGAATCGATACTTCCTCTTCCATGAAATTTTCATGAACATAGCTGAGAGTAAAACTCTTAATATTTAGAAAAACAGCTGTGTCATGAAAAAAGAAGTTAATTTCCGTCCCGGGATTATCCGGCTTTCCTCCACTCCAGCCAACCCACTCAAGAAAAGACAGGAAGCTGAATGGAGCAAAGGTTACATAGGGTCCTACAAAAGGCATGTTTTTGAAAAAACCTCCGCAAATACCTGCATTGATAGACGAGGGAAAATCCCAAAGATAAGTAGCACGAACTCTTTGATCATTTCCTGTCACGTCTAACAGGTTGCCACCTCCTTTGAATTTTAGAGTAATGTCAAACCCGGAGATGAATGCGCTTTTACCGACATTGGTAGTTGCTTCGGAAAGTTCCAGTCCCTGTGCCGAGGCCAATTGGACATGGACAAACAGGAAAACAACCACACACATGATTATCTTTCTCATCGTTTTCTCCTTTTATTGGCTTATTTAAGATTTAAAGAACAGTTTTTTAATAATACCAGATTAATATTAAAAAGTCAAGTCCAAACAAAATCCTTTATATGAAAAAAGCCTACTTGTCTTATTAGACTTTCGGCTTTTTTTGGTGATGAACAGAAGGGTCAAGCATCATTTTCTAAAGAAAGATTTTCTATAGAAAGATGGAAACGGTTTCTCAGCCGCTGGAAATGCCTGTTGCCAAGGTATAGGATGAGACCGCCGAGAACGATAAGACACGCAGTAATGAGTCCTGCCACTCCCATGTTAATAACATGAAGTATGCCGAACGTTATAACTAAAGGTATTACAACTAAACAGGCAGCAGTCCCAATCATAATGGGAATCAGGAAAGTGTCGTAGGTAGCGTTGTAGGTAGCACGGATGCTATCGATTTTCTGAATTGTCACTTCTTTCATGACTATTCCTTTCTGATTTTAATTTTCCAAGAACTGTATTGTTTATAGCATGTAGGTATATTCCTGTCAATTACAGCGTAACTAAAACCCTAGGGTTATCCCTAGGGTTTTTAAAAACTCAAGCCATATATCACGGCTTCCCTCACTGCGATTGAGGTTTTGCTAATAGCAGGAATGCCATGGTATTAAGGAAATATAATAAACGCTGTGGGTCGTCTATTTCAATCTCCAGCTCTTCGCCTCCTACCTGCAAGACCTCCAATATGTTCTCGTCGGGAGCAAACCGAACCACCTCCCAATCTTCGGGTCTCGTGCACACCGACAACTGAGTGGTCATGTTTGTGAAAATACAGGCACAGGCATGACCGACATAGTCAAAGAGTGTTGAGTCCCTGAAATGAGGTGTAAAACTGAAGGGCTCTTCGTTCCCGAGCGGGTGAATGATAACCTTCAGGGGTCCTGAGTATTTCCGGGAAAGTAAAAAATCTGTCATTGTTCTGTCCTTCTATTATTTTTTATTTTTATTGAACTACCCTTATCTTAGCTCATGAAAGGACAAAGAAAAAGGCGTTCATAAGAACGCCTTTATTGGTGAGAGTGAGGGACCAGCTGTACCTCAGTTTACTCAGATGCCAGCTGTCAGGTCATTTTGTTAGCAGGGATGAATCCGTTCAGGACCAGCCACTCAACGTCGACTTTTATCCCCTCCTCCTTGAAGGTATTGATGATTTTTTGGATTTCACCCTCATCAGTGGAACAGATGCGGAGATAAGGCATGGGGGTCCTTGTCCCGTCACAGGACTTGGCTTCCATATCCACGATCGACGTTAACGCTTCGTCACCCAAGCTCATATTCCGCATAATTATTTCGATACTGGTTCTTAACCCCTCTGCCCTTTTAGGTTGGAACCCGCATATCATGATATTCGGCATGTCTTTCTCCTTTTTATTAAGTTTAGGTACTAAAAATAGATTAGCATAAAAACTGCTATTTGTCAATCGATGACTTTAAAAAAAAGGTCACATAGTAATCTAGTGACCCTTTAATCGGAGATTCTTATTAAAATTTTTAATTACTCTACGGGAAGATAAGGAGCACACGCCTACTGAAGGTTGGTTAAAGCTTCTCCACACTCTTGTAATTGTGTTCCCAATTCTGTTGCCGCAGTCTTACATTCTGTTAGACCCCAATATAAATAACAAGCCAAAGCAATCAATACTATAACCAAAATAATTACTCCAATATTTTTTGTATTCATTTTTAATTTCGTTTTTAATGTGACCAAAATATAGCCGACCTTTTATTCTTATTATACCAAGTTAATACATACTATTCCAGCAACCCATATTTAAGGATAAATTATATCTACCAAGCCAGTTTTTTTAAGGCCTCTTTCGCACAGAATATAATAATTGGGTCAAGATTAAAATCAGGGTTATCTAAATCTTCTTTGCTGAACCATTTGATTCCTTTGTGTTCTCTTTGATTCAATACAGCTTTATCATTTTTGGCCTTGGCAAAATAGAAAAGCCCTACATGCTTGTGAGTATCAGAGATTTTGTGAATATCTAAAAAGACTGGCGGGTATAGAAATTTTGCTATGGGAGACTGAACTAAAGGCTTTTCTCCAAGAATCTCAATCTCTAAACCACATTCTTCTTTTATTTCTCTAAAAAGGGCTTGCTCTGGGTCTTCATCTAATTCAATATGCCCACCTATAGGTAGCCATTTATTTTGTCCTCTATGATGGATTAAAAGAATTTTGTCTTTATAAACAATAAATATGTCAACTACAAAATCTATGAGTTTATGAATATGTGGCATATTCTCATTCTACCAAAAAATCGCCATCTCAAGGACAAAAAATAGTTGCTATTTGCGTATTTTTACTCTTTCTTTCTCGGTAGTTTTTGGTTTTTGTTTGGCATGTTTTTTCGTAACAAATCTACCAGTTATTGAGCTTCTATAGACTGTCCATTCTCTGGTTTTGGTTTTCTTTTTCATGTTTTTGGATATTTTTTTAATTTTGACCTTTCTATTATTTTACCATATCTAAGAAAAATAAAAATTACCCAGCAATGGGCTTTTTTGATGGCTGTAGAAAATGGGACGATTTTACAACCTGTTATTTATATCCAACTTTAGGCAACATTTCAATAATTACCTCTAAAGGCATACCTCCTAACAGATTGTAATAACTACCCTCTATTCTTTTGACAAATGATGCACTGTAATGTTTTACAGGGTCATAACCCAGAGCGTAGGTATTAAAATGAGGATCTTCGTCGAGATATTTGTTAATTTCTCTATCTGAAAGATTTCTCATAAAGACTTTGGTTTTCACAACCTTTGAAATTACTTTTTTCAAACCTGTATTTATCATATAAATCCCAGTATAAAATTGATGAGTAGTCCCTGAAAGAGATTTTAATCTTTGGAATGCTTCCTCTCTTGATTTTGGTTTTTCAAAAATTTGACCATTAAAAAGCCCAACTGAATCCATTCCAATCACAATAGCATCAGAGTGGTTTGTAACAACAACTTCAGCTTTTAATTTTGAAAGGCTTTTTACCAATTCTTCCGGATTATTTCTTTCTACTTGGGATTCATCAACATTACTTCCCTTCACCTCAAAATCAATTCCTAAAACCCTAAATATTTCTATACGATATGGAGACGTTGTAGCTAAAATTATCTTAGTCATATATCTCATTCTACCAAAAAATCGCCATCTTGGCGATTTATTGTTCCTCAAATTTTACTTCTTCTGGAAATAACAACTGAAATGGATAACCTACATAGTTTCTTTTTATTTTTCCACAACCAATACTTTTAAGAAAATTAATCATTTCTTCTGTAACCTTTTTTGGGTCTACTTTTTCATCTTTATTGATATATTCAATCTCTACAAAATCCCCCAATTCTTTCACAGAATCTATAGCAATTTCATAATCTTTATATATCCAAGTTTTTCTTATTTTATCAACCTTAACAATAGATTTAAAATTAAGAACCTCTAATATCTTTTTGATTTGAGCCAAATCTTCTACTTTTGTTTCGTATTCATCACAATGACGACTTTTCCCATCTTCATCAAAATACCAGTTCTTATAGTTTATAGAATATTTACCATCCGAATCTCTTAACCTTAACCACTCTTTTACTGGACGGACTTCAATAAAATTGCGATGAGTTGGAGAAAAATACTCATCCTTTTGATGTTCTTCTGATTTAAATTGACCATTTTTTTCCAAAAAATCTATTAATGATTTACTATTTTCAATATTAACTTGGATTTCAATCTCAACATTATTCATGTTTCCATTCTATCAAAAAATCGTTTTCTTGGCGAGGTCCAATCTAAACAATTTAGCCCCGATGAGTATCGGGGCTAAATAGTGGCAGGTTTGAAATTTTCAAATAATCAATTTACTGACGATAAGTCTTTATCTTATTTGCATTCAATTGTTTCTTTACATACTTTTGTGTTGCTTCTAATTCTTCAGAGTAATCATCTTCAACTACTTCTATAGCTTCAAGCAAAGTGGATGCCATTAAGTTTTTTACTAATGCAAATATCTCCCCGTATCTTTCTGATGGTACCTCAATTCCATGTTCTGCTTCTAAAATCATTATAGCTAATTCTGTACCTTGCTCAGCCAATAGCTCCAATGCATTTTCTTGTGTTAATGCTGCACCATAACTGATCATCTGTGCTTGAAATTCACTTTCAGTTTCATAAATTATTCCATTTGCGACTTCAAGTGACATTCCAGTTGCCTCTGCCAAACCTTCTGCATATGCTTCACTTAACAACAATGGAACAGAATCATCTCTCTCTTGTGCTGAAGTTAACATTTTATATCCAATTTTTCTATCCTCATTTTGACTTACCAAATAATCAACTGCACTCTCTATACCAATATGAGCTAATCCTAAAGATAATTCTCCAATTAATTCTTCATACACTGGTGGTAGAGGGTCCGGTAGAGGGGCACCTAAAAGTTCTTCTAAAGATGCTATTATAGTAGACACTAACAAAGGAGCTAATTCTTCACCTTTTGTAATTACATATCCTTTATCTCCTTCAAGAGTTAAAGCATTAATATGTGCAGTGTAATCTGCTCCCCAAGCCTCGTTATGACTTACAAATCCATAAGCAAGTGCTGCTTCTTCGGGTTCTGCTGCGTCAACTAATGTCATAAATCCATAATGCGTTTTTGTCCATAAATATGGCTGATACGGAACACCAAACATAAAATTAAACACATCTATCAATGTTGCTCCATACATCTCTTGCTGATTCAGAACATCTTCTTTATTTCCAAGTTTTTCAGTAAGATATGCATGGGTTGCTGAACCCCAGGCAAGCGTTGATGCGGGTAGAGTAGCTAAAATTATAGCTATAATCAAACCTAAAATTAATTTTCTTTTCATATTTTTTCACCAATAGTTAAAATCGACCTTTACTAATCTCAAATTAACATCTTTTCTGTTCGAAAGTCAAGTTAAATAAAAACTGCCCAGCGATGGGGCTTAATTTAGATTTTAATACCCATTCTTTTTAAATCAGATATTAATTGTTTAGTATTCTTAAATAGAATCACTTTCATACCTAATCGGCTTGCTGCCAAGGTATTATTTTCTAGGTCGTCTATAAAAATACACTCGTCTGGTTTAACTCTCAACCCTTCAATTGCTTCTTGGAAAATAGCAATGTCTGGCTTAGCTTTCTTGGTTCGGTATGAAGTTATTATAATATCAAAAACTTCGTTCAATTTGTGCTTTTCTATAACCCCCTCTAACCAGTCTTCTATTTGGTTGGTTAATAACCCTATTTTGTACTTCTCTTTTAGCTTCCTTATCAGGTCTAAAATTTCATATCTAAAGCCAAAGAAATTTATAATATCTTTTCTTAGAACTTTACTGTCTACTTTCAGAAATTTTGACAAGTTTAACCAAAATGTTTTAGAGCTAATTTTATTTGTTTTTGCTTTAGACCAATTTTCTTTAATCAATTCATTGAACTCTTTTTGCTCCACTCCAAACCTGGATGCGTGTATTTTTGCAAACTTATAGAAAAACACCTCCTTTGTCAAAACGCCTCCATAATCAAAAATGATTGCTTTTATCATATTTTCCATTCTATCAAAAAATCGCCTAGTTGGCGATAAAAATTACCCAGCACAGGTCACAATTTATTTGGCCTTTGAAATTTTTAATATCTTTTCTATCTCTTTTACTACTTCACTTGGAGTATAATGAGCTTTTATCAAATATTTGGTTGCTCCTAACTTTAAGCCTTTTTCTATTTCTTCTTTTTGTCCCAAATTGCTCAAAATTATTATTTTTAATCCTTTTAATTTTGGATTTTTTCTTATTTTCCTTAGAACCTCCCAACCAAAAATTCCTGGTAAAACAATATCTAAAATTATAAGATCGGGTATTTCTTCTTTTAACATCCTCAGAGCTTTTCTTCCTTTTTCTGCTACCCTTATTTTAAAACCAGCACTTTCAAACTTTTTCTTATAAATATCTATTAAAAATGGGTCGTCTTCAATTAATAAAATTGAATTCTTTACTTTTGCTTTCATACTCTTTTCTTATTCTACCAAAAAATCGCCTTTTCGGTAAAAGTTACTGTAAGTATTTCTTTCCTTTCAACTTATCGGGCAGAAAAGATTCCTTGGAGTATTTTTCATATCCTTTGCCGTAATTCAGTTCTTTCATTAGTTTTGTTTCCGGATTCCGCAAATGCAAAGGTATGGATAAGTTTCCGTATTTTTTAACATCTTCCATAGCTTTCATATAGGCCTCGTAGGCGCTTCTGTCTTTTTTGCATTGGCACAGATAAACTACTCCGTGCGCCAAGTTAATGCCACACTCGGGCAACCCGATTATTTCCACGGCTCTAAAAACATCGTTAGCTACCACCAAAGCTGTGGGCTGGGCCAAGCCTATGTCCTCTGAAGCGAAAATAACCATTCTCCTTGCTATGAATTTGGGATTTTCGCCAGAATCAATCATCCGCGCTAAATAATATAAAGCCGCATCCGACTGGCTTGCTCTCATGCTTTTAATAAAAGCTGAAATAGTATTATAATGTTCCTCCCCTACTTTATCGTATCTTAAGAACTTTGACTGCAAGGCGTTCTTTAGATTTTCCACAGTGATCTTCTTATAAAGTTCGTTCGTGTTTTCAAGCATGGTAATGGCCTGCCTTGCGTCTCCGTTTGCCATATTAATCAGCCAGTCAATTGATTTCTTGTCTAATTTGAATTTGGTTCGTTTAATGATGGTTTCCATCTCTTTATCTGAAAGTTCGTACAAAACAAAAATCCTGCAGCGTGAAAGCAAAGGCGCAATTATTTCAAAACTTGGATTTTCCGTAGTGGCTCCGATTAAAGTCATATCCCCTCTTTCCACATAAGGAAGCAGAAAATCCTGCTGGGCCTTATTGAAGCGGTGAATTTCGTCCAAGAATAAAACTTTGGGATAGTTTTTCGTATCTTCCTCAATTATTTTCCTGATATCTGCTTTGCCGGCGGAAACCGCAGATAATTCGTAAAGCTTGGCATTCAAACTTTTGGCATATATTTTCGCCAGAGTTGTTTTTCCGGTTCCCGGCGGACCCCAAAAAACAAACGAAAACAGATGCTTTTGCTTTATGGCAACATTCAAAGGTTTTCCTTCGCCAACTAAATGACTCTGACCCACGAATTCTTTCAAGGTCTTTGGTCTGATTTTTGAAGCTAATGGTTCCATTGATTTACTTTACCAAAAAATCGCCCTCTTGGCGATGTTCAATCTAAACTATTTAGCCCCGATGAATATCGGGGCTAAATTGTGGCAGGTTCGAAATTTTCAAATAACGAATTTACCGACGATAAGTCTTTATTTTATGTTCATTTAATTGGTATATCTCTATCCAAATCAATTCTTAATTTACTGTGAATTGCATGTAATTTCCATATGATGGGTAATAAGTCTCGCCATAATCCTCTGGCCATACCCCACCAGGCCCTATCATCCTTAGATGAAAATAAAAGCCGATAGTATATCCTTGGCTCAGAGAAAAGTCATGCAGGTCATCTGCGCTGTCAAGCGGATGCGACATTTCGTAAACACTATATGTTCCATCATTTAAGAAGGCTCCTTCCCCATCACTGGTGCCGCCATAAGCTATATCTTTAGGTCCGCCCCATCTGCCATCGTGTAGCATCCGGAAGTCATCATAAAAGCCAGATGCTGCATTGTACACGATTGCGTCATCTCCTTCTTCCCTTATTCCATCATTGTCATTATCAAACTCAAAAGACAAGGAATTTCCTGGATCAGCCACAGTGCGTTCAAATCGCAGAGCAAGATATAAATTAGCGGCATCATTCATTACATATAATCTTGCTGGCGTTGTTCCTCCTTCAGGTACATTAACTGTCAAGTCTAACACTAACCCTATGGTATCTGCAGGGTCCCATTCTCCTGGGCTTATAATTCCATCAATACAGACTTCGGGTGTTGAACTTCCTTGCATACAAGTTTGTACTACACCCCCAATACAATTCTGTATGGTAACTTGACACTTTCCTATTCCACATGTTGTGCTACCCAAATTCTCATCTATTAAATCATCACAATCATTATCTAGACCGTCACAAACTTCTGCACTAGGAGTACCAGCTGTACAAGAATCTACTTCACTTCCAGCAATACATTGCAATAAACCATTAGCTGAACATTCTCCAACACCACAGCTTGTAGAAGTTTCTATATAATCCTCATCTACACTAGAATCACAATCATTATCTACTCCATCACAAACTTCAGTTGCTCCAGGATATACATTAGCATTATTATCATTACAATCATCACCTGTTGGACAGATTGGAGTTATTGCATCATAACCATCTTCATCATTATCTACACATACGATACAATCAGGATCCACTTCAGGATCCTCTCCAGCTGCACACATTGGATTACAGAAGCCATCTCCTCCACATAAATCACAGCCAAATGAGTTTTTTATCTTCCTGAACTGAATACATTGTTCAACACAAGCTCCACAACCACCATCTGCAGTTGCATCACAAACACTACCTGCTTGGTTTTCTACACCCTGTCCTAAATGTTCTGCATTAGAACCCTGGTTAGGTATGATAACACAAGTACCGTTTTCTGCTGTTATTGCTTTTACTCCAACAATAGCAACTGATAATATCACTACTAATAATATTCCAAACAAAAATATTTTTTTCATATTTTTATTTTTATTAATTATTTTTTAATCGACCTTTACTAATTTCAAACTATCACCTTTTCTACTTGAAAGTCAAGCTAATAAAAAACTGCCCAGAGATGGGTTTTTTGTTGACTTCTGGGACTTGGACAATATTAGAGCCTCTCGTAGACTAAAATTTCATTCACTTATTGTATGACTAAGAACTTCTAAGGGATATCGTTTATCTGCGGGATATCGTTTATCTGCGCTATAACATTATTTGCATATGTTATTAACATATCAGCTATTTCACTTTACTGTTACATAGAAATAGTCCAATGCCATCTTTACATGATATATGCTTGAAGAAGATTGGCTAGATCCATAAGAATGGACAAAGTAGAAACTAATCTTGTCATGTGATGGCGTAAATGTGAGCATCCTTTCTCCTAATGAATTTGGATCTGGATTACAATCATTGCATCTTTTTGTTCCCCATGGTTCACTAAGAGTTTCTAAAACAGTATTACCTTCTACTACATACAATGTCCATCCAGGTGTATATGATTTAAGATTTCCTTCACCGTGTGCATCAAGGTCTGATATATAGAACTCAACCACATATTCAGCTCCTGGTAATACTTGTATATCTTCTAACCAGAATTTCATGCCGTCTCCCTGATACCGTGTGTCTGCATGTTTTGGTCCTGAATCAAATAGTGTAATATTTCCATCAGATGTTGCAAAGGTTTCATGCGGACAATTCCATACACCCGGAGAACCACATCTGCTTATTGTCTTGGTTGGATCAAATACTTGATAATTATCATGAAGCCAGGGTTCAACATTATCTCCTTCCCACTTAAAACCAAAAGCATTTTCAAGTACCTCAACTCTTGATACAAGGCTCTGATATTCTTCTATTGTAAATGGACAACTGCATGTCCCTTCTGGTCCTAGTTCTCCTTGTGGACCTATTGCTCCAGTATCTCCTTTGTCACCTTTATCTCCTTTTGGTCCTTGTGGACCTTCTGGACCTTGTTCGCCTTGAGGACCCTGTGGTCCGGGTATTAACTCAATATTGGTTATAGCATCCCAGAGAGATGTTGTTTGATTCCGTATCTCATTTATAGCATCCCATAGCTCCTTGAATGGTTGTCCATTATTCTGGGTATCTTTTGCCATCACTATTCCCACCGATGCCACTAAAAAGGCCGCTATTATTAATCCTATTAGTAATTTTTTCATATTTTTATTTTTTTTAATTATTTTTTAATCGACCTTTACTAATTTCAAACTATCACCTTTTCTACTTGAAAGTCAAGTTAAAATAAAAAATCACCCAGCGATGGAATTTTTGATACTGGGAGTCGTGGACAACATTAGAACCTACTTGACAAATTATAGTTTCTGAATAAATATAGATTTAGGGTTCGGAAAAAAGGCGAGCTTCTGGTAAGCGCTCCGTTAAGTCTTTGGGGAATTTGGACGTAGTCCAAAGCCGTTCCTGAAGGTTGGAGAAGTTGGGTTCGAATCCCGGTCGTCTGACTCTTGTGAAAGTAACAACCCTAAGGTTGTGAAAAGCGCCCTGGAGAATCTCTTAAGTGTGTAGAATAAGAGGGAGACAACGAAGCAGAGGCGCCAGCTTCTGTGAAGTCGACAGTGCAATACCTCTCTCTTAAGCGGGTTCTCGAGAGTCTCCGAATTAAGGGGAAGCATACTGCTGGTACCTACCAAGTGTGCTTCCCCCTTTTCTTTTTTAATTACCAAAAAATCGCCTTCTTGGCGATTTTTTGGTGCTTCGAAACTTAAGAGAGATAAATATCTATTTAAGTTTTTTACAGCGTTTTTTGTACAGATAATAGGAACAGTAAATTAATATCGCTAAAATTATCAGTCCTACAAGAATTGCCACCAATGTATTACCTGTTCCAAGGGAAAAGATATTTCCAATTGTTGCTAAGAAAAGTGATTCAGTTTCTACAGAATCAGTCATGGTAACTTCATCACTTTCTTTTTCACTTTCTTCTTCATCTTCTTTTGTTGTGGTTGCTGGTAACGAAGCACAGTAAGCATCATCTATACAGCGTTTTTCAGCTTCAAGTTCACAACCAACTGGTTCGCAGGTTCGGGTCCGAGTTTGAAGGAGTTGAGTAGGAATACAATTTTCTTCTCCACAATCTCCTTTTTGCCACGAACTCCAGCTATCACAATTACATATTGGTGTTATTGGAGGTAAAATTGTCTCTGGTATTACTATACTATAACTACCTTCTGACGAATTAGAAGAAATTGGAACACCCTCTCCGATAATATCAATTCCTGTAAAACCTATAGTAGCAGTACCAGCACTTTTTGCCCTTACTCTAATTGTGAATAATGTCTTATCTTTAGTACTGCAACCGGGAATTCCAAACAAAAAGTAAAGATTACTACAAGAGGGTGAACTTTGGGCCATAATTCCTTCTCCGAGCGTAATACTCAGACAGGAGAGTTTATCCAAATTCAAATTACCCTCAACCGCACAAACTTTTTCTCCAGCCGGATTAACCTTTACAGATACATTAAATATGTCCCCTACTTCTTTACTTAAACTCTCTGGTGAAACATAAACTGAAGTATCTGCGGCCTCTACTGGATTATAAAAAGCAAATCCAGTGATTAAAACAGTAATAAATCCTAAAACTAAAATTGTAATTTTATCTTTTTTCATATTTTTTATTTTATATCGTGCTCCAATCTAACATCAAAAGAGCGAAATCATATTTGTCTACTTTATTGTCGTTGTTTAAATCAGAATTATTTGTTCCTGTTTTTCCCCAATCAGCCATCATTAAGGAAAAATCATATTTATCTACTTTGCCATCTTTATTAGTATCTCCTATTTCATAGTCAGTTGGTAGAGGGGTAGTGCTTCCTCCACCGCCACCTCCTCCGCCTCCGGAGGGAGGAGTGGAAGGAGCCGGAGGAGACGGAGTAATAATGGCTAAATCAAACCTTATACTAGGAATTGTATCAATGTTAACACACTCACGCTGATTATTATCATCAGTAATCCCATTAACTTTAAATATTATAATTTTTCCTTCATTAACCTTACCATCAGGAATTTCAATAAAATATATACCTTCTTTTATCATAGTGGCAACAGCAACTTCTACTTCTTCTATCTTTGCTGAAATTTCTGTATCAAGAGGAGCCGATTGGCCGTCTATAGTAATATTACCGTATACCAAAAGTGGTATCGGTGGCGGTGATTCAGTTAAACCCACCACAGGAAAAACTAAAGTAAGCACTGCTATTATAATTGCTAATCGTTTTATTTCCTTCATAATTATTTTCCTTTTTAGTCAGTGGGTACTATCGAATAGCCATCGTAAGGATATAACCAGTATCCATAACCAGATTCCATGCTGTTAGTGCCTGATGGATGAACTAGGACATATTCTTCATTTTCTTCATTTTCGTATTTTTTGTATACCCATAAAACATCGTTATTACCTATCTGGGTAATGTAATTTTTAACTGGCATACTGATGACAGATTTAAAGCCAATAAGATTCCATTTATTTCCGACCACAGAATAACTGGTTGGTTCTTCTGGCCCTCCGGCAGGCATCTCGCTTCCAATTATAGTTAAAGTATCAGTATTATTCATAAATATCCAATACCCCTTTCCGTCTTCCATTGTGGTTAAATTACCACCAATTTCTGGCTTGTAGTTTAACCAACTGCCAGCGTTAGCGTTATAATACCAAACTATATCAACATCACCGTTTATATCAGCTAGAACATTTTCAATAGTCGTATTTTCTGGTATCAACGGCAAAGAAATCAAATTCCAACCAGTAGATAAAGGAATATTATAAGTAGTCACTTCTCCTGTAAAATCAACCTCAGCTGTATCGCTAATCGTCTCATCGCCGGTATTATAACTAATTATTATGGTAGCTAAACCAATAGCTGAAGAAGTTATAGTTACACTGGCTTCACCATCGACATTAGAGACCTCGCTATTCGAGATTAAAACGCCTAGATTAGTGCTGAAATTAACTGTTCCGCCGTCTATTGGATTATTATTGTCCAATATTGTAACAGTAATGGTGGATTGAGTCACTCCATCAGCCGGCACACTACTAAGACTGGAAACTACTGATATAGTTTTTGGCGTAGCTGTGAAAGTAACATTAACAGTTCCAGAAACTAATCCACTTGGTCCATTATAGGAAGCAGTCACAGTGGTTTCCCCAACTTCATTAGAGGTTAAATATGTTATAGCTTTACCGCTTGCATCTAAGTCCACAGAGGCGGAAGTTAAAGTACCAATAACAGTAGCAAAAACAACATTACCGCTGGTTACTAGAGTACCACTATCTAATACTAAAGCCGTTATTTTAACCTGGGTACTACCATCAGCCATTAAACTTGATTTATCAATGGTTACACTAACTGATGCTACGGTAGCAGCTACTTCAAAACTCCAAGAGGATTGACTAGCCGCATTACCAGTCACATCACTAACACCAAGAGTAACTGTTTTGATGCCATTTGACATAGCGCTACCTGGTGTATAACTAACGCTATTAGTATCGATAGTAGCAAAAACAGTTACATCAGTGTCGTTGACTGTAATAATTACACTACTAATATCAATCCCGGAACCAGTTTCAGTAAAATCTGCGCTAATAGTAGGAGTGGTGTCGGATGTAATAGAGCCATCTGATGGCGAGAAATTGGTAATATCAGGGGCTGTTTTATCCAACTGTAGAGAATTAGCTGCTGTCTTTACTGCTTCCAGATTACCTACTACATCTTCACCTCTGTATTTTACTGTATAATCTCCATCAATTGAGACAGTGAATTGCCAACTACTACCCGCATCAACAAAAAATGAAGCAGTTGTTGGGTCTGAATCATCAGTTGTGTAATAAACTTTTAAGCAACCTGAATTTCCACCAATAGAGTCATCACAGGTTAAAGTTACTGTTACATCAGCCGTTTGCCAGCCTAAAGGTACATCGTCTGTTGTTACAGGCGCTGTTTCGTCTATCTTAACTGTTCTTGAAACTGTTTCCTGAACATTCCCAGCATTATCTGTGGAAGTATATCTAAAATAGGTTATGCCTTCGGTATTAATCATAACTGCTTGAGTATAATCGTTTGCTGGATCGCAATTATTTTCTGTGTCTGTGCAATATTTGGTAGTTACTACTCCTGATGTTGTGTCAACAGGAGTTAAAGTAATCGTTTGATCGGTATTCTGCCAAATATCATCTTTACTAACATAATCATCAGATGTTGTTGGCGCAACTATATCTTTAACCACTGCATCAGTAACAGTATTGCCTTGATTGTCAGCTTGGTCGGTTAAATAAACAGTTAAAGTTAATGTGCCGTCATTTAAACCAGCAACATTAATGCCTATAATTTGTTGGTTAGTAGCTGTAATTATTCCATTGCTTGTTACGGTTGTGCCGCCTCCTGAACTATCTATTGAGTAATTATATGTTGCGTCTACTTCAGCATTGGCAAAAATAAAGGAAAGCGCGGTTTGGTTGCTGTTGTTAATGTAAGATTGGTCAATGGTAACAGTATATCCTGTTGGCGCAACTCCATCGGTAATATTCAAACTTGCTGAACCAGTGGCAGGAACGGCGTTTTTAGTAAAGTCGTACATTTTGAAACTTATGGCGTAATCTGCTTGTTTGCTAACCATGGCATTAAAGGTTGTTGATAAACCGCCCTCGCTTTCATAAGCGGATTCAGCGTCGCCGATTGGAAATCCACCTTCTGGTCCCCAAGCTAAAACTAAATCATCTGTGTCAGCTCCCGCGTAACCGCGTTCTGTTGAATCGGTTACCACTGCCGGAATATTACTGCCCAAAAAAGTTATTTCATTAGCGGTTAATCCTGGAATCACTCCGTAAAATCTTACTAAATGATCATTTTGGCTGTCGCGAACATTTCCTTTGGAATTTATTTCAACGATAAACTCCAAATCCTGCTTTTGGCTGACATCGCTCGCGGTCATATTTATCAAAGTTGGAGCAACAACATTAACTGTTCTTATCTTAGATTCTGCGGTATTTCCCGCTAAATCAACTGCATTATAAGTAAGTATATATTCTCCAACTATGCTGTTATTAACACTTCCACTGGTTGTTACTTCAACTGTTTCATCTACCGTTGCTCCGGCATCTGTATATTCCTCTCCTGTTTCAATTTCCACTGTAACTTGTCCTAATAATGTTATCACTGGTGCGATATTATCAATAATAAATGTATTATTAGTTGCCGTTTCGTTTGGGTTGCCAGCTATATCTGTACCTGAAATCATTACTGTCGCATTTCCGTCGCTTCCGGTTGGAACATCATGTTGGTAAGTCCACACCGTTCCATTGCCAGACATTGCTGTCGCGACTAAATCTGTTTCAGTGGTATCAATAGCGACTGTTGGCGCGCTTGCCATTGGCTCGTTAAAAGTTGCTGTAATTTCTACTGTGTCGGCATCTCTTACGGGCCTATTGGGATTATAAGTTAACTCAACCATTGGTGAGATATTATCAATAGTGTAAGAAACTTCGCCCGTAGCCGCTGCATTTGAATTACCAGCCATATCAGTAGCCGTGATAGAAACATCGGCGATACCATCATTACCAGCTGGTACATCCCAAGTATAAGTCCATTGTAAATTAGTATCATCTACTTCTGTCATTATCGCACCCGTTACAACAGTACCAATAGTAATTTTAGGTGCCACAGTTTCGTTAATTTCGTTTGCTTCAATAAAAACAGCGGTAATTACTACTGTATCAGCATCTCTAACTATATTATCTTCTATTTGATCATCTGTTAATTCTACGGTTGGATTTTTAGTATCAATATCAAAAGCATCAATTAAACTGCCAGCTTCTTGTTCGTTGCCAGCAGGGTCTGTCGCTCCCATAACGAAAATATCCACATCATCCATCTCTACATCTGCATCGACTACATCATAAGTAGCTATATAAGTATCTGAATCTGACCATGAGCCGCTTGCTAATGTTAAAGTGGATGAAACATCTAAACTGAAGCTAACCGTGGGTGCTAAAGATTGATCCATCGCCTCACTATAATCAACCGTAACCATAAAACTATTTGTAGTATCAGTGATTAAGGCAGTACTTTGGCTTATTAAGGAAACAGTGGGATCAATTGTATCTACCACAAATGTTCCTGCAGCCAGATTGTCATCCATTACATTACCGACTAAATCTACTCCACCTGTTACAGAAATTGTGGCAGGTTTTTCTTCGTCATTATCTACTAGAGTAAATGTTCCTGTCCAAGTATCATCCACATAGCTTGTTTGATTAACTATTGGACTACCAGTTATTCCAGTAATTTGGATTATTGGAGAAGTATTGGTATCCATCTCTTCACTAAAAGTTATAGTAACTGTTACTGTGCCATCTTTGGCTGGGTCTGGACTGGCTACCGCACTAACAACAGTCGGGTTTTTAGTATCAACTTCAAACGTCTCGGTGTTATTTGGTTCTTGAGTATTACCGGCTAAATCAACCGCTCCACTAACCTCGACAGTAGCTATGGTTTCTTCATTATTGTCATTAATGACTTGAATTACAGTATAAGTATCATTATCATTAGTGATTTTACTCCAAGTCCCTCCAGTTACATTGTATGAAGAAACAAGGCCTGTAATCGTAATAATTGGCTCAGTATTTACATCCATTGACTCACTGTAAGTAACAGTAATTGTCTGCTCTAAGCTACTATCAGTGATTGAGTCAACTGATACTATGACAGTGGCGGTTGGATATATACTATCAATGGTAAAAACTGCATTACTCTCATCGCTGGCTGTATTACTTGCTAAGTCAGTAACTACAATTTTTACTTTAACTGTCGCTGAATTAATAGTTGGGATTGTCCACGGATAACTTCCGCTGTTTGTCTGATTTTCTGCAATAGTATTCCAGACATCCCCATCAGTAGTATAATAAAAACCAATTGAATTTGTGCCTAAATTAGTGTCAGTTATATCACCTGCTGTCCAGCTAATTGTCTGATTTGAATCACCTGCCCAATTTTCATCACCATTAGGGGATGTGAGAGTAGTAGTCTGGATAGCTGGAGAAGTATTATCAACTGTAAAAAATCCAGATGTATCGTAAACATGCGGATCATTAGAATCTGTGACTCTAATTTTATAATCTCCATCATTTACTCCTGTAGTATTCCAAGAATAAGAACCATCACTACACGTTAAGTTTCCGTCAATTTTTACTGACTGATTTACAAAATCATCAGTAGAATAATAAATATTAACGGCATCCCCTTCTACGCAATCAGCTGTCCAAGTTATATCTTGTATCCCACTCAAATACTCTCCTTCATTAGGAGAATTAACAGTAATACTATTTAAAGCCAAAGCGGAATTGGCAACAAAAAAACCACTTAAAAATAATACAGTGGTTAAAATAACAAAAAAACCTTTTTTAGAACTTCTTAAGAACTTACTTCCAATAAACAAATATGTTTTGTTCATATGTTTTAAACTATTAAATAGTTTTAAACTATTAAATTTTATTGGCAATCGACTAAATTGCCAATTTATAACTAAAAAAACGACTTTTTTAAGGTTATATTTCTGTCTATCATAGTATTAATTCGTTGTCAAGAGCTTCATTTCTTTCATTCTATTTTATCCTAATCCATTCGTATAAGAAGTCAAGTTATTGTCAATTTTCAGATTAACCTAATCTCTTAAAAAGTTCAAGTCAAAATTAATATTAATAAATGTTTATAAATTCTTATAGTCAAGACCTAATGTCCTATGGTCAAGATTTAATGTCCTAAGGTCAAGACCTAATGTCCGATAATGTCCTATATAAGACCTATCTTATATAATGTCAATTTGTTGTCAAGAGTGGACGAATTTTAGTACTGTGTAGCTTATAATAAATTTTTTGCTAAATTAATTGGCCTAGCACCAGCAATATGCATTGGTTCTCTAATATCAAGATTTGATTGAGTCTTGGATTTTGTCCTGAAAGAAATGGTCATAATCCCAACAACTTTATTTGTTTCCAAATTTACAAGAGGGCAACCACTATTGCCAGGATTGCTAATAGCATCCACTATAAACCAATTTCTTGGATGATTTGGGTCCACACCGTCTCTTTTTATATTACTTATAATAGTTTTATTTACTATAAGAGTAATGCCGAAACCATCATTCATAAGTTGAGCAGCATATGGAAAACCAATAAAATATGCTTCATCTCCGATTTCAGATCTTTCAGAATCATCTAGCTCTACCGGTTTCAAAAGAGTCTTGTCGTATCCTTCTAATTGGAATAAAGATATATCGTTTTTGTCATTAATTTTTACTAGTTTTAGGGGTAACCAAGTATAATGCTCTAAATCGTTTTCCTCTTGCTTCGTCATTGCCATACCAAAAAAATTTTCCTTTTGTTCAGGAGTAAGTCGATTATAAAGATGCGCAGCGCTTAAAATTTTCCCATCTTTACCCGCACAAAAACCGCTACCAATTATTGTGATTTGATTTGGATTTGGTTTAAAACCAATAGCGATTATTGAGGTTCTCATTTTCTTAATTTTTTCTTTCATAGATTACCTACTTCCAAGATAGCTCTAATTTTTAGAAATTTCAAGGAAAAAACAGGGTTTCTGTGACCCCGTTTCTGTTACTCTGCTCCATTACAGGACGCGTTCAGAACCTTAGATTGGGTAGGAATTGAGGAAGAATTGGAAAAATTAGAGTTTGTATACGATCTAAAATAAAAGAGTCCTGGCCAAAACTCAAAAATTGAGCTGGCCAGGACTTTTTCTGTCTCTTACGACAGATTATACCGGATCGTGTTTGTGTTTCTGGGCTACTGCTGTTTTCACCGGACTGTCAGAAGGATTATTCCTCCATGTAGCCTCTTCTTCTTCCGAGAGCGGTCTCATCATTTCTTCGTCCGTTTGACCACGTTCCTCAGGAGTATGGTCACATAGAGCCCTTCCGCAAACTGGACATAAGGACATGTTGCTACCTCCTTTACTTTCTTTCTAAATAAAGAATATCACATTTCTGTGATATTGTCAATATTTAACTCCCCATATTGAACAACATTCGAACCTGATTGACAAAAGGATAAAAGAAAGATAAATTAAATTAGTTCATTAAAAAGTGATAATTGCAAAAAGGAGACTCACAATGAAAAAAACATCTCTGCTGTTAGGGGTTTTTCTACCGCTGACCTTATTGGCCATTAATCTTTTCTGGTTTTTTCATCAGCATTCCAACCCAACAAAAGAGTATGTGGGATACATCAATATAGGAGCTGGAAATCTGCATCTTTTGACAAAAGAGATTGTTGATTTCAGAGCTTTGCTCTTTCTTTTCCTTATTGTTATTCCTTCAATACTAATTTCAGTTATTATTGCCACATTGGTAATAAGATTCGATCATAAAAACCCTTGATGATAAATCAGGGGTTTTTAGTTTTGTTGGCTCCCCTAGTCGGTCTAGAACCTTCAGGAATAATTTAACGCGTCTCGGTCGGGTAATATATCTAACAAGTTTAGCTACACCTTTTAGTCGATAACCTCAATAGTGAAAGAATAATTAGAGACCTTTATATTTTCTCCTTTTATAAACACCCTAATGTTATGAGGTCCTACTTTTAAGAAGGTAATATTTAGGTTTCCTTGCTGATTTGTTTCATCAGATTGTATAAATTCTTCTTCAAAGCGCACGATTTGATGGTTCTCACCGGTGTAAATTGACGAGATATCTGATGTTTCTTCAATCATGAAACTGAGAGGAAAGATAAAGCCAACCTCCACTTTTTTTGCCATTCTTTCATCAGAATTAACGATAGATATTGGCAATTGATATTTTTTATTAGCAGAAAAAGGAATCTTCTTATCGTTAACTACCTTTTCCTTATTGAATAGAATCGAAACTTTACCTTCATTAAGAAAAGGAGAAACCACATCCGGAGTTTTTTCTACTGAAGCTGAAAGAAGTCTAATTATCGTTTTATCTGAGTTTGTTTTTTCTTCCTTAACAATTACTGAGAGTTCAGTTAGGGCGCCCAGTAGTTTCCATAAAATATATATTGTATAACCAAAGAATAATAAACTTAATACAAAAGCGAGATAGCGTACAAGAATATCATCGCTTGAAAGAGCCACCATTACTCCAATTAATGAAAGCAAAAGGAAGATAAAAATTTTAGGTAATATTATCTTCGGATTTAAATAGGATAATTTTTCTCCGGCTGTTTTTTTATTTTTCTTTAAAATGCGCAGATTTCTTTCTAAAATTCCTACATTAAGGGTTTTGTCCTTCTTTTTTTCTATTTCTGATTTAATATTCTCTTCAGCCCGTTTTTTCTCATTTTCATATTTCAAAGTTAACTTTTTTATACCTTCGGGGAATAATGAAATCAAAATACCAAAAACAGGGAAGACAAATCCTATAAAAGTGATGATTAAAAAACCAAAAAGTTCAATAACCTGGTTCATAATGATTAATTTTCGATATAGTTGGCTAAATTATTAATTTTTACCTCGGTCACTTGAACCGTGCTCAATAATGCTCCGGGGCTTCAAATTTGTTTGATGGGTGTATTCAGAAACTAAGACTTGAAGTCAGTAATATCTTTGAAATTACAAGTACAAGGAATGTTTTTACATACATGACAGTTATCAGAAAACATAATGGAGAGTTCTTTTGCAACATTTGTTCCTAATGAATTAAAAACACCCATTATGCAAGAAAAAAAATCAGCCATCTCTAATTCAACTCCCTTAAAATCTTTATCTTTGCGGCCTCCGCGGTAACTCAATATCGCTTCTGAAAACTCACCAGCTTCTTCTGCTAAGTGAATACCCGCATGTTCTAAAGTTCTTTGTTCGGTCGGATATATCTGATTAAACATATTCTGAAACTCTTCAAGTAATTTTGGCCTTTTAATATTATCTATTGAAACCTCTTTCCTATGCTCTATTTTGCTTTCTTTGCATAAACAAGGACAAGAAGCACAATAAGAACAGAGAAAGGGAAATCTATTCCAAAGCTCTTCCTCTAAATTTACATGCAGCTGATTCGTTATAGATATAAACCAGCTAAAAGCAATCAGTAAATTGATTTTCGTTTTCTCAGTATCTTCTTTTCTAATGCCTTTAAGTCCTCTCATCATAAATCGTTCCATATTAGTAACCATATCCCACAAAGTAAAATATCTATCATTAGGCAAACCATAAACTTGTTTTACAAAATTCTGATACTCTCTTATTGTTGTGTTTTCCTTAACAGAAGCCATATTACTTTATTATGCTCCGGGGCTTCGATTCGAACGAAGATTCTTAGGGCCAAGGCCTAATGTCCTACCGTTAGACGACCCCGGAATGACTTTATATTTTACTTCTTTTCTTGGCAGATTTCAACTATTGCCAGTTCTAGGGGCAGTTGAGGGATTGAAGCGTATTTTATTTTGTTTTCAACAACAACAAATTTTTCAAGGATTTCTTTAAGTTCTGATTCAGGGAAATTTTCAGCCAAAGATTTAAGTTCATTTTTTTGTTCGCTTGTTAATCCTAAAAACAAAGGATTTTCAAATTGGGAATCAATTTTCAGAAGTAAAGCCTCTCTCAGATATTGAATTAAAGATTTTGTAAATTCCTGAAGGTCAATCCCTTTGTAGATAATTTCGTTTAAAAATTCAATTGATTCTTTTGCTTTTTTCTGGTTGAGGAAGTTTAAAAATTTAAAAATCATTTCTCTGTCAGCTATTCCCAGAAGTTTTTCTACCAGGTCTTTTTTAATAAATCTTTCTTTGCCTGAAAAACTTACAACTTCGTCCAAAAGGGTTTCAGCATCTCTAATTGCGCCATTAGCTGAGAAAGAAATTAAATTTATAGCTTCTGGCTCAAACTTTATTTCTTCTTTTTCTAAGATTGTTTTCAACCTCCCTATGATTTCTGGCATAGTTAATTTTCGGAAATCAAATCTCTGGCATCTTGAGATAATAGTAGGAATCATTTTATAAGCTTCGGTAGTGGCTAAAACGAAAATAGCATGGGAAGGCGGCTCTTCCAAGGTTTTTAATAAGGCATTGGCTGCCTCCTTGGTTAACTGGTGTGAATTTGAAGAACAAATTCCATTTGCAATGAAAGTATGAGTATTCCCTACTGTAAAATCGTACACTTCTTCTTTCTGATTTAAAATCTTAATTTTTTTAACTTTCTCATATCGAAATTGTAAATATTTATTTAATTCAGGTAGACTCCCTGCTTTCATAAAATTTACTACTGCTCTCCTTGATAAATGCTGTCTTAAATCCGGATAAATTCCAAGTGAAGCCCGCAACAAATATGGTAATTTTATTTCTTTCTGCTTTTCGACAACTATCTTCTCGATTGGAATAGTATCTTGTTTTTCCTTTTCTAATGAACATTTTAATAAGATTTTAGCTTTTCGTTGTAAAGATAACCCAATTTTTTTATGAAAAATTTTAAGATTATAATGTGATAGACAAAGACGATATTGAGTAGAATGATTTTTATTTCTTCTTTTTCTTGGAATTCTCAAAAAACTACTGGAAATACCAAATTTTTTGAGTAAGAGCTGAAGTTTTTTAGTAAAAATTTCAGAGGTAGAATTAAAATTCAATCTATAAAGATTGAGAGACCTATTAAAATCTATATTTCCCTCGCAACAAAAACAAGTATCAATGTAAGCCTTGATGCTTTCGAGAGGGGCTTGGAAAACAACATCGGGAATATCAATTTTTTTACCTTTTTTACCCTGAGGACAACCTAAATTAATTAAAGTATCTTTTAACTTTTTAGAATAAACTCTAATTAATCTTGTTCCTCGAGACGTTTCTTTGATTATTGATTTTTCCTTTATTTGCCAAGCTCTTAGACCTTTTTCAAAAACTTTTTTAAAATAATCTTTATCTTTTTGGATCTCTATTTGTACTGTAATCGAGTCCTTAGATACATGGCCATCACACTGGATTAAAGCGAGTAAAGCAAGTTGACTAGGTGAAAGATTATTTTTCTGAACATGAGGTAAATAAACAGGACTTAACAGGAAATCTTCAATTTTAATATCTTTAGCCTCGGTTAGTAAAAATTTATTATCTCTCATAATCCAGAGTCGATGAGTGGAAGTACACCTAAGAAAAGCTTGGGGAGTTTTTATTTCAATAATCTGATTAGTTTCTCTTTTGAACCAATTTTTTACCTCGCCAGAAACAATGTTCCCTGTTTTTACATCAACAGATGCCACTTTTTCTCCATTTTTTATTTCAGAAATGTTTTTTACCCTTCCATCACTTAAGGTGATAAAATGATCGCCAGTAAGACATTCATCAATAATAAAAACCTTATATTTTGATTTAACAGGAACAAATCTTATCCCCTCTTTTAAATCCCTTATTTCATCAATTCCCCGGTTGGAAGCAGCATCAATTTCAATTAAATCAATTGCATTTCCCTGATTAATTTCCTGACAGGAATCGCATTGGTTACAGGGTTCAAAATCCCCTTGTTCTCTCTTCTGGCAGTTTACTGCTTTGGCTGTAAGACGGGCAATAGTAGTTTTTCCGCAGCCATGAGGTCCGGTAAATAAATAGGCATGGGAAAATTTTCCCGAAGCAATGGCATTAGTCAGGGTTTGAACCACATGCTCTTGGCCAACTACTTCAGCAAATGTCTTGGGACGATGTTTTCGATATAAAACTAAATTATTCATTTCTTTAATCTGTATATTAACCAGATAAATCCAATGGTTATTAAACATCCGACCAGAACTTGCCAGCCGAGATATTTTTCAATGGTAATTCCAGCGTGAGTTAAAAAGGAAACTATGAAACCGGCAATTACAATACCTATGGTAATTAGAGGAAAGGCTTTTTTAAAGGGTACATCAAACAAAAAAGCAACTAAACTTCCAGTCCAACCACCAGTAATTGGTAAAGGAATAGCAACAAAAAGAATCAGGGCAGGATAACCATATTTTTTTATCTTGGATTGGTGTTTTTCCCTGGTTCTTTCAAAAAGCCAGGAAAAAAATCTTTGCCAAATCTTAAAATTTCTTGAAAGCCAGTTGGAAAGAGGTTTCAAAAACAAAAGAATCACTATGACCGGAACCAAATTTCCAATTACTGAAATCAAAAAAGCTACTCCCCAATTTAGATTGTAGACAGTTAAAGCCAAGGGCAAAGAAAGCCGCAGTTCTCCAACAGGCGTCATTGCCAGTAAAAATGTTTGAATTTCAGCTGCCACAGTTTTGTATTTTAGCCCAAAAAAAACCTTAAATCAAGAGAGTTTTTGATTGATTATTTGGGCTTAAAGAGTTATAATAATGAATATGCTCAAATTCTACAACACTCTCTTCAGAAAAAAAGAGGATTTTGAACCGATAAGAAGGGGAAAAGTTAATCTCTTTGTCTGTGGACCAACGGTTTATGATTTTTCCCATTTAGGCCATGCCAGGACTTATATTGTTTATGATATGCTCGTTCGTTATCTAAAATATCAGCAATATAAGGTTTTTTATTTACAAAATATTACTGATATTGATGATAAAATTATTCAGAGAGCAAAAGAAAAGAAAACAACTTGGAAAGAAATTGCCAGAAAATTTGAAAAAGAATATCTAAAAGATATGAAAGCCTTGAATATAAAGAGTGTCACAAAGTATGCCAGAGCAACCAGCCACATAAAAGAAGTCCAAAACCAGGTTAGAAGATTACTGAAAAAAGGATATGCTTATGAAATTAGAGGTGGAATTTATTATAATATTAAAAAGTTTAAAGATTACGGAAAGCTCTCTGGTAGGACAATAGAGCAAGCTGAAGACGCTGTTTCCCGGATTGACCAAGCCGAAAATAAAAGAAACAGAGGCGATTTCTGTTTATGGAAATTTGGAGAACCATATTGGAAAAGTTCTTTGGGAAATGGTCGGCCAGGCTGGCATATTGAAGATACAGCAATTACTGAAAAATATTTTGGTCCTCAATATGATATTCACGGTGGAGCAAGAGATTTAATTTTCCCTCATCACGAAGCAGAAATCGCTCAAATGGAAGCTCTTTCAGATAAAAGACCAATGGTTGAATATTGGATTCATGCCGGTTTTCTGACTGTCAACGGCCAAAAAATGTCAAAATCTCTGGGTAATTTTATTACTTTAAAAGATTTTCTTAAAAAATATAAACCAGAAGTTTTAAGATTTATTGTTTTTTCCAGTCATTATCGCTCCCCTCTTGATTATTCGGAAGCAATAGCTCAAGAGGCAAAAACAAATCTCCAAAAATTAAAAGAATTACTAAAGAAATTAGAAGAATTAAAAAAGGGTCCAAAAGAAAATGGAAAAGAGATTGTAAAAAACTTTGAAAAATCTTTTTTCAAAGTTTTAGAAGATGATTTTAACACTCCTCAAGCCAAAGGATTAATCTTTGATTTTTTGGCTGAAACAAATAAAAGAATTTCAGAAAATAAACTTTCGCCTCAAGAAGCAGAAGAGATTTACAATTTTTTCAAAAAAATCAACAAAATCTTTGGCTTTTTGGATTTTAAAAGAATTAAAGAAAAAGAAATCTTGCCAAAAGAAATTAAAGAGTTAGGAAAACTTCGAGAAAAGGCAAGAAACCAGGAGAATTGGCAGCAAGCTGATGAAATCCGAAGAAAAATTGAGAAACTCGGCTATAAAATTGAGGACAGCAAAGAGGGTCCAAAGATAAGAACCATGCCTCGCTAACGCTCGGCAGAACCTTGCCTCCTCACTCGTTCGCAAATTAAATGAATAAACTCATTTAATTTGTCTCACTTTGTTCGGAAGTAAAAAGAATTGACTAATTTTTTCTTTTTTGTAGTATGGATTTGTAACAAGGAATCTATGGCAAATAAAGAACTACCGGAAAAACTACCTCCTCAAAATATTGAAGCTGAAAAATGCCTTTTAGGGTGCTTAATGATTGACCCTGAAGCTGTCTTAAAAGTGAGTGATTTCTTAAATCCAAGAGATTTTTACAAAAATACTCATCAAGAAATTTATCAGACTATAATAGACCTTTTTTCCAAAAGAAATAAAATAGATATCTTGAGTGTTTCTAATCGTTTAAAAGAAAGAAAGAAGTTTGAAGAAGTGGGAGAAATGAGTTATTTAACTTCTTTGGTTAATTCTGTTCCAACAGCAAGCCATATTATTGACTATGCTAAAATAGTTCAACAAAAAAGAATTTCCAGGGATTTAATTTCTGCCAGTCAAGAAATTGGTCAGATGGGTTACAACGAAGAAGAAGACGTTGACATTTCCCTGGATAAAGCTGAAAAAAAGATTTTCAGTATTGCTCAAAAATCTTTAAGTCAAACTTTCACCCCGGTCAAGGAAGCTCTGGAAGACACCTTTAAAAGAATTGAAGAACTTGCTGAGCATAAAGGAAAACTTCGGGGAATCCCAAGTGGTTTTCGAAATTTAGATAATATTTTGGCAGGATTGCAAAAATCTGATTTGATAATTTTAGCGGCCAGACCAAGTTTAGGAAAGTCAGCCATGGCTACCGACATAGCCCGTTATGTTGCCTGCAACTATAAAATACCAGTTGGAATTTTCAGTCTGGAAATGTCAAAAGACCAAATTGTTGATAGATTAATTGCTGCTCAAGCTGATATAGATTTGTGGAGGTTGAGAACGGGCCGACTTTCTGATAAAGGAGAAGAAAATGATTTTGAAAAAATTCAGAAGGCAATGGGAGTTTTATCTGAGGCTCCAATTTATATTGATGATGCAGCAACTTGTAATATCTTACAAATGAGAGCTATGGCTCGCCGATTGCAGGCAGATAAGGGTTTAGGTCTCTTAATAATTGATTATTTGCAGTTAATGGAATATAGGAATCCGAATTTTAGTTTAGTTCAGCAAGTAACTGAAAACTCAAAAGCTTTGAAATCTTTAGCCAAAGAACTTAACGTACCGGTTTTAGCTATTTCTCAATTATCAAGAGCAGTTGAGCAGAGGTCTCCTCAAATTCCAAGATTATCCGACCTTCGCGAAAGCGGCAGTTTAGAGCAGGATGCCGACGTGGTTTTATTTATATATCGTGAGGATCGCTATCGAGAAAGTAGCGATAGGAGAAATATTGCTGACATTATTATTGCCAAACACAGAAATGGTCCGGTCGGCAAAGTTGAACTTTATTTTGATGAAACAAGAGTAAGTTTTAAAGATTTGGAAAAAGGATATGAAGAGTAATTATGTTTTCGCCAAAAATTCAAAAACTCATTGAACTTTTTTCTAAGTTTCCAACGGTTGGACCGAGAACTGCTGCTCGGTTTGTTTTTTATTTACTTAAAACTCCCAAGGAGAAAGTTGAAGAACTAATAGAAGCAATTACTGAACTAAAAAAGAAGATAGAAATTTGTTCTTTTTGTTTTAATCCTTTTGAATCTGATTCAGAAGATTTAGAACTTTGTCCTGTCTGTTCTGACCCCAGAAGAGACAAATCCATAGTTTGTATCGTTGAAAAAGAGATAGACCTGGAAGCTATTGAAAAAATTAAAAAATATAAAGGACTTTATTTTATCTTAGGTGGAACAATCTTTGGCTTTAAAAACAAAAAAGAAAAAGAAAAAATTGAAGAAAGGGTTAATAAATTGATTGATAGGATTAAAAAATCAGATTCTAAAATTAAAGAAGTAATTTTAGCTTTAAATCCAACTACTGAAGGTGAAAATACCTGCTTATGGATTCAAAGAAAACTGAAATCTCTGCCAATAAAAATCACCCAGCTTGGCCGCGGCTTGCCAGTGGGTGGTGAATTGGAATACGCTGACGAAGATACCCTATCTTCTGCTTTTCAGAGCAGAAAATAGAAACTGAGTTTCAAGAAGTTTCTATTTTCAATATTTTTACTTGAGTAAAGGTCTGTCTGTGACCTTTTTTTACTTTATAACGTTTTTTCGGTTTGTATTTGAAAATAACTATTTTTTTGTTTTTCCCCTGCTTTAAAACCTTAGCGAATACTTTTGTCCCCTTAACAAGGGGGGTGCCGATTTCTAATTTTTTATTTTTCTCCAAAAGTAAAACCTGATTAAAAACAACTTCTTTATCCTCTTTTTTGTCAAGTTTTTCAATTTTTATTTCTTGTCCCGGAGAAACAAGATATTGTTTACCACCAGTTTTAATAACTGCAAACATAATTCAAGATATATATTTATACATTAGCGAATCAAGGTTCTGCGAGCGAAGCGAGCAGGTTCTTATAATAGAATTATTCTAACTTATAAATAATTGAAAAGCAACAAAAATGACATAAACGAAAAGTAAAATAAATGCTTCTTTTTTGCTGATTTCCTTACCAGTTCTAGAAAAAATAACAAAAAGTAAAGCGCTAAAAATTGTAAAAATAATTCCAATAGCATAAAAAGAAAAATCAGGAATTTCTAAAGGATAAATTAAAAAAGTTATTCCTAAAACTAAAGTAGAGTTAATTACTACTGAGCCCATCAGATTTCCCAAGACCATCTCTTTATGCTTCATAATAATCGCTTTTATTCCAAAAACTATTTCTGGTATGTTGGTCCCCAGGGCTACAATTAATGCCCCGACTATTATTAGAGGCAAACTGACAAATTCAGCTAAAAAAGAAGCGGAGAAAACAATTCCTTCAGCACTCAATAAAAGCAAAAGTATTCCCAGAAAAAACATTCCCATATCTTTTAAAAATAATTTAAGATGAGTCCACTCCCTATTGAAACTATCGGAAAAAACCTTAGTAAACGTCTCTTCTCTTGAGATAAGGTTATAGAAATATAGTATCAGGGCCAATAATAAAACTACTCCATCTACCCTGGAGATTTTATTATCTAACATTAAAAGAATGGGTAGAGAGGCAAGAAAAGCAGTATAAATTGCGTTTCGCTGTAAGATAACGCCCTCGGTTTTTAGACCCCGAGCGACTAAAACACAGATTCCCACTATCAAGGTTAAATTGATGATATTTGAGCCGATAACGTTTCCAAAAGAAAGTTCGGGTTTGTGATGAAGAGCCGAAGTAATTCCTACAAAAAGCTCGGGCAAAGAAGTAGCAAAAGCCATTAAAACCGAAGCCACTATAAATTCTTTCCACTTTAAAAATTGGGCAATTCTGGTTAAAGAACGAACCATCCAGGTTCCAGAGCGAACCAGGACAAGACAGGAAATTATGAAAATTGAAATGTAAAGTAAAAGCATGTTAAATATTGGTCTGATGTCTGACAATAAAATAATATTTAGTAGCTTCAATTAAAACTATATCAATTAAACCAACTCCCAAAACCAGTTGCCAATCAAAAAGATTTAGAGGTACAGTTTTCAAAAGAGTTTGAAGGGAAGGTAAATAAAGAGCTAAGATAAGCATTACAACTCCGAAAATCCAGGCAAAAATTAGGAATTTATTTGATAGAAGATTCATCTGCCAAATATTTCTTCGCAAGCTTTTACAAGAAAAAACGTAAAAAATTGAATCTATAGTTAAACCAGCAAAAATTATTGATTGGATATGGGGTATTTCGTAGCCAGAATATTTTAAAAGCCAGAAGAAAAGTCCCAAGAGAAATAAATCGGTAATCAGGCCAATAATAAAAATTAAAACTTTCATTTCTCTGGTAAATAATGAGATATTATGGTCTTGGGGTTTCTGTTTCATCAGGTCTTTCTCCTTTGGTTCAAATGCCAAACAAAGTCCAAGTGGTCCATCTTCAATGATATTGACCCATAAAATTTGAGCTGCTATCACTGGTAAAGGAAGCCTGAGAACTATGCTTACTCCTACCAAAATCACTTCGGTGAAACTGTCGGAAAGCAAATAAGTAATAACTTTCCTAATGTTATCAAGGATTGCCCTTCCTTCCTCAATTGCTGCTACAATTATAGAAAAACTGTCATTTAGCAAAATTAAATCTGAAACTTCTTTGGCAACCCCAGTTCCAGAGCCCAGAGCTACTCCAATATCAGCTTTTTTTAGGGCCGGGGCATCGTTAATTCCATCACCAGTCATAGCCACGACCTGATTTTTAGCCTGCCAAGCGCTAATAATTCTCATTTTGTGTTCTGGTTCTACTCTGGCAAAAACATTGATTTTATCTAATTTTTTTTCAAGTTCTTTGTCTGAAATATCAGCTAAATCTTTCCCTTCTATAATATTTTCTTTTTTTATTTCCAAACCCAATTCTTTAGCTACAGCTTTAGCAGTTAAAATGTGGTCTCCAGTAACAATAATCGGCTTCATTCCTGCTTTTTTACAAATATCAATTGCTTTTTTAACTTCTTTTCTTAAAGGGTCTTTCAAGCCAATAAATCCGACAAAAGTTAAATTATTAATTTCGTTCTCAAAATTTTTATTTTTTGTTTTTTTATAACCTACTCCAATCACTCTTAATCCCTGACTGGTTAAATCTTCTAAATCTTCATTCATTTTTGAAAGAATGTTTTTATTGATTAGTTTTCTTTTACCCCTTTTTTGGATTTTAGAGCTTAACTCAATAATTCTTTCCGGGGCTCCGGAAACAAACAATATTTTTTCTTTTTTTGTTTGATGAACTGTTGCTATAAATTTGTTTTGAGGATTAAAAGGAATTTCATGAATCTTAGGAAATTTCTTTTCCAGTTCTGATTTATTCAAACCCTCTTTTTCTCCAGCTAAAAGAAGAGCCCTATCAGTTGGTCTTCCTCTTATCTTCCAATCTGGTTGTGGGTCCTGGGGATTTTCTACAAATGCCTCATTAGCCAAAACGGCAATCTTCAAAGTTAATTTTTTATCTTCTGCCAAAACTTTCTCTACTTTCATTTTTCCCTCGGTTAAGGTTAAAGTTTTATCAGTGGCAATTACAGAGGTGCTTCCCAGGGTTTCAGCTGAAGCTAATTTTCTAACCAGACCCTTTCTTTTCAAAATTCTTTGCATCCCCAAAGCCAGAATTACTGTCATAGCCACTGGCAATCCTTCTGGAATGGCAGCCACAGCTATTGCTATGGCAGTGGTAAACATTTCGATAAAAGCTCCGCCAGTTATCATTCCTTCAATAAAAATAAAAATAGAAAACAAAGCAATAATAGCTCCAATAATCTTTGAAAAATGACTTAACTTTTTTTGATAAGGAGTTTTTTCTTCTTTAGTCTCTCGAATAAGACTGGCAATTTTACCAATTTCGGTTCTGATTCCGATTCCAGTAATGACTACTCTTCCTTCTCCGTCTTCAACCGTTGTTCCCATATAAACCATATTATCTCTGTCAGCCAGAGGAGTTTTCTCTGGAAAGATTTTCGCTTTTTTGTCCGCTGCCAACCACTCTCCGGTTAAGGGAGCTTCATTAATTTTCAAATTTAAACTTTCAAAAACTCTTCCATCGGCTGGTACTTTGTCTCCTGCTTTTAAAATGACAATATCTCCAGAGACTAATTCTTCCTGGAAAATTTCTTTTTGTTTGCCTTCTCTTAAAACTTTAGTCTTAACTCTTAAAACTTTTTTTAATTCCCGCAGGGCATTTGAGGCTTTATTTTCTTGAAGATAGCCAACGATTGTATTTAAAAAAACAGCAGCAAAAATAACTATTGTATCAGTCCATTCCCCTAAAATTAAAGTTATAATTCCAGCAAAAACTAAAATATAAATTAAAGGACTTTTGAACTGATTTAAAAATATCTTAACCCTTAACAAAGGTTTTTCTTCAGGAAGCTTGTTTTTACCTTCTTTTTCCTGACGGATTTCTATTTCTTTTTCTGAGAGTCCTTGAATTAAATCAGTCTTCAAGATTTTAGCAATCTTTTTTGAGGAAAGATTATGCCAAGAGTAAGATTTTTTAGCTTTTTTCATCTTATCCTATTATAATAAAAATTTGTGAAAGCTCAAATAGTCTAGATATTGACATTTTAGATATTATATGCTTAAATATAATATAAGTTCTTTTACAATCAACTACAATCAACAAAAAGGAGTAAATCATGAAAAAGCAGTTACAGAAGGTGTTTGTTGCCTGTGCGCTTGGTGCGTTCATCGGCAGTCTGGTAGCGCTCCAGCTCAACCACTACTTCTGGTGGGTTGGCCTCTTTGTCGGTGGCCTCGTCGGCTACTTTACCTACGAGTTTAAGGAGGTGCTCAGGGCGATTCCCGAAGCCTGGAGAACAGTAACCTCATGGCGACCAGATTTTGAGTACTGGAAAGCACTCGGAAAAGCGAGTATCTATTCAACAATCTTCTTCAGTGTGATAACTGTGCCCTTTGCAATGCTTTTCTTGCTCATTTCTGAGATTGGTGTCGCAGTTGCTTATCTTCTACTAACCCCACTTGCAGGCCTGTTGATGGCACGGTCAGTACTTTGTGGTTGCGGCAGGGAAAAATACCAGTCAAAAGTTCAAGAGCAGCGTAAGTTGGCACGACATAATGCTCTCTTCGTATACTTCTGGTATCTACCGAAACTCACGTTAAAAGGCGTCTGGTGGACTGTCCTCCATATCCCTGCTGGCATTGTACTGCTTTCTTGCTTCATCTGGCAGGTGGTCAAGCTGATTCACTCAGATGAACGACTACTCTGCGGCGTGGATGCTGCCATTGGCGCGCTAGTGGGATACCTTGTCGGGAATGCGCTCATTGGAGCTCTATTCGGAGGAGTATTCGGCGTAGCCAACTTCGAGCTCGTCTCGAAGCTGCTTCTCAAAGTGGTACCTGAACGTTCCTCTTGATTTTCCTTCCCAACAAAGCCCTGTACAAAATGTACAGGGCTTTTTCTATGAAATGAAGACTGAAAGAAAGATTGCGGCCTCGATGGGATTTGAACCCATGTGACATGGTTGAGAACCATGTATCCTAAACCACTAGATGACGAGGCCTAATATTTTTTACTCTATCATATTTGGGGAGATTTGCCAGTAATCAATGATATATTTTGCCAGTTCTCGAAATAAAGGAACAGCAGAATAAGCAGCTGTTTTTACTCCTTTGGGATTATCTAATTTTAAAAAAATTAAAATTTCTGGTTCAGAAGCTGGCAGAAAACCAACAAAACTTTGAATGCTTTCTGTTTCTGAATAACCACTTTTTTCTTTTTGAGGAACTTGAGCAGTTCCTGTTTTTCCAGCAATATCGTAACCATTGATTTTTGCCCGCCTGCCAGAACCGTTTTCTACAACACTGACAAGCATTGAGATAAGTTCTGCTGAAGTTGCTTCGGAAATCACTTTTCTTTGAATCTCTGGTTCAGTTTCAATAACTTGATTGTTTGTTTTGACAATTTTTTTAACAATATGGGGTTTCATTAAATTGCCTCCATTGGCTATTGCTCCAAAAGCCCTGACTAATTGAAAAGGTGTCAATTCAATTCCCTGGCCAAAACTGGCTGTGGCTATATCCCGAGGATAGCCTGATTTTAAAGTTTTATTTAAAGAAAACTCTTCTGCCTGTAAATCAATTTCTGTTTTTTCAAAAAGGCCAAACTTTTCCAAATAGTTTAAAAAAAGATTTCTGCCAAGCTCCTGCTGAACAAATACAGCTCCGGTGTTAATTGATTCCTCTAAAACATCAGTCATAGTTTGAGTATTCCAAACTCTTTTTTCAAAATTATAAATTGGCGGTCCTCCAAGTTCAACAAGGCCCTCATCTTCATAAGTAGTTTCCGGGCTTATTAAATTTTCTTCTAAAGCCGAGGCAAAAGTTATTGGTTTGAAAACAGAACCTGGTTCAAAAAGTTTTTGAAAAGAGGAGTTAAGAAATATCTCAAGTGATTTCTCTTTTGAGTAATGATTTGGATCAAATCCGGGAAAAACAGCTAAGGCTAAAATTTCACCAGTTGAAGGCTCTAAAGCTATAATCTGACCTGAATCAATATCCCAATTTTCTTTAGCTTTGAGTAATAATTTTTCAGAAAGATACTGGATATTGTAATCTAATGTTAAAAAAATATCTGCTCCTTTAAAAGAAGATTCTTTTGGGGAACTGTCGCCAAAAATTAAATAACCAAGCGGTGATCTCCCTTTTTCTCTAAAACCCTCAGTTCCTTTCAAAATTTCATCATAATAACCCTCAATCCCATATTGACCTTTTCCTTCTTGGTTCAAAAAACCAAGAACATGAGAAGCTAAGTTTTTTTGAGGATAGTTTCTGACCCAAATCTTGTCTAAAGAAACCCCGTTAAGATGAAGGGATTCTATTTTTTGATAATTTTCTTTTGATAATTCTCTTTTAAAAACTTTTTCTTTCTCAAAAAGAGAAACAAGGTTTTCCTTTTTCTCAGCTAAAATATCTGATAGGATTTCTAAGGTCTTTTCTAAATCTTGTTCTGGGATTTTTCCAGGAAAAATATAGGCTATGTTTTTCTCTTCGGTTTGAGCTAAGGGAACTTCCCCTTTATTAAAAAAAATCTCCCCTCTCTCGCCGCTTATTTCTGGAAAATCAATTTGTTGGCCTAAAGCCAGGGCTTCAAAATAATCTCCATTTTTTATCTGGAGATTATATAATTTAAAAATAATTAAAAAAGCAAAACAACAAAAAAGAAAAAAGATAAATTTAACTTTCAGATTTTTCATGTGCCTATTGGCCAGAACCTCTTACTAAGTAATCGTAAGAAATAGAAATATACTTAACTTCAGAAACATTAACAAAACTAAGCTGGTTTATTTTATCTTCAATATTCTCCAAAGAAAAGAGTTCTGTTTCGTTCTTTTCAAGAACAAGGGTTTCTTCTTGAAGGGTTTTGAGTTCGTTTTGATAAATTTTTACCAAATAACTTCCTTTAGTTAATTTTTCAACCTGAAAGAGATAAAAAACTAAAGAAGCCAAAGCTAAAAAGGAAATTATAACCAAGATAAGATAAGGGGAAGTTAAAAATAATCTTTGTGATGTCATATTTTTTAGATTTTTACTGCTGCTCTTAGTTTTGCCGACCTTGCTTTAGGGTTTCTTTGAAGCTCTTTTTTTGTGGGAGTAATTGGTTTTTTTGTTAAGATTTTCAAATAACCTCTTTTTTTATTTTCTTTGAAGAAATTTTTTACTATTCTATCTTCTAAAGAATGGAAAGAAATAACTACTATTCTTCCGCCATGATTTAATATCTCTAATGACTGAGGCAGGCTTATCTTTAAATTATTTAATTCGTTATTGACAGCAATTCTTAATGCTTGAAAGGTTCTGGTGACAGAGCGAAGATGGGAAGCCGGAACGACTTTATCAATAATTCTTACAAGATCAGAAGTGGTTTTAATCGGCTTTCTTATTCTTAGTTCAATAATATTTTCAGCAATTCTTTTGGCAAATTTTTCTTCTCCATATTCCCTTAATATTTTTTCAATTTCTTTTTTATTCCATTGGTTCAAAATATCTTGGGCAGTCAAAGAGGTTTTTTCAGGATTGTAACGCATATCTAAGATTTCATCTTTTTTCCGAAAGGAGAAGCCTCTTTCTGATTTCTCTAAATGCCAGCTTGATATTCCCAAGTCAAACAAGATTCCGCTAATTGGCCTAAAATTATATTCCTGAACAATCTTTTTAAGATTCACATAAGAATCATTCTTTAAAATTAATCTGTTTGAAAATTGAAAATTGCTTGAAAATTGAAAATTATAAATTGTGAATTTTTCGTAGAGTTTTGGATCAAACTCAATCCCTAATACTTTTCCGTCTGGTTTGTTTTTTTCTAAGATAGCTAAGCTATGACCTCCTTGTCCAAAAGTTGTATCTACAAAGTTCTGGTTGGACTGAGGAGCAAGATAATTGATAACTTCTTTTTGTAAAACAGGAATGTGCATAGATTCTACCTATTTATATTCCCAGTTCTTTTAACCTCTCTGCGATATCCCCTGCTCCTTTCTCAATTTTCTGTTTGTAAAGGTTCCATTTTTGCTCATCCCAGATTTCAATTCGATTATATAAACCTGCAACCACTGTCTTTCTTTTTAAAGAAGCATATTTTTTTAAATAATCAGGAATTAGAATTCTTCCAAATTGGTCTAAATTGACTTCCATTGCTCCAGCTAACATAATTCTGACAAAACCCCGGGCATCAGCTTGAGATAAAGGAAGTTGAGAAAGTTTTTTAGCAAGCTTTCCCCATTCTTTAGAAGGATATAAAAAAAGACAATTATCCAAGCCCCTGGTAATAATTGCCTTTTTGCCTAAAATCCCCCTAAATTTAGTTGGGATAGATAATCTTTTTTTAGTGTCTATTGTGTAGGTATATTCTCCTAAAAACATAATAGTTTTCCACAGTATTCCTTAGTTATCCCCACTTTTATCCACAATCTTCCATATGTTTCCTTTTTATCCCATTTTAGCTTCAATGTCAACCATTTCTTATCTTTTGTTATTTTTATTAAAAATACTGAAAAAACAACAAAAAACTCAGTTTTTAAGAGAAGTTTTCCACAGATTATCCACAATTGAGAAGTTTGTTTAAAACTTTATTAAAAATCCCGAGGATTATTCTCGGGATTTTTAATTCTCTAATAATCTTTTGATGCTATAAAGCTTCTTCTATTAACATGTAATTTTCTGGAATTTCAATTTCAAACTTTTTGTTGAAGTCAGAAAAATTTAAATCAATTTCTAATTTAACTTTTGTCTCTTCTTCTGTTTCAGGAAAATTATAAATCATTTCTTTTTCAAATTCTATTTTCCTTAACCATAAATCTCTTTTTTCAATCCAAAAATTAAATTCTAGCGGGGTTATTGCTCGCCAAATTTCATTAAAATTTTCAGAGAAATTATTTGAAAATTCTTCAAGGTCTTTTTCATAATTTGCTCTTTCTTTTTCAGGAATATATTTTTTCATTAATTGGAAAAATTCAGGAATTAAAACTTTCAAAGTTTCTTTTTTAAAACCAGCCAAATAATGTTCTACTTTTACTCCTTCTAATTCTTCCTCACCAAAATTCTTTTGCATTTTAAAAATTTCTTTATCTGCTAAAAGATTTTTTATATCTTGAATAAACTCTTCCTCGTCTAATAATTGTTCCTCTGTTTCTGTCAATTCTTTCAATTTCTCTGCATCAATTTTGAGCCATTGATTTTTAATCCCCAAAAACTCTTCAGTCAAAAAAGGTAGGGCTGGTAGTTGGGTAATTTTCAAATAGATATCTTTAGCTGAAGTTATTATTTCGGCCTTCACTTGAATTATTAATCCTTCCATACCGACGCTCAAATCCAAACCACTAGAACTTTTTAAACTATCTTTATCTGATTTATCAAAAAGTCCAGAAAAAGAAAGGGAAATAGTAACAGTTTTGAGAATAGCACTGGTTTGAAATTCTCCTCCAATCTCTCCTTCAAATTTAAAACTTTCAGCTTCTGTTAATTTAACAATCGCATTTTCAACAATTCGGGAAGGAAATCTTTTGAAAGGATTCCATGTTGGGTCCCAGGTTTTTGTCACCAGTAAAGTAGAAATTGTTCCCAAAACTAAAATAACTATTAAAGCCGGAATTAAAAGCTTGGTTCTTAATATAATCATTTATTTATTCAACAATTAAACGAAATTCTTCCTCTCTTTCGACTTTTATTTTTACTTTATCTCCTCTTTTTATTTTAGCACTTAAAAGTCCTTGAGCCAAAAGATTTTCAACTTTATTTTGAATAACTCTTCTCATCTCTCTTGCCCCAAATTGAGGTGAATAGCTCAATTCAACAATTTTCTCTTTCAACTCGTTTGTTATTTCAAAATCTATTCCTTTATCTCTGAGATTATCACTTAATTTTTTAAACATAAGCTGGGAAATTGCCAAAAGATTTTCTTTTGTTAAGGGTTTAAAAACAACTACCGCATCAAATCGATTAATAAATTCTGGGCGGAAAATTGCTTTCTTAAAAATGTAATCCAAAAGGTCTTCTTTTATGATATCTAACTTCTTATTTCTTTTAATATCTTCTCTTATAATTTCAGCTCCGGCATTGCTTGTGGCGATAATAACAGTATTTTTGAAGTCAATTTTTCTTCCAAAACCATCAGTAACCCATCCTTCATCTAAAACCTGTAGAAATAAATTCAGAATTTTGGAGTGAGCCTTTTCTATTTCATCCAGTAAAACTAAAGAAAAGGGATTTTCTCGAACAGGTGTTGTCAGGAGTCCTTCTTTTCCTTCCTCACCCACCAATCTTTTAATGTCACTAATCTCCTGGAATTCAGACATATCCAATCTTATCATTCTTTTTTCAGAACCAAAGTAGACAGCCGATAAAGCTTTTGAAGTTTCGGTTTTCCCTACGCCAGTTGGTCCTAAAAAGAGAAAGGAACCCATTGGTCCCGACCTGGTCTGAATCTCAGCTCTGGCTCTTCTTAAACTGGCGCTTACTTCCCTGACCGCTTCTTCTTGATTAATAATCCTTTGGTGGATTAATTCCTCTAAATTCAGTAAAAGCTGCTTTTCTTTTACTCCAAAGGTTTCAAGGGGTATTTCTGTTTTTTCAGAAACAACTCTCTTTATGTGTTCTGGTTTTAAAACAGATTCTTTACCCTCAATTGCCAGCCAACTCATACTTTCGTCTAAAAGCTGAAGGGCTTTTTGAGGAAAAGGATTATCTTGGAGATACTTAGAGCTTAATCTTAAAATTTCTCTTAAAGCTTTATAGTTTATAAACTTTTTGTATCTTTTTTCAAAAAATGGAACGAAATTTTCTAAAAATCTTAAAGTTTCCTTTTCTGAAATTTCCGAGACCTCAACTTTTTCAAAAAGACTCAAAAGAGAAGGTCTTTTTTCAATTATAGTGTGAAGACCTCTATAAGTGGTTATGGCGATAAGTTGAAAAGAAGATAGAGGTAAATAGCGAGCTAAAATTCCAGAAATATCCACTGTTCCCGGTTTGGGAATATCAGAAAAGAAGTTCTGGATTTCTTCAATAACTAAAATAATATTGCCAGCTTGAACTACTTGGGAAAAACATTCATCTAAAATAATTTCTAATTTTTCCAAAGAAGGAACTTCAGCTACCAATTGGACAAGGTCAAAATTTATAATTCTTTTGTAATTTATTGACTGAGAACTTTTGCCCAAAAATGCTCTTTGAGCCAGAGCTTCAACAATACTTTTTCTTCCAGTTCCTGGTTCACCAACCAGTAAAATATTGTTAATACCCTTTTTTTCTAAAATTCTTTCAACTCGTTTAATTTCTTTTTGATGGCCAACAATTTCTCGAAAGCCGCTTTTTCTTAATCTTCTTTTTAAATCAAAAGAGTATTTATCTAAAGTTATGGAATAACCAGCTGACCAATCTTTAGCAATTGAACCTTTTTTAAGCAAGTTTTCATATCTCCAAAACTTTTTAGATTCTGAAACTCTTTCTTCTATTCTTTGATACCAATCAGCTAAATTCTCAATGTCTTCTTTTCTTAAATTATTTAGATTTAAAAACTTTTGAAAAAATGGATCAGAATCAGCAAAACTTATTAAAACATCCAATAAACCAATTTTTGATTTTTGACGATTTCTTGCGATATTTGCTGCTCTTAAAATCATCTTATCAAAATGGGGAGTCCATTCTTTGTCAATTTTCAAAAGCTCTTTTTCTAAATCTTGTCTAATACCTTTGAAACTTAAACCGGCTCTGCCGAATATAAAATTTACTTCTTTAATTTTTGGATTCAAAAGATGAAAAAGTAAAAGTTCCTTAGCTGGTTCTCTAAAATTTCTTTTTTTAGCTTTCTTAAGAGTTTTTTGGCAGATTTTTGCTGTTTCAAAATCTAAAAAAGAAGCAAAATTAAAATCTTCCGGTCTTAATAAGGCTTCAGAAATTGAATATTTAAGAGAAGGGTTTTTAATTTTTGAATTAAAGAAAAGAGAAAACTCAAAAAATAGAAGAGCCAAACTTAAAAATAAAATTGCTGCTCCAAGTGAAGCAAATAAAAGAGAAATAATAGCTAAACTAAAGAATAGAATTTTAAAAAGTTTTCTAAATCTGAAAAAAGGATTTCTTTCTAATTTATTTGCCTGATAAATTGAAGTAGTTTTGAGATTAAACATATGCTTAGTTGATTAATAGATCAATTCCTAAGTAAAAAAGAAAAATTAATAAAATAGGTAAAACCAACCAAATCAGAAAAATAAGAATTCCAGAAATGAAAATAAAAATTTCAGAAACTAAGCCTATTATAATGATAAAAAATCTGATAATTGCCCCTAAAACTCTTGAGGTTATATTGGAAGCAAAAACTCGGGCATATCTTTTGGGGTCAAATCCCCGTCCATAAAATTCTCGGTATTTTTTCCAATGAGCAAAAAAAGTCTTTAAAAGCAAGGGAATGGAAAAGTAATTAAAATTAAAAACTAAAAAATTCCGAAGAACTTTTAATAAATTCTTTGGTACTTCAAAAAAATGCCAAATTAAGAATTTAAAAATAATAATTTTTTTAGGAGATGCTTCAATCATAAGTCATGAGTGGGCGGTAGTGGACTTGAACCACTGACCTTACGCATGTGAAGCGTATGCTCTTCCTTCTGAGCTAACCGCCCTTCTTTATCTAGTTTATTATACTTACCATTTCCTGTAAAGTATTGTATAATGAAATGTTGATTTATGAAGGCTTTTCAATTGTATTTTAATCCCAGGCGAAGCCTGTTTTCAATCCAGACAAGATGGAGTAAGGAAGTAAAATCCATAAAAACAACTTGTTTTAAAGCTTTTTGTTTTGTCCCTTCTTCTAGAAAAGAGTGTAAATTTGGAAACCTTTATTTAGTTGGTGAACTAAAAAATGCTTCAGCAAAAAACAAAGAATTTTTAAAAAATCTTGCTGAAATTATAAAAAATGAATATTACGCAGTGAGTCAAAGAGCTATTGAGGATTCTTTTAAAAAAAGTTTAGCCCGAGCTAATCAATTTTTAAGAAGAAAAATCAAAAAAAATAACACTGATTGGCTAGGAAATTTAAGTTTCTTAGTTTTTTCTTTAGCCCCTCAGCAAAATGAAATTTCTGGTCAACTTCTTGATAGAACATCAATTATCTTTTCAAAAATCGGAAATTTGAAAGTTTTCCTTTTTCGGGAAAGAGAAATTTTTAGTCTTGGAGAAAGTCTAAATCTTGATTCTTCTCTGATAAAAATATTTCCCAATATAATTAAGGGGGAATTAAGCCAGGAAGACAGAATTTTGGTTTTAAATCAAAGTTTATTTGAAGACTTTTCTGAAAAAGAGATTTTTAAAAATTTCTTAGAGATTAAAAATGTTAAAGAATTGAAAAAATTTTTCAAAGAAAAAAAAGAAATTTTAAAAGATGCCTTTGGGGTTCTACTTTTTGTTTTTGTTAAAAAGCAAAAAAAGACCCGCCTTCGCGCGCCGTCGCCAAAGCGGCTATGGCGCGTCGGCGACCGAGGCTTCGGCGGGGTAGGCAGAAAAATTAGGAAAATACTTCCCCAATCTCCTCTTTTAAAAGAAAAACTTAAAAAAAGTTTAATTAGTATTTTAATTTTAATTTTTCTTCTAATTCTGGGTTATTTGATTTTTTAATCAAAACTATTTCAATTCCACCTTTGCTCCTGCTGTTTCAAACTTTTTTTTGATTTCTTCTGCTTCTTCCTTTTTAACATTTTCTTTAATTGTCTGGGGTTCTTTTTCTATAGAATCAACTAAATCTTTTGATTCCTTCAATCCTTTTTGAGTTATATCGCGAACAGCTTTTATTACTTCAATTTTCTTATTTCCTATTTCCTGAATAACAATGTTAAAAACACTTTTTTCTTCAGCAGCTCCACCGGCTTCTTGGCCGGCTGCTGGAACCTCTGCTTGGGCTACAACCTGAGGAATAGCAGAAACGCCAAATTTCTTCTCTAAAATCTTAACCAATTCTGCTAAATCTACAACTGTCATTTTTTCAATTTCTTCAACTATTTTATTGAATTTTTTTGGAATCTCAACCTTCTCCTCTTCTTTAATCTTTTCTTTTTTTTCTTCAGCCATAATATTATTTATTTACTTTCTTTTATTGCCTTAAGCGAATAAATTAGACCTTTAATATTGCCTTTTAAAATATAGACAAAATTTGAAATGGGATTCTGTAAGCTTCCAACTAATCTTGAGAAAAGTTCTTGTTTTGAAGGCAGTTCAGCTAATTCAATCATTTTTTCTTTTTCTAAAAACTGATTTCCGACTATTCCACCTAAAATTTCTAAATTCTTGTTTTCCTTTGAAAACTGATAACAAATTTTAGCCTTAACTATTTCATCTTCAAGACCAAAAACCAAAGCTATCTCGGTTTTAATCTCTTTAATTTTTTCTCCGAGCTCTTTTTTCTTCAGCTTTTCTAAAACCTTTTCCAATAAAGTCTTTTTTATAACCTTTAAAAAACACTTTGATTTTCTCAATCTACTTCTCAAATCAAAGAGAGATTTAGAATCCAAACCTTTAAAATCAACCAAAACTATTGCTTCATTTTTAGTAAGCTCTTCTTCTAAATCCTTAATTATTTTCTCTTTTTCTTGACGAGTCTTTGCCATAAAAAAATCTGTGGTTTCCCACAGACAAAACAAAATACTCTCTTGCTTTCCCTGAGTAGGTCTTATTTAATGCCTACTGTCTGTGGGATATACTTACACTCTAAAGTTTAATCTATTTTATAATTTTGTCAACACCCTAACAATCATTTCAGCAAATTTCCTGGCTGATTGGGGTCCGTCTGCCGTAACAATATTTCCATCAATAATTACTGGTTTTTCCTGATAATCTGCTCCTTCTTCTTTTAAAATCTTAACTAATGATTTATCCATGTTGCTTTGCCAAACAGTAGCCTTTTTGTCTTTCAAAACTCCACTTCTGGCTAAAATTGCGGGAGCTATGCAAATTGCCGCCAAAACCTTGCCTTGAGAAATTGTTTCCTGGGCTATCTGATGACATTTATCGTCGTTTAGATATTTTTCTGCTCCACTTCCCCCAACAAATACAATTCCATCAAAATCAGAAACATTCAATTTCTCTAAACACAAATCAACATCAATTACTCCTCCGTAGCTCCCAAGGGCTTTACCCTTTTTGCTACTAACCGTTTTAACTTCTATTCCCTTTTCTAAAAATATATTTTTGGGAATAAAATATTCTTCATCCCGAAAATCCTTGAAAGCAATAATGATGGCAATTTTTTTAGACATATTATCTTAAATATTTAAATCTTGCTATGTTGTGTTCTTCAAGTGTTTTACTGAAAATTGTTTCTCCGTCCGGGGTAGTTAGGTAGAACCAATAGGAGTTTTCTTTATAATAAATTGCAGCTTCTATACTACTAAGGCCCGGGTTGCAAATAGGCCCCAGAGGCAATCCATAATATTTATAAGTATTGTAAGAAGAATCAATTGCAAGGTCTTCTTTGGATAACTGGTCACTTCCTTTTCCAGTAAGATAGGTTAAAGTAGCATCAACCTGTAATGGCCATCCCATTCTCAATCTTTTCCATAAAATACCGGCTACAATCCGGCGATCCTCATAATTTCTAACTTCTTTTTCCAACAAAGAAGCAATGATTAAAACTTCCTCTAAAGTTCTCCCTTGGCTTTTAATTTTTTCTCTTAAGTCGAGAGAAACCTTTTTATTAAAATTACTGAGTATTTTTTTTACAATTTTTTCCAGGCTTTCTCCTTTATCAATTTCATAGGTATCTGGAAAAAGATAGCCTTCCAATCCTATATTTTTTGGTCTTTCCTTTAAAAAATCAAACTCATCAGAAAAATCTTTTAATGGCGGGAGGTCATGGGATTTGGAATAATCAATTGTTGGGAAACCTATAAGCTCAAAAAGTTCTTCAGCCTGAAACATTCCCTTATTTTCAAAATACCAACCAATATCTCTTAAATTCCAGCCCTCAATTATAGTAATTTTTTCTTTAATTGTGTCACCTTGAATTAATTTAACAAGTATTTGATGAGTGCTCATTGATGGTTGTAAATTATATCTGCCAGCTTGAAGATTTTTTATTGAGTTCCCTAAGACGGCATATAATCCAAATATAAATCTGCATTTAATCAATCCTTGCTTTTCTAAATTAGAAGCTATATCTGTCAGCCCCGTCCCTTTTTCAATTAAAAAGAGAGTTTTAGTTTCAGAACCGGGTTCTTTTGGTAAATAAAATCCTTGAGCCAACCAAATCCCAAGCAAAACCAGCACTAAAATTAGAGTTAATTTATAATATTTTTTAGGAATTTTCGATTTTTTAGGATTAGATTGTTTAAAAAGTTCATCCATTTTACCGATCATTTACTAAAGGAACAAAAGCAAAGCCTGGATATTCTTTAGATTCAAAGCGAGAATCTGATTTTTTTATAAAAAGCCAAATTGAAGAATCAATAGGCGTTACAATTCTACCTCCAACCTTAACTTGCTCTTTCCAGGTTTGGGGCAATTCTCTTTGAGCTGTTGCCGAACATAAGATTTTATCAAGAGGAGCTTCCTTAGAATAACCTTTTGAGCCATCGCCACAAATAAATTGAACAATTCCCTTCTCTATAAAATTATATTTAGCAACATTTCCCTTGCCAAATTCTACAAGTTCCGGAATTATGTCTATGGAGATAATCCTTCCTTTTTTCCCGACTATTTCAGCTAAAAGAGCGCTGGTCCATCCGCTACCTGCTCCAATATCCAAAATTTTATCTCCAGATTCTGGTTTTAAAAGTTCGAGCATAAAAGCCACTACCAAAGGCTGAGAAATTGTCTGACCATAACCAATTGGTAGGGCTTCATTTAAACGGGCTAATTCTTTGTTATTTTCCGGTAAAAAATCAACTCTTTTAATTTTCTTAAAAGCCTCGATTATGTTTGGCGTTTTCAACCAGTCTTGTTTGATTAAATTATCAATTAAATCTTCCATTTATCTCTCCTCTTTTGATAAAGGGTAAATAGAGGATTTTTTAACTATGATTTTATAGACGTTTTCAATAAAATCGCCCCCAGCATAACCAACAACAAAACTCAAAGCCGGAGTAAAAAATCCCTGATAAGTGAAGCCGATTTCCCGAATAGCTGCTGCTGTCATTAAACCAATTATTCCAGATAAGAAACTCATTCCTAAAAAATAAGGAAGATTAAATGAAACGTTCTTGTAAGAGTATTGGTGTTTGATAAACCCAACCAAACCCCTAACCATTCCCCCGAAAAAAGCTGCTAATAAAATATAAAAATACATAATATTGTTCTTAAATTTTTATTTCAATTACATCACCATCTTCTAAAATATAATCTTTTCCAACATTTTTCAAGAGGCCGAGCTCTTTACATTTTTTCCAATCCCCTATCTCAACAACTTTTTTCCAATTCAAAACTTCAGCTGTAATAAATTTTTCCTTGAAATCAGAGTGAATTTTATCAGCTCCTTCTAAAATTGTACTTCCCCTTTTTATTGACCAGGCTCGGGTCTCTTCCTCACCAACAATAGTAAAAAAAGTAATAAGGTCTAAAATTTGATAGCATTTTTTGATTAATTCCTCAAGTTTTGACTCTGATAGACCAAGTTCTTTTCTTTCATTATCAGTCAATTCTGACTTATCCAATTCTTCCCTTAAATCAAACTGGAGCCAGTCAGATTTTTCCAATTCTTTTTTTAAATCTTCAGAAATATCTTTCTCTTGACCATTTAAAAGAAAAATCTGAGGTTTACTTGTTAGCAAAAAAAATGGGGCTGTCCCCTCAAAGGCCATTTCTCCCTGATTTAATTTCTCTTTGACAGAATTCAAAATCTCAAATTCATTTTCTGCCTCTTTTTTTCTTTGTTTTACGTCTCTCTCAATTTTCTGAAGCCGGCTCTCAACGGTTTCCAGGTCTTTTAAAATTAATTCTTTTTTTACTGTTTCTATATCTCTGTGGGGATTTATTTCACCATCTACGTGAGCTATATTTTCAGCTTGGAAACATCTGACAATATGAAGTAAAACATCAGTCTCTCTTAAATGAGCTAAAAACTGGTTACCAAGTCCTTCTCCTTTATGGGCACCTTTGACCAACCCGGCTAGATCGACAAATTTAATAATTGTTGGAATTGCTTTTTGGGGTTTTGAAATCTGGACTAACTTTTCTAATCTTTGGTCAGGAACCTCAACTATACCAATATTCGGCTCAACAGTACAGAAAGGATAATTTGAAATATCTACTGGTTTTTTTGTTAAGGCTTTAAATAATGTTGACTTGCCGACATTTGGCAAACCCAAAATTCCAATAGATAAACTCATAAAAGTTTTCTTTGCTTGAAAGTTAGAGTAATTTCTTCTGCTTTTCTTTTTCCGCTTGTGGTCAAGCTGAAAAGTGTTTGAGGGTCCCCTTTAATCAATTTTTTCTTCCGAAGATCACGGAGGGGTCGGTCAAGTTTTCTGGAATCAGGCAATTGGGGGTAATCTTTCAAAGAAAAAACCTGAGGAAATTGACTGAAGCATTCTTTAACTAATCTCTCAAAAGAAGATTTTCCATCAGTAAAAGAATACAAAACAAAAAGAATTAAGTCGTTTATAGAGTTTACTTTTTTTCTTGGCATGGCGGGGACGCCAGGACTCGAACCTGGAACAGAAATTTTGGAGATTCCCATGATAGCCATTTCACCACGTCCCCATTTTTTTGGAAAAAGCTTTATAAATCGCTTGAAGTTCTCGGACAATTTTACAATCATTATAGTATATCGCCGCACAACCTGGATAACCTTCTCTAATTCTTTTTTTTGTATGGAATTTATAAAAAGTTTTATGAAATTGATTTTTAGGAATTTTAGTTAGATTAGCCCAAAAAATCTTTTGCCTTTCTTCATTATGATACTCATGAAGGTGTAAAAGAACACGGAACTTCTTTTCGTCAACATTAAATGCGCTCCGAAAAAGTTTTAAGAAACTTTGAATAAGTACAGGGTCAGAATTAACGAATCTTACTCCGTGGGTTGCATCTTTTCCTCCTTCACACCAATAAAGAAGTGCACAATATACTTTGTAATGATTAGAGTCTCTTTTTATTTTATTTATTATTTTAAGTGCTGAAAAATAATATTCTTGTTTCCTCTTGGCTCTTTTCTTTTGCCATCGTAGAGCCGCTTTATAATAAGGTAGAAGACGTCTTTTCTTTAATCTTTCTTGAGCCTTTTTATTTAGTTTTATATGTCTAACCCAAAGAGAAGAAGTGCTTTTGGCAATACCCAATTTATCAGCTATCTCTTTGACTGAATAACCTTTTTTCCTCAAATCGAAAGCTTTTTCTTTTGTTTCTATGGGAAGCCTAGACATAAATCGAACCATTAGAAATGATTACATTACCATTACTTTAATTTTACTGTGTCCAGCTTCCTTGTCAAGATATCAAAATTAAGCTACATACCCCCGTATTACTCATTCCAATCTATTCTATTTCTTTGGGCATCTTTTTCTGTGAAACCCTTAGGATATCTTTTTTCAAGTTTTTTGATATTCTCTTCTAAAATTTTCTGAAAATCCCAATCAAAGAAATTACAAATCATTGCCGCATACCATAAAGTATCGCCTAAATTTTCTCTTATCCCCTCTCTTTGATCATTGCCATGGATAAATGTTTTTTTAATACAACTGGCAACGTCTCCAGCTTCTCCGGTAATACCCAATCCCCAGGTAAGAATTTCTTTGTTCTTATCATTAGGTTTCGTTGCCGTCTCTTTACATAATTTTTGATATTCTTTTAAATCCATAATTTTTCTCAACTCAAGTCACGAATTCACAGCGCAAAACATTGACAAACCATATCAATATGCTATAATATAGGTAGAGTTGAACATTAACAATCTATTTTCTGAAAGGAAAAAATCATGAAAAAATTACTCGCTTGTTTCGGAGTCCTTGTTATCGGTGCTGTCATTTCAGCGCTAATTGACAATCTGATTGGTGTCAATTTCACTGACATTGATATAGTACCGCACATCGTCCATAAGGTTACTTATATGGTATGGGGCGGTGTCGTCATCGGGATCAACAAGTGGCTCAAAGATTAAATCAAGTAGTTCTTTCTCACCAAGCTCCTTGTAGAATCAAATTCTACTCGGGGCTTTTTTTATCTCTCCTTTTTTCATTTACAGAATTTTTTCAAATCAAGAATTGTCGGCTTGACAAAACTGATATAGACATGCTATTATATTATCAGAAACTTAACATTCAATCAAATAAGAAAGGAGAATTAAAAATGACAGCTGAAACTTTGTCTTCGGGGATTAAAATCTTTGCGTTAGTAGTGTCTGTATTCAGCATAGCATTGGCTGTGTCTCCAAAAGAAATTCCTCGTATTGGCTTAGTTGTATGGGCAAAAAACGCTCATTGGGAATATAGAGTTCTCTTAGCCCTCTTAGGAATTCTTCTGGGATTGGGAGTTCTAGAGTTTTCCTGAAGAAAAATTCCACTCGTTGTAAGGCTCTCTGGATTCGTCTGGAGGGCTTTTTTATTTCTTCATCTCTTTGTGTAAAGTATGCTTTCTGCACCATTTACAGAATTTTTTCAATTCTAATTTATCCTCAAGACCCTTTGATTTTTTAATATAATAATTAATCCTTTTACATTCCTGGCATTGAAGTCTTACAAATGGTTTTCTTTTTTTTGCCATATGAGCCGACGCGCGGGATTGAACCGCGGACCTTGCGCTTACCATGCGCATGCTCTACCAACTGAGCTACATCGGCAATGGGTAGGGAGGGATTCGAACCCCCGTAGGCCGAAGCCGCGTGGTTTACAGCCACGTCCAATTGACCACTCTGGCACCTACCCTTTATTGAAATTCTAGCAAAAAATTTTCTCTATTCAATAATTTTGCTCTGTTTTTCCCGCCATTCCTCGATTTTCTTATGATTGCCAGATAAAAGAACTTTAGGCACCCGCCATTTCTTATCTTTCTGGGGCTCGAATAGCTCTGGTCTGGTATATTGAGGATATTCTATAAATCCTTTCTTTTTGGTAATTCTTTCTTTTAATAATTCAGATTTTTCAATAACTCCTGGCACCAATCTGGCTACAGTTTCCATTAATACCAAGGCAGGCAGCTCACCCCCCATTAAAACATAATCCCCTATTGAAATTTTCTCATCAGCAATATATTTTGCCACCCTTTCATCTATTGCTTCATACCTGCCACAAATCAAAATTACTTGGTCAAGCTTTGCAAACTCAGTAGCCATTTTCTGATTAAACTTTTTCCCTCTCGGAGTAAACAAAATTACTTTAGTTTTTTTATCTTTTTTATTTTTAATTTTTAATTTTTGATTTTTTAAAAATTGAACTGCTTTATAGATAGGTTCAATTTTTAATACCATTCCTCTGCCCCCACCAAAGGGTTTGTCATCAACACTCTTGTGTTTATCGCTGGTGAAATCTCTGAGATTATGAACTTGAATTTTTATGGCTCCTTTTTTTTGAGCTTTTTTAATAATTGAATGTTTAAAATAGAAATCAAAAATTTCTGGGAATATTGTAATAACATCAAATTTCATAAAAACGAAAATAAAAACGAAAACGGCACCACTTTTATAGTAGCACCGTTTTCAAAAAATTCAATCTGTTGGTTCGCCCAGATAATGAGTTTGGCGAACTCTTATGAATTTTAGAGATTAAGGTTTTCTAAATCTCCTTTTTCTTCAGAGCTTTCTTTTGGCTCTCTTTTTCCGCCTTCTGGCTCCTCAATCTTAAGATTAACTCTGGCATGATTCTTGAGACCAATTATCCGAACAAGATTTCGGATAGATCTAGCAGTTGAACCACCCTTACCGACAATTTGACCCATGTCGTCAGCGTGGACTTTCAAGCTGAGTAAAACTCCCATTTCGTCAACTTTTCTATCAATTGTGACATCTTTGGGATTATCAACTAAAGCTTTAACTACGTATTCAAGAAATTCTCTATCATTTTCTTTTGCCATAAAATTACAAGAAAATCTTTGATTTCATCAATCTTTAATTACCAGTAGCCCGACCTTTTCAGCGATTCTCTCTCTATCAATCAATCAGAGAATCGGTCTAACTGAAAAAGCTACTTATCCTATTATTTTACTTATTTAAAGTAAAATGTCAAGACTATTTTGGTTTTTCTTCTTCTGGTTTCTTTTCTTCTTTTGGCTTCTCTTTCTCTTTTGGCTTCTCTTTCTCTTTTGGCTTCTCTTTCTCTTTTGCTTTTTTGTGAACGTCTCTTTTTTCTCCTGTAATTATTTTTTCCTTAATCAGTAAATTATATAAACTATCCGAGGGTTGAGCTCCCACACTGAGCCAATATTTAATTCTTTCTTTCTTTAATTTTTTTTCTTTTGTCAAAGGATTTAAAAATCCAAGCACCTCTAAAAATCTGCCTCCTTGAGGAGGATTTTTTTTGTCGGTTACCACGATTCTGAAAAATGGCTGATTTTTTTTACCAATTCTTAAAAATCTTATTACTAACATAAATTGTATTTCTTACCAGTTTTTTGTCTTTAGAGCTTTTTGGGCGGCTTGCTCTTCTGCTTCTTGTTTTGAAGAACCTTCTCCCTTGGAGACCAACTCATCATTTAAAAAAGCCCCTACTGTAAAATGTTTTACATGGTCCGGTCCCTTTTCCTTCAAAAGTTTATAATTGGGAGTAATCTTCATTTTTTCTTGAGCTATTTCCTGAAATTGAGATTTAAAATCCCGCCAAATTCCCTCTTTCAAAATCTCTGGCAGTTGAGAAAGCAATTTATTCTCAACAAATTTCCGAGTTTTTTCATAACCCTGGTCCAGATAGAAAGCCCCTAAAAATGCCTCAAAAGTATTAGCTAAAATATAATTTCGAGCTTTTCCAGTATCTTTTATCTCTCCTTTACTTAACAAAAGATAATCCTCAAACTCAAGACTCCGGGCAATATCAGCTAACTTTTGAGAATTAACCAAAGCTGCTCTCCAGACAGTTAATTCCCCTTCTGGATCTTGATAATTTTGGTAAAGATAATCGGTAACAATCAACTCTAAGACAGCATCACCCAAAAATTCTAATCTTTCATTATTATCTAAATAAAAATTGGGATTCTCATTTGAATAAGAGCGATGGCAAAAAGCCTGAATTAGTAAATCCCTATTTTTAAATTTAATACCTAAATTTTCTTCAAGCTTTGCAAAATCTTTCATGTGTTTTTTTGTACTTCTTTGTAAACTGTTCCCAATACGCCATTAATAAATTTCCCCGAACTTTCACCACCAAAACTTTTTGCCAACTCAATTGCTTCATTGATAGCAACTTTTGGGGGTACTTCTTTTTTATCGGCATATAATAATTCATAAAGACCAATTCTCAAAACATTGCGGTCAATAATACTTAATTGGTCAATTGGTCGCTCTGGCGCCGATTCTTTAATAACTTTATCAATTTTTGGAAGATGTTTAATAAGACCCTTAGCCAAAGAATTAACAAAATTAACTTCATTAAAGCTTCCCCCGAATTTTTTTATGTTTCTTTCTAAAATCTTCTTAAAATCCGGTTTTTTTTCGTAAAAATCCCATTCAAACAACGACTGTAAAACAATGGAACGAGCTAAATGTCTTGATGCCATAAATTTAAAATTTCTTTTTTGATAATTCTTCTAATGTTAATGGTTTCTCCTTTTCTCTTTTTTCTCTTTCTCTTTCTTTTATTTCTTTCTCTCTCTTTTTCTTCTCTTTCTTTTCTAATTTCCCGAGAACATCCAAAACTTCAGTTTCTTTATAATAGCCACAGTTTTTACAAACTCTATGAGGAAGTTTTGGTTTTCCACAGTGAGGACAAGAAACTGAAGTAGGAGTTTTTAAAAAAATATGCATTCTTTTTTTATTCCTTTTTGACTTTGTTGTGTGTTTTTTGGGTACTGCCATATGTCTAATCTATCATAAAGACCTGAATCTTACAATAGTTCTCTTACTGGACGGAAACTCTTACGGTGAATCTTAGAGGGTCCATATTTTTCTAAACTCTCTAAATGGAGTTTTGTTCCGTATCCTTTATGTTTATCAAACCTGTATTTCGGATATTTTTTATGATATCTCAACATCATTTTATCTCTTGTTATTTTAGCAATAACAGAGGAAAGTTTTATTAAAAAAACTTTTTCATCTCCTTTTATGATTGATTTTTGAGGAATCGCTAAATCAATACTAAAATTGCCGTCAATTATTAAAAAATTAATTTTTCTACCAATTTTATTTTCTAAATTCCTGGTCGCTCTTACCATTGCTAATTTTGTCGCTTGAAGAATATTTATCTTATCAATAACTTTTTCTGAAACTCTACCTATTCCCCATTCAACTTCAGGCTGATTTTTTAAAATTTTATAAATTTCTTCTCTCTTTTTAGAACTTAATCTTTTTGAATCTTTAATCTCTTTTGAAATATTTTTGATTTTTGATTTTTGATATTTGATATTAGCAGAATTAATAGTCACTGCAGCAGCAGTAACAGGCCCTGCAAGAGGTCCTCTTCCCACTTCGTCTATACCAACCAGAATATAGTTGCTTCTTTTTTGAGAAAAATTATTTGTCATGCTATACTAATTTAATAATTCTATTGCCGAGCGCTTATATAGACTAATTTTTCAAAATCAGTTAAAATAGACTAATTATTTAATTTTAACAGAAATTAATGCCTGATAAAAATATTTTAAATCAAGCTGATATTGAAGAAGAATTAAGAATGGCCTCTCTTGAAGAGAGAAACGTAGATTTCCGGGGCAAAGTTTTGGCTTCTCTTTCTCTTCAGGAAAAAATAATTGAAAGAGGATTAAATCTTGAAACAGTAGTTATTCTTGGACCTCTTTATTTGGAAGGTGCTATTATAAAAGGAGATTTGAATTTAAATGAAGCAATTGTAAGGGGTCCTCTTTATCTTGGACAGGCAATTCTCAAAGGAAATTTAAACTTGGAAGGGGCCAGAATAAATGGGGTGGTAAATCTGGTTGGAGCAAAAATTGATGGAGATTTAAACTGTAGGGGTTTAAATATTTCCGGCTTTTTAAGTTTAGCTAAAACTGAAATCAAAAAAGATATTAATCTTCAAGATATAAAAATTAACGATGCTTACCATGCTGGTTTAATTATTAAGGGAGATATTTACCTCCGAGATGCAAAAATTTTGGGTAACCTTGACCTTGAAGATTCATTAGCCGAAGGGAGTTTGGATATGTTAGGGGCCTTTATTGGTGGAAAAGTCAATTTAAAATCAGTAAAAATTAATGAAAATATAATTTTGAAAACCACTAAAATTAAAAATGAATTAATTCTGGAAGACGCTCAATATAAAGAAATAATTAAATAAAACATGGCAAAATTTACCCATCTTCATGTCCATTCTCATTACAGTTTATTAGATGGTTTACCTCAGATAGACCATCTTTTAGATAGGGTTAAGGAGTTAGGAATGGATTCCTGTGCTTTAACTGACCATGGAGTTTTGTATGGAGCAGTCGAGTTTTATAAAAAAGCCAGAGCAAGAAATATAAAACCGATAATTGGTTCAGAATTATATTTAGCTAAAGAGACAATGGACCAGAAAAGACCGAATATTGATGACAAAAGATATCATTTTGTTCTTTTAGTAAAAAACGAAGAAGGTTATAAAAATTTGGTAAAACTTATTACCAAAGCTCACTTGGAGGGGTTTTATTACAAACCAAGGGTTGATGAGAAATTATTGTTTCAACACACCAAGGGATTAATTATGCTTTCTGGGTGTATGGTTGGGAAAATTCCTCAATTAATTTTAGCTAATAAAATTGAGGAGGCTGAAAAATTAGCTTTAAGATATCAAGGGGTTTTTGGGAAAGACAATTTTTATTTAGAAATTCAACACCACCCAAATATCAAAGAGCTGACAAAAATAAATAAAGTTTTAATTGAATTCTCCAAAAAATTAGCTATTCCCTTGGTAGCTACTGCCGATACCCATTATTTAAGACCAGAGGACAATGATGCTCAGGATATTTTAATGTTAATTAATACTGGAACCAGACTTGACGACGCCGAAAGATTAACAATGAAAGCTGATGATTTTTCAATGAAATCTTCTCAGCAAATGATAGAATCCTTTAAAGACATTCCTCAAGCCATAGAAAACACTCAGAAAATCGTTGAAATGTGCAACTTTAATTTTAAGTTGGGAACAATAAAACTACCTCATTTTGAAACACCAAACAATGAAAATCCTAATCAATATTTAAAAGAACTTTGCTATCAAGGATTAGAGAGTCAAAAAGATAAGATTAAAGATAAAAAAGAAGCTGAGAAGAGACTGGAATATGAACTTTCGGTTATTAAAGAAACTGGTTTTGCTCCTTATTTTTTGATTGTTCAGGATTTTGTCCAATGGGCAAAGAAAAATCATATTGTTGTCGGGCCGGGAAGAGGTAGTGTCGGAGGGTCTATAGTCGCTTTCTTTTTAGGAATTACTGAAATTAATCCCTTAAAACATAATTTACTTTTTGAGCGCTTCCTTAACAAAGACCGCATCTCAATGCCTGATATTGACCTTGATTTTACTGACCGAAGAAGAGATGAAGTAATTGAGTACGTCTCCCAAAAATATGGCCGGGATAAAGTGGCTCAGATTATTACCTTTGGAACAATGGCGGCCAGGGCAGTAATTCGAGACGTAGGAAGGGTTACGGGATTAAGTTATGGTTATTGCGATAAAATAGCAAAAACTATTCCCTCTGGTTTTACCCTGGACCAGACCTTGAAAGGAGTTTCTGAATTCCGCCAACTCTATCAAACCGATGATGAGGCTAAAAAACTAATTGATTTTTCAAAAAAACTTGAAGGTTGTGCCAGACACGCTTCAACTCATGCTTGCGGCGTCGTAATCTCCTCTCAACCCCTGGATGAGATTGTTCCTTTACAACATCCGACCCAAAACGACAACACCGTGGTTACTCAATACGAAATGTACTCAATCGAAGATTTAGGTCTTCTAAAGATGGACTTTCTAGGCTTGAAAAATTTAACTATTATTGAAGATACTCTGGCTAGAGTTTATAAAGTTCAAAATAAAAAAGTAGATATCTCAAAAATTCCCTTTGATGATAAAAAAACTTATAAACTTTTACAAAAGGGCAAAACCACGGGCATTTTTCAACTGGAATCATCGGGATTTAAAAGATATTTAAAGGAACTTAGACCTAATACTTTTGAAGATATAGTGGCAATGGTTGCTCTTTATCGGCCGGGCCCTATCCAGTTTATTCAAGACTATATTGATAGAAAACATAAAAGGAAAAAAATAGAATATTTGCATCCAAAATTAGAACCAATTTTAGAGAAAACCCAGGGAATTTGTATTTTTCAGGAACAATTAATGCAAATCGCCAGAGACCTTGCCGGTTTTACCCTTTCTGAAGCTGATGTTTTAAGAAAAGCAGTGGGCAAAAAGATAAAAAGCTTGCTAATCGCCCAAGGAGAAAAGTTTATTCAGGGAATGATTAAAAACAAAATAGATAAAGCAACCGCTCAAAAAATCTGGAATTGGATTCTACCTTTTGCAAGTTATGGATTTAACCGCGCCCATGCTACAGCTTACGCAATGATTGCCTACCAAACCGCCTATCTTAAAACCCATTTTGAGATTGAATTTATGGCTGCTCTTTTAACCTCGGAACAATCTGATATTGAAAGAATTGCTTTCTTAATAGCTGAATGTAAAGATATGAAAATTAAAGTTTTACCTCCTGATATTAACGAAAGTTTCAGGAATTTCTCGGTTATTCCTAATAAAAATAAAATAAGGTTTGGATTAAGAGCTATTAAAAACGTAGGTTCAAACGTTGTTGAAACAATAATTAAAGAAAGAGAAGAAAATGGACGATTTATTTCCTTTACTGATTTTATTTCAAGAATTGAAACAAAAGATTTAAACAAAAAATCTATGGAAAGCTTAATTAAAACCGGGGCTTTTGATAAGTTTGAGGAAAGAAATAAGTTACTTCAAAACATTGAAGAAATTTTAAACTTTAATCGAGAAATCAGAAAAATGAACAATTCCGGCCAAAAAAGTTTGTTTGCTAAAGGTTCGGCTTTATCCCCTTCTTCTTTAAGACTTAAAGAGATAAAACTTGTTTCTTTAAATCAAAAACTCTTATGGGAAAAAGAGCTTTTGGGACTTTATATCTCTGCTCATCCCTTAGAGAGTTTCAAAAAAGTTCTGGAAAAAAGAACCTTGCCTCTTCAAGAATTAAGAAACGGAATATTTGATCAAAAAATAAGGGTGGGAGGAATAATTTTCTCAATTAAAAAAGTCTTAACCAAAAAAGGTGAACCAATGTTATTTATGGAATTAGAAGACTTAACTGACAAAATTGAGGTTGTTGTTTTTTCAAAAATTATTGAAAGAAATCCAACTGCTTTTCAAGAAAATAAAATCGTTTTTGTTACCGGTAAAGTTGAGAATTGGCGCGATTCCCCTAAGTTAATCTGCGAAAACATTGAAGAAATAGTTGAAGAATGAAAATACAAAAACTTATGAAAATTGAAACTCTTCGTCACTCACTTGCTCATATATTGGCTCAAGCAGTTCAAGAACTCTATCCAGGGGTAAAATTTGGTATTGGACCTTCTATTGAAAATGGGTTCTACTATGACTTTGATTTGCCAAAATCTATAACTCCTGAAGATTTAATTAAAATTGAAAAAAAGATGAAAGAATTAATCAAAAAAGATATTAAATTTAAAAAGAAAATCATCTCCAGAAATGAAGCAAAAAAAATATTTAAAAAACAGCCCTATAAATTAGAATTGATTGATGAACTAACAACTAAAACTGTTTCTATTTATGAGAGTGGTGATTTTCTGGACTTGTGTAAGGGACCCCATCTAAAATCAACCAGAGAGATTCTTGAAAATAGTTTTAAACTGACTAAAATCGCTGGTGCTTATTGGAAAGGCAATGAAAAAAAGCCCATGTTAACCAGAATTTACGGTTTGGCTTTTAAAAATAAAAAAGAACTGGAAAAGCACTTAAAATTCAAAAAAGAAGCAGAAAAACGAGACCACCGGTCCTTAGGTCAAAAATTAGAATTATTTATGATTAATGAACAAATAGGCGCTGGTTTGCCAATTTGGCTTCCTAAAGGAGCGACTTTAAGAAAAATAATAGAAAATTATTTGTATCAAGAATTAACTGAAAAAGGATATCAATGGCTTTATACTCCTCATATTGGAAGTAGAAAATTATGGGAAACTTCTGGTCATTGGAACTTTTATAACGAAAGTATGTATCCTCCTCTAGAGATTGGACAAAGTTTGGAAGATGTCCAAAAAGGAAAAAAAGCCAAGATAAAAGAAGAATATCTGTTAAAGCCAATGAATTGCCCTTTTCATGTTTGTGTCTATAACTCTAAAATTAGAAGCTACAGAGATTTGCCTATAAAATATGCAGAATTAGGAACAGTCTATCGCTATGAACGTTCTGGAACCCTGCACGGATTAATTCGAGTTCGTGGTTTTACCCAAGATGATGCTCATATAATTTGTACTTCTGACCAGATGACTGAAGAAACCGTTAAACTTGTTAAAGACGCTATTAAAATGCTAAAAGATTTCGGTTTTAAGGAATATAATATCTATCTTTCTACTCGTCCTAAAAAGTATGTCGGAACTATTAAGAACTGGCAAAAAGCAACTAAGACCCTTGAATATGTTCTTAAAAATCTCAAATTAAAATATCAGATTGATCCAGGCGGAGGTGTTTTTTATGGCCCCAAAATTGATATTAAGATAAAGGATTCTATTGGAAGAGACTGGCAGTGTACCACTATTCAATTTGATTTTAATTTGCCAGCGAGATTCAAAATGACTTATGTTGATAGAAAAGGCAAAAAAAAAGAACCATATATGATTCATCGGGCTCTTTTAGGTTCAATGGAAAGATTTTTTGGGGTTTTAATTGAACATTATGCCGGAGCTTTTCCCTTATGGTTGGCTCCTATTCAAATCTGGGTAATTCCGGTTGGTTCTGAACATAGAAAATACGCAAAAGAAATTGCCAAAAAGTTAAAAGAAGAGGGATTACGAGCTGAAGCAAAAACTGAAGCCGAAACTGTTTCCAAAAAAATCCGACAGGGAGAAATTCAAAAAATCCCCTATCTTTTGGTAGTCGGCGACAAAGAAATAAAAAATAAAACAGTCAGAGTAAGAAAAAGAGAGAAAGGAGATATCGGTGAAATATCCTTGACAAAATTTTTAAAGAAAGCAAATATAAGAATAGAAAAAAAGGTCGAAGCTTAAAGCTTAAATGTCAAAAATATGTTCAAACTAACAAAAATCTTTATTTTAAGTCTCGTCTTGGTTTTTGGCTTCGCTTTAATTGCTTTAGCCCAAGAAATAGACCTTGATGAATCAATCCAGGGAGAAGCTGATGATTCCGCCAAGGATATCATTATTAGTCTAGACGAAATAACAGCAGACGAAGAAGTAGCCCTTGATGAAGATGTTACAGCTTCTGATCTTGAAGCTTCGGAACCAAAATTACTGCCTGATAGCCCTTTTTATTTTCTAAAAAATTGGCAAAGAGGAATAAGGAGCTTTTTTACTTTCAATCAAGTAAAGAAAGTAAATCTTAGAGCAAGATACGCATCAGAAAAACTTCTGGAAGCAAGAAAATTGGTTGAAAAAACAGACATTCCCGAAGTTATTGAAAAAGCTGTTGAAAATTACGAAAATGAAATTAATAAAGTTAAAGAAATAGCTGAAAAAATTGAAGAAAAAGCTAGTCAAAATATAGAGGTTGGAAAATTTTTAGATAAATTTATAAAACATCAGGTTTTACATCAGAAAATTCTTGAGAAACTGGAAGAACAGGTTCCGGAACAAGCTTTTGAAAAAATAGAAGAAGCCAGAGAAAACCATCTCCAAAGATTTGGTGAGGTAATGCAAAAATTAGAAGAAAAAACAGAAATTGCTCAAAGATTGGAAAACAATTTGGAAAAAGTTAAGGGTAGTGAATTTAAAGGTTTCAAAAACCTGGAAATCTTAAAGAATTTGGAAGAAAAAGTGCCAGAGCAAGCAAAAGAAGCAATTAGAGAAGCTAGAGAAAATACCCTGATAAAACTAAAAGAGGAATTAGAAGAGATGCCAGTTGAAACCCAGGAAAAATTTAAAGATTATATTGAAAAAATTGGAGTGAAAGCAGAAACTAAAATGGAAATTCTTGAAGATATTAAATCAGAGTTGAAAGAAGAGGTAGGAATTAAGGAAGAATTAAAGGAACTAAGAGAAGAAATCATGGAGAAGATTCCAATTCAAATAAAAAGAGAAGAATGTCCGCAATTTATGCCTCCAGCTCCTGGTTTTTGTAAACAAGGAAGAATTGTAATAAAAAGAGATGCCAAGGGTTGTCTTATGCCTCCAAAATGTATAATACCTGGAGAAAAACAAATAAAAGAAAAGGGGGCTGTAACATGTATTGTTCTCTGGGACCCGGTTTGCGGAAATGATGGAAAAACCTACAGTAATAAATGCTGGATTGAAGCAAGTGGAGTTGAAATTGCCCACCAGGGAGCCTGTAAAACTTTAGAAAGGAAATGTGCTGTCTATACTAGAAATAATAAACAAGAAACTCATTGTGCTGCCTGTGGCGATGGTATTTGTGAGTCATTTGAATTCTGTACTCCCAGTGTATGTTCTGAAGAAATAATTAGTGAAGGCGCTGGTCCGTCTAAGGTAAGCTGTACCAATGACTGTGGACTGCTTTATTGTCCTAAAGACTGCGAAAAAGAATAATAAATCAGTTCTCCATCTGAGTCCAAAAACCCTGCCCTTCGGTGGGGTTTTTGAATTGAAGTAAATAAAAGAATTTGTTAAGATTAGTGATATGAAATATCATATTATTACTTATGGGTGTCAAATGAATTGCTCAGATAGTGAGAGAATTGCTACTGTTTTTGAAAAAGTCGGTTATAAAAAAGCTCTAAAAATAGATAGAGCTGGTTTAATTATAGTTAATATGTGTTCTGTTCGCCAATCAGCAGTTGATAGGATTTATGGACTTATCCCTAAATTCAACAAACTAAAAACTACCAACTACAAATTACAAACTATCTTAACAGGCTGTATTCTTAAAAAAGACAGAAAAAAATTGGCTCAACATTTTGATTATATTTTAGACATCAAAGATTTGTCAAAAGCCAACTTGGAAATTGAGCCAAGATATTCTTGTTTTCCGCTGGCTTATATTCCTATTTCTACTGGTTGTAATTATTTTTGCAGTTACTGTGTTATCCCTTATACTCGAGGTTCAGAAGTTTGCCGAGCAGCTGAAGATATTCTAATTGAAGCTAAAAATCTTATTGATAAGGGTTATAAAGAAATATGGCTATTAGGACAAAATGTCAACAGTTATAGAAACAAAAATATTAATTTCCCAAAACTTTTAAAGATGCTAAATAATATTCCAGGAAATTTCTGGATTAGATTTACTTCTCCACAGCCAAGAGATTTTTCCAATGAGTTAATTGAGATAATGACTGAGTGCGAAAAAATAAGTCCTTATTTGAATTTACCGGTTCAGTCCGGAGATAATGAGATTTTAAAAAAGATGAACAGAAATTATAAAATTGAGGAATATAGAGAGTTGGTTAAAAAAATTCGTAAGAAAATCCCGGATATTACTTTATCTACCGATGTTATAGTTGGTTTTCCAGGAGAAACAAAAACCCAGTTTAAAAATACTGTTAATTTATTAAAAGAAATCAAATATGACATGGCTTATATTTCCCAATATTCAGTCAGACCAGGTACAGCAGCGGCTAAAATGGAAGATAATGTTCCAAAACCAGAAAAAAAAGAAAGAGAAAGAATTTTAACTGAAATTCTGAAACAAACCGCTTTAGATAAAAATAAAACTTTTATTGGAGTAATTGTTGAAGTTCTTCCTTTAAAATGGAATGATGATTTTATAATTGCTAAATCTTTCCATTACAAAACAGTAAAATTCAAGAGCCCAAAAGATATAATTGGAAAATTTGTTAAAATAAAAGTAATTAATGCCCTTTCCTGGGGACTTCAGGGACAATCATTAAAAAAAGTGCCTATATCAAATTTAATATAGGCACTTAGAGACCATTTCCTATCATATAGATTATGGTTGTTAGAAAATATACCTTTAGCGCATTTCCGGCAAGGATAACAGGTAACCCATAGGGAATTTTCATTAGCTTGGCAGTAATGACCGTAGCTGCGGTTAGATAGGGCATATAGGGAACAAGATTAAGAGCAAACAAAACAAGGTATCTATGGCGGTTCAACTTATTAATTAACCTTTCTACCCATTTTTCAGACACCTTATGATTTTTCAAGGGAAAATCTTCTCTTAATTCATTCTTTTCAACCTTTAACTTCTTTAAAAAACCCCTTATCAGCCAAATTATTCCTGTAAAAACTCCATAACTTATTGATATTGATAAGGTTGAAGCTATCATCATAACTAAGAGAGTGTATAATTCTTTTTCCCCTGCCCGGTACCAAGAAATCGTTGCCATATCAGTCCAGGTTAAAACAAGAAACCAGTTTATAAATCCCCAGAGAACTTTCATTTTTCTTTCCTTTCTATCCTATTAAATTTTTAAATATGTTTGACTTTAACTTTTTTATTCTTTTATGTCAAGAAAAAAACTAATTGTTATTTTGGGACTAACTGCCTCGGGAAAAACCGAACTCTCAATAAAACTGGCTAAGAAATTTAATAGTGAGATTGTTTCTGCTGACTCGAGACAAGTTTATAAAGGTATGGACCTTGGTACCGGAAAAATAACCAAAAAAGAAATGGAAAATATCCCCCATTATCTTTTAGACATTGTTTCCCCAAAAAAACGCTTTTCAGTGGTTCAGTATCAAAAATTAGCTTTAGGAACTATTGAAAAAATTTTTAAAAAAGGAAAAGTTCCTTTTCTGGTTGGCGGCTCTCCTTTTTATCTTTATTCAATAATTGAAAACTGGCTTTTCCCAAAACTAAAACCGGATATGAAACTTAGAGAAAAGCTAGAAAAGAAAACAGCCAAAGAGCTTTTTGAAATGTTAAAAAAACTTGATAAGGAACGAGCTAAAACAATTGAAAAAGAAAACAAAAGAAGATTGGTTAGAGCAATTGAAATTGCCAAAAAATTAGGAAAGGTTCCTCCATTAGAAAAAAATCCAAAATTTAATTGCTTATTGATTGGGATTAAAAAATCAAAAAAAGAATTAAATCATTTAATCAAAATGAGATTAAAAAAAAGATTTGAACAGGGAATGATTGAGGAAGTAAAAAAACTCCTTCAGGAGGGAGTTAATTGGAAACGCCTTGAAGAATTTGGATTAGAATATCGTTGGATTGCCAGATATCTTCAGAATAAGATAAGCCGGGAAAAAATGATAAAAAATCTTCAAAAAGACATTGAAAAGTTCTCTAAGCGCCAGATGACCTGGTTTAAAAAAGATAAAAAAATCAACTGGATAAAAAATTATAAGGAAGCTGAAAAATTAATTAAAAATTTTTTGAGGTAAAAAAAGGGATAGTTCCAACTTTTGTTTTAATGAAACTATCCCTATTTAGTATTTCTTATTTCAATCCTATCCCTTTGCCAATTATAAGTTATGATTATTTTTGAGCCTCTCAGGCAATTATGTTTTCTCAACTGGGAAGGAATTGAAATTCTTCCCTGTCGGTTAAGACTTACCTTCCAGACTTGTGAAAACATGGCTCTTTTGAATTGTCGAAGTTCAACTCCTTTCTTAAATGAAGACAATTCTTCTTCTAATTTTTCTTTTAACCTTGCCCATTTATTTTGAGGATATATAAAAATGCACTCCCTACGGAATCCAATAATTACCACCTCCCTATCTATCTTTCTTCTCATTTTAGCCGGAATAGTCAGGATTTCTCCCTTAAAAGAATAAACGTTTCTCATTTTCTAATCCTTTCTTTTTGTTAATGTTCAATTGTTTTAAACTATAGCAGTTTATTTAATATTTGTCAAACCCTTGATTAAATCTGAGGTATTAGAAACATTTAATTTTTGAAAGAAAAAGATAAATTTCTCTTCTAATTCTTCGGAAATTCTGTCAATATTTTTTTGAGGAATATTACAAATTTCTTTTTTAAAAGGGCCTAAAGCATATTTTCTAGTCCTATAAAGAAACTGAATTTCATTTTCGGTTTCTTTTTTTTCTTGAAAATACTTTTTCCTTAACCATTTATAAATTTTTTCTTTTAAATCTTGAGGAAAATAATCGCTTTCATAGATAATATTCTGAAAAATAGTGGCTAAGTGAATCTCACAAGCTTTGGTTTCTGGAAATCTTTCAAAGTATTCTCCTGGTAAAGTAGAAGCTCCGTGCTGAACAGCTCCAGCCAGGCCATATTTCTTAGCTTCCTGGGAAATTTCAGCAAGGGTTTCAAAATCCTCTTCTGGTATTTTCATTTCTCCTGTCGGAAGCATAATACCGCCATGAGAAGTTCCAGTTTGGATGGCAATTTTAATTAATCCTTTTAAATTAGCGTAGTTTGAAAGCTCATTTTTATACCCCTTTATAAACTCTTTAAATTCTTCAACTGTTGTATTTTTACCACCTATTTCCCCTACTTCCCCGCCAATAGAAATAGAAACGGTTTTCGGTTCTATACTTCTAATAAAAGCAGTAAACTTTGCTGTTTCTACATAATTATCTTTGAGTGGCAAAGAAGAACAATCAATATCAATGTTATAAAAACCATTTTCAATTGCCCTTTTAATTAAATTCTCTAAATCGTTTATCTTAAAATGATCGCCCTGTAAAAAAATAGCTCCCTTAAATTTTTCTTTTTCAGCTGCTTTTAAAATTGAATTTCTGTATTCTTCAACTGTCTGCCCTGTATAATCTATCTCTGACCTTGCTAATTCAATTATGAAAGCGCCAGCGCTTTCCTTTCTGGCTGCCCGAAAAAGAGCTCGAGCAACATCAAAAGTTAAAGTTCGAATATTAAAAGCTGGGACAGTAAAACCCTTTATCTCTCCCCCAGCTATTTTTTCATATAATTTCTGAGTAGAAGCTAAATTTTTCACTTTAAAAGTTTTTTTAATATCTCAATTACTTTTTCCGGACCAGCCGTGCCTTTTGTTTTAGCCATGACCTGGCCTACTAAAAACTGAATAGCTGATTCTCTGCCTTTTTTGTAATCATCAACTGCTTTCTGGTTTTTTTTAATTATTTCTTTAACTACTTTTTTAATTTGTTTTTCATCAGTTATTAATTTTAATCCTTTATCTTCAATAATCTGAGAAGGGTCTCCTCCTGTTTCAAACATTGCCCTTAAAAGGGTCTTGGCAATCTTGCTGGAAATCTCGCCAATATAAATCAGAGTAATAAATTCAGCAAAGTTTTCCGAGGTTATTAAAAAGCTCTTATCCCCAACAGATTTTCCTTTTAAAAGGCTTTGAAGGTCTGTTGAAATGTAATTTGAGGCTAATTTAATCAATTTTTTAAACTCTTTTGTTCCTATCTTTTCTTTAAATTTTTTCTCTTTGACCCAGTTTCTCAATTCTGAAATAACTTTTTCAAAATACTGGCCTAAATCTTTCTGAGAAACATAAAGGTTTATTTCTTTTTCCGAAAGATAATATTCTTTTTTAAATCTCTCTTTTCTTGCTTGGGGAAGTTCTGGAATTTCTATCTTAATCTCCTCTAAAAATTCTTTATTAATTTCCAGAGGAGGAAGATCGGGCTCTGGAAAATAACGATAATCATGAGATTCTTCTTTTTCTCTCTGGGAAAAAGTCTTTTCCTGGCTTTCATCCCAACCCATCGTCTCTTGAATTATCTTCTCTCCTTTTTTTAAAATTCCTTTTTGCCGCTCAATTTCATACTTAATTCCTTGTTCCACTGCTCTTAGAGAATTTAAATTCTTGATTTCAACCTTTGTCCCCAATTTTCTTTCCCGGCTTAATGAAATGTTTACTTCGCATCTCATCTCTCCTTTTTCCATATTGGCTTCAGAAACCCCGAGATATCTTAAAATCAATTGTAGCTGACGAGCAAACTCCCGGGCTTCCTTGGCTGATTCAATGTCCGGTTCGGTTACCAATTCCATTAAAGGAATTCCTGCTCGATTAAAATCTATCAGAGAATAATCTTTTCCCTGGGGATGAATTAATTTGCCTGTATCTTCTTCAAGATGAATTCTTTCTATTTTAATCTTTTTAAATCCTTTTTGAATCGGGGTTTCCAAATAACCGTTCTTACTCAATGGCAGAGCATACTGAGATATCTGATATCCTTTTGGCAAATCAGGATAAAAATAATTTTTTCTCTCAAAATAAGGGTTTTTTTCAATCTGACAATTTAAAGCTAAAGCTGTTTTTATTACTTTTTTTATTGCCTCTTTATTAATATTCGGAAGGGTTCCAGGATGAGCTAAACAAATAGGACAGATGTTAAGATTAGGAATTTTCTCGTCTGAGTCGTTTTTACAGGAACAAAACATCTTAGAATTCGTTTTTAATTCAATATGAATTTCCAAGCCGATTGTAGTTTTGTAGTCCATAACTTAAGTGACTAAGTGACTTAGTGACTTCTTCTGTATTCTCTCATTATCTCAAGACTTGAACTTGTACCTATAATATCAGCACCGGCTTTAACCATCATTTGAACGTCCTTGAATGTCCTGATTTTCCCGGCCGCTTTAATTTTTAAACCAGGAGCCGACTCTTTCATAATTTTTAAGTGGCGGGCCTTTTCTTCCAACTCAATATGTCCTAAAGGGTCTTTTTCAGTTGCTGTTTTAACACAAAAAGCTCCGGCTTTCTTAACTAATTCTGAAGCTTTTTCAATCTCTTTATTGGTTAAATAACCAGAGCCAATAATAACTTTAGTGGGTAAAATTTTACTGATTTCCTTTAAATCCTCTAAAACTTCATTGTATCTTTCGTATTTTATATCAATGACATTTATAACAATATCTAACTCGTCCGCCCCGTCTTTTTTAACCTGTTTAGATAACTCAACTCTTTTTGGATGAGAACTTAATCCCAGTGGTGGATCAATTAAAACCACTGTTTTAATTTTTGTCTTCTTTAATTCTTCACTTACTAGCTTTGTCCATCGTGTATTAACACAAACTCCCCGGAAACCATACTTTTTGGCTTCTTGACAGGTTTTCTTTATTTCCTTGGCTGAGGCATTAGCTTTTATATTGGTATGGTCAATAATTTTAGCTGGATTAAATTTTTTCATAATATATTCTTATTATAATAAAAAAGCTCTTGTTTTAGCAAGAGCTCTTTTATGGTTTTAGATAACGAACTATAAATTGAATTTCTTTCTTACTTCCTCAAACATATCCTTGTAGACATGCATACTTACTGAGAAATGAGTATAAGTTCCGGTTCCTACACCAAGTTCATCGGCCATATATTTTTGCAAAGAAGTGAAAGCAAAGGCATTTTCTGGCCAGGCATTATATAAATCATTGGTTTTCATAACAACAAACATATGTAATTTTTCATCAACTAATTGAGGATAAAACAAAAGAACACAAGGAGAGGAACTATCTTCTCTTTTGGGACCAAATTTCATTAAGTCCCGGAAAGGAATCCAGGTGTGCATCACTACTGTTCGGCGTGTGGGGTCTTTTTTAAGAATATTAATTGCCTTTTCTACCTGGTCAATTCTTTGAACCACGCATTTTCCCTCAGAAGAAATCTTTTTAATTTCTTCGGCTAATTCTTCTTCGGAGTCAGTTATACTTGGCAAAAAAGCTCTTACCTTACAATCTGGATAACAACGAAGACGTGAATAATAAGTATAATCAAAGCTGTTTTCATTTTCTTTTCCTGAACCGTGTAAAAATTTTTTTGTATAATCATCAGCTAATTCTCTTGTCGTGTTTGCTTTATCACTTAAGCGGGGTTTAGAAAAAGGTTCTGAAACTTTAATCATTAAAGGGATGTCTTTTGTTTCTATTTGGTATTCAGGAGCCTGAACATAACGAGTATGACCTTCTTTCATTATTAAAATACAGGCCTTTTCCCAGGCCTCAGCTAAATTTTTTGCAGTAATTCCTTTTGTTTCATACATAAAATTTAATCGAACCAGTTGTATTCATCGGCTGATTCTTTTTTTATTGATTCTTGTTTTTTGGCAACCTTTTCAAAAATTAATTCTTTTTCCTGTTCAAAATCTAAATTATTTTTTAGAGCTATTTCTGCTTTTTGAAGTTCTCTTGCCAAATACATAGAATGCTCTTTGGTTTGGGCAAAATTACCAATTAAATCAAGATTAGAGATTGTTTTACAAATATCCTTTGCTGAATCACCGATTATCTTATTTTTTAGTTTATTATCTTGATAATATTCAACCAGTATTTTGTTTCTTATTTTACTAACAGAAATAATAAAAAATCCTTTGGGATCACGTATCCAATCAGAATCAGAATAAGATTTAGCTTCTATTTCTTCAATATTTTCAATTTCAATGTTTTCTCCTTTAAATATTCCTGGATTTCTTTTTAGACACTTTTCAACCTTCTCCATTATTTTTTTTGAATCATTTTCTCCAATTAAATCTACAAAGGTTATTTGCTGACGAAATCTTTCTATTAAATCTTTATCAATTCCTTTTAAATAGGGCGTATTTCCTTTGGCTCCAATAATCCTTTTATCCTTGTCTATACCATTATTTTTTAAAGAAATAAGCGCCTGACTTATAAAATGACCCTTGGAAACTTTTCCGCAAAGAATTAAAAATCTAATATAAGGGTTTGAAACAATATTTTGAATTATTTTTTCAATTCCAATGTTTTCGGTTACGCATTTGCCGCAAATTGCTATCTTTTCCATATCAAGACCAATTCCTTCAACCGTAGCATTGGTACAAACAGCTATTGAAGACTTCTTATTCCCCAATATATATCTCCCCTCAACTAATGGCCAGTTTTTAAGCTTTTCTTCCATATTTTTCAATTACTTCTTAAATTCCTGGTTTATTTTGCTTGCCTGGGGAGATTTTTGTTTAATGTATTTGGCTTTTTTCTTTTTTGAATATGGGGTTTCACAAGGACCAGAAAGGGTCTCAAAAGTTAAAGCGCAAATCCTCATCCCTGAATATAAAATTACCGGCATAATTCCCAAATTTCCAAGTTCCATCACTGCTTTTCCTTGCCAGCCCGGGTCAAAACGGGCTGCGGTTGTATGAACTACTAATCCCAATCTTCCCAAGGAACTCCTGCCATCAAGCCTTGCCATTAAATCATCACTTAAAGTAATGTCTTCTTTGGTGATAGCCAAAACAAATTCTTTTGGCTGTAAAATAAAAGGAGCACCATTTTCTATCTTTATTTCCTCCATAAATTTCTCAAAATTAATCTTTCTTTTCAAATCTAAATATGGGTATTGAGAAGGTTTAAAAGTTTTAAAAACATTACCTAAATGTAAATCCAAAGAACAAGCTCCTAATTGTTCTTTAAAATCGGGCTTGGGTTTGATTTTAATTTTTCCTTCTTTGATATATTTTTTTATGTCCTTATCTGAAAGAATCATATTTAATCCTTAGTAATTTTGATAATCTAAAAGCTGGATAATATTTCCAAGCAAGTAATGCCAAAGAGGTAAAAAAAGGCACAAATAAAAGATTACCCAATAAATTTGTTCTTAAAAACGGTAATCCCATTATATAACACTGAGTTAATCCTTGTAAAGTGTAAGAATACATACCAGTCAGAAGCCACCAGCCAAAATTAGTATAAAGATAAAAAAATAAAGAGGAAATTATACCTATTCCGGTCATTTCTCCCACAAAACGAAAATTAAAAGATTTTCTTTTTTTTAAAAGAAAACCAAAAATTCCAATAATTGCAAAAGCTGACCAGGTAAAAAGTAAAATAGAGGTATTACCGATATACATATCAGTAACAGCAATAATACTTAAGGGAACAACAAAAGTAAAAATTCCACCAAGCATTGCTCCGGCAATTAAAGAAAAAGAAGTCACCACTTCTAAATTAGGAATTCTAAGAAACTCTACCATTAAAAGCCGTAAAGCCACGCCACCAAGAATAAGCAATAAAGCTGCTAAAAATTTTGTTTTTTTCATCATTAAAATTCTGGTGGTACTTCAAATTTCCATTCTATTTTATCACTTCCTTTTACTTTCTTTTTATCAGACGCTACTTCTCCTAATTTATCATTAACCCAATACTGCCAGTATTTATTTTCTGTTCCATTCTTCAATCCATCAATGCTTTCAACAAAAACACCCATATCTTTGTATAAAGTTGATAAAAGTTCAAAATTATTTATTTGGGAAAGTTCTTCTAATAAAGAAAAAACAGTTGAGTCAGAAGAAATTACTATTTGATATTCATTAATATCTTCATTTCCTTTGTTAATTATATATAAAACTTTATTATTGCCAATTTCATCTATGGGTTCTTGAGAAGTTTTGTTTAAAAATTCGTTACCCAAAAACAAAAGAACTCCTAAAAAGACAATAAATAAAACGATTAACAATATTTTTTTGTAGTAATTCATGGATTTATTAATCTTTGATTTCAATACCCATATTTTTGGCTGTGCCTTCAATAATTTTCATTGCTTGTTCAATATCTTCAGTGTTTAAATCGGGCATCTTTTTTTGGGCAATCTCCTTTAATTGAGCTTTACTAATTTTAGCAACTTTCTTTCGATTAGGAGCCCCTGAACCTTTTTCAATACCAGCCGCTTTTTTCAAGAGGTCGGAAGCCAAAGGGCTTTTTAATTTAAAATTAAAACTCCGGTCATCATAAACCGTAATTTCGACTGGAATAGTAAAACCTTCTTTATCTTTTGTAGCATCATTAAATCTTTGACAAAAATCCCCAATATTTATTCCGTGTTGAGCTAAAGTCGGACCAATAGGCGGAGCCGGGTTCGCCTTTCCAGCTGGAATATGAAGTTTTATTGTGGCTACTGTCTTTGCCATAAACTTTTACATCTTCTTTACCTGTAAAGAATCTATCTCGACTGGAGTGTCTCTGCCAAAAATATTTACCAATACTTTTAACTTACCTCTTTCCTGGTCTATTTCAAAAACCTTTCCCTCAAAATCTTTAAAAGGACCATCGGTGATTTTAACTAAACTCCCAGGAGCAACATCTATTTTGTATTGAGGAATTTTTATATCCATTCTCTTTTTCAAAATTTCTATCTCTTTTTGAGAAACTGGAATAGGAGTAGTGCCAGATCCGATAAAACCAGTGACTCTAGGAGTATTTCTGACAACGTACCAAGAATCATCAGTAACTATCATTTCAACAAAAACATAGCCCGGGTAAATCCTTTCTTCAATAGTCTTTCTTTTTCCACTTCTAATCTTAATCTTTCTCTCTTTAGGCACTATAACACTGAAAATCTTATCTTCCATGCTTAAATTTTCAATTCTTTGCTTTAAACCCCTAGCTACTGCTTCTTCTTCTCCCGGATAAGTATGAATCACATACCAGTTTTTGCCTTGTTGTACTTTTTGTTTGGGCATAATTAAAATATAAATTTTCCTAAAATTTTAACAAAAATAAAATCTAAAATTCCCAAAAATAAAGCTACCCCAAAAGTTATTCCGATAACAACCAAGGTGTAATCAAGGGTTTGTTTTTTTCGAGGCCAGTCAACTTTTTTACCCTCGACTAAAACCTCCTTAAAGAAAGTTTTTATTTTTTTAAAAAGTTTCATATTAGACAAAAAAGTTTAAAAAAGCCCTTCAGGGCTCTAATTTCAATATTAAAGCCCTTTTAAAATTTGTCAACCCTAATTCAAATATCCAAATTCTTGACCTTTTTAGCATAGGCCTGAATAAACTTCTTTCTTGGTAACACTTCTTTACCCATTAGGGTATCAAAAATGTGGTCAGCAGTTTTAGCATCTTCAACCCTTACATTCAATAATGTCCGATTTTCCGGGTCCATAGTAGTCTGCCAAAGCTCTTGAGAATTCATTTCTCCTAATCCTTTATAACGTTGGATACCTTGGCCAACTGTTTTTTCTTTTTTAAATGAGGATAAAATTTCTTCCTTATCAGCTTCAGTATAAGCATATTCTTTTCTTTTTCCAGATTGAATTTTGTAAAGAGGAGGTTGAGCAATATAAAGATATCCTTTTTCAATTATCTCCCTGAAATATCTGAAAAATAAAGTCAGAAGTAAAGTCCTTATATGGGCGCCATCAACATCAGCATCAGTCATTATTATAATTCTGTGATACCTTAACTTATTTATATTAAAATCTTCGGCAATAGCTGTTCCTAGAGCAATGATTAAAGATTTTATTTCTTCTGAGCTTAAAATTTTACTTAATCTTTTTCTTTCAACATTTAAAATTTTTCCTTTCAAGGGTAAAATTGCCTGAGTCCTCCTATCTCTTGCCATCTTGCTACTTCCTCCGGCTGAGTCGCCTTCAACGATATAAAGTTCGGATTCTTCGGGACTTCTGGAAGAACAATCAGCTAATTTTCCCGGTAAAGTTAAACCTTCTAAAATTCCTTTTCTAAGCACCGTAGTTCTGGCAGCTTTTGCTGCTTTTCTGGCTTTTGAAGCGAGTAAGCAATTTTCAATAATGGCTTTGGCATCGTGAGGATTTTTTTCTAAAAAATCAGTCAAAGTTTCAGAACAAATACTATCAGTTATAGTTCTTGCCTCAGAATTGCCCAATTTTGCTTTGGTTTGACCTTCAAACTGGGGGTCTTTTAGTTTAACTGAAATAGCAGCCACTAATCCTTCTCTAACGTCATTTCCAGAAAAATTTTCCTCTTTTTCTTTAAGAAAATCATTTTTTCTAGCATAGTCATTTAAGGTTCTGGTTAAGGCAGTTCTAAAGCCAGTAAGATGGGTTCCCCCTTCACCGGTATAAATATTATTAGCAAAACTTTCTTCAAAAGCTTCCATTTCTTTGGCGTATTGAAGAGCAACTTCAACTAAAATTCCTTCTTTTTCTCCTCGGCCGTAAAAAATATTATCATGATGAGTTTCAGTTTCATTAACTAAGTATCTTATATAAGAGCGTAATCCTCCTTCAAAATAAAAATTATAGACAAGAAAAGGAGAGCTTCGTTGGTCGTGAACACTTATTTTAACTCCAGGAGTAAGATATGCCTGTTGACGAAGGTGATTTAAAACTCTTTTAAGGTCAAAATTAATATTTTTGAAAATCTCTGGGTCAGGCTCAAAAGTTATAGTCGTCCCTGATTTCTTGCACTTGCCCGCTTTATTAACTTTGGTTTTGGTTTTTCCTCGAGAATATTCTTGAGTATACCTTACCTCCTTTCTACAGACTTCTGCTTTGAGATTTTGAGATAGAGCACAAACTACTGAAACTCCGACTCCATGTAATCCCCCGGCTATCTGATAGGCCTTGCCACCAAATTTAGCTCCAGCATGCAGGGTTGTCATTACTGTCTCCAAAGCTGATTTTTTGGTTTGAGGGTGTTTCTCAACTGGGATTCCTCTTCCATCATCTATTGTCTTTACTTTATTTTCTGACAAAAGATGAACTTCAATGTTTTTACAATATCCAGCAATCGCCTCATCTAATGAGTTATCAACACACTCCCATATTAAGTGGTGTAAACCTTCCGGCCCGGTTGAACCAATGTACATTCCCGGTCTTCGCCGGATTGGTTCAAGGCCCTTTAAAACATAGATATCTTTAGCTGTATAAGACTCTTCTTTTTTTGTTCTTTTTACTGGTTTAGTTGTTTTTTGTTTAGTTTTTTTAGGACTCATATTTTTAATTACTTCCTTACTTCCCATTCAGGATTTTCTTCCAGGGCTTTAATTATTTTCTGATGTATTTTATCAATTTCTTTTGAAGACAAAGTTCTATCTTCAGCTTGATAAATTATATGAAAAGCAAAATTTTCTTTATTTCTGGGAATCTCCCTTCCTTGATAAACATCAAAAAGGTCAACATCCCGAACTAATTTTCCCCCAGCTGAATTTATTCTATTCAAAAGCGTTACTACTTTTGTCCCTTGGGGAACTAAAACAGCCAAATCTCTAACTGCTGTTGGAAAAAGAGAAATTGGTTGATATTCATGTTCCTCGGAAACTAATTTCAGCAACTTTTCAAAATCCAAATCAAAAACAAAGACCTTTTCTTTAATTCTTAAATCTTCTAAAATTTTTGGAGAAATTTCTCCCAAAAAGCCAATTTCTTCTCCATCACTCTTAATCTCAGCACATTTTGAAGGATGCCAATGAGTCAATTTTGACTCTTCAGGGGTTGACTGATATTCATCATACCAAATATTGCTTATCCCTAATTTATTGAGCAAAGAATCAACTATCCCCTTCAACTCATAAAAACCCTCATCTTTTATCCCCTTTCTCGTTAAAATCCCTGCTAACATTTCCTTTTCCAATAAACTTTTTTTCTTGATAAAGATTTTTCCAATCTCAAAAATTTTTATTTCGCTAACAAACTTTAAGTTTTCTCTAATATTTTTCAGTAAATTTGGAATCAAACTTGGCCTCAAATATTTATTAAAAGAACTCATTGGATTTTCTAATTCTATTAACTCAGCTGTTTTCCAACCAAAAATATCTTCTTCTTTCTCTCCTATAAAAGAGTAATTATAAACTTCAGAGAATCCTATTTCTTTTAAAATATCTTTTATATTTTTCTGCCAAAACAGTTCTTGATTTTTTTCTGGAGAAATCAAAGCTGCCTGAGGAAAAGCTGAAGGAATATTCTGGAAACCGACAATCCTTCCTATCTCTTCAATTAAATCTTCCTGAATTGAAACATCTAATCTTCTGGTCGGTACCTCCACTACAATCTCACGAGGCTCAACCTCGTAAGATTGGAAACCTAAAGATTTTAGGATTTTTATCGCTTTTTGTTTTGGAACTTTGATACCTAATAGTTTTTCGCTGTAATTTAAATCAAGATTTATTTTCTTGGGCCGGACTTTATTTGGATAAAAGCCTATTAATCCTTTTGCGATTTTCCCACCAGCTATTTCTTGAATTAAAGAGACAATTCTTTCTTGAGCAGAGTCAATCAAGTTTGGGTCAATTCCATTCTCAAACCGCAAAGAAGCATCTGTTCTTAGTTTCAATTTTCTGGAACCCTGACGAATAACTTTTTGATTGAAATTAGCTGCTTCAATAACTATATTTTTTGTTTTAGAATCAATGCCAGTTTTTTCCCCTCCTTTTATTCCAGCAATGGCAATTGGTCCTTTCTCGTCTGCTATTACTAAAATGTCTCTATCTAAGCTATAGCTTTTGTCATCTAAGGCCTTTATTCTTTCTCCTTTTTGGGCTCTTCTGACAATAATTTTCTTTTCAATCTTATCAAGGTCAAAGGCATGAATTGGTTCACCAGTCTCCAACATCACGTAATTAGCTATATCAACGATATTATTAATTGGCTGGAGGCCGCAAGCTTTTAATCTTTCTTGAATCCATTTAGGCGCTGAACCTACTTTTATCCCCAAAATTACTTTACCGGTATAACGGGGGCAATCAGCTTTATTTTTAACTTCTAATTTTATGAAATCTCTTGCTTTTAATTTGCTACTTTCTTGAAACTTGGAACTTGGAACTTGGAACTTACTGTTTGTTATTACTGCTATTTCACGGGCAATACCCAAATGAGAAAAACAGTCAGCTCCTCGATTTGGTAAAACATCAATATCTAAAAGCCAATCTTTACCTCTCTTTTTAACATCTTCTATCTCAAAACTGTGCCTAGTTAAAATCTCAGCCAGTTTCTCTGCTGGAAATAGTTTTTCCTTAATATAATCTTGTAACCAATTGTAGGAAAATAGCATATATACTTTAAAACTGTTTTAAAAATCGTAAATCTCCCTGATAAAACAATCTAATGTCTCCAATTTTATATTTGACCATTGCTAATCTATCCAATCCCACCCCAAAGGCAAATCCTTGCCATTCTTTAGGGTTTAAACCAGCTGCTTTAAAAACATTGGGGTGAACCATCCCGGCCCCCATCATCTCAACCCATTTCCCTTTTTCTTTCCGAACATCTATCTCAAAACTTGGCTCAGTAAAGGGAAAATAGCTCGGTCTTAATTGAATTTCAACTTTTGTTTTGAAAAACCTTTTTAAAAATTCTTCAATTATTGCCTTAAAATTAGCAGCTGAAATGTTTTTATCTATCATTAATCCCTCAAGTTGATAAAATTGAATATCGTGGGAAGCATCAGTTGCCTCATGCCTAAAACATTTTCCCGGCACAATAATCCTCAAGGGTGGATTATGCTTTTCCATATAGCGAATTTGAACCGGCGAGGTATGGGTTCTCAGCAATAACTTATTATTTTTGAGCCAAAAAGTGTCCCACATATCTCTGGCCGGATGGTCTTTGGGAATATTTAAGGCATCAAAATTATACCATTCTGTCTCAACCTCTGGTCCCTGAATAACTGAAAAACCCATAGATTGGAATATCTCAAAAATTTCTCTTTGGACTAAAGTTAAGGGATGTAAGTGGCCTACTCCTATTTTCTTTCCGGGGCGAGTAATATCAATTCTTTCTTTCTTGATTTGAATTTTTCTCTCTTTTTCTTTTAATTCTTTTGATTTCTTTTTTATCATTTTATCAATTTCAACTTTGACTAAATTTGTTTCTTTGCCAATTTTCTTTCTTTCTTTTTCGGAAAGTTTTTTTAAAGAATTAAAAACCTGGGCAATTTTTCCCTTTTTGCCCAGATATTTCTTGAAAATCTTATCTAAATTTTTTAAATTCTTTACCCTTTTTATCTCTTTTTGGGCTTCAATTTTGATTGCTTTTGGATTCATATTACTCTTTCATTTTAGCTCAATTTTGAGTCAAAAACAAGCCAATTTTATCCATAAATTCAATAAAAAAACCTGCTGGAAATTAGCCAGCAGACCCCTCTAAAAGTTTATTATTTCTTTAAAATCTTAACCATTCCATGATTGGCATTAACCTCAACCAAATCACCGTCTTTTAAAACCTTAGTGGCAATTTTAGTGCCCACTAAACAAGGAATACCCAATTCCCTGGAAATTATAGCTGCATGTGAGGTAATGCCTCCTTCATCAGTAATAATCGCCGCAGATTTTTTCATAGCCATAATAAATTCAGGCGAAGTCATTGGAGCGACTAAAATCTCCCCTAACTTCATTTTACTAACATTACGGGGTGTTAATAATATTCTTACTCTTCCATGGACCTTACCGCAACCAGTACTAACCACCATACCGGTCATATTAGCTGAATCTTTATCTAGTTTCTTTATTAAAAATGGCTTGATTAATTTTTTTTCTTTTTGTCCACTTTTATAGATTAAATGGTCTTTATAGTAGTGAATTAAAACAAATTTCTTTCTTTTAGTTATTTCTTCAGCTGAAATTTTTTTATTAGTCTTCAATAACTTAATGAGTTCGGTTGGCCAATAAAATCTTAAATCAAAAAAAGAAATTCTTTTTCTTTTGGCTATCTCTTTCAAAAACAAATTTATATAATAGTTGGCAATAAAAATTTCCTTTTTTCTAGCGTCCTGCCACCAAATTGAATAAGAAAGTCTTTTAGCTATTTTAATTGTTCTTTTATTTAATTGATATTTTTTAATAACTGATTTTTTATCAGCCATTCTCTTTTTGGGCAAATTTTCTATTTCTTTTATTTTAGACTGAACTTGTTTTATTCCTGATAATATTTTTTTGAAATAATTTGGTTTTAAATCTTTTTGTTCAAAATAACTATTTCTAATCCAAAAATATTTTTGGCTATGGTTTTTCATTAATTTATCAAATTCCTTTGTTCCTTGGTACTTTTTTAATTTTAATAAATCTAACTCTTCTTCCTGATAAAAAGAGAGATTTTCTGGGGCGGAAAGTTTTTCCAGGGCTGAAATAAATTCTTTCTGCTTATTGATATTTTTAGACAAAGCTTCTTTTAAAATCTCTTCACCGCCCAAATTAGCCAATTCTGGAACTAAACCGACTCCCCAAAACTTAAGATATAAATCCTGCCATTTAGAATAGGCCTGAGTAAAATCTTTATCATTTAATGAGGAGAGAAATTTCTCTGAAATTTTTAATTGAAAATCCTTTAATTGATTTAAGGTTTTTTGGTAATCAGCTTTAACTTTTTTAAAACCCATATCATTTAAAATCCAGCTCTTAAAATGTCTTTCTCCTGCGGCTCTTAAATTTTGATTTTCAGAAATAAAAGTCATCTTATCTTTGATAAAATAAAATAAAACCTCAGACCAGCGATATCTATAATAGCGAGGCAAATATCGGGCAATTGCAATCATAAAATATGAGATATAAATTGGCCGACCATCAATTGGTCCCCAAATCCAAAGTTGTTTATTTGAATTAATCATTATTTTTTTTATTTTAGTTTCTTAACTATCCCCTTATTAGCATCCACCTCGACTAAATCCCCGTCTTTAAGGACTTTGGTGGCATTTTTCGTACCTATAACACAAGGAATTTTTAATTCTCTTGATATAATTGCAGCGTGGCAAATAATTCCTCCTTCGTCTGTCACTATCGCCGCTACTCTTCTTAGCGCTGGAACATAATCAGGTGTTGTCATTGGGGCTACAAGAATATCTCCTTTCATAACTTTCTTTAGATCATTCTTCAATATAACTAACTTAACCCTTCCCTTAATTTTTCCCATAAAAACAACTTTTCCTTTGATTTCTTTTATCTTTTCTTTATCTTCAGAACCTATAATTCGTTGATATTCTTTTAAGGCCTCTTTCCCGGAATAAATCTTTTCTCTGTCTTTGTGCCACTTTAACAAATAGTATTTTTCTCTTTCTTTTATTTCTTCCAAGTTTATTATTTTCTTTCTTTTTAGAATTGTAATTATTTCTGTTGGAGTAAGGTTATAGAATTTTCTTTGAGGAATTTTGGATTCTTTTTCAAGATATTTAAATAAATGGGGCAAATACTTTTCATCAAAAAATAGAAATGGATGGAACCTCCTTATTTTGTTTATTAAATCTTTATGTTTTTTAAGAACGACTTCATAATCAGCATTTTCTACAGCATTTCCTAAATTAAAGGCAAAAATATGATAAGACCAATATTTTAAAAAAAATTTATGAAAATTCTCAAATTCTTTAATAACCCAGCTTAAGCCTTTCTTTTCTAAATCAGTGTTTACAAATTTATTAGATAGCTTTATTCTTTTTTCTATTATTCTTTTAAACTCTTTTAATATTTTCTTTAATTCTCCTTTTGTAATGTATTCTCTAATTTCCTTGAATGTATTTTCCTGATCTTTATAACTTTTATATCCTTTAATAAATCCTTTCTTTGAAAAATATAAGCTATTTTTACATCCGAAATCAAAAATATTTTTCTTTACTTGAACATAAAATGGATAATAAATTGCCATCAAAGACATGTCTCTAGAAATATGATTTATCCACTTTTCTTTTTTATCTAATGCTTTAGGTGTTTTTTTATCTAAAACAACGAAAGAATTCTCGAGTTTCTTCTTAAGTCCTGGCAATAAATAAAGCCTACTATTAAAAAGTCCGTAGCCATTTATTCTCTCTTTAATTCTTTCCAATGTTCTCTTATTAATATTATTATTTTTCATGCTAAAAATCTCCGAGGGTTTAATGAGAAATGTTATATCTCTCATCTTTGGGTATTTACTTCTCCAAAAATTTATAAAGACTATATCTTGCTTATCAGAATATTTTTCACTTAAACGACGTAAATGAAGTGCCCTTTGGCGAATTATCTTTGGAATATCTTTTAAATCTGGCACTTCAAATAAAATAACCATTGAAGACCACCAGTTTGTAATACTTTTATAGTATTTTTCCAATTCTCTAATGTTTGTTATTTCTTTTTTATGATCAAATATAGAAGCAATGGTTTTTTCTTCTTCATGTAAAATTTCAGCTAGCTTATCGAGTAAAGATTTGTCTTTTTTAAATCTCTGAGCGATTTTTTTGCGAATCTGATTGAATTCTTTTTCTTCATACCAAACTGAAATTTTATTGTGCTTATCTTTTTTCAAAAATAGGCTATTTTTTAAATCGTGATTAAGCCACTGCTTAAATCCTAAGCGATCACTTCTATTCCACATATAAACATAAAATAATGTATGTTCTCTGCTAAAAATTTTACTTAATTTTATCACAGTCATTTTTTAAAATTTAAAGTGTAGTTATTGGGCGTGATTGGACAATATAAATTTTTCCTTTTTCAATTGCCCATTCAATGTCGCAGGGAAATCCGTAATGGTTTTCTATTTTCTGGCAGATATTAGCAAGTTCTATGATTTTTTCATTTGAAAGGCATTGTTTTCCAGCTTTCGATTCCGGAACTTTAATTTCTTTTGTTTCTTGGCCAATTCTTTTAATTTCTGTATACTGTTGAGCAACATTAATGTCTAAAATCTCCATTTTCTTCTTATCTACCACATAGGTATCCGGGGTTACTTTGCCAGCCACCACTGACTCTCCTAATCCCCAGCTTGCCTCAATAATCATTTGATTTTTGTCTTGAGTAACCGGATGAACAGTAAAACAAACCCCGGCTACATCAGAATCAATGAGTTTTTGAACAGCCACTGCTACTGAGACTTGTTTACCGTCAAGACCTTTTTCTATTCGGTAAAAAATAGCTCGGGGAGTAAACAAAGAAGACCAGCATTTCTGAACTGCTTTTATTAAATCTTTTTTAGTAATCCCCAAATAGCTTTCCAATTCTCCTGCCCAGGAAGCAATTTTTGAATCTTCAGCCGTGGCTGAAGAACGAACTGCTGTATAAGTAACACCAAATTTATCAAAAGCTGAAAGAATTTCTTTCTCTATATCTTTTGGCATTTCATATCTTTCAATTAAAGTCCTTAATACTTCTGAAGCATCATCTATTGTATGAATCTCTTTGGAGTCTACTTTCTTAAGTTGAGCTTCAATTTCTACGTTAATGTCGGTTTCTTTTAAAAACCTGTCAAAGGCCGAAGCTAAGATAACAAAACCCGGCGGAACAGGAAATCCAGCCTGGCTCATCTCTCCCAGCGAAGCTCCTTTGCCCCCGGCAATAGAAATGTCTTTTTTGCTAATTTTATCAAAAAAAAGAATAAATTTTTTAGCCATAATTAGTTTATTTTATCATTTCATCTCTCTAAAATAAAGCTCATTCTAATTTGACAAATTACAATAAATTTGCTATAATACAAGCAGTTTTGAAACTTAAAAACAAAATATTGAAAGAAAAATCTAAAAGGAGTTAAAAATGAAACGCGAGGAATTGAAAGCTGTTCTAAAAGCTCAAAAAGAGCTTTATGTGAAGCCGGATGACAGAATTCTGTTTGTCGTTGACGAGGGCTATAAAAATGCTCCTATCGGAGAAATTTTTGCTGGTTACGAACACCAGATAGTACATATCCCTCAGATTGAACGACCAGGACAGGATTATGAATTAAACAAGAAATTCCTTGAAAACAAAACACTGGCCTGGCTGATAGCTTCGGTTAGTATCTCCCACTCTCCAATGAGCGTTAAAATGATGGAATGGGGAATGTTTCTCATCTCCAATCCAGGGATTAGCCCGGATTGGCTGGCGATTCTCGACCCCCAAAATCGGGAAGTTTGCCGAGAACGGGCAGAAACAATTCTCAAAGCCATTGGTGGAGATATCGGTGGAGCATTCATGATTAACGCTAATGACGGCACTAATCTCTGGTTAAAGATCCCTTCCAAGAATTGGATTAAAGAAACTGGAGAAAGAGAGGGTTTCGGTACTAATGGTCCTTATGGGGAGTTAGCAACAGCTCCTTTTTGGGCCAAAGGAACTTACGTACTCAGACCGGGTGACTTTGCCACTAATCCTTTGAATGAAATTAAGGAGGAAATTCGTCTTACCATTGAAGAGAATCAAGTGGTAAAAATAGAAGGCGAAAGTCAGGCAAAAACCCTCCAAGAGATGCTCGAAAAAGCAGGTAATCCAAAGGCTTATAGTTTAGGTGAATTTGCTCTTGGCATCAATCCTGGAAGACCGTCGCGAGTCTATCGTTCGGTTATCGCCGAAAAACTGAAAGGCGGTATCCACATCGCCATTGGAACCAACGCTCTTTGTCTTCAAGAAACCTGTCCTGAGCTTGATAAGTTTCAGTATGGCCGCTACAATGCTGGTGTTCATATTGATTGTATCAAGTTCTCAGCCTCAGTAACCTTTATTTCAAGGGAAAGGACAGATGTTCCTGTAACCATCCTAAAGAAAGGAGAATTTGTAGTTTAATTAATAAAAAAAAGCCCAGAACTGAAAGTTTTGGGCTTTTTTAATTCAAGAAAATTTTACTTCTTTTTACTGTTTGCCCAAGCAGCTGCCCATTTTATATGGAAAGAAAAATCTTTTTCATTTCTGGAATTATCTTCATAAACATGGGGAAGATTTGTTCTTGAACATATTAGTATCTTTCCTTTACCAATCAAACACAATGCTCTGAACCACTGATTTCCAACCATTCCGTTCGGAGGAACAATAATATTACAGCCATCTTCAACTGCCCCATTCAATTCAATAGCATAGTTTTTTATTTGATATCTTTTTCTTTTAAAGTGTTTCACCACGGCTTCAGCTTGCTCATAAGTTTTATTTAAGATTCCAACAACCCCTGTTTTAATCTTCTTTTTTCTCTTATAAGTATCATGTCTGGTACCGGCAATCACTCCGATTTTCGGCTTCATCTTTAATTCTTTCATAAATTCTATAATTCCCTCAACATTATGTATCTTTTCTTCTTTTGTCCAGCCAGCCGGATTACTGGCTTCGGAAATGAAAAACTGCCTTCCATAGCCATCTTCAAGAACTGCTAACTCTTTCATTTTTGCTGTTTTCTTTTTACCAACAAAATCTTGATAAGCCTCAAATGTCTTGAAATCATCTATTGTTCCCCTGACAATTCCATTAACCTCTCCCTGGTATAATATTTCAGCAAGTTTTTTTTCAGGATTTTTTGCCAAGACACAGTCAAAGCCTGAAATCTTACCCAATGATTTTGGTCCGACTATAACAAGATTGGCGTATTTTTTAGCCTTTCTTAAACTCGTGATTATCTCTTTATCTTTTTTTAGCAAACCAAATCCAATCTTTTGTTTTCCCTTTTTTAAATTTTCCCTAATAATATCCTCTATTGTTTTTGGCATATATTTTTTTAATTTTTATTTTGACCTTTTTAAAATTTTAACAATTCCTTTACGGAGATCGAGTTCCACCAAATCCCCATTTTTTAAAACATCGGTTGCAATTTTAGTACCGATAATGCAGGGTTTCTTTAATTCCCGGGAAACTATTGCTGCATGAGTTGTAATTCCACCTTCATTTGTAATAACTGCTTTTGCCTTTTTCATTAAAGGAACAAACTCCGGCCTGGTCATACCAGCAACCAAAATTTCATCATTTTTAAAAATGTCTTTGTTGGGATTAAAAACAATTCTAACTTTTCCCTTCACTGTTTTACTCCCCCTTCCAACAGAAGCCACAAAGCCCTTTATAATACCACTGGAAATAAATTCCTTTCTTTTTTCTTTAAAGAATTGGTCAATTTCTTCTGCCTCTTTTCCAAACAATCTATCTGTTTTTATATCACCATTTTTTATATATGAGAAAAATATTATCTTTTCTCTTTTTTTTAAATCCCTTTGAGAAACTTTTTTGTTTTTATTAAGAAGTTCTAATATTTCAAAGACAAAATAATTTTCTAAATCTTCTTTTTTAATTTTAAATCTTTTTTCTACCTTATTTAATACCTGATCAATACAAAATACTAATCTTTGAACGTTTTCTTTTCTTCTATCTTGGAGAACCGCAAAATATCTAATCATATCAAAAAAGTCTTTAGCTTCAGTAGATAGTTTGTATTTTTTATATATATTATTTATATTTCGTTTACTCATTTCTTTTTTATGGACAAGTCTTTTTATTTCTTTTTCTATTTCTTTTAGTGAATTTTTATTAATAATTTCTGCTATTTGCTCTAGAAAATAATTATTATCCAAATAAACAGCTTCCCGAAAACTATTCTGAATCCAAAAATATTCTTGAGTGTGTAAATTTAACTTGGTAAAAAAATCAAGGAATTTTTTTATTTCTTTCAATGATTTCTCACGAACTGCTTTTTTCAACTTCTTATTGTTTAAAACTTCTTTGGTAATTTCTAATAAACTAAGATTTTCCTGATCCCAAAAAGTTAATTCCTCGGGATTAGTAAGAATTTGAATAACTTTATTAAAACTTTTTTGGGGAACTTTTGGTAAAAATTTAAAGTAATCTAATTCTGTTAAAATATCTGCCGCCTCTGAAAATATAGAATAACCATATTGCTTTCTCCAAAGATAAAATAGTAAATCAGTTAATTCTTTTAATTTATTATTGGAGTAATCTTTAATTCCTTCTTTGATTTCCCAGAAAATTTTTTTAATACTTTGGCAAATCATCTCAAATTCTTTGTTTTTCTTTTTGAAAAAATTCTTCTCTTTCTTCCATTTTTTAAACCCAAAATCAAAAGCTCGCTTTATCTCATCTAACTCAACCCATTCAAAAGCATAATAATTTCCTCGTAAAAAATAAATGCAAACCGAAAACAATCTTTTATTATAAAGCTTAAAGCTGTCTAAATAACAAGTTCTAGTAAGGTCTAAAATAAGAGGAGACGCCCCCGCTTCTTCTTCTTTCCACTGATGAGATTCTAAAATTTTAAATCTCTGCTCTTTTGTTAACATATTTTACTAATCTTTTTTATTTAATATTCTCACTACAATTATAATTTTTTCCTGGTCTAAAATCAATAAAAAAAGCCTGCTGAATAATTAGCCAGCAAGCTTTTATGAAACCTCCTTTCAGGTTAAAATTATTTTCAGCAGAGCCATCCTGATAAATAAGCCGTTTTGAGCCTGTCGGAAATAAGCAGCCCGAGGATCTTTGTCAACTTCTAGTGTTATTTCATCAAGCCGGGGTAAGGGGTGCATCACAATAGCATCCCTTTTCATTAATCTCAAAATTTCTTCATCAATAACATAAATACCCCGAGCTTCCTCATAGTCCTCTATCCTATCTCCAAAACGCTCTTTTTGAATTCTGGTTTGATAAATAACATCCACTTGGGAAGCCACTTCTTTCAAATCAGTCTCTTCTGAAAACCAGATATTATGCTCTCTTAAATGCTCTTTTATATCTTCTTTCATTTTCACAATTTCAGGGGCTATAAAGAAGATTTTAATGTCAGAAAACTTACTGAGCAAATAAGATAACGAGCGGACTGTTCTCCCATTGGCTAAATCTCCAACCATGGCTATTGAAATACCATCAATGTGATGAATTTCCTTTTTAATGGTGTACAAATCCAATAGAGCTTGAGTTGGATGTTGTCCTGCACCATCGCCGGCATTAATTATCGAAGCCTGAGAAATCTCAGCTGCTCGAGCTGCAGAACCACTTTCAAAATGACGCAAGACAATAATGTCTGGGAAATAACTATCAATAACTCGAATGGTATCCTCCAGGGTTTCGCCTTTAGCTGCCGAAGAGAATTCTCCAGCATTCTCAGTAGAGAATATCACCTCACCCCCTAATTTCCTCATTGCTACTTCAAAAGAAGCTCTGGTTCTGGTTGATTCTTCGTAGAAAAAACTGATCATTCCTTTTCCTTTTAAAACATTGATTTTCTTTCCATTTCTTACCAATCTTTCTATCCTGTCTGCCTGCCTAAATAATTCTGCCAGAATTTCTTGAGTAAATTGCTGGGCTTGGATGACATGATGAAGTTTCATTTTTTACCTCTCTTGTTATTATTTTTTTAAAGATCCTCTTCTTTTTAACAGAGCCAAACAAAAAAGTCAAGTAGAGGTATAAAAAAGAAAAGTCAAAAAATGAAAACAGCCCACTGAATTCATTCCAGCGGGCTGTTGCTTTTTTGATTTAGTCTTTGGCTAAGACTATTTCTTCAGCAGTTTTTTTAACTGCATCAACCGGGTTCTCGGCTTTAACAATTGGACTTCCAATTACTACCATTTTGGCGCCGAGCCGGAGGGCCTCTACAGGCGTCATCACACGTTTCTGGTCTGGTGTATCTACCTGCGACCATTCCGGTCGAATCGCTGGCACAAACATCCTTAGGGGTTCTAACTCTGGGTGTTTTTTAAGCACCGGAAGTTCTTGGCCAGAACAAACCAGATATTTAACACCAGCCAAAACAGCTGAACGTGCCAAATTAATTACCGATGCTTTGCTTGGTAGACCGGAGAGCAAATGGACTTCCTCTTCAGTCAAAGAAGTCAGCTCGGTAACTGCTATCACGTCGATTGCCTGACCAGCAGCTTTAACAGCATCTCGCATCATTGGAATGCCGCCTTTAGCCATAACAGTAATGTACTGAACCATACCGGAAAGGACATATGGCTCTGTTCGGGCGGCTACGGTGCGAGGAATATCAATAAACTTAGTATCAGCCCAAATCGGTTTCTTATATTGGGCCAATTCTCTAAAAAGCCGCTTTTCCCCATCTCTCCGAAAGACCTCCTGGTCAATCAAACGATTGACCTTGAAACCACCAACAGCGGTTAATTTTGCCACCCTCTCGGCAATCTCCAAGGCCTTTTCCTTTTGGGTATCTAAAGCTACCCAAATTCTTCCTTGTGTCTCCATTTCTCTTTACCTCCTTTTTGATTTTTCTTGTAGTTCAGTTATGCTGAAGAGTTTTTGGGCTTTGAGATACTTTTCTAACCCCTCAATCACCTCTTCCATGGTCCGGGGGTTACGGAAGGTCGCCGTGCCAATAGCCACAGCTTGAACTCCAGCCTCAAAAAACTCCAGAGCATCTTCCACAGTCATAATTCCCCCCATACCAACAAGGGGAATTTTTACTCCAGCCTCCTTTATTTCCGAGATTTTCTCTAAAGCAATGGGTTTGATACAGGGACCCGAAAGTCCACCAATAATCCATTTTCCTTTGTGGAGACGAGAACGGATTTTGGCTTTCGCTTTCAGCGTGTTAATCAAGGAAACAGCATCAGCTCCAGCTTCTACAGCTGCTTGAGCAATCACAGCAATGTCGGTCACATTGGGAGTAAGTTTTACTATAAGAGGTAAACGACTCACTTCTCTTATTTTTCCTATCAATCTCCCTGCAACTTCAGGATCTTGCCCAAAAGCCATACCACCCTTCTCAACATTGGGACAAGAAATGTTTATTTCTAAGCCAACTATTTCTTCTACCTCGCTAAGTCGTTCTGTTAAGTATTGGTAATCTTTCATTGTCTCCCCACCAATACTAACAATCACTGGAACGCCAAACCCTCCCAAAAAAGGTAGTTTCTTGGTAATTACCTCTTCTATGCCGGGGTTTGCTAAACCAATTGAGTTAATCAATCCTCCTGGTACTTCCAAAAGCCTGGGTTGAGGATTTCCCTCACGAGGTTCTCTGGTAGTTGTTTTTGTCACCACTGCTCCAAGCTTTGAGATGTCAAGAAGCTTTGAGTATTCTTCTCCATAACCGAAAGTTCCTGAAGCCGGCATTACTGGATTTTGCATCTTAATGCCAGCAATATTTACTGAGAGATCTATTTTTGTATTCATTTTTAAAGAACACCTCCTTTTAATTCTCTTTCTTTTTAACAGAAACAAACAAAAAAGTCAAATTCTAGAATTTGACTTTTTTGTTTGGCGCAGCCGATGGGATTTGAACCCACGATCTCCTTCGTGACAGGAAGGCGCTTTAAGCCAGCTAAGCTACGGCTGCATTATGCCGGTGGAAGGAATCGAACCTTCATCTAGGCCTTATGAGAGCCCCACTTCAACCACTAAGCTACACCGGCATTACCCTTTTCACTTTCAAAAAAGAAAGTAAGAGCTTTATTTGCGGGGCCGGGAATTGCACCCGGGTCTTCAGGTTATGAGCCTGATAAGATACTACTTCTCCACCCCGCGTCAATTCTAATCTCTTATTCTATCTAAAATCAGAAAAGAAATCAAGGTTTACCCAGCACCACTTTTATTAAAAAGTGGTGCTGGGTTTAGAGAACTTCAAGGTCTATTAAGGTTTTTTCAAAATTTTCCAAAATATCTTGGGCTTCTTCTTTACTCAATTTATAATCCGGGTCCCTGACAAAATCTTGGCAAGTTTGAACAATCTTTAAAAGTTCATCAAAATTAGAAATATCTTCTTTATTCAATTTAGTCACTCTTTCCATCAAATTTTTGCCCGGATAACCCATTTCTTTCAAAATTTCTTCAAAAATATTCAAACCCTTTATAACACTAACTTTCCACTGGGATTCAATCTTTCCTTTTTCTAAATTCTTTTTAGCATTTTTCCATTTACTAGCTATCCATTTTTTTCTAACAATTTTCGGGAAAAGAAAATCTTTCAAGAATTTTAAAAACCACCATTTTAAAAAATCAGTTTTTACAAGAAAGTAGATAATAAGAATAATGAAAAGAACAGAAATAACAATAAAAAGTATTTTTATAACAAAAATCTTCTCGTGGAGTTGGGAAGAAACTAAATATTCTAAGATTTCTTTAATATTCTGCCAAAGATTTGTAAATCCGGTTGCTTCAGAATAAGGTGGTGGTTGATACATAAAAATATGAAAAGTTTATTTTAGTGAACTAATTTTTCAACGAATTGTCCGACTTTAAAAATTTCTGATTCTTGAAAGGGTTTTCCAATAATTTGAAGACCAATCGGTAAACCCTTAACTTTTTCAACAGGTAATGAAAGAGCGGGAATTCCTGCTAAACCAGCCGAAACAGTTAAAACATCTGAAAGATACATCTGTAAAGGGTCCTTTTTTCTTTCTCCGATTTTAAAAGGTAAAGTTGGAGAAACCGGCGTAAAAATAACATCAACTTTTTTAAAAGCTTCTTCAAAATCCTGTTTAATCAAAGTCCTTACTTTTTGGGCTTTTAGATAATAAGCGTCATAATATCCAGCTGAAAGAGCGTAAGTGCCCAACATTATTCTTCTTTTAACCTCAACTCCAAATCCCTCTCCTCTTGTTTTTAGATAAACATCCATCAGACTCTGAATTTCAGGGTTTTCTATTTCTGACTTTCCATATCTTATTCCATCGTATCTGGCTAAATTAGCGCTGGCTTCAGAGGGTGAAATAAGATAATAACAAGCTAAGGCATATTTGGTATGAGCCAAAGGAACTTCTTCAATTTTTGCTCCTTGTTTTTCTGCTTTTTTAATTACTTTTTCTATTGCTTCTCTAACCTCTTTATCAATTCCTTCTTTAAAATATTCTTTTGGAACTCCAATCACTAAATCACTGAGTGACTGAGTGACTGAATGACTGAATGACTGAGTTTCCACACTTGTTGAATCTTTTTCATCCTTTCCTTTTATAATATCAAAAATAATTTTAGCATCCTCAATATTTTTAGCTATTGGTCCTATTTGGTCCAGAGAGGAAGCAAAAGCAATTAAACCATAACGGGAAACAGCTCCATAAGTTGGTCTTAATCCTACCACTCCACAAAAAGAAGCAGGTTGACGAACTGAACCGCCGGTATCAGAACCTAAGGCACAACAACATTCATTATTAGCCACTGCTGCTGCTGAACCACCTGAAGAACCACCGGGTACTCTACTTAAGTCATGGGGGTTAAAGGTTTTCTTAAAAGCCGAATTTTCGGTTGAGGCACCCATACCAAACTCATCTAAATTTGTTTTGCCCAAAAATACAGTTTCTGCTTTTTTTAATTTTTTAATGCAAGTCGCATCAAAGGGTGCTATATAATTTTCAAGAATTTTTGAACCAGCAGTGGACTTTAAATCTTTCACTAAAATATTATCTTTTATAGCCATTGGGACACCAGCCAAAACAGAAATGCTTTTACCCTCAGAAATCAATTGATCTACTTTTTCAGCTTGAGTTAAAGCTAAATCTTCAGATATTCTTAAAAAAGCATTAATTTTTTCATCTTGAGATTTTATTCTATCTAAATAAGCCTGGGTTATTTCGCTTGCCGAAAATTCTTTTTTTAGCAATCCCTGATGGATATTTTTTATTGTCAAATCTTCAACCTTCATGCGTTACCTCAATATTTCTTTGACTTTGATGTATCTTTCTTCTCTCCAAGGAACCTGCTCCAACATTTTATCTCTTTCATCTTCATCTATTTCTTTAATTATATCTTCTCTTATTACATTTTTCAGGGGAATCGAATAAAAAGCAGGGTTAACTTCAGAAACATCCAACTCATTTAATAATTTAAAGTAATCCAAAATTGAAGAAAGTTCTTTTTGCATTTGCTCTATTTCTTCCTGATTAAGAGAAATTCTGGCCAATTTAGCAATATGTTTTACTTCTTCTTTTTTTATCATCTCAGTTATTAGTTAGCGAATTATCTCTGTTGTATCGCTTTCTGCTAAGATTTCTTTTAGTTCATCAAGGTTTTCCAAAACTATACCCCCTCCCCTGACCACAGCTGTTAGAGGATCTTCAATAATCTTCACTGACATACCTGTTGCCTGACTAATCAATTTATCAAAGCCTCTCAGCAAAGAACCACCACCAACAAGATGAATTCCATCGGTCATTATATCAGCTAAAAGTTCCGGCGGCGTTTCTTCAATTGTTACTTTTACCGCTTCAACAATCTGATTTAAAGATTTTTCCATTGCCTTTCGAATATCTTCAGAAGTAACTTGAATTTCCTCTGGCAGGCCTTTTACCAAATTCCTTCCCCTCAGGGAGGCTTCTTTTTTCTCCCCTTGAGAAACAGCTTGACCGATAGCAATTTTTACTTCCTCAGCTGATCTTTCACCGATTAAAAGTTTATGATTTTCTTGCATATAATTGATTATATCTTGATTAAACTGATCACCAGCAATTTTTAAACTCTTTGAACTAACTATTCCACCAAGAGAAATCACGGCAATTTCTGAAGTTCCCCCACCAACATCAATTATAAAGTTTCCTTTTGCTTCCTGAATTGGCAAACGAGCTCCAATGGCAGCAGCTATCGGTTCTTCAATTAAAAATATTTCTCTTGCTCCAGCTGATTTTGCAGCATCCTCAACAGCCTTTTTTTCAACCTCGGTAACTCCACAAGGAATACCAATAATAACTCTTGGCCAAAACAGAGAAATAAATTTTTTCTGGTGTGCTCTATCAATGAAATATTTTAGCATTTGTTCGGCAATTTCAAAATCAGAAACCACTCCTCTTTGAAGAGGCTTAATGGCTTTAATGTGAGCCGGGGTTTTGCCAACCATATTTTTTGCCTCTTCACCAATTGCCAAAACTTGACCAGTTTTTTCATTAATAGCAACTACCGAAGGTTCATTAATAACAATTCCCCTGCCCCGGATATAAACCAAAGAATAGGCCGTTCCAAGGTCAATGGCAATATCTTCGTTAAAATAACTTAGAAGTTTATTGAACATAATTCTTTCATTTTCACTAATTTTGTTTTTTCTTTATCTCTTTTTTTAATTTCCATTGAATCTTTCTGAAGAGTTTTTTCACTAACTATTATTCTCCAAGGTATTCCAATTAAATCAGCTTCAACTAATTTTTCTCCAGCTGACTTATCTTTTCTATCATCATATAGTACATTAATTCCTGCTTTTTGTAAATTAAAATATATTTTTTCAGCTTTCTTCTTTAGGGGAGTAATTTTTTTTGCTGGTAAAAGAATTAAATGAACTCTGAAAGGAGCTATCTCTTCTGGCCAGATTATTCCTTTTTTATCATGAAAGACTTCAACCAGGGCTCCTATTAAGCGAGAAATACCAAGACCATAACAGCCCATAACTATTGGTTTTTTCTGACCATCTTTATCTTGAAAAAAGGCCCCAATTGCTTCGGAGTATTTGGTGCCCAAAGGAAAAATATTAGCAGCTTCAATTGATTTACTTTCTTTTAAAACTTTTTTACAAACTGGACATTTATTTCCTGATTTAAATTTGCTAATTTCTTTATTTTGAGCGAAATGAGAAGTAAGCTTGGGGCAAAAAATTATTCTATCTTCTCCACCCTTAGCTAAAACTTGAAACTCGTGAGTAAATTCTTTGGTAAAACCTGCTCCTGAGGCCTCAGTTAAAATTACCTCTAAACCGCATCGTTTAAAAATTCTAAAATAAGCTTTTTTAACTTTCTCATAATAATTTTTAAAATCTTTTTCTGAAGTATGAAAACTATAAAGGTCTTTCATTCCAAATTCTTTTCCCCTAAGCAAACCAGATCTTGCTCGGAGCTCTTTTCTGAATTTTGTTTGAATTTGAAAAACATACAAAGGCAAGTCTTCATAAGATTTAACATAATTTTTGACAATATCAGTAAGCATCTCTTCGTGAGTTGGACCTAAACCAATCTCTCCATTTCCTTTGCATTTGTACATAACATTTTTACCGATTCCTTTTGACCATCTATCAGTCTTCTGCCAAAGCTCTTTTGGCTGTAAAACACTCAGAAAAACTTCCTGGCCGGAAATGCTTTCCATCTCTTCTCTAATAATATTTTCAATTTTCCTTAAAACCCGCAATCCCAAGGGCAAAAAACTGTAAACCCCAGCCATTTCCTTGTAAATAAAACCAGCTCGCTGCAACAAAATGGCATTAATACTTTTTTCTCCCTTGGGTTTTTCTTTAATTGTTTTGGTAAATAATTGAGATTGTTTCATGGGTTTAGAATAACCTTATAACATCCTTTACTGTAACAAAAATCATTAAAAGAATTAAAACAAGAAAAAAGGAAATAGTAATCTTTTGCTCGATTTCTTGAGAAATCGGTTTTTTTCTAATACCTTCAATTACTAAGAATAAAAATTTCCCACCATCCAAAGCCGGAATTGGTAAAGCATTAAATAAAGCTAACCAAACAGCAATCAGTCCAACAACCATTAAAAAATTATCTATCCCAAGTTTTAGTGATTGACCCATTATTTTTCCTATGCCAATCGGTCCCACTAATTCAACTCCCTGAACTTTTTCTCCTTTTAAAAATTTCTGAAAAAGATTTCCTAAAACAACCGGAATTTGCCAGGTCTTCTGAAAGGTAACTCTCGCTCCGATGTAAGGCGCCTGATACCAGGGATATTTAATTTTTGCCACCCTTGCTAAACCAATCCCAATTGCTCCCTCTCCTTCTGGCGGTGAAACCCGAGGAATTAAAGAAACATCTAAAAACTCCTCAGCTCTTTTTAGGGTAAGAACAATTTCCTTTCCTTTATAAATATTAGTGAACTCCTGAATTTCCTTTACTTTATTAATTTTGAGCTTTGAGCTTTGAGCTTTGAGCTCTATTATTTTGTCGCCAGCTTTTATTCCAGCAAGTTCAGCTGGAGAATCTTTAGCAATTTCAATAATCTGAACTTGAGCTTTTCCTTGAAAATCGTCAGACACAGCATGGGGTAAACCCCAGACGCCAGCAATTAAGCTGAAAATCAAAAAAGCGATTATCCAAAAAGAAACAACCCCTCCTAAAATTATTGAAGCTCTTTGCCGAAGAGGTTTCTGGGAAAAACTGCGGGGGTCGTCAACTTCCCCTTCTTCTCCAGTGATTTTGACAAAAGCGCCAAAAGGCAAAAGGTTTATTGAATATATTGTTTCTCCAAATTTTTTGCCGAATATTCGGGGTGGATAACCAATTCCAAATTCTTCAACTTTTACTCCAAATTTTTTAGCTAATATAAAATGACCAAGTTCGTGCAAAACTAAGAGAATAATTAAAGTTAAGAATATAACTAAAATTGTCAAAAGCATATTAATATCTTAACAAAATTATAATTATTTGTCGAGAGTTTAAAAAAAGTACACTGATAACCAGTGCACTTTTTAGAAAGTTTAAGAAATGATTCTTAGTTTTTTCCTTTCTTTATGATGCTCTATTTTTCTGAGTAATCTAGAAGCTTTTCCTTTTAAGGACTCAACAAAGTTGATGATGTATTCCAGGTCATAGCTGCTTGGACCCAGTCTTTCCAATTCCTTCCAGGCTCTCTCTCTATAGGACTCAAAAACCCTCATGATATAACGAAGGTTATAACTATGTGTCCCCCGTTTTAAGAGTTCCTGAAAAGCGCTTTCTCTTAATTGGTCCATATCATCCATCATGGAAAGCAGCTCGTAGTCGGTTAGTCCTCCCAACCCCTTTTTCAAGTATTGCTCCCAGATATCTTCCAATCTTTGTTTTGTTGTCATTTTTAAATTCTCCTATTTTAAATTTTAATGAACACTTATATGTTAACACAAAATTCTTCTTATGTCAAGGATATTATCTTTGGATTTCTTTTTCTTTATTTTCAACCAGAACTTCTATTTTTTCTCGATAGTCCCGGATAAGTTCCTCTAATTCATCTTTTCCCCGATATTTATCATCTTCTCTAATCTCGCTTTTTTGAAAACCATCTTGAATTTCTTTCCACCCGTCATCTCTTATATGGCGAATATTTTGAAAAATTTCTTCTTTTCTTTTGTTTAAAAACTTGATTAATATCTTCTTATTTTCCTCTGTTAAAGGAGGAGCTAAAAGATAAACATTATTACCATCTATATTGATACTAAAACCGAGATTTTCCTGTTCAATGGCTTTAATAACTTGTTCAAGATAGCTTTTATCCCAAAGTTGAACTAAAATTTTCTGGGGAGAAGGTACTGAAATAGCTCCCAGTTGTTTCAACGACAAAACCGAGTCAAAGCAGTCAACTTTAAGATTTTCAATAAAACCAGCCGACACTCCGCCGGTCCGAATCTCTTTTAATTGCTCCTTGAAAAACTCTAAAGCTTTTTCAAGATTAGGTTTAATTTTATCTAAAATTTCTTGATAGGACATAAGTTACCGTGGAGTTAACCGAGGGTAATCATTAAGTTTTCAAAAGCTAATTTTTGATTAATATTGGTCCGGGAGCTTAAAATCCTTAAATCTTCAATAGAATCAATTACTTTTTTAATTTTAAAAAAAGAGTAATCTTGGGGAACTTTTAAAGAAAGAGAATCAAGAACCTCATTTTTTATTCCCACTTTTTTCAAAAAAACTATTCTTAAATAGTTCTCAAAGTTTTCCAGAAAATAAACTAAATTTTCTTCGTTTGTTTCTCCTTCAAAAAAATTTTTAGAGAAAGAAAATTTCTCAGAAAGATTTAATTTCAACAAATTTTCTATTTCTTTAAAAGATTTAAAAACTGAAAAAGATTTTTGAGGATTGTTTAAAAATTCTATGATTTTACCCGGTTTTCCTTGAGATATTATAAAGATTTTTTCAAGTTCTGAAGATGAAAGCTGAGATTTAAAATACTCTTTTATCTCCTTAAAGGAAAGAGGATAAAATTTTAAAATCTGACATCTTGAATAAATAGTTCGAAACAAGTTTTTCGGTTGAGAAGTAACAAGAATCAATAAGGAATCACCTTTTGGTTCTTCCAGGGTTTTTAAAAAACAATTTTGAGCTTGAGAATTTAAAGTTTCAGCTCGGTCAATAATTGCAAATTTGAAAGAAGAAATTTGAGACTTAAAACTTAAATTCTTTTGTAAATCTCTAATTTGGGAAATTTGAATTTCTTTTTTCTCTGGAGCTATTAAGGTTAAATCCGGGTGTTGATTTTTTTCAATTATTTTACAAGATAAACACTTCTGACAAGGTTTCTTTTTAAAATCTTTTTCCTGACAACTTAAAAGTTTGACAAACTCTAAAGCAACTTTCTTTTTACCTAAAGAATCTTGACCAGAAAAAATCATTGCCTGGGCAACTCTTGAATTCTCGGCTATTTGGCAAAGAAATTTCCATTGAGTTTTATGACCAATAAGCATACTACTTCTTACTCATTAGACTTTTCTTATAAGTTTCCAAGTTCTCGAGAACCACTCCTATTCCCTTAATTACGCAAAATAAAGAATCTTCACCGACAAAACAAGGTACACCAGTAGCCCTAGCTATTGATTGATCAATGTTTCTCAGTAAAGCTCCTCCACCAGTAAGAATCATTCCCTTATCCATAATATCTGCTGCAAGTTCCGGCGGGGTTCTTCTTAAGACTTTTTTTATTGCTTCTATAATCTCTTGTAAAACCGCCTCTAAAGGTTCAACTAATTTATTGGAAGAAACTTTAATGTTTCTTGGTAGTCCGGAAATCAAATCTCTTCCCTTGACTTCAAAAAAATTTTCTTTTTTCTGATGAGTCGCTGAGCCAATCTTTATTTTTATTTCTTCGGCTGTTTGAGTGCCAATTGCTAAATTATATTTCTTTTTAATATAATCTGAAATAGCCGAATCCATTTTGTCTCCACCGATTCTGATGGAATCGGAAGCAACAATACCACCAAGAGAAATCACGGCAATTTCTGAAGTTCCCCCACCAACATCAATAACTATATTACCCTGACTTGAATTAATAGGAATTCCAGCCCCAATTGCTGCCAATATCGGTTCTTTAACAACAAAAGCTCGCCTTGCCCCGGAACTTAAAGCAGCTTCAATTACTGCTCTCCTTTCAGTGGAAGTAGAACCAGCAGGGATAGAAATTACTAAATCAGGCTTAAAAGGATTAAATCTATGTTGAGCTTTCTCAATAAAATGCCTGAGCATGGCTTGAGTTACTTTATAATCAGCAATAACCCCGTCTTTTAAGGGACGGTAGACTCTTATTGTCTCGGGAGTACGCCCAATCATTAATTTTGCTTCTTCACCCACAGCTAAAATCTTTTTCTCTGGATAAGTTATAGCTACTACTGAAGGTTCCTGTAAAATTATTTCCCTTTTGGGAACAAAAACCAGTGAATTGCAAGTTCCCAGATCAATTGCTATTTTAGTGGTAAATAAAAACATAGTTTTCAATTATTAGTTTATTCGTTTTATATCTGCTCCTAGTTTTTGAAGTCTTTCTTCCAGCTTCTCATATCCCCTGTCTATCTGATAAATATTTTCAACTCTGCTCTCCCCCTCTGCCATAAGAGCAGCTACAACTAATGCCGCCCCTGCTCTTATGTCCCAGGATTCAATAGTTACCCCTTGAAGAGGAGTTTTTCCGAAAATAAAAGCTCTATGAGGATCAACAATTTCAATATCAGCTCCCATTTTTCTCAATTGATGAACATAATTTAATCTATTTTCATACAAAGGATCATGAATCAAACTTTTTCCTTTAATTTGAGTTAAAAGAGGAATAATTAAAGGTAAAAGGTCGGTTGGAAAGCCGGGATAAGGAAGGGCTTGAATTCTAACAGGTCTTAAATTCTCTGTTTTTTGGATTTCAATTGAATCCTTATTTTTTTTGAAATTAACCCCTATCTCTTTAAGTTTTATCAAAAAGAGATTTAAGTGTTCGGGATTCAAGTTTTTTACTAAAACCTTTTTTCCTCTGAGAGCTCCAATTACCAAAAAAGTTCCCGCTTCAATCGGATCAGGAATAATTTTATGTTCCACGCCTTTTAATTTTTCAACTCCTTCAATTTTTAAAATATTAGGCCAGACCTTTTCAATCTTAGCTCCCATTTTATTCAACATTTCAATCAAATCTTGAATCTGGGGTTCCTGAGCCACTCCCTTAATCACTGTTTTTCCTTCAGCTAAAACAGTTGCCATTATTAAATTTTCAGTAGCGGTTACACTAAATTCCGGTAAAGTAATTTCTTTTCCCTGAAGTTTTTCCGATTTAAAATAATAAAAATCTCCGTTCTCTTTTATCTCGACCCCCAATTCTCTTAGAGCATTAAGATGGACATTGATGGGTCTCAGGCCAATTCTGTCTCCTCCGGGCCGGGAAATTTTAAATTCTCTGATTTGAGATAAAAGGCCGCCTATTAAAAGAACAGAAGTTCTTGATTTGGAAATCTTTTCAAAATCTAATTTTTGGGGGTCAATTTCTCCCCCTTTTATCCTAATTTCTCTTTCGCCAGTCCATTCTATTTCTTTTCCAATATCTTTTAATATATCTAAAAGATTTAAAATATCAGCAACTTTGGGAAGATTACCAATAATACACTCTTTATCAGTCAGAAGCGTTGCTGCTAAAACAGGACCAGCAGCATTCTTTGCTCCCCTGACTTCAATTTCACCTTCAAGCTTCTCTTGACCCCTAATTAAGAATTTTTCACTCATATCTTTTTAGTTTAACCAAAAATTAAAATTTTGGCAAGTAAACCCAGCACCACTTTTTTAGAAAGTGGTGCTGGGTAAATAAAAACTATGAGGTTAAAACTCATAGTTAATCTCTTAATCAGCTAAACAATTAGGTCTTGGGTAAAACGTAAGGAATTTCCTCAATTAAATCAGTGGCTAACATTGATTCTCCTAATTTTTTAGCTGCTCTTTCTCCAGCTAATCCATTGATATAGGAAGCAGCACAGCCAGCTTTAAAAGTTTCTATTCCTCGAGACATCAAAGCGCCTGCAATTCCAGCTAATGTATCTCCTGTTCCTCCAACAGTCATTGAAGGAGAGCCTGATTTATTTAGAGCAATTTCTCTTTTACTAGAAACTATAATATCCTTTTTTCCTTTAAGTAAAATAGTTGCTTCTAATCTTTCAGCTTCTTCTTGAACTAAACTTATTTTCTTTTCATCTTCTAACCCTGAAACTTCTTTATTAGTCAAGAGAAAAAATTCATAAGCATGAGGAGTAATTAAGCAATTTTTTCCTTTAATAACTTCTGGATTTTTAGATAAAGCAAAAATAGCATCAGCATCAATTACAGAAGGAATATCAATTTGACTGAGATATTCTAAGATTGTATCTTTTGTTTCATCTGACCTCCCTAAACCCCCGCCGATTACCACTGCTGTTTTATTATTGCTTACTCTCTTCGCTGATTCGGTCATTGAAATTAAGGTGGCTAAATCCTCCTTATCTAACCAGACCCCCTTTAAAGGATAAGTTGCTAGATTTGGAGAAAAAGAAGCTATAATATCAGCCGCTCTTTTGGGAGCCATAATATGAATCATATCGCATCCTGCTCTGAAGGCTGCCATTGCCGAAAAAGCCGGTGAACCAGTATAAAACTGAGAACCACCAATAACCAATAATAATCCAAAATCATACTTTTTAGCATCAGGAGATCTTTTTTTGTAAACTTCTTTTAGAATGTTTTTATTTATCTGAAACATATTATCTCATTTTACCATTTTTATTTTGTCAAATAAAGTCATAATTATTGGCTTTTTCCACTTTGTTCTTGAATCTTTTTTTTAAACTCTAGCCAACTAATTTCTTCTCTGGATGCCATATCGCAAATTACTCGGAAGGGACAGTAACTACATTGCCAATTATCTGGATAATCAAGAAGAGTTTGGGGTACAATATCAGAATCAATTTTTTCTTTAAGCTCTTTAAAATCGTTTAAAAGGCGCTGGCAAAGATCAGGGTCGTAATCAATTATAAATTCTTTAATGTTTTGCCGGTCTTTGTCTATATAAAACAATATTCCTTTTTTAATATTGAAATAATGAAGATAAAGCTGAAGCTGATAAACGTTTTCTTCTTTAGGAGCAGTCAAATTTCTAAAAATCATGCTGTTCATACTTTTAATATCCAGGACATAATTTTCATTGTCTATACATACAATAGCATCGGCTCTGCCAGATACTATTTCTTGAGCCGGAATTGGCACTTCTGTTGTTACGCCAATTCTTAGACGATATAAAATATTAAAAATGTTTCTATGAAGATATTCCCCATGGTCAAATATCCTTAAAATCCGGGCATCCAGCTTTTCCCGGGGTGCATTTTTAAATTTAAAAAAGACTGTTCTGGAACACTTGCCAGCATCTGAAATATAAAAGCGAGTCTGCTCTTTATTTTTCTGTTGATCCAAATAAAATTTGTCAATAAGTTCTCTAAGCATATTATCTTTTTGACCACTGAGGAGCCCTCCTGGCTCTCTTTAAACCAAACTTTTTTCTTTCTCTCATCCGAGAATCCCGAGTCAAAAAACCAGCTTTTTTTAATCTTTTTCTGAAATAAGGGTTAAGTAAAACCAGAGCCCGGGATAAACCATGGCGACAAGCCCCTGCCTGAGAAAAAATTCCCCCTCCCTTCACTCTAATAGAGGTGCTAAATTTGTCCAAACAATTTAATTTTTCAAATGGCGCTTCAACATCTTTTTGTAGAGACAAAATCGGAAAATAAACTTTGTAAGGTTTATTATTAATTAAAATCTCTTTTTTTCCTTGAGTAAAAAGCCGAACTCTGGCAATTGAAGTCTTTCTCCGTCCAACTGCCTCAAAATACTTTGGTTCCTTGTCTAATTCTTTCTCTTCTTTTAAGGGAGTTTTTTTTCTTATCTTTTTGGCTATCGCCTGGCGATTTTTTTTGGTTTCTTTAGTTTTTTTGGTTTTAGTTTTTGTCGTAGTTTTAACTTTAGGCATAATTTTATGTTATCTTCAAACGTTTCATCATTTTTGCTCTCAATTTGTTTTTAGGCAACATTCCCCAAACCGCCCTTTTTAGTACTTCCTGGGGTCTTTCTTTAAAAAGTTTTTCCATCGGGATTTCCTTTAATCCTCCAGGATAACCACTATAGCGGTAATAAACTTTTTGTTTCATTTTCTTACCGGTTACTTTTATTTTCTTAACATTTTTGACCACTACGAAATCTCCCTCATCTTTGTGCGGCATAAAATCTGGTTTATCTTTACCCCGTAGTAATCTCGCGATTTCTACTGCTAATCGTCCTAATACTTTCCCGTTAGCATCTATTGTATTGGTTTTGCGCTGCATAATTACTTTAGCAACTCTATTATTGCTATCTTTGCTCCATCACTTTTTCTGGGACCTAACTTTATAATCCTGGTATATCCTCCTTGTCTTTGTTTAAATCTGGGACCAATTTCATCAATTAATTTTTTAACTAATTTTTTTTGAAAATAACGCAATAAATATCTTCTTGAAGCTAAATCTCCCTTTTTAGCCCAAGTTATAAATTTTTCAGCAAATCTTCTTAATTCTTTTGCTTTGGCCTCGGTTGTTCTAATTCTTTCATGTAAAAAAAGTTCAGCACTTAAACTTTTTATCAATGCCTTTCTTTGATTTCGTTTTCTTGAAAATTTTTTCCCTTTTTTTAACTTACGCATAAAATAATAGAGATTTAATTATTCTTTCAATTCTAAACCGAATTTCTTTAATGCTTTCTTTATTTCCTTAATTCCTTTTTCTCCCATACTTTTAATATTTAAAAGATCTGTTTCTGATTTTCTTAAAATTCCACCAATTGTTTTCAGATTGTTTTGCAATAAAGAATTTTTAGTTCTTTCAGAAATTTTCAAACTCTCAATCTCTATTTTTTTAACATCCTTTTTTTTGCTTTCTTTTTTTTCTTTAGCCACTGTGGTTTTGGTATCCGGAGCTTTTTTTGCTACTTTTTCTTCTTTTCCAAACTTTGAAAAAAGAGAAAAGTGATCAACTAAAATATCTGTTGCTTGAGAAAAGGCTTCTTCTGGCGTTATGACACCATCAGTTTCAATTTTTAATTCTAATCTTTCAAAGTCAGTTCTTTTCCCTACTCTTACATTTTCTATTTTGAAACTCACTTTTTTTACCGGACTAAAAATAGCATCTATCATAATTACACCTATTTCACCTTTTTTCTCTTCTCTCTCTTCTAATAAAAGATAACCAACTCCTTTTTCAATTTTAGCTTCAATTTGAAGTTCTGCTTTTTTTTCGGTTAGTGTTGCAATATGGGCTTCTGGATTTGCTAACTTTATTTGAGGATTTAATTTAAAATCCTTAGCTTTTACTTCTTTTTCGCCCTTAACATGAAGAGTAATAGTTTGAGGTTCTTCGCTCCAATTCTTAAGCCTTATTCTTTTTAAATTGAGTAAAATCATAACTACATCTTCCAAAACTCCGGGAATAGTTGAAAATTCATGGCTAACTCCTTTAATTTTAACTTGGGTAATAGCTGCTCCTTCTAAGGAAGAGAGTAAAACTCGGCGATAGGTGTTAACAACAGTTACTCCATAGCCAGGATACAACGGTTCAATTTCAAAAATAGCTTTGTTATCTTTTTTTTGGATAATTTTTGGTTGATTGGGTAATGAAATCATATGTTAGAAACCGTTAGTGAACCACATAAATTTGTTAGGCAAATTTATAGAGGCGAACTTTACGGATTCTTTTAACGTGAGTAAAACTCAAAAATTGACGGAATTTCCATAGGAAGACCGGAATCTTCCAGGGTAGGTTCTTCAATTACCTTTCCTATTAGTTTTTCTTTATCTAATTTGAGCCAAGAAGGAGGTTCAGTTTGCTTTAAGGTTAAAATAACTGTCTTGTAATATGCTTTCCCCGTCTTCTGTTTTTTAAGAGAAATTACATCTCCCTTTTTTACTTGATAGGAAGGAATGTTAACTGGTTTTTTGTTCACTAAAAAATGACTGTGACTGACAATCTGACGGGCCTGGGCTCTTGAAGAAGCTAATCCCAAGCGATAGATAACATTATCTAATCTTTTCTCAAGTTTTTTAATCAGTTCCAGAGAAGCATCTTTACTCCCTCCTCTTTTTTTCAAAACTTCTTTAACATAATTTTTAAACTGGTGTTCGGAAACCCCATACCATAGTTTCATTTTTTGTTTTTCAAGCAATTCTTTCCCATACTCAGAGAGACCTCCCCCTCTTCTTCTCCTCTTTTTTTTCTGACCAGGAGGATAAGGTTTTTTAACCAGTGGACATTTAGGTGATAAACACTTTTCTCCTTTTAAAAAAAGTTTCTCTCCTGCTCTTCTACAAATTTTACAAACATTGTTCGTCATAGATTATACCCTCCGGGGTTTTCGTGGTCGACAGCCGTTGTGGGGAATCGGTGTAACATCTCGAATACTTTCAATTTCCAACCCTTGATTTGACAAAGTTCTCAAAGCAGTATCTCTTCCTCCCCCAATTCCTTTCACAAAAACATCAACTTCTTTTATTTTTAGCCTATTACAAATTTCAGCAATTGCTTGGGCAACTCGAGAAGCAGCATAAGAAGTTCCTTTCTTTGTCCCCTTAAAACCAATATTGCCAGCGCTTCTCCAAAGTAAAACATTTCCTAATTGGTCAGTCAAAGTAATAATGGTATTGTTGTAGGTTGAAGAAATATAAATTCTTCCCCTTCCTACTCTTTCTAAGGGTTTTAGCGAAATGTCTTTTTTTAATTTCTGGTCAACTTTTTCTTTTTCTTCTAAAAGCTCTTTTTCAGTTTTTTTAACGATACGTTTCTTTCCCATGTTTTTACTTTTATTTTTACTTTGGTGCTGGCGGCGCTTTTCGACCTGAACTCACCGTTCTTCTTATATTCTTTCTGATTGTCCTTGAATTTTTCCTTGTTTTCTGACCCCGGACTGGCAATCCTTTAGAATGGCGAATTCCGCGCCAGCATTTAATCTCTTTTAACCGCTTTATACTCCCCATTATCTCTCGTTTGAGGTCGCCTTCTACTTTATGATTTTCTTCTATAATTTTTCTTAAATCAGAAACTTCTTTTTCAGTTAAATCTTTTGCTTTTTTCATTGGATTAACATTGGTTTTTTTTAAAATTTTTAAAGCCAAAGACCTCCCTATTCCATAAATAGAGGTTAAAGCAACCTCAATTTGTTTATTTTCTGGTATGTTTATACCGGCAATACGTGGCATGTTGTAATTAAAAATTATTTCCCTTGCCTCTGCTTGTGTTTGGGATTTTCACAAATCACATAAACTCTTCCTTTTCTCCTTACGATTTTACATTTTTTGCAAATTTTTTTAACTGAAGCACGAACTTTCATATTACTTTAATCTATAAACAATTATTCCCCTTTTTGGGTCATAAAGACTTATTTCAACCGTAACTTTATCTCCGGTCAAAATTTTAATTCGGTAACGTCTCAACTTCCCTTTAAGATGAGCTAAAATTTCCTCACCTGATTCTAATTTGACCTTAAATAAAAGACTAGGTAAAGTTTCTATAACTTGACCTTGCTTTCTAATTTTATCTTTTTTCATGTGGGGATACCTGCAGACAAGCAGGTATTCTCAAATTAGCAAATTAAGACAAAAAAGTCAACCTTTCCATTAAGGTTTTATCTCAATTTTTATCCTCTCCAAAGAATTTGGAGCTTCTTTAACCCAAAATGGCCAAAAGTTAAAGTTTATATTTTCAATCTGAGGATAATTCTTTAAAATAATATTTCTTATTTGTGTCTCAGATTTTTCCTTAATTTGAGAAAGAAGAATCTCTTCTGATATTTTATCATAGACATTTACTTTAACTTCAAGATCAGAAATCATTTTTCCGGTTTCCGAAAGTAAATTTTTGGGAAATAAATCTAAAATTAGACTCTGTCTATCAAGATTTTTTGAAGAAGGAAGACGTGAAGAAATAAAACTGATTGCAATTTCTTCTAAATCGGAAAATTTAAAACCCAATCCCTTAAGCTTCATTTTAGCCTGACAACTAAATTTAGAAACTTTCTCTCCTGCTTCTTCCATACAAGAAAGTTCAAAATCTTCTATAAATAAAAATTCATTGGCCAGAATAAAATCTTCAGGAAGTTTATCTTTTAAAGAATTTTTTGCTAATCTTTCCAGACTTTCTTTTAAGATATTCTCCGCATCCTCTAAATCCTCTTCTGTTATTACCTTAATCTCTTTTTCAAAACCGCCGGTCATTGGAGATTCGGATTCAGCATAAATAGTGTAATACAAAGCAGTTCCAACAAGACCAGGAAGAGAAAAATTGGAAGCCTCTATATTGTAATCTTCTCCTGCTTCTTGAGCTATAACCTTGACATCTTTAAAACTGGGAACAACTTTTCCTTCTTGAATTTGAGCTGGCGGCAAGTATATTTTATCTGGACACCTGAAAATCTTACCCCCTTCTGAGGAAAGAAAGCGAGTTCTAGATTGAAGATTAATTGCTCTCGGAGGATTCTGAAAATTATAAACTCTAATAGTACCTTCTGCTTTCTCCTTAGTAAAATCTTTTCCTGTAGATTCAAAAATTTGCTGTTTTTCTTTTTCTACTTCAAAAAATCTTCCCGGAATAATTTTATTTTCAAATTCTGGGAAAGACTGCGTTATATTAATTTCAATTTCTTCAGTAAAAACTTCTGTCTCTGTTTTTGGCTGAATCTCCAAAAATAATTTTGAATAAAAACCAGAAGTAATCCATATTAAAAAACCTAAGCCAAAAATTAAAATCAGACCTATTAATAAATTAAAGGGAAACTTTTTAAGAGAAATTTTCTTATGAACTTTTTTAGAAATTATTTCTTTTCTTTTCTCTTTGGGAGGTAAAATGTCAAAAATCTTTATTTTCATTTATCTACAAATATTTACAAATGGTTAATAAAAGTGAGGAAGTATCTTCAACTGAAAAAGAAATTTTTGTTTTGTTTTTTAAGGGTAGGTCTTTGGCTAAAAGATAGTTTATTTTTCTTGCACCGAGTTCTTCAATCTTCTTTTTAATTCCCGGCAGAAGACTTCCTCCGCCAAAAAGATAAACTTTTTGAGAAAAATCAAAAGTCCTACCCCTAATTTCCAGTTTTTCCTTAAATTTTCTTTGCCATGAATTCAAAGCCGGAGAAATAATCTCTTCTAACCTCTTTTTTACTTTAACACTTAATTTGTTTTTAGAAAAATCCTTCTTTAAATTTTCAACATCAACTTCTTTTAATCCCAAAGTCTCAGAAATCTTTTTTGAAAAGTCAGCTCCTCCAATTTGAAAATCTTCTATAAACTTAAGTTGTTTTTTAAAAGAAACAATTAATGTATTTTTAGCTCCGATATTTACAAAAATTCCGCTATTGTTCAGCATTAAATCAAATAAACCCTCAACTATATGATAAATCTTTGCTTTCTCTAAACCTAAAGAAATTTTTAAAGAATCTATAAAGCTCAAATAATCTCTTGGGCAAAAAATAACCGAAATTTTAAAGTTCAGATTCTTTCCCTTAAAATTAGAAATTGAAGAAACTTTGTAACCCGAGATTTTCTCTTCTAAAATTTTCTTTTTTAAAATTTTAAAATGTCCAGGAAGGTTTTTTTCGAACTTCTTGGAAAGTTTTTCTTCAGCTTTTTTAAAAATAGACTGGTAAATCTCTTCTTGTTCTTTCTTTTCAATTTTCTCTTTATCTTTTTCTCTTGTGTAGGATAAATCAAAGACTTCAGCCTTTAAAATATCTGGAGAAAAGCTAATTATTTGGGAAAACCTGGCAATTTCATCTTTGATTCCTAAACCATCAATAACTTTAGTGGCTGCTCTTTTAAGAACATCTAGTTCAAAATCTTTTCCGTCAAAAACCCCGAACCTTTCTATTTTCTCAACCTGATAATTTTTAATAATAGGCGGGCTAAAAATTATACCCTTAACCGAACTTCTGCCAAAGTCCAAAACCAAAAAATCTTCGCTTTTTTTTGGTTTAAAAATCTTAAAAAGATTCATTCTTTAGTATAGCATTATCTACCGCCGAAATAAATATTTTTTATTCGTGAGTCTTCTAAGATTTCTCGGCCGCCCTGAAGAGCAATTTGGCCGTCCTCTAAAATATAGGTTCTCTGGGCAATTTCTACTGCTTTTTTTGCGTTTTGTTCAACAATTATTATGGCTATACCTTCTTGGTTAATCTTTTTTATTTTTTCAAAAACTTCTTTCATTATTTTTGGCGCCAGTCCTAAAGAGGGTTCGTCTAATAAAAGTAATTCTGGCTCTTGAATTAAGGCTCGGCCAATTGCTAACATCTGCTGCTCACCGCCAGATAGATTTAAGGCGAGGGTATTTTGTCTTTCTTCTAAAAATGGGAATTTGTTGAAAACATCTTTTACATTTCTTTCAACTAATTCATGGTCTTTCATTATAAAGGCTCCCATTTCAAGATTTTCCTTAACAGTCAGGTTGCTGAAAACCTGCCTTCCCTGAGGTACATAGCTTACCCCCTGGTAAATTAACTCATGAGTTGGAAGCTTAGTTATGTTTTTGTCTTTAAAAATTACTTTCCCTGAATAAATTTCACACAAATTAAAAATACTCCTTAAGAGAGTTGACTTTCCTGCTCCATTCGGCCCAATTAAGGCAACAATCTCTGCTGGTCTGACCTCAAAATTTATCCCGTGCAAAATCTCCATTCCTGTGTAGCCAGATTTTAAGTTCTGTATTTGAAGCATATTTCATATTCTAGCATAAATTTCGAAAACCAAAAAGCCCGCCGCGACAGGCGGCGGGCTTTTTTGACAAAAACTACAGAGAACAGTTCTTTGTTAGTTTTATTTATAATCTACTGCCACCCCATCCGTAACAACCTTGAGGATATAACTTGCCGTTGCTAAGTCTCCGTTTTCATCAAGGGTAATTGTTCCAGAAACTCCTTCGTAACCCTCAACTTTATACAATTCATCTTTAATTTTCTCACTGTCTGTTCCTACTTTCTTCATTATTTCGGCCACAATATATACTGCATCATAAGCTTGAGGTGTACAGATTGTAACATCTTTTGTTCCTGTCTTAACTTCCATTGCTGCTTTAAATTCCTCAGTTAACGGAGCAAAAGGTTTTATGTATAATATTCCCTCTGCTGAATCTCCTGCTTCTTCAGGGATTTTCGGATCATCCCAAGCATCACCACCTAAAAGTGTAGCTTCTATACCCAATTCCTTTATTTGTTTCAAACCAACTATTGTTGCTTCTGTATAACCAACAAAATATATAAGTTCGGGGTTAGTAGCTTTAATTTTTGTTAGTTGAGTTCTTAAATCTCTGGATGTTTGTTCATAACTTTCTTCAGCAACAATAGTTCCACCTAATCCTTCAAATGTTTCTTTAAATATTTGGTCTAATCCCACACACCAGTCACTTAAACAATACAAAATAGCAGCATTTCTTGTCTCAAAATCTGCGTAAGCAATTTCTGCTGCTTTTTTGCCTTGAAAACTATCACAAGGATAATCTCTAAATACATAATCACCAGCATTTGTAACATCTGGGTTAGAAGAACAAGATGAGAATAATACAGTTTTTCCACTCTCTGCTATAGGAGCAGCTGCTAAAGTTTCACTGGAACACAATCCTCCAATTATCACCGGCACTTTATCTACGTTAACTAATTTATTAGCTGCATTTGTTGATTCTTTTGGATTACACATTCCATCCTCAAAAATCACTTCAAGATTTCTTCCGTTTATCCCTCCTGCTTCATTTATCTGTTCCACTGCTAATTCAACACCTGCTCTTGTATTCTGACCTAAACCTGCTGCATCGCCTGTTAGAGGCCCTATAAATCCAATCTTAATTACTCCCTCTTCTGCTGGTTTTCTAGTTAGTCCATACCAAATTGCTCCAATAACGATAACTATAATGACAACCCATAAAATTGTTTTTGCTATTTTTGTCATAATATTTTATGATTTAATTATTTATTTTTTCCGACCTTTATTAATCATTCTACCAAAATACCTTCACCATTCTGAACTTTAAATACTTTTTCTATTCTTTCTGATAAACCATTTGCTCTAATTTTTATTTGACCACCAGCTCCTATTATATCAACAGAATACAATGCATCTTTAATTCCTTCCGGTGTTATCTCTTCTGCTGATTCAATAGCACTCTTAATTGCTAACATAGCATCATAACCAAATGCAACCATTGGTAAGGCTGGTGCTTCTTCTCCATATTTCTCTCGATATTTTTCAGTAAGTGCTTGCGAAATCTCATTATCTTCCACATAGATACTTGTGAAATATACTCCTTCGGCTGCATCACCCGCTGCCATAATTATATCTGGTATTAAAGCATCACCAGATAGAATTTGTGATTTTAGTGCTAATTCTTTTGCTTGTTTCAAAAACATATCTGTATTCACAGGAACAAGAGGAAGATATACAGCATCAGCATTTTTAGATTTTATCTTACTAATAATAGTTTTAAAATCGCTTTCTCCAATTGCCACCTTCTCCTCTAATAGAACCTCTCCGCCTAATTCTTGGAATTTTTGTTTAAAAGCAGGGGCAATTGCTTCCGACCACTCATCTTGATGTAAAACAATAGCAACCTCTCTAAGATTTAATTCATTATAGGCGTAATTAGCCATCTTTTTCCCAGATAATTCAGTAGAAAATCCTGTGCTAAAAATATAATCTCCTTCCTCTAATTCATTGGTGCTGTCCCAGGCAACCATCAATGGAATTTTATTCTGCTCAAAAATTGGCATTACAGCCTTAGCTCCGTGAACAAACGATACGATACCAATATCTATTTTATCTACATTAATTAATTTCTGGGAAGCCGTTACTGTCTTTTTATTGTCATATTCATCGTTCTCAAAAACTACCTTTATTTGCCTACCCTTAATTCCCCCCGCCTTATTTATTTCTTCTACTGCTATCTCAATCCCTTGCTGAATACTTACCCCGGCTATAGCGGCCTCTCCTGTCAACGGTAAAATCGCTCCAATTTTAATTACTTCCTCTGCTGGTTTTCTAGTTAGTCCATACCAGATTAATCCTATCACAACCACAATAATAACAACCCATAAAATTGTTTTTGCTATTTTTGTCATAATATTTTATGATTTAATAACTTATTTTCCGACCTTTATTAATTATTCCTCATAGGGAACAAATTGGCCATTTTTGATGAGAATTAACTCAAATTCTTTATTAGAAGAGTAGTTGTTTTCGCTAAAACTAATCTCTCCAGAAACACCATTATATTTTATCTTTTTTAATCCTTGTCTTATACTTTCTGAATCTCTACCATATTCTTCAATCACCTTGGCTATTAAATAAACGGTGTCGTAAGCAGTATCTGAATATAATCCTGGTTCTTTTTTATAAACTTCTTTAAACTTTGTAATAAAGTCTTCAGAGGGTAAACTGAGATCAGTAAAGTAAACACCATCTGCTGTATCCATATCTAGAAGTCCATTTTTTAGTATATCACCAAAATGTTCGTTGCCTAATATTTTAGCTTGAATATCTAATTCTTTAACTTTCTTAAGAAAATTAACTGAATCGTAATCATTTAAACAAACTAAAATAGCATCAAGATTTAAATCTTTTAAAATGGCTAACTCAGTGCTCATTTCATTATTATCAAATTCAGACAAGATAATCTCTTTAACCAAAAGATTATTGGTAGCTAAAATTGCTTTTTTATATGTTTCTAAATGGGCTACTGCCCAAGGACTATTAATAATCATTATTCCTATCTTTTGATTCCGGAATTCCCCTAAAAATTTTTCTACTGTTTTTTGTTTAAAAGCTACTGGTGAAAAAGTAGAAAAAAAGTAAGGACTAGTAACCTCAATTGTATCACCTAAAACTGAAGGAGTTATCGTTACTTTTTTCCCTTTATCAATTACAGGAATAGCAGCATTTGCTAAAAAATCCCAAGTAGGCCCGATAATCACATCTACATTGTCTATGTCTATGAATTTATGAACTATTGTAACTGTATTTTTGGAATCAGTGGCATCGTCTTCATAAATAACCTTTATTTCTTTACCATTAACACCACCACTTTCATTTATTTCTTTTACTGCCAAATCTATTCCTTCTCTATTATTCTGCCCGTGGTTTTGAGCAATACCAGTAAGAGAAAGTACTGCTCCAATCTTAATCACCTCTTCCTCGGCCGGCTTTCTAGTTAGTCCATACCAAATTAATCCTACCACAACCACAATAATCACAACCCAGAGAATTGTCTGTAATATTTTAGACATAATAAATTAATTACTTAATGACTTAATCACTTAATCACTTTCTTCATATGGCACAAACTGGCCGTTTTTGATGGTTTTAAGAATGATTAATTTTTGTGTATCACCTATTTCTGTAATATTAATCATTCCTGTTATCCCCTCAAAGTTTCTTATTTTCAACAGGTCATTTTTAATACAATCTTCATTGTCTCCACATTTATTGATTACCATACCTAAAATTCGAATAGTATCATATGCTAATGCTGCTTGATATTCTGGTTCTTCTTTATATTTTTCTTTAAAGGCATTAATAAATTCTTGTAATTTTGGTCTGTTATCTTTTAAGTTTAAAGAGTGGGTATATACAATGCCATTTGCTAAATCACCCGCTCCAGAAATAAGTTCTGGTCCTTCGATATGAAAATCAGATATAAACTGTTTCTTTAATCCTAATTCATTTGCCTGTTTTAAAATTAGTGCCATATCTCCTGGAGAAGAAATAGGATAAATTACTTCGGGGTTAGTATTTTTGATTTTTAATAACTGCGTCTTAAAATCTTTTTCACCTTTCTCGTATTTTTCGTAAGCCACAACTTTTCCATCAAGCTTTTCAAATTTTTCTTTAAATAATTCGGCATACTGAACCCCACCCTCTGTATTTATTGGCATTAATGCAACTTTATTGTAATTCCTATTTTGAACAAATTCTATTAATTTATCAATTTCATCTTCTGGATTTATATCGTTCCTAAAAATAAAATCTCCTGTTTCGGGTATCCCGGCTGTGGTAGCCGAAATAGCAAATATTACTCTTTTTTCTTTTTGAGCTATTGGAGCTAAAACTTTTGCAATTGTACCTTGGGCAACTACAAAAATTTTAATATTATTAACATCTGATAACTTTCTATAAGCCGATAAACCAGTAGCGGCATCTGTCTGTGAATCCTCATAAATCACCTCTAACTTTTTGTCTTTTAGTTGTTTATTTATTTCTTCTACCGCTAATTCTATTCCTTTTTTATTATATTGTCCCCAATATCCGTATTTACCTGTCAGCGATAAAATTGCCCCGATTTTAATCACTTTTTCCTCAGCTGGTTTTCTAGTTAGTCCATACCAAATTGCTCCAATAACGATAACTATAATGACAACCCATAAAATTGTTTTTGCTATTTTTGTCATAATATTTTATGATTTAATTATTTTTCGGTCTTTAAGGTTTATTCCTCATACGGCACAAATTGTCCGTTTTTGATAGTTTGGATACTTACCGGTTTTACTGCATCTCCATTTTCGTCAATTGTGATTACTCCGCTTATACCTGGGTAATCTTTTATAGAGTATAAATAATCTTTAATACCAAAAGGATTATATCCTTTTTCTTCAATTGCGTCCAGTAAAAGATTAGCCGCATCATAACCATCAGCTACTGATATTAAGACAGGGGGTTCTTTACCATATTTATTTTGAAATTTTTCCTTTAACTCTATTACTTCTGGCTTTGTTTCATCTAAAGCAGGAGTGGTAAAAATAGCTCCTTCTACTGCTTCTCCTCCTGCTTCAACTACTTCTTGAGTCCCAAAATTATCGCCGCCAATTATCTGAACATCTATATCTAATTCTTTAATTTGTTTGGCAATTAAACCACCCTCCTGACCATAAGAAATAACCACCAATGCTTCAGGAGATTTTGCTTTTATCTTAGTTAAATTTGTTCTAAAATCTGTCGCCCCAAAAATATATTCTTCAGCCTGAAGTATCTCTCCGCCTGAATTCTCAAAACTGGGCTTTAAGTTATTGAAAAATCCTACTCCGTAATCATTATTAGCATAAAGCACCGCAATTTTTTTGAAATTAAGTTTCTCTATAAGATATTTTCCTAAAAATTTCCCCATCGCGGTGTCAGAAATGGATGTTCTGAATACAAAATCCCCTGCTTGAGAAATTTGACCTGCCGAAGCCATAGGGGTTAATAGAATTACTTGATTTTCTTCTGCAATTGGAGCGGCTGACATTGTAGCACCTGAACAACCTACTAAGGTTACTTTAACTTTATCAATATCTATCAACTTCCTCATTGCTGTTACTGTTTCTTTAGAATCACAGGCTTTATTATCTTCAAAAATCAATTGAATAGGTTTTCCGTTAATAATGCTATTTCTTTCATCAACAGCTATCTCTATACCTCCCTTCATACTCTCTCCCCAATTTACCATATCACTACTTAAAGGAGTAATTACTCCAATCTTAATAACCTCCTCTGCTGGTTTTCTAGTTAGTCCATACCAAATTGCTCCAATAACGATAACTATAATGACAACCCATAAAATTGTTTTTGCTGTTTTTGTCATAATATTTAATTAATTAATATCTTGAGAAAAAAGTCAAGACAAATTTAGAGAAATTACTCTCCCAAATAGGCTTCTAAGACCCTTGGATTATTTCTTATTTCCTCTGGTTTGCCTTGGGCAATTACTTTGCCTTTTTCCATAACAATTACCCAGTCAGCGACATTTAAAGTGAAATTCATATCATGTTCAATCAATAAAATTGTTTCTCCCTGGTTTTTTAGTTTTTCTAAAATTTTGGCAATTACTTCTCTTAATTTTGGATTCACTCCAGCCACTGGTTCATCCACCATCAAGAATTTGTGAGGATTTAAAATTGTTCGCAAAAGTTCAATTAATCTTTTTTGACCATAACTTAAATCCCGAGTTAAAGTACTCTCAAATTTTTCCATTCCAATCAAATTTAGCATTTCCTTAATTTTCGTTTCTTTTTCTTTACTAAGTTTATTTAAACTAAATAAATTTTTCCAGAATTTTGTATCCTCATTGTCTAATGCTAAAAGCAGATTTTCTTTAACTGTTAAATTGTTAAACAATTTTGTTTGCTGAAACAATCTTGAAATTCCTAAATTTGAAATTTTCTCTGGTTTTGCCTTTGTAATATCGGCACCGGAAAAAATAATCTTTCCCGAATCGGCTTTCAAAATTCCTGAAACCAAATTAAAAACCGTTGACTTCCCTGCCCCGTTAGGCCCAATTAAAGCTGTAATTGTTTTTGGTTTAACTTCAAAACTACAATTATCAACTGCTTTTACTCCACCAAAATATTTTTTTAAATTTTTTATTTCTAACATTTCATTCTAATTCTACTTTACCGTAAAATCCTTTGGGTCTATAAACGAGGATTAAAAGCAAGATTAAACCATAAATTATCTGTCTTGCCGGGCCGACAATTGATGAGGGAAAACCTATAAATCGCAAGGGTTCTGGCAATAAAACCAAAATTATGGTGGCAATGATAGTTCCTTTTAAAGAAGCTAATCCACCAATAATGACAATACATAAAACCGGAATTAGCTGTAGCAAGGTAAAAGATGAGGGGTCAATGAAAGTTATATAAGAAGCATACAAGCTTCCGGCAAGACCAGCGAAAAAAGCAGATGTCGCTAAAGAAATACTTTTCATTTTGAAAGTATTTTTTCCCAAAACCCTGGTTGCTAATTCATCATCTCTGGTTGCTTCCAAAACCTTACCAAAGGGAGAGATGGTGATTTTTTTAATTATTAAATAAGAAATTAAAACAATGATAAAAGTTAAAATTAAAAAACTAACATTATCTGAAAAAGTGAAACCAAAGAGAGTTGGTCTTGGAATGCCAGGGAGCCCTAAAGGTCCTCTGGTTAAACCTGTCCAGTTCAGAGCCACAGCATAAATAACAAAAGAAAACCCCAAGGTAGCAAGAGCTAAATAATCGCCCTTAAGTTTTTTGGTTGGGATGCTTAATAAAAAACCAAAAATCATTGCCAAAAAACCCGCTGCTAAAAAATAAATCCAAAAAGGAAAACCGTTTAAAGCAAGTAAAGCAGAAGCATAAGCTCCAACACAATAAAAAGCAATATGACCTAAATTTAAAAGTCCGGTAAAACCAACGGATAGCTGTAAAGAAATTGCTAAAATCAAATAAATTCCGATTAAAATTAAAAGATGAATAAAATAAGCAGAAATCATAATAATAGTGATTTACTCCTCATAGGGAACAAACTGGCCATTTTTAACAGTAAATAATTTATTTTCTTTATGGACATTTCCGGTTTCGTCAAAGGTGATGTCCCCTGATATCCCTGGAAAATCCCTGGTTTCCAGTAAGGCAATTTTTATCGCTGGGGATGTTTTAATTCCTGTTTTTACAATCTTAGCTAAAAGTTTTACAACGTCATAACTATTAGCGGCATAGAGACTCATGGGTTCTCCATATCTGTTTTGATGTTCTTTTAGTGTCTCTTGAAGTTCTGGATTGGTGATATCTTCATAAACAATTGTTTGAGCATAGATAATACCTTCTGCAGTATGTTGGGCAATCTCTAAAAAGGATTTACTATCAATACCCTGGACAGAAAGCACTTGTTGGTCCAGTCCTAATTCTCTTGCTTGAACTAACATCATAGCCACATATTTATCTCTGGAAGAAAATAAAATAACTTGGGGCTGGGCAGCTTTTATTTTAGTCAATATAGTTCTGAAATCTGTTTCGGTTTTCTCATGTAATTCTGAAATTACAACACTTCTATCATTATTCTCAAATATCTCTCTAAAGCCTTCTTCTATTCCTTTATGAGTCTCATTATTAAGATAGACGATTGCCGCTTTCTTATATTCCTTTTCTATGGCGAATTCTCCAAGTCTCTTTCCTATATTTGTAGCATCTCCTCTATTACTAAATATGTAATCTCCCTGTTTTGTAAATCCAGGAGTTGAAGTAAAACCGAAAAGTATTATTTTATTTTCTTGAGCAATAGGAGCTATTGCTTGAGATACCCCACTTAATTGACTAAATAAAACCTGAACTTTATCAATATTTATTAATTTTTGAGCAGCAGAAGCAGCTTCTTTAAGATCCCCTCTTGAGTCCTCGTAGATTACTTCTATAATTTTCTCCTCTTTATTTACTTCTTCTAATGCTAATTCAATACCCCTTTGAGTCCGCTCACCATAACTAGCATTTTTTCCTGTTAAAGGTAAAATCGCTCCGATTTTTATCACTTCTTCTGTGGTTGGTTTTCTAGTCACTCCATACCAAATTGCTCCAATAACGATAACTATAATGACAACCCATAAAATTGTTTTTGCTGTTTTATTCATAAATTATGCTCTTTTATCTATTATTTTTTTCTTCCCAAAATTCCCTGGGGACGGGCTAAAAGGAAAACGAACAAGATTATAAAAGCAATGGCATCCTTATAACCCGATGGTAAAAACCAGATGCCGAAATTTTCAGAAAAACCAAGCAAAAAAGAACCTAAAATAGCTCCGGGCACTGAACCAATTCCACCGATTATTGCTCCAGTGAATCCTTTTATTATCAAATTTGTTCCCATAGTCGGCTCCAAATTCTGCTCCAAACCAACCAAAATGCCAGCTATTCCGGCAATTGCACTTCCTATAATAAAACTCCAGGAAAACATTTTTTCAGCAGAAATTCCAACGATTTCTGCCACATCCCTATTGTCAGCTACTGCCCGCATTGCTTTGCCGATTTTGCTTTTTTTTGTAAAGAAAAATAACAAAAAAAGTAAAACAAAAGATGAAATAATAATAACGATTTGAAGTGGCGTAATAATAGCTCCTAAAAATTCTAAACCCTTGGCTATTTTAATAAATCCGATTGTCTTAACGTCAGCGCCAAAAAACAATAAAATTAATGATTCTAATAAAATAAGTAGACCTACACTGGCAATCAGTAAAATTACATTACTTGCTTTTCTTTTGCGGAGTTTTTTATAAAGAATTTTGTTAATCAACCAGCCGAAAAATCCAGCGAAAATTATTGTCAAAATCACGGCCAGCCAAAAATTCAAACCCAAAAGAGAAAAAAATAAATACAAAATATAAGCAGTGACTGCTACTACAGCTCCGTGAGCAAAATGAATAAACTTACAGGTTGAGTAAATCAAAGAAAACCCTGATGCCACCAGAGCATAAATTGCGCCGGCTATTAAACCATTGATAAATAATTGACTAAACATAACTATTCCTCATATGGCACAAACTGACCGTTTTTGATGGTTTTGAGAATAACTGTTTTTGTTGCATCACCATATTCATCAAAGCTTGTTTTGCCACTGGCGCCTTGATAATCTTTAATTTGATATAACTTTTCTTTTAAACAATTGGTATCAATAGGATTTTCACATTCTTTCATAAGCATAGTTATTATCTTTAACGAATCATAGAATAAAGCTCCCACTTCCACATAACCTTTTTCATGTTTTTCTTGGTATTTTTCATAAAACTCAGCTACTCCTGGTTTCGTTATATCGCCGGAAGGTACTGAATAAACTAATCCTTCGGCTGCTTCACCTGCTAATTCTATTACTTCTTCTCCCTCACTTCCAGAAGTCCCAACGAATTGAGCTTCTATAGCTAATTCTTTTGCTTGTTTTAAAATCATCCCCACATCTTTTGGTTTTGAAGCCAGATGAATAACTTCAGGATTGACTGCTTTGATTTTGGTAAGCTGAGTTCTAAAATCAACTGCCCCTGGATTATAAGTCTCTGATATTAAAACTTCTCCGCCTAATTTCTCAAAATTTTCTACCAGAGTTGAATGATGTGCTTTGCCAGTATCATCGTTCATATAAAGCGTGGCTATTTCTTTGATTTCTAATATCTTAAATATAAAATCAGCCATTTTTTCAGACTGCTGAGTAGTTTTTTCTCTATTTCTAAAAACATAATCACCAGCATAAGTAATATCTGGAGCAGATGAGATAGTCATTAATATAACTTTATTCCCTTCTACAATCGGCGCTACAGCTAAAGTAACCGAACTCATCACAGGTCCTAAAATTATATTGATTTTATCTAAAGTAATTAGTTTATTTGCTGCACTTACCCCCATCTGTGGTTGCCCTTGGCTGTCTTCATAAATAAGTTCTATATTTCTTCCATTAATTCCACCTTGTTTGTTTATTTCTTCCAGAGCCAAATCCAAAGCAACTTTGGCCGATTCTCCATAACTTGCTGCTTTTCCTGTTAAAGGTAATATCGCACCAATCTTAATGGCTTCTTCCTCTGCTGGTTTACGACTGGCGATATACCAGATTACTCCGATAATGACGACTATAATGACAATCCAAATAATTGTTTGTAATGTTTTAGACATAATATTTAACAACCTAATAATTTATTTTTCGACCTTTATTTTAAAATTGCTTTAATTCTTCTTATGCCTGCTCCTGAGGATTCTTCTTTTTTGATTTTGAACTCCCCTAATTCCGATGTTCTCTGAACATGAGGACCATTGCAAATTTCTTTGGAAAAATCTCCAATACTATAAACAAAAACTTTTTCAGGGTATTTCTCTTTAAAAAATGCTAAAGCACCAATTTCCAAGGCTTGTTTCAAACTCATTTCTTCTTTTTTAACTTCCAAATCACCTTTTATTTTCTGATTAACTAAATTCTCAACCTTTTTAATTTCTTCAGAAGTCATTTTCTTTTCAAAAGAAAAATCAAATCTTAATCTTTCAGGATTAATGTCAGAACCCATTTGCTGAACCATCGTCTTTGGCGATCCTAAAACTTTTCTCAAGGCCTGATGAAGTAAGTGAGTTGCGGTATGTAATCTGATTGCTTTTATCTTGTCTTCTTCTTTTTCTATTTGTTCAATTCCTACTCCCCCAAATTTCTTTTCAACCCCAGCCCGGGAAATCTTTTGATGTTCTTTAAAAGATTCTTTAAAACCAGATTTATCAACTTCAAAACCCTTCTCTCTTGCTAATTCTTCAATTATTTCTAAAGGAAAACCATAGCTCTCAAATAAGAAAAAAGCTTCTTCTCCTTTAATAATTTTTTCAGTTTTCTTTTCAATTAATTTCTCAAAATGCTTCAATCCCTCAGCAAGGGTTTTTTCAAATTTCTCTCTTTCTTTTTCAATAACAATCGAAACATCATTCTCTTTTCCTCTTAATTCCGGATAAACTTTTTGGTATTTTTTAATTATCCATTTTATCGGTTCAACTTCCCAGCCATCTTTTAATTCTAAAATCTTACTTATTCTTTGGATTCTCCGTAAAAGTCGTCTTAAAACATATCCCCTGTCCAAGTTACTGGGCAAAATGTCTTCTGAAATTAAAAAGACAGAGGCTCTTAAATGGTCAACTAAAATCCTGAAACTTTTTTTATTTTCCGGGTATTTCTTGAAAGAATTCTTTTCTATTAATTGGATTAGCGGCAAAAAAAGGTCAGTTTCATAAGCTGAATTTTTATCCTGGAGAACTGCCACTAATCTTTCGAAACCAACTCCTGTGTCAACGTTTTTTTGGGGCAACTTTTCATAGTTATAACTGCCATCTTCTTTTTTTACTCTTTCGTATTCCATAAAAACCAGATTCCATAATTCAACAAATCGCTGGCAATTTGGACAATTAGGTCCGCAATCTTCTCTGTTGCAGCCAAATCTCTCTCCTCTATCATAATGAATTTCAGAACAAGGTCCGCAGGGACCGGTTTCCACCACTGGACCCCAAAAATTATCTTCTATTCCAAATTCTCTAATTCTCTCTTCAGGAATTCCATTTTCTTGCCAAATTAAAAAAGATTCCTCATCCCTGGGAATACCTTTTTCTCCTTTAAAAATTGTTATCCAAAAACGATTCTTATCTAATTTAAGATTGTGGCAGAAAAATTCCAAAGCTAATTTAATTGCCCCTTCTTTAAAATAGCCGATTTTTGAATCTTCCCCGACCGACCAGTTTCCCAACATCTCAAAAAAAGTAAGATGAGTTTCATCACCAACTTTTTCAATATCAGCGGTTCGGAAGCACTTTTGACAAGAAGCCAAATGTCGGCTGCCAAAATCTTGAATTGGGTCTTTTTCTCCTTTTAAATATAAAATAAACTGCTGCATCCCGGCTGAAGTAAAAAGAGAAGTCGGGTCATCAGGTATCAGAGAACCCGAAGCAATAATTTTATGTTCTTTCTCTTTAAAAAAATCCAAAAATTTCTTCCGAATTTTCTCTGAAGTCATAATTAAATAATTTTATCATAAATTTTTCTATCTTAAAAGCCCGCCGCGACAGGCAACGGGACATTGAAACCACGGGACATTACACTTGAATCTCGTAAGATTGGCCTTTTTAGGTGAAACGGTCGGCTACAACTGAGGCGGCAAAGGATTCTGGTTTTATCTTTGCTTCAAAACCATTACTTTTTATCAAACCAACCACCTCTTTTATCATATCTTTTGTTGGTCCTCCTATACCAACATCAGCGTGAATATACTGGAATTGGTAATTTAAACGAATTTTAGAATTTTCAACCCTTTGCTGAAGAGCTTCTCGGAAAGCCAAAGCAAATTCACAAGATAAAAGAACTTCTTCTAAAACTCTTTGATGAAAATTAAAGAATTTCTTTTTTTGAGACAAGGGGTACTTAACTTTTGTTAAAAAGAATCTTCCTCCCTTACCTTTTCTTAAAACAACCAAGGCTATTGGAAAAGCCGGTCTCTCATCAGATGAAGAGTCACAACCAGCAACAATTTCATAAATTTTTTCCGGTCTCTTATTTATATAATTAAAAACCTCTTCAACTACTTTATTAAAATTGAGTTTTCCTAAATTAGGATTATAAAAATTAAGTTTTTGGTAATTCATCATACCCTCTAACCTTACATTAAAACGCTAAAAAAGTCAAAAACTTTGGGCAATTTTTACTATTTTTAGAAATTCTTTGACATCTAAAGAAGCTCCACCAATTAATAATCCGTTTATATTTTTTTCTCCAAGATATTCTTCAGCATTTTGAGAAATAACACTCCCTCCGTAAAGAATTCGCATATTTTGAGCTGTTTTTTTGTCTAAAAGTTTTGAAATAAGCTTTCGGATAAACAAAATAGCAGTTAAGACTTCATCTGGAGAACAGGAATTTTTTGTACCAATTGCCCAAATTGGCTCATAAGCGATAATTACTTTTCTAATTTTTGATTTAGGAACTTTTTTTAATGCTATTTTTATTTCTTTTTCTAAAACTTGAAAGGTTTTCCCTCTTTTTTTCTCCTCTTTAGTTTCTCCGACACAAACTATCGGAAAGAGATTTGTTTCCAAGCTCAGCTTTAATTTTTCAGCTATTATTTTATCTGTCTCAGCAAATATTTTTCTTCTTTCTGAATGTCCGAGAATAACATACTCAACTCCCAAATCTCTAAGCATTTTAGGGGAAATCTCACCAGTGAAAGCTCCTTTTTCCTGCCAAAAACAGTTTTGTGAGCCAAAGGCGAGTCCGCTCTTTCGAAGGGCAAAGGCGGAAGCTTTTAATAATAAAGGAAGAAAAACAAAAGGAGGACAAATAACAATTTTAGCTTTTTTAAGGTTTTTTAAACTCTTTTTTAAGGAATTAAAAAGCTGTATTGCTTCCTTCTGGCTGTTTGGGTTCATTTTCCAATTGGCAACTATAAGTTTCATATTATTGGGTTCTTAAATATTCAGCCGCTTTTTCCGGCTCAATGGTTGAAATTTCTATACCAGCCCCAAATTCAAAACCGGCCTGGATAGAAGTTCTTGGTAAAATTTCAAAATGCCAATGAAAATGAGAATAATCTTTTCCATCGCAAGGCGAAGTTCTTAAAAAGAAATTATAAGCCGGATTTCCTAAACCTTTTCTAAGTTTTAACAAAACAGCTTGGAAAACTTCAGAAAGAGCTAACTTTTGTTCTTCATTTGTTCTTTCAAAATAACTCAAATGAGTCTTGGGATAAATTCTTACTGTAAAAGCCATTCTTGAAGCAAAAGGACAGAGAGCGATAAACTCATCATTTTCAAAAACAATTCTTCTGCCGTCTTCTTTATCCCATTTCAGCATTTTACAGTAAATGCATTTTTGGTGAATATCCCAGTAACGACGAGAGCTAATCAAACTGTTTTGAATATCAGGGTCAGTAACCGAAATAGCCATTATTTGAGAATGAGGATGAGTAATAGAAGCTCCAGCCTCATAACCCTGATTGTGAAAAATAGAAATATAATTGACAAATTTCTCGTTCATCAGCTCCAAATATCTTTCTTGATAAGCATCAATTACCTCTTTAATTTCTTTTGGTGAAAACTGGGACATATCTTTAACATGGTCTTTGGTAACAACTACTTCGTGAAAACCTATTCCGTCCATGATTTGATAAGGACCCTCGGCTCTTTCTCTTAAACTTTCCCCGGGTAAAATGGCTGGATATTTATTGGGAACAACAATTAAAGTCCAATCTTTTGGAATTGTTTTAGAATTTTTTATTCTTTTGCCATTAAAAAAAATTAAAGTAGGTTTTTCTTGAGTATCGATATGACAAAAAGGACAGCTCGCTTTTGGCTCTTCCATTACTTCTCTTTTTTCTTTCTTAAAAGTTTCAGGTTTCTTAGCTCTACCTGTTGCAATAACAACCCAATCTTTACTGACTAAGTCAAGGCGTAATTCTGATGGAGATTTTGGTTTAGGTATATCTGGTTTAGACATATTAAGTTTATTGTAGCAGATTTCTCAAGATAACAAATAAATTTTATTTAGTTAATACTAAGGGACCGGTTTTGGTTACGGCTACTGTCTGCTCAAAATGAGCACTTAAGGAACCGTCTTTTGTTTCGTAGCCAAAACCATCAACTGATTTTTTCAAATTATAGTCTCCCATTGTAACCATTGGTTCGAGACAGAAAACCATACCTTCGGCAATTTCAGGCCCTTTCCTTCTTTTTCCATAATTGGGGATTTTGGGGTCTTGATGAAGTTCTCTGCCAATTCCATGACCGCAAAGTTCCCGGACAACATTAAAACCCTGGTACTCAACATATCTTTGAATAGTGTTTCCGATGTCACCAAAAGTGTTTCCTATTCTTGATTTTTTAATTCCTAATTTTAAAGCTTTTTTGGTTGTTTTAATTAATCTTAAAACTTCGGGGTTAATTTCTCCTACTGGAACTGTTATAGCCATATCAGAAAAAAAATCCTTGTATTTAATTCCTAAATCCAAAGACAAAATATCCCCTTTTTTTAATTTGTAGTCAGAAGGAACAGCATGAACAACTACTTGATTTATTGAAGTACACAAAGCAGCCGGAAAATCTTCGTAACCCTTGAAAACAGGTTTAACTCCAAATTTTAAAACAAGGGTCTCAGCGACCCTGTCTAATTCTTTGGTGGTAATTCCCGGCTTAACTCTTTTCTTTAAATCTTCCATAATCCCGGCTAATATCTTTCCACCTTCTTTCATTATTTCAATTTCCTTCTTTGATTTAATTTCTATCATAGGATTGCCCCAAATTTAGCGAAGAGCTTTTAAAACTCTTTTAAAAACTGCGGCAACTGAACCTTTTCCATTAATTTTTTTAACTTTTAATCTTCTCTTTTTAAAGTATTCAACTAAGGGAAAAGTCCTCTCTTTGTATTCTTTTAGTCTTATTTTAATTACTTCCGGATCATCATCTTCTCTTCTAATTAATTTTGAACCATCTAAAGGACAGAGTTTAAGGTTTTTTGTTTCTTTTGAATATAAAATTGAATGGCGCATTAACTGACAAATTCTTCGGTGAGAATTTCTGAAAATTGTTTCTCGGGCTGGAACTTCAATTAAATTAATTTTAATATTTTTTTTAAGATAAAGTTTTTCTAAAAAGGGCATGACTTCTTTGCCCTCATATAAAGTTCTTGGTGAACCAGCGAAAACTAAATTTTCTCCCATTTTGTAAAGTTTTCTTATCTTCTCTTTTAATAAATAACTGACAAAAGGAGGACTACAAAGGATGCCCCTTGATGCAAATTTTTTTTCTTTTTCAAGAAAATATTTTTTTCCTTTAATCTTAACAAATTCTCCTTTTTTGGCATTATTAAAAGCTTGTTGAAGAATTTTACTGGTGTCAAAATAATATAAACCTAACTTTTTAGCTAAAAGTTCGGCTTGGCTTCCTTTGCCTGCTCCAGGAGGACCCATTAAAATAATAACTAATTTCTTTTTCATATTCCACAGCCCCACCCACCACCCGTTAATTTGCTCACTTTGTTCGCAAATTAACAGTACTTAAGGTAGTTATTTTAATATTATAAGTTTTCGTATTCTCTCATTTCCATTTGGGCTCTTATCTGACGCCAAATATCCAAAATAACGCTTACCACAATTAAAAGGGCGGTTCCACCAATTAGAAAGCGAAAAGCCGTAACCTGGGTTATTCCCTGAACAATAGAGGGTAAAATTGCTACCGTTCCCAAAAACGTCGCCCCGATAAAAAGAATTCTATATAAAATTTTGTGTAAAAATTTAGCAGTTGAATCACCGGGTCGAAGACCAGGCACAAAACCGCCCATTTTCTGAAGATTAGTGGAAATTGCCTTGGGGTCAAAAGTGACAGCCGTATAAAAATAAGTGAAAAGAAAAACTAAAATGAAAAACAAAAAACCATAAATCCAGGGATTCTGGAAAAACTGGCTGACAGTTTGAGCAAAATTTGCCACGAAAGCATTTCCGCTACCTGCAAAGAAATTTGCCACCATCCCTGGAAAAAGCAATAAAGCTAAAGCAAAAATAATTGGAATTACACCGGCTGGATTTACATTAATTGGAAGATAGGTTGAAACTCCACCATAAACTCTTTTACCCCTAACTCTCTTAGCATAGGAAACTGGAATATTTCTTCTTGCCTCTGTAATAAAAACAATACCGAAGATTATGAATAAAGCTATGGCGAAAAAGAAAATATAAGAAGGTAAACGTGAAGGGTCCCAAGTTAAAAAAAGTTGACTGAGTTCAGTAGGAGTATGAGCAACAATTCCAGCAAATATCATAAGAGAAACTCCATTGCCAATTCCTTTTTCTGAAATTAATTCCCCCAACCACATTAAAAATAAAGCACCAGCGGTAATAGTAATAATAGAGGTAAGAAGTTGACTACTAGTAAGAAGAGAAATAGCTCCCTGACGCTGTAATAACGTCAACATTGCAAAAGCTTGAAGAGCGGCTAAGGGAACAGTTAACATTCTTCCATATTGATTAAACTTTCTTTTGCCCTCTTCTCCCCCTTCCTTATACATCTTCTCAAATTTAGGGAAAACCATTGTCAAAAGCTGCAAAACAATAACAGACGTAATATAGGGACCCAAACCTAACATAACAATGGAAAAATTACTTAAAGCTCCTCCGACAAAAAGATTTACCAGACCGAAAAATTGATTTTCAGAAAAAAATCTTTTTAGGTTTTCTATATCAACTCCAGGAATTGGAATATTGGCTGCTAATCGGAAAATAGCAAAAATAATAAGAACAAAAAGAATCTTATTCCTCAACTGTCGGTCTTTAAAGATTAAGATAAGTTTATTAAACCAGTTCATAAAATAATTTTATTTAATTGTGCCGCCTGCCTTCTCAATTTTATCCCTTGCACCTTTAGACACCTGACAATCCTCAATAATCAGTTTTTTAGTCAGTTCTCCTTCAGCTAAAATTTTAACCCCTGGTACCCTACCTTTTATTTTACGCATTATTTTCTTTTTAAGCAAAATCTGGGGAGTAATTTTTTCTCCTGATTCAAATTTTTTCTCAAGAAGAGAAAGATTAATTACTGTCTCAATTTTTTTTCTGCTTTTTTGAATTGCAGGAGTAATACCTTTCAGTTTGGGATATTTTTTTATTAACCCTCGAATTATCGGTTCCATTTTTTTGCCTGCCCTTGACTTCTGTCCCTTAATTCCTTTTCCAGAGTAAGTTCCCCTCTTTCCTCCTCGACCAATCCTCTTTTTTGATTTTCTCTTATGTTTAGGTTTTATTTGATGAACTTGCATGTTCTTTTTTTTCAACTTTTAATTCTTTAAGGGCTTTTATTGTTGCTCGGGCTATATTAAGCTTATTTCTTGACCTAGACAAAAGCTTAGAGGAAATATTTTTTATTCCTGCTAAATCACAAATCACCCTGACAACTCCTCCAGCTACCAAACCTCTTCCCTTCATTTGAGGTCTTAACAAAACTCGAGCCGGTCCAAATTTTGCTTTGACTTCATGAGGAATAGTCTCTTTAATAAAGGGAATTTCTATTAAATTTTTCTTGGCTACTCTGGTAGCTTTTTCTATTGCCTGAGCTACATCTTTTCCCTTAGAAACTCCGACACCAACTTTTCCAGCTTTATTGCCAATGACAACAACTGCTCGAAACCTCAACTGTTTTCCCCCAGCCGTTATCCTCGTCACCCGAGCTAAATCTAAAAACTTAGATTCAAATTCCTTTTTTGGTTTAGCTTGTTCTATTGGTTTTATCATATTAAAATTTTAGTCCTTCTTCTCTTGCTCCCTCTGCTAATGCCTTGACTCTGCCATGGTATTTATGACCTCTTCTGTCGAAAACGACTTTTTTAACTTTTTTTACAAGAGCTTTACTGGCAATCAATTTTCCGAGTTCAAAAGCTTTTGCTACCTTTCCTGTTCTAATAATTTTATCTTTTTCTTGTTTTTTGCTTTTAATTTGTTTTTTTGATTTTATTTCAGTATCTTTTGCTGAAAGTATTATCTTTCCTTTTTCATCATCAATCAACTGGGCATAAATGTGTTTACTGGACCTAAATACGCAAAGCCGAGGCACCTTACTTGTTCCTTTAATCTTAGCTCTCACCTTTTTGTGTCGTCTTTTTCTTTTTTTTTCTTTTTCTAACATAATTTTAGGTTGTGGTTGTTACGGCTTTTTTGCCTTCTTTTCTTCTTACCTTTTCTCCAAAATATCTGATTCCTTTACCTTTATAGGGTTCAGGTGGTCGGATTTTCCTAATTTTTGCAGCAAACTCTCCAACCTTTTGTTTATCAATTCCAGAGATAGTAATTATGTTTTTCTCAACTGAAACATCTAATTGAAAAGGAATTTCTACTTCTACTGAATGAGAAAAACCAACTTCCAATTTCAAAAGCTTTTCTTTTTCAAGGGAAACCCGATAACCTATTCCTTTTAATTCAAGTTTTTTTTCAAACCCTTCAGTCACTCCTGTTATGTTATTTTGCAAAAGGGCTCTCATTAATCCCCAAAGAGCAGCACTCTTTCTTGTTTTCTTTTTTGGAAAAACTAAAATTTTATTATCTTCTTTTTTAAAAGAAATCTCTCGGGGAAAGACTTGAGAAATCTCTCCTTTGGGACCCTTTATTGTTACCTCATTATCTTTTTTCTCAACTTCTACTTTTTCAGGAATTATTATTGGTTTTTTGCCTATTCTTGACATAATTTTTTACCATACCTCACAGATTATCTCACCCCCCAACTTTTTCTTTCTTGCTTCTTTATTAGTCATAATTCCTTTGGAGGTTGAAATTACTGCAATTCCATAACCACTTCTAACTCTTTTTATTTCTTTTGCTTTTTTATAAATCCTTTGTCCTGATTTGGAAATACGTTTCAAGCCGGAAATAGCCGGGAGCTTATCAGGGGTATACTTCAGATAAATTCTTATTACTTTTTGATTTTCTCTTTTTACCTTTTTAAGTTCCTTAATAAAATTTTCTTTTACCAAAATCTGAGCTATTTTAAGCTTTAAATTTGAAAAGGGAATCTCTACTGTCTGTTGATGAACAGCTTGAGCATTTCTTATTCTGGTTAACATGTCTGATATGGGGTCTGTCATAATTTTACCACGATGATTTCTTTACTCCGGGAATCTCTCCCCGATTTGCTGATTCTCTAAAACAGATTCTACATAATCCAAATTTTCTCATATATCCCCTGCTTCTACCACATCTAAAGCACCTTCGAACAAGTCGAGTTTTGAATTTGGGCTTTTTTTGGGATTTTACAACTTGGGACTTTTTTGCCATAATTTTATTTTTTAAAAGGGAAACCAATTAATTTCAATAACTCTAAACTTTGTTCTTGATTATCTGCTGTAGTTACTATTGTTACTTCTAAGCCAAATATTCCTTTTTCTTTTTCTGGCAGTACTTCTGGAAAGGAACTGTATTCTTTAAAACTAATGGTTAAATTTCCTTCTTTATCAATTGACTTTAAGGAAACTCCTTTAAAGTCTCGCGTTCTGGGCAATACAACCCAAATTAATTTTTCCAAGAAATCATTCATTCTATTTTTTCTCAAAGTAATCCGGGCACCAATAGGCATTCCTTTTCTTAATTGAAAAGAAGAAATTGATTTTTTGGCTTTAGTTAAACCGGGTTTTTGACCAATAATTAAAGATAATGTTTTAGAAATATTTTCAATAATTTTCTTTCTTTCTGAAGAAGTTTTCCCGTCAACCATCCTTCCAAAACCGCAATTTACCACTACTTTTTCTATTTTGGGTACAGCCATTGGATTTTTGTAACCAAATTTCTTCATCATTTCAGGAATAATTTCTTTTTTGTATTTGTCTTTTAAATGAAGCATGTTATTAATTTTTAAATTTCCTCTCCACAGTTTTTGCAAATCCGGTATTTCTTTTTATCACTTATTTTATATCCCACCTTACTCGGCTTTCCACATTTGGGACAAATTAATTTTAGATTAGAAATAAACAAAGGAAGGAAAATCTCAACAACCTGGCCCTTTTCTCCTTGTTTTTTGGGTCTTCGATGCCTCTTTTTAATATTTATTCCTTCAACCAAAACTTTTAATTCTTTTGGAAAACCCTTAAGAACTTTTCCTTTTTTCCCTTTGTCTTTGCCTTTGACTATTAGTACTTGATCTCCTTTTTTAATCTTCATACGACTTTTTTTGCCAAAGTCACTATTTTTTCAAAGCCCTTTTCTTTTAATTCTCTGGGGATCGGACCTAAAATTCTATTTCCCTTTGGAGTTTTACGATCACCCAGAATACAACAGGCATTTTCGTCAAATTTGATATAAGAACCGTCTTTTCTCCTGTATGGTTGCTTTTGTCTGACAATCACTGCTTTAACTATATCATGCAGTTTTACATCTTTTCTTGGTTCAGCTTCTTTTACAGAACCAACTACAACGTCTCCTATTCTAGCAAAACGCTTTCTTGTCCCTCCAAGAATAGTAAAAGCCTTAACCATTTTGGCTCCGCTATTATCTGCTACTTTTAATTTTGTCCCTGATTGAATCATAAAAGTTTTACACTTTGCACTTTACGCTTTACACTTTTTTTATTAGCCGCCACTTTTTATCCTTACTTATCGGCCGGCACTCCTCAATCACAACCTTGTCACCTACTTTATAGTCTCCTTTTTCATTATGAGCTTTGTATTTCTTAAAGACCTTGTATCTCTTTTTATACTTAGGATGTTCCTTAATTCTTTCAACTTTTACCACTACTGTTTTTTGACTTTTATCTGATACTATTGTTCCGATTAATTTTCTTTTAGGCATAATTTTAAATTATCTTTCTTTTAATAAAGTAAGAACTCTGGCAATATCTTTTTTTATTTCTATAATTTCTCTTACATTCTTGACCTTGCCGGCAACAAGGTCAAATCTAAGCTGACGTAATTTTTCTCGATAATCATTTAAAATCCTAAGAAGTTCTTTTTTATTCATCTTTCCAAAATCTCTAATTTTATCTTTTTTCTTCATGAGATTATACTCTTTTTATAAATTTTGTCTTAACCGGTAGTTTGTCGCTTGCCTTACGAAATGCCTCTTTGGCTAAATCTTCTCTTACGCCATCTAATTCAAAAATAATTCGGCCAGGTTTAACAGGAAAAACATAATGATCAACACTTCCCTTTCCGCCACCCATTGAAACTTCTGTTCCTTTAAAAGTCATGGGTTTGTAGGGAAAAATCCTAATCCAAAGTTGTCCTTTTTTCTTTAAAGTTCTGATAATGGCTCTTCTGGAAGCCTCAATTTGAGAAGCTTTAATCCATTTGCTTCCCATGGATTTTAAGCCAAATTTGCCAAAACAAATTTCAGTTCCTCTGGTCTCAATTCCCTTGGAACGTCCCTTATGCCACTTTCGGTGTTTCATTTTTTTAGGTTGTAAATACATAATTTATTCAGATTTTTCTCCTTTATATATCCAGACTTTTACTCCTATTACTCCGTAACTACAATAAGCCTGGCTGAAACCGTAGTCAATTATAGCCCTTAATTTTTGTCTCGGCAATTGTCCTTCCTGCAACCATTCAGTTCTGGCAAAAGCAACTCCATTTAATCTTCCAGAAGCCTGAACTCTCGCTCCCTTAATTTCTTTTGAAGTCATAATTTTACTTAAAGCCATTTTTAAAGTTCGCCGAAAAGGCACTCTTTTTTCAAGCTGAAAAGCTATCCATTGACTGGCTAAGGTCGCTGAACTCCAGGTATTTTTAATAGAAACTATCTCTATTTTTACATCTTCTTTTGATACTTCTTTTTTCCCATTACTAAAAATTTTATCTATACTCTTTTTTAATTTCTCAACCCTTTCTCCTCCTCTACCAATTATTAAAGCCGGTCTTCCGGTTTTAATAATTATTTTTAATGAACTTCCTCTTCTTTCAATCTCAATATTTTCAATACTCGCCCGCTCTAATTCTTTGTTTAAAAATTTTCTAATTTTAAAATCTTCTTCTAAATATTGAGAATGATTCTTTTTGTAAAAACCTCGGGACAACCAGTCCTTTGTTTCAGTTATTTTAAAAATTTTAGGGTGAACTTTGTGAGACATATTTGAAATTATTAGCGGGCCTGCTTTTTAAAAATACCTTTTAAATCTTTCTTTTTTAGTTTTAGCTTGATTCTCTTTTCTTTTTTTAATCTCGGAATTTTTGTTTTGGTTCTTAATTTCTTTTCAGGTCTTTCTGATTTTTCTTCTGGTTTAGCTTTAGGAACTTTTTCTTTAACCATTTTCTTTTTCTTGCCTTTAAGAACCAAAGTAATGTGGGAAGATTTCTTTTGGATTTCAGTTGCTCTACCTCTTGCTCTCGGTCTCCATCTTTTAAGTTTTGGTCCTTCATCAACAGCAATTTTTAAAATGTAAAGGTCTTTTTCTTCCAATTTGAGATTATTTTTGGCATTGGCTACTGCTGAATCCAAAAGTTTTCTTAATGGTCTTGTTGCTTTTTTTTGGCTAAAATCTAAAAGCATTTGGGCTTCCTTTATTTTTTTTCCGCGAATTAAGTCAGCCACAAGTCGCACTTTTCTGGGAGCAATCCTTAAATATTTTAGTTTAGCTATAACTTCCATAAATTAACTATTTTTTCTCTGTTTCTATTTTTCTTACTTTTACTTCCAATCCTTTTTGTATCTTACCGCCATGTCTGACAAATTTAGTGGTTGGAGAAAACTCACCTAATTTATGCCCGACCATCTCCTCAGTTATATAAACCGGGATATGCTCTTTTCCATTATGGACGCCAAAAGTAAACCCAATCATTTCCGGACTAATGGTTGAATTTCTGGACCAGGTTTTAATCACTGTCTTTTCCCCTTTTTTAAATTTGGAGATTTTCTTTATTAATTTTTCGTCTATATATGGACCTTTTTTTAAACTTCTTGACATGTTTTTATTTCTTTTTCTTTTTACGTCTTTTAACTATTAGTTTATTTGTCCACTTCTTCTTCTTTCTTGTTTTAACTCCCAGAGCTGGTTTTCCCCAAGGAGTTTTTGGGTATTTCATACCAATCGGTGCTTTACCTTCACCTCCGCCATGGGGATGAGCTGCAGGTACCATTGCCGAACCTCTGACAGTTGGTCTTATTCCTTTCCAACGAGCTCTGCCGGCTTTTCCAAGTTTCTGAAACCGATGCTGAGGATTAGAGAGTCTGCCAATAGAGGCAAAACATCGGTTTAAAACTTTTTTTATTTCAGTTGAAGGCATTTTTAAATCAGTGTATTTTCCTTCTTGAGCTAAAACTTGACAAGAACTCCCGGCCGCTCTGGCAATTTTGCCTCCTTTATGAGGTTCAATTTCAATATCATAAACAAAGGTTCCTATTAGAATATTTTTCAACTGCATTCTATTACCCGGAGAGAGCGGGGCTTTATTGTCAAAAACTACTTCATCACTAACCTTTAATTCCTGGGGAGCTAAAATATAAGATTTTTTTCCATCTTCAGAAGTAACCAAAGCAATATAGCAAGTTCTATTTGGGTCATATTCTATGCTCTCAACTTTAGCACGAAGAGGAAGATTCCCTCTAAACCCTATTATTCGATAAAGTCGCTTTGCCCCTCCTCCTTTATGACGTACAGTAATCCTTCCAGTGTTTCCTCTACCACCTGTCTTCTTCAACGGCCTTAGCAAGCTTTTTTCCGGTTTCTTTTTACTTAATATTTTTTCCATGATTTTATCTTGGCATTATATCTATTTTTTGATCCTCCTTTATTCTGACAATTGCTTTTTTGTATCCTTTTCTCCATCCAGTTGTCCGCCCCAATCTCCTTCTTTTTCTTGGCACTTTAATTATCCTTACTTTTAAAACATCTACTCCATAAATTTCTTCAACCGCTTTCTTTATCTCTATTTTGTTAGCTTTTGGATAAATTTTAAACACATATTGATTTATTTCCGCCAATTTGGTCGATTTTTCGGCAATATGAGGCGATTTTAAAACATTGGGAGCTACAAGAACCCTTTTTCGTCTTGTTTTTTTCTTTTCAACTTCTAAATCTAAAGGTTTTTTCTCTTCTTTTTTTTCTTCTTCTTTCTTTATCTCTTTCTTACCCTCTAAAGCTTTATCAACAAAGGGTTTTTCTTTCTTAACCAGCGGCTCTTTGACTGGCTTCTTCTTTTTTTTGAAAAAATCTAATATTGGCATAGGTTATCTTAAAAAGGTTTCTTTTATCACTTTTAATGATTCTTTTGGTATTAATAAGTACTTAAATGATAATAAACCTAAAACATCAATATCTTTGGCTTGGATTGTCTCAACTTTTGGAATATTCCTTGCAGCTAATATTATTTTTCTATCATGTTTTGGTAGAACAATTAAAACACTTTTCAGCCTTTCTTCTTTTTTAGAAAGCTTAGAAAGAATATCTACCATTTCTTTTGTTTTTCCTTGTTTAATTTCTAATTCTTTTAACAAAACAAAAAGGTTATTTTTTGCTTTTTCGGAAAGAACCATAAATAAAGCCTTTCTTTTCATTTTTTTGGGTATTCTTTTTTTAAATTTTTTCTCCTTTCTTGGACCAAATGTCACTCCCCCGCCTTTCCAGATGGGTGAACGAATACTTCCTGCCCTTGCTCTTCCTGTTCCCTTCTGAACCCAGGGTTTTTTTCCTCCACCTCGAACTTCACCCCTCATTTTTGTATGAGCAATTCTCTGCCTTTGATTTGCCATCTGACTAACCATAACCTGATGAACTAAATCATGGTTCATCTTAACTCCAAAAATTTCTTTTACTAATCTTGTCTGTCCTGTTTTTTTACCCTCTTGATTATAAGTGTCAATTAACATGATTTTCACTTCTCTTTTTTAATTTCCAACAGTGTTCCTCTTCTTCCCGGTACAGCTCCCTTAATAGCTATCAAGTTATTTTCCGGGTCAGTTTTTACTACTTCTAAATTTTTAACTGTTATTCTTTGAGACCCCATTCTACCAGGCATCTTTTTCCCTTTAAATACCTTTCCCACGCCGGCAATACCAACTGAACCTAATTTCCGGTGGTCATGTTTTACTCCGTGGGTTGCATTTTTTCCTTTAAATCCCCATCTTTTAACTCCCCCTTGAAACCCTTTTCCTTTTGAAATTCCGGAAATTTTCACCTTATCGCCCTCTTTAAAAACTGAAACATCAATCTTGTCCCCCACTTTGTAATCCTTAACTTGATTCTTAAATTCTCTTAAGTAACGGAAAGGTTTTATTTTTTCTGGTTTTTTTACTTTCTTCTCCTTTAATTTCTCAAACCCAATCTGGACTGCCCCATAACCATCTTTCTTTTCAATTTTTATTTGAGTAATAAAACAAGGTCCAGCAGTAATCAAAGTAACAGGAATAACTTTTCTATCCTTGAAAATCTGGGATGCTTCTATTTTTTTACCAAGAATAAATTTCATGGTTTTAACTGGTTTAAAAATTAACTAAATGCCGGGCTAAGCCCGGCATTTAAAAAGAAGGCTTGTCCTTGTAAAAAATGTATTAAATTATAGAATCTTCTTCCATCTTTTCCTTTTTCTTAATTATTTAAATTGCCTTAATTTCAATTTCTATTCCGGTTGGCAAAGTTAATTCTCTTAGAGAATCTATAAATCTCTGGTTAGGATCTAAAACATCAATCAATCTCTTGTGAACTCTTATTTCAAACTGCTCTTTTGAATCCTCATGGACAAAAGTTGAACGATTAACCGTATAGCGATGAATTTCTGTTGGCAAGGGAACTGGTCCTATAATTTTAATATCGGCCCTCTCGGCAATCTCAACAATCTGCTGGCAGCTTTTATCCATAACCTTACTATCGTAAGAACGGAGCTTAATCCTCAATTGAGGTTTAACTTTTTCTTCTTTTTTTTTCTCTGTTTTCTTTTTCGCTTTGGTTGGCATTCTCTATTTAATTATTTTAGTCACTACACCTGCTCCAACTGTTTTTCCTCCTTCTCTAATAGCAAATCTTTGCTTTTCTTCTAAGGCTATTGGAGCAATCAATTCAATTTTAACATTTACTGTATCACCCGGCATAACCATCTCAATTCCTTTTGATAATGTTACTCCTCCGGTCACATCACAAGTTCGAATGTAAAATTGAGGTTTGTAACCACTAAAAAAAGGAGTGTGACGGCCTCCTTCTTCTTTAGATAAAATATAAACTTCGGCTTCAAATTCTGTGTGAGGAGTAACTGATTTTGGCTTGGAAATAACTTGACCTCTCTCAACATCTTCTTTCTTTAATCCTCGAAGTAAAATTCCAACATTATCACCAGCCCTTCCTTCATCTAACATTTTATTAAACATCTCAACACTAACTGCCACTGTCTTTTGAGTTGGTCGCAAACCAACTATTTCTACTTCCTCACCAGGCTTAACAATTCCCCTTTCAATTCTTCCAGTAGCCACTGTTCCCCTTCCAGCAATTGAGAAAACATCTTCTATTGCCATTAAAAATGGCTGGTCTAAAGCTCGTTTGGGCTCTAAAATATACTCGTCAATTTTACTAAGCAATTCTCCAATTGGCTTAATTGATTCATCATCAGGAGAGCCGGCTTCAAGAGCTTTTAAGGCAGAACCTCTTACAATAGGAATTTTATCTCCAGGAAATTCATATTTTTTCAAAAGCTCTCTTAATTCCGATTCAACAAGGTCAATCATTTCCGGGTCATCCACCTGGTCAACTTTATTTAAAAAGACAATTAATGACGGTAAACCCACCTGTCTTGCCAAAAGGATGTGCTCTCGAGTTTGGGGCATTGGGCCGTCAGCTGCCGAAACCACTAAAATAGCTCCATCCATCTGGGCAGCTCCGGTAATCATATTCTTAATGTAGTCAGCGTGACCCGGACAGTCAATTAAAGCATAATGGCGTTTTTCTGTCTCAAACTCGGTGTGGCAAATATTAATTGTCAAACCCCGGGTTTTTTCCTCTGGAGCAGAATCAATTTCTTCAACTGTTTTCTCAGAAGCTTTTAAACCCTTTAATTTTGAGTATTTCAAAATACTGGCCGTTAAAGTGGTTTTACCGTGGTCAACATGACCAATGGTACCGATATTTAAGTGAGGCTTTGTTCTCTCAAATTTTTCAACCATACTAATTAAATTAATTAATCAAGGAATAACAAATCCTTTACGAGTTCCTAAATTCGTAAGAGAAAAGATATTCGTTGATAGTTATACTAATATATTAATAAAATTAAAATCAAATGTCAACCTTTAAAATGGCAAATCTTCTATCCTTAACTCTTCTTTTGGTTTTTCTTCTTTTCTAATCTCTTCCTTGCCCTCCGGAGCCTTGGCGAAGGAGGGCTTTTCTTCTCCAGGATTGTCTCCAAAGCTTTCTGAATTTTCAGAAAGTTCTTTATAATCTTCAAAAGAGAGTAAAACTACCACTGGTTTGCCGTTTTCTACAACAATAATTCTTTCTTTATTGGAACTTATAAATTGTTTAATTTCATTTAAGTCCATGTTATTATCTTCTTTTTCCTTCAATTATCTCTTGAGTTATATTATCTGGTATTTTATCATAGTGGTCAAATTCCATTGTAAACGTTCCTCGTCCCTGAGTCAATGAGCGAAGACTTACTGCATAGCCAAACATCTCACTTAAAGCCACCTGACCATCTATTACCTTAAGTTCTCCCCGGTCCTTTGTTTCTTTAATAACTCCCCTTCTCCTATTTAAATCACCAGTAATATCTCCGAAAAACTCCTCGGGAATTATCACTTCAATTTTCATTATCGGCTCAAGTAAAAGCAATCCCGCTTTTTTGGAGCCTTCTTGTAAAGCCTGAATTGCTGCAATTTTAAAAGCAATATCTGAAGAATCTACTTCGTGAAAAGAACCATGATAGAGAGTAACATCCATATCAACCATTGGATAACCAGCCAGCACTCCCTTAGTCATCGCTTCTTCCACTCCTTTTCTGACTGCCGGAATAAATTCTTGGGGAATAATGCCTCCTTTTATTTTATTATGAAATTCAAATCCCTCTCCTCTCTTTTTGGGTTTTATTCTCAAGAAAACATGACCGTACTGGCCCCGACCTCCTGATTGGCGAATATATTTTCCTTCAGCTTCAATTTCATCAGAAATTGTTTCTTTGTAAGCTACCTGAGGTTTGCCGGTTGCTGCATTAACTTTAAACTCTCTTTTCATCCGGTCCTCTAAAATATCAAGATGAAGTTCTCCCATTCCAGACATAATTGTTTCTCCTGTTTCTAAATCCTCTCTGACCTGGAAGGTGGGGTCTTCCTCGGCTAATTTTCTCAAAGCCATAGCCATTTTTTCCTGGTCAGCTTTGGTTTCCGGGTTAATTCGAATAGAAATAACCGGTTCTGGAAAAATAACTTTTTCCAGAACAATCGGTTTGGCAAGGTCAGAAAAAGTGTGGCCGGTACTAACTCCTTTCAGACCTACTGTAGCCACAATATCTCCAGTAAAAACCTCATCTATCTCAGTCCTGGAATTGGAATGCATTCTTAAGATTCTTCCAATTCTCTGTTTCTCCTGGGTTGTTGAATTGAAAACAAAAGAACCTTTTTTCAAATGCCCGGAATAAACTCTAAAATAATTTAAACTTCCAACATAGGGGTCAGTGGCAATTTTAAAAACCAGAGCAGAAAATGGCTCTGAATCATCAGGTTTTCTTGAAGTTTCTTGACCGGTTTTGACATCAATTCCTTTAACCGGAGGTAAATCTTGGGGGCTTGGTAAATAGTAGCAAACAGCATCTAACAAGGGTTGAATGCTTTTGTTTTTTAAAGCCGAACCGCAAAAAACCGGTATTAACTTATATTCCAAGGTTGCCTTTCTTAGAACTTCTCTTATTTGCTCTGAAGAAATATCTTTTTTATTTAAATAATCTTCCAATAGTTTACTGTCTTCGGCAGCAATCTTTTCCATCATTTTTTCTCGATATTCTTGAGCTTTCTCTTTATAATTTTCGGGAATTTCTTTTTCAACTACGTCTTGACCAAAATCACCTTCAAAATACAATGCTTTTTGGGTTATTAAATCAATTGTCCCCTCAAAACCATCCTCAACTCCAATGGGAATTTGAACTGGAACTGCATTTTTGGTAAGTTTTTGCTGAATACTTTCTAAACTCGCTTCAAAACTTGCTCCTATTCTATCCATCTTATTGATAAAACAGATTCTTGGAACTTTATACATATCTGCTTGTCGCCAGACTGTTTCTGATTGGGGTTCAACCCCAGCCACTCCATCAAAAATAACTACTGCTCCGTCTAAAACCCTTAAAGATCTTTGAACTTCGGCCGTAAAATCAATGTGGCCAGGTGTGTCAATAATGTTTATTTGATATTCATTATCTTTTTCCTGTGCTAATCCTCTTGGCATCCAATACAAACTTGTAGCCGCAGAAGTTATAGTAATTCCTCTTTCTTTTTCTTGAGCCATCCAGTCCATAATTGCCTCGCCAGTATGAACTTCACCCATTTTATGGCTGATTCCGGTGTAAAATAAAATTCGCTCGGTCACTGTGGTTTTACCGGCATCAATATGGGCAATAATTCCTATATCACGGGTTTTTTCAAGTGGATATTTTCTGGGCATAAATTTAGCGAGCCAGATACGCAAATGCTCTGTTAGCTTCGGCCATTCGGTGAATGTTGGTTTTCTTTTTTATTGCATCTCCTTCGTTCTTTGAAGCTAAAATCAACTCTTGAGCTAACTTCTCTTTCATTGCTTTTCCCTTTTTGTTTCTGGCAATATCAATTATCCATCTCATAGCCAGACTGGTACTCCGTTTTTCTTTAACTTTTTGGGGAACCTGATAAGTTGCTCCTCCAACCCTGCGAGAACGAACCTCAACTGTTGGGGCAGCATTTTGCAAAGCTTTTTCAAAAACCTCCAGAGGTTCTTTTTTTGTTTGTGCTTTAACTATCTCAAAAGCTCCATAAACAATGGTTCTAGCTTTTGTTTTTTTTCCTTGCTTCATCACATTATTGACGAACTTGGAAACCAAAATATTATTATAAATTGGGTCCGGTTCTATTTCATGTTGTTTATATTTTTTAGCCATTATTCTTCCTTTACTTCTGGCTCAGGTTTGGCTTCTGGCTCAGGCTTTACTTCTGGCTCCTTTTTAGGAACCGCGCCTTTTGTTGTCTCTCTTTTTGTTCCATATTTCGACCTGCTCTGTTTTCTTCCCTCAACCCCACCTGTATCCAAAGCACCCCTTACTATGTGGTATCTCACTCCTGGTAAATCTTTTACTCTTCCCCCTTTAACCAAAACTAACAAGTGTTCCTGTAAATTATGACCTTCACCGGGAATATAGGCTGTAACCTCTCTGCCGTTACTTAATTTTACTCTGGCTACTTTTCGTAAAGCCGAGTTCGGTTTCTTTGGGGTAATGGTAAAAACCCTAAGACAAATCCCCCTCTTGAAAGAAGATGGATAATGAGAGGGTTTATTTTTCAAAGTGTTGAAGCCAAAAGTCAAGGCTTTCATTTTAGCCTTCTTTTTTATTTTTTTTCTTGGCTTTTTTGTAAGTTGATGTATTGTAGGACACATAAAATTAAATAAGCGCTCTGCGCTTACAACTTAATTTAGCAAAAAAGAAATCTGATGTCAATAAACTCATTGAGAAACTCACATTAACAGCGTTAAAAAGGATTGGCCAACGATTATAGTAAAAAAGAAATTGATAATCGGTATTAGAATTGGAAAGAAAAAGAAAATAAAGAAGATTAAAATAAAAAATCCGTATTGGGAAAGAAATGTTTTTAACTCGTTTAATTTATTGGGTATAAAAGTAAAAAGAATATGAGAACCGTCTAAAGGAGGAATAGGTATTAAATTAAATATAGCTAAAAGCAAATTTATCCAGCAGATATAGCCGAAAATAAAACCCAAATTAACGGCAAAAATTGAAGTTTGTAAGGGTAAAAATCTAATTAAAAAGCCGAAAAAAACAGCAATACTAATATTAGCCAGAGGACCAGCCATTGCCACTTTGGCATCGCCATATTTTCTATCTCTTAAATTAAAAGGGTTAATCGGTACTGGTTTTGCCCAGCCAAAAATTATATTACTCTGAAACAAAATCAAAAGAACAGGTAAAAGAATCGAGCCTACTGGATCTAAATGTTTAATTGGATTTAAACTCAAGCGACCGGCAATTTTAGCGGTTGAATCTCCTAAATAATTTGCCATTAAGCCATGAGAAATCTCGTGGATAATAACCGAAAAAAGGAAAATTATAATAACGATGATAAAAAATATTATATCCATTTGAATTTTTGTTTAAGTATGATATATTATAGCATATAATATATAGCATATGGCTAAGATATGTAAAATCTGCGGAAAGGGCTCGTTAATGGCCGGCCGCTATAAAAAATTAATTTCCAGATATAACCCAACCCAAAAAAGAAGAAGACATCCAAACCTTCAATGGCTTAAAGTACCCTTGGATGTTAAACACAAAAAATACAAATCATTTGCTGGCCAAAGAATTTTGGCCTGTACTAAATGCATCAAAACCCTGTCAAAAAGAGATTAAAACCAGCGGGGTGTAGTATAACGGTTAGTATCCAGGCTCGGGGAGCCTGTGACCCGGGTTCAACCCCCGGCACCCCGAAAAGATAAATTGGCGGGTGTAGTTTAGTGGTAAAACTCAAACCTTCCAAGTTTGTAACGAGGGTTCGATTCCCTTCACCCGCTCAAATAAAAAAAAATGGCTTTTGTCATCTGTCACTACGGAGAAATAGGACTCAAAGGGAAAAATCGAAAGATTTTTGAAGAGCAATTGGTTAAAAATATTAAGTCGGCTTTGAGGCCGACTGATTTTAAATATGTAAAAAGAATTTCTGGTAGGATAATTATTGAATTGCTGAAAGAAGCAGAACAAAGAAAATTGGAAAAATCTTTGAAAAATGTTTTTGGCATTGTCTATTTTGCTTTTGCTGAAAATTGTAAACAGGAAATTAAAGAAATACAAAAAAAGGCATTGGAAAAACTTGCCCAAGCTTCGCTTCGTGCCAAAGGCTCTGGTGCAGAGTTCAAAACTTTTAAAATTTCAACCCAGCGTTCAAAAAAAGATTTTCCTTTAACTTCTCCAGAAATCAACGAGAAGGTCGGAGAGTTTGTTTTGAAAAAAATGAAAAAAGGGGTTGATTTAAAAAATCCTGATATTACTTGTTTTATTGAAATAGTTGAAAAATATGCTTTTTTGTATCTTGAAAAAATAGCCGGACTTGGGGGCCTACCAGTTGGCGTAAGCGGAAAAGCTCTGGTTGCTCTTTCTGGCGGAATTGATTCGCCGGTTGCTGCTTTTTTAGCAATGAAAAGAGGTTTGAGAACTGTTTTTCTTCATTTTCACGCTGTCCCCTACACCAATCGAGCCTCAATTGATAAAGTAAAAAAAATCGTTAAAATACTCAATAATTTTCAATTTAATTCAAAACTCTACTTAATTCCGTTTGCTGATATCCAAAAAGAAATTCTTCTCAAAAGCCCGGCAAAATTGAGAGTAATTTTGTACCGAAGAATAATGTTTAGAATTGCTGAAAAAATAGCCGAGAAAGAAAAGATAAAAGCAGTTGTAACTGGAGAAAATCTTGGCCAGGTTGCCTCTCAAACCTTAGAAAACCTAAGAGCAATTCAAAAAGCTACAAACTTGATTGTTTTAAGACCAGTAATCGGAGAGGATAAGTTTCAAATTATTGAAAAAGCTAAAAAAATTGGAACTTACGATATATCAATTTTACCTCATCAAGATTGCTGCGCTGTCTTTCTACCAAAACATCCTGAAACAAAAGCAAAGTTGAAAGAAGTAGAAGAAGTTGAAAAAAAACTTAAGATTGCCGTTCAAATTCAAGCCAGTCTTTCTAAAATGGATTTAATTGACTATTAAAAAACCCTGTCTTTTTCTGCAATTGACATCCTAGAGATAATCCAGGGGGGATGGTTCACGTTAAGTCATTAATGACTTAACAAATATTACCTTCCCTTTTGTAAAAGTTTGTCTAGAAACTTTAACAGAAAAAGACAGGGCTATTTTTATTATATACCCTGTCAAAGACGATTGTCAATAGATATTTATTAAAGATTAAAAACTCCTACCATCTGTTTAATCAAAGAAACTACTACTGCCGGGGGCATTAAACTGTAAGAAAGAATTCCTTGATCGTCAAGAACCTGCCAGGGTCTTTCAATTATCTTTACTTTTCCTGAATCTTTTTCTAATTCATAGCTATATCCTGGAGTAATTTCGTAATCATCAACAAGCTTTTCAGCTTCATCTATTGGAACAGAGTTTCTTAAAAGAATTTTTGGAATACCATATAAAGAGAAAGTTTGTTTTATTAATTTTTCATCTTTTTCTAATCTTTTCTTAATTGATTCTATACCCAATTCATCTCCTTCTTTCTGAACCATTCTTGCTCCTTTACAATCCGGATTGTCGCAGATGAGATAAAATTTTTTCTCTCTTTGGTCATACTCCACCGTTTTTGTTCGGTGAACTTTTAAATTTCTTGAAGTTTGGCAAAGGGGACAAACTACCCGATGTTTTATCCTCTCATCAATAATTGCTTCTGGAACATTAATAAGAATAAAAACATCAGGGTCATCTCGATAACCAATCAAATCTCTAAAAAACAATGAGTAAGAAACCTGGTCCATATCTCTTGGATAACCGTCAATAAAAAGAGCTTTTTTCTCTCTTTTGGCTATCTCTTTCTTAACTAAAACTAGAATCAATTCAGTTGACAAAAGAGTTTTAGTGCTTCTTTTCTTTAAAGAAGAAATTATTTTTTCTAAAGGTAGAAAGCCCCGATAATTTTTTTCTAAAAAGGAAATTAATTCCTTTTTCTTTTTTTTATCTTTTAAAACCTTATCAAGTTCTCTAATCATATCGCCGATAGAAAAATGCTCTATCCTATCTTTATCAACTACCTCTTTAAACATTTTGGCATAAGTGCCTTTGCCAGAATTCTTTTTACCCAAGAGATAAGCAATAAAGCTTTTATCTTTCAAATATTCTCTCAGTTTTTCAATCTCCTTGCCGGCTTTCAATTCAAAATAAGCTTGCCTTTGACTAAAATCAGTCAGGTCAAATTTTTGAGAAACTCCTTCAATTTTAGTTTTAAAAATTGGAAACTCCATAGCCTTGAATAATTTTAATGTCTCCTTCTTGGTCTGTTCTTAAAACCTTTATACCAAATTCTTCAAGATTACTCAATACCTCTTGGTGGGGATGACCATAGGCATTATTTTCACTAACTGAAATTACAGCAAGCCGGGGTTGAACTTTTTCTAAAAACTCTTTTGAAGTTGAAACTTTGCTTCCATGATGAGCTATTTTTAAAACAGTCGCTCCCAGATCAAATTCTAAAATCTTTTTTTCTACTTTTTTAGTTATGTCACCGGTAAATAAAAAAGTATTTTCAAAAAACAAAAGCTTGGCAACTATAGAAGTATCATTACTAGTTCCCTTAAAAAATTTGTTTTCCAGATTTTCCAAAGGATAGAGAATAAAAATTTCAACTTTTCCGGCTTTGATTTTTTGACCTTTCTGGGCAATTACAACTCTGGCTTTATCCTCTTTCCTTTCTGTATCTAAATTTTCTTTCCAGTATCCAAAGGTTTTAGTATCTTTTTCTACTCCGTTCCATAAAATATTTTCCACCTTGTATCTGTTTAAAACATAATTCAATCCTGCCAGATGGTCATAGTCAGGATGAGTCAAAATCACCAAATCAATCGTCTTATCCCAAAAAGGAATCTGATTAGACAACTTCTCCAATAACTTCTTGCCGCTTGGTCCCCCGTCAATAAGTATTTGATGTCCCTGGGAAGTTTCAATAAAAATCGCATCACCCTGACCAATATCAAAAAAGATAACTTTTAAAAATCCTCTTGATAAAGCAAAGATTTCTTTCCAGATAAAAAAATTAGCAAGAATCAGGAAAAATATAATCAAGATAAAAATTTTTCTCTTCCATTTCATTCTTAGATAAAAAAAATGGGTCAGTTAACTAACAACTGACCTATTTCTATTTAACTCATTTAATCTTAATCTTTGGTTAAATAAATTGTCTGGCTTGGAAAAGCAAAGACAATTTCTTGTTTTTCAAACTCTTCCATTAAAGCAAGATTTATTTCTTGCTGTGTGTCCAGATACTTAGCATAGTCAGTTGTCTTGACAAAAAAGATTACTTCAAAATTCAAACTAAAATCGCCTAATTCTTTAAAATGAACTCTGTCTATTTCTACTAATTCAAATCTTTTTAAAATATTCTTAACAATCTCTGGAATTTTTTTAATTTTTTCAACTGGCGTGTTATATTCAATGCCGAATTTGAAAGTTATTCTCCTCTTTTCCATCTTCTTATAATTACTAACTCTGCTTTCAGTTAATTCTTTATTAGAGATTATTAATTCCTCTCCTTGGGTACTTTGAATCCTGGTAGATTTTATGCCGATTTTCTTTACTGTTCCCCTATTATTACCAATAACAATATAATCACCGACCTGAAATGGCTTATCAAAATAAATGGAAAAGGAGGCAAACATGTCTGTTAAAACGTTTTGTAAAGCAAAAGCTATGGCGATACCTCCGATTCCAAGACCGGCAACTAAAGCTGAAATATTATAACCCAGGTTTTGCAAAATAATGATTACTGCTATCAGCCAGACAACCCCTTTTAAAACTTTAGCTAAAATATTTAAACTACCCGGCTCAAATCTCTCATCTTCCTTTTGCCGCTTTGAAATTACTCTTTGAACTCCGAAATTAATTACTTCTTGAACAGACTTAATAACATACCAGGTAACAATGAGAATAAGAGCATAATAAAGGACTCTGTCTAAAATATTGGAAAGCTGGATAAACTGGCAGGCTATATATAAAGCTAAAATGAAATAAAAAGGCCAGGCTATGGATTGAATAAATTTTATTATCAAATCATCAAATTCTACTCTGGTATGGTCAGCCAGTTTTTTCAGTTTTTTTATTCCGACATTCTTAAAAATCTTTAAAACAATAAATACAACAACAAAAATTCCTAAAGCGATTAAATAATCCCCTGCTGTATTTCCCAAAAAATTAAGATTTAAAATTTCTTCAAAAACCATAAATTAAAAAATTTCAAGTTCTTTTTTTCTTTTTGCTGAAAACGAAAATGTAGAGAATCTCCAAAATAGCTAAAGTATTTACCACCAGCAGAACTATAAACCAGCACTTTTGAGCTTTTCTGGCTGCTTTCCATAAAGCCACTGCTTTCCAGGGAATTGTCCAGATAAGTATCAATAAAATAACCCACGAGTTTTCGATTAAAAATTGTTGCATAGTTTTAATTTTCTTCTTCTAATTTTTTCTTTTCTTCGCTGCTGGGCAATATATCCTCGCCCTTAATTTTATCAACTATTCTAGATAGTTTCTTTGTCCGGGTAGTTGATAATGTATCATATTGACTGGCAACCAATTGAATCCTTTCTCCCAGCCTATCTAATTCTTCATTGTATTTCTCATATTCCTGCTCAAAAATTCTCAGTAATTTAACAATTCCGGATAAGTTTTCTTGATATTTAAAACTCTTATAAGATTGAAAAATTGTTCTTAGTATAGCCGTAAAACTAAAGGGACCGGTCATTATAACTTTCTTTCTCATTGCCCCATTCCAGACATCATAAAGTTTATCATAAATAAAGCTAAAAATCATCTCATTGGGCACAAACAAAATGACAAAATCAACTGTGTTTTCTTCTGGATTTATATAGTCCCTGCTGCTAACTTCTTTAATTTTTTGCTTAACGTCAGAAGAAAATTTGCTTAAATAACGGTCCTGACTAACCTTGTCTTCTGATTCTTGAAACTTTATTAAGGACTGCAATGGAAATTTTACGTCAATATTCACTTTTGTCTTATCAGGAAGATGAATTGTAAAATCTGGTCTGGTAGAGGTAGTATCCTGGCTGGTGTTTGCTGTATAATTTTCCCCTTTGACAAAACCAATAGCTTTTAACAAGTCTTCGGCAACTTCTTCGCCGTATCTGCCTCTTAACTGGTTGTTGGATAAAATATTTTTTAAATGGTCGGTTGATTCTTTTAATCCGGTTGTCATTATCTTATATTCTTCTAAAACAGTTTTTAAATTGCTAAATTGTCCTATCCGTTCTTTTTCTGTCTCATCTAATCTCCTCTGGCTTTTAAATAATTCTTGTTTTATATTATCCACTAATTCTTTGATTACATCACCTTTTGCCTGAAATTGGTCCACTAACCTTTCTCTTTCTCTGACATTTTCGTCAATAATTCTCTGAGATAAATTATTAAAATGACTCAAGATAGCTTTCTTGAAAATAAAAAGTACCAGAATTAGAAAAAGAATTACTGATAATATTATTAATATTATAGTGGTAATTTCCAAAACCATATTAATAATTTCAATCTATTACAAAAAAAGATAAAAATCAAATCCTTTCTTCTGCTTCCTTTTCCATTTTTTCAAGTCGGGTGTAATAATCCGGAAATTCATTCAAGTGGGCAAGAGCAATTTTCCCGGTCACTATTTCGTCATCATCAGTAACATTGGTATTCGGGTCTACGGTTCCATGCTCTAATTCTACATCCATGCCCATTCTAAACTGCTCAACGTCAAACTTAGTCCAATCAATCCCCAGCGTCTCTCCTATTCTTTTTGCTTCTTCAACTGTAAAATGTTTTTTTGGTTCCATAAATTTTTAAATTAATCTCCTGACTTTTTATTTTCCCTGGTCTTCTATAAATTTTTCAATTGAGCGGTCATAGGTTTTTTCCGCTTCTTTAGAGAAAAAACAGGCTGGAAGCTCTTTATTCTGCCAATGATGTTTTATACAATCACAACAAGTCCCCTTTCTCGGACAATCAGGATAAGTACAGGGACAACCTTTTAAATTTTCTTGTTTTTTACACTCCATAAAATTTATCTATTATTTATTCTACCAAAAAATCGCCTTCTTGGCGATTAATATTAATTAGGTTTAATAATATATTCTACTTTCGGTTGAACGCTTTTCGTAGTTCAACTTTTGCTTGATTGAGAATTTTTTTCTGTTTTGTTGATAAGTTTTTCCCAGCGCGGTTAATGTAAAAATTCAACATAGACATAGCAGATTGAAACGGTCCTGCTTTCCGTCTTTTGCTTTCTTCTGCCGATTTTTTAAGAGACAAAACAATTTTTCTTGGATTTCTCAAAGCAAAAATACCTTTTTCCAAATCCAGAGCATTGCTGTATTTTATCACATCTCCAGACCAATATTCTTTATTTTTTCCTTTCTTTTTCACCTTCTTAATCAACCTCACCTGAATTTTAGTAAAATTAAAATTGGATTACATAAAAACCCTTTTCTTCCATTTCTTTTTTCTGACCAAAACTATCAAGATTGAATTTCAAAACAAAATCTACTTTCTTTTCAATTTTCCGCCCGGTATATTTTTGGGTTTCTGGATCCCATTCTTCCAAAACTAAAACATCACCCTCTTTAATATCAAAATCAGCAAGGCGCATATCAAACTTCTTTTTGCCCTGAAGAACTTGTTCAAAATTCTTTGGCCAAGTTTTCTTTTTAATTACCATTATATTTTTTATTAATTTCTTAAAATCCCTTGGCTAAAATTGATGTTTTGTCTCAACCAAAAATTTATTGATGGGTAGAAACTAATTTATAAAAATCACCAATAAATTTAGGTAAATCACTTTTGACCTTTTTGGCTTTGTCAGAAACAAAATAAATATTTTTATAATATTTTTTTACATCTTTATAAGCCTGTTTATCAGTAGTCAATATTAAGGCATCCAATAAAATACCTTCTGACATAATCATAAAATCCCCCGATTTTAGAAATCGAATTTTAGCTCTATTGAAATTTTTAAATCTCTTCAGAATCTCCTCAGGGGTTATATTACCTCCCTCATAAACTTCTCCCTTAGACAGTAAATCGTGAACATTCGCAAAGGACTTAATTGCTCCACCTACGGTCCACCCTTTACTAATTAATCGAGAGATAGTTTCAATTATAACGATTGAATAAATCATAAGATGATATTTATAATTATTTATGAAGTCGAATAAAGATTTCACCGATTCGTGATGTGAGTCTTTCTTATCAATAAGAGCAACAAAAACAGAGGAATCAGGCAATATTTTTACTGGATCAATTATCTTCTTTTTTCTTTTTTTTATTCTTTTAATTTCTTTTTTTATTTGTTTAGCCATAAATTTATTTTACTAATTTTTTGTTGACCAGATCATAATGAAGGATATTTATTATTCCTTCTACCCAGAGGAAGAGATTTTTTCTTTTTTAGTTTCTTTCTTCTCTTCCTTTTTTTCTTCCCATGGAGCACCTTTTATTTCTCCTTCATTATACACCCCTACTCCAGCCTGGAATTGAAGTCAAGCGACCAAAAGTGGACAACTTTGGTGTTTACTATAATACAATATTTCGGTGAATGGATCAAGCAGAACCTTTATCAACTTGATAAAAAAATAAAAGTCTGGTAATATATACTATGAATTATGAATAAACCTCTGTTGTCACAATCAGTAATCTTTATACCAAAACCATTGGACTCGGGAATTACCGAGCTTGGTTTGAAATTCCCCGCAGTAATGCTTGATGCCCATATCGCGGAATGGAGACCGAAGGTAGCGAAGAGAATACCAAGTATTAGCGAGTTGCTCATCGTGAATCCAGTTACATACTATTTATTATATAAAAATACACCAAAAAGTTTCAAAAAATTACCATATCCGCACGGAGCAACTTTTGAAAAACTACACAGTGAACCCGAGTTTAGATTTGAAAAACTCATCCAGTCCTCTGTCGAATATCAATTGGCGAAAAAAGCTGACATAATAGTAGCTCCCTACTTTTTTACAGAAGATGATAATAGTGCAAAATTCAATTTGAATCTCACTATGCTTTCGGAAACCATCCAATTTCTACAAAACAAAAACATCAAAAAACCGCTCTTCGGGATGATTTATATTGGTAATGCTGTTCTTACTAAAGGACTATCAGTTAGTAATATTGTTGCAAGATATACAGACGGAGAATACAGCAATGCCGTGAAAGGGTATTTTGTCGCTATTGATAATTTTGATAGCAGAATGGAAGATGTCGATTCTTTAATAGGCTTAACAAAACTTATACATTTACTCGCCAAGGAAGACAAAATTATATTTGCAAAATCAATTGGAGCATTTGGAGAAGTCCTCGGAGCCATCGGATCATCTGGCTTTGTAGACGATAAGGAAACTATGTCGGTTGAATATCTTAAAGAAAAAACTAATTATGGGCGACCGAAAAATCGACTTTACATCCCAGAAATTTTTGATAATGCAAACGATACTGAAGTTCAAAACATAAAGTATAAATGTAATTGTCTCGCATGCAATGGATCGGTGGCGAAGGATGTTGTTTCTAAAAAACGCCACTCTCTTTATCGCCGAACGGATGCGATGAATGAACTTTCTACTCAACCATCAGAAAAAAAAGTCAGCTTCATGAAAAATCGAATCGACCAAGCAATTGATTTTATTGATTATTGTGTCAAAAACCACAGGTCGCTATTCAAAAAAACCCACCTTCTCAAATGGAAACAGGTTCTTGAATCCGCCGAGGTATTGGCTAAAACCACAAAAAATCAAGACTGATTCGAACATTAAAACAAACGATATGATTAAAATTGTCCCTGATGCCAATGTGCTTATCTCAGGAATGTTTGGATTTCCCAGTTATCCTCGAAAAATTATTAGCCTTGCTCTCGCAAAAGAGGTTATCCTATATGGAAGTCAAGAAACATTCGATGAATTTTGTAGAAAGGTTAGACTCCCAAAATTTAAGAGATACTGGGACGCTCAAATTTTCACGCCGGAGAAAATGATATCCGATTATCGCACTTTAATTAATATGAGAGAACCATTTGATACACTTGTAGATATAAATATTGTAAAGTCAGATCCTGATGATGATAAATATTTCCGCCTCGCCAAAGTATGCGGAGCAAAATGGATTGTAACGGGTGATAAAGAAGTTCTTAAAATAAAAAAATACGGCAATATTCAAATTATTACCGTCGCCGATTTTGTGAAAAGTTATACTCAATTAAAGCAAAGTAAGTTGCCGTAAAATTTGGCGTCCCCAAAAGAATTCCATCGCAAGATTTTTCTTAGATTCGCTAAGCGGTTCCACTCTTCTGGAAAGAAGGGTTATTTTTTTTCTGTTTAACTGGGCATCAAACACAATGAGCCCTACATTATGTCTTTTCAGTAATCTTTTATCCACCAAATGAGCTACTTCAATAGGAAACGCAAGATAAACCCTATCGGCAAATGCTCTATATCTATTCGCCTGGACAAAACCTCGTTTCCAATTACGCATTTTTGCCTCAATAGCAATAATTTCTTTTGCTATGGGCATCCATCCATTCACCCTAAAATAAAAATCCCCATTTTCCTTCTTGATGTATTCTTTTTTCTCAAGCGTCCTTAAAATATTATATTTTAGAAAAGATTTTGATAAATGAGTTTTTTCTATTAAATAATCTAAATCAACGGGGTCGTGTCCGCTATTTTCATCTGGAAGATGTTTAAAGATTTTGAAATAATCCTCTCGAAGAAGTCTGGTGAGTTGGCCATAATTTTTGCGGAGTCTACAATTCTGTTTATTAAATTTATCTTTTCTTACAAGAACCAAATCGGCCACTCCGTAACCGACCCCCACTTCTTTTTTTGTCAGAAAACCTTCAGTAATGAAAATATTTTCTAATTTTTTTACGAAGGTTTTTTCAGTCATAAAATATTAAAATATTTTGGCTAAAAGACCTCGTTCAATCTTATTATAACACTAAATAAAAATGAAGTCGCTGTGGATAACTTATCTTTATTATACTAAATTTTTAAACCCCTATTTATGATTCTTTTTTCTTTTTCCAAAAGGTTTTAACTTTCTTAAAGTAGTCAACACGATCCTTAATTTTTTCAATTTCTTTCGGGTAAAACTCAAATAAATTATCACATAATTCTAACATCCATTTTTTTCTACTGTATTGAGGAATAACTTTAACAAAATTTGCATTGGCAATCTGTATCTGTCCCCATCCTAAGGCTCCGATAGTCAAACACTCCCAAGATAGAAATTCCATCGGAACGAAAGTTGCTTTTTTAATAATAGCCTTTGTGTCCTTGATCTTATAATCTATTTTCAACACCACAAAATAATTTGAATCGTCTTCATAAAATCTCGATAGTCTCTCTACAGAAGTAAGATTCGGCATATTGAACTTTGTATCTAAACGATGGGTTTTTACATCTACTATATAATAAAAGTCATCTTTGTCTGTAAAAGCCAAATCAGCCATTGCTCGTCTTGCAAAAGATGAAGAATATTCTTTACATAAATCCCCTAAAATTTTGTCGAAGTTTTCTACTAAAATATTCTCAATTGCATCACCGACGGCACGAGGACTCCTCGCTGTCCTTGTTGAAAGAAAATTCTGCTGATTATTTAGAAAAGCAACAATCTTCTTTTGAAGATTAAGATAAGTATTTGTATAAAAAATTTTACTCTTTTTCATAATAGTTTTTTTATGACTCCTTGATGGTTATTTGAATTATTTTTATGATTATTTGAATTGTTTTGTTCGTTCAAACTATTTCTTTCCCAAAAAACTCTATCTGAATATCCTTGTATGTTGGGATCTTTTTCAATCATGCCAATCCTTTTTTCAGTGAGATAGCAGTATCCCTTATTCATTTCAATTCCTACATATCTTCTTCCAAGTTTTTTTGCAACAACAGATGTGGTACCAGAACCTAAGAATGGGTCAAAAACAACATCATTTTTCTTGGTTGAAGCTAAAATTATTTTTGCAACTAATTTCTCAGGTTTTTGAGTTGGATGGTCGGTGTTCTCAGGCATTGACCAAAAAGGTATTGTAATGTCAGTCCATAGATTTGATGGATGTGTCAGTCTGAACTTTCCGTTTTTTTCTTCGGACCAACCCTTTGCGATACCGTTTTCTTTGTATGGTGCAATGACCTTTTTCTTAAGTTTTACGTCATCAACATTAAATCTATACTTATCAGATACCGTTGCAAACCAAACATCTTCCGAACAATTTTTCCAATTGCTTAAAGCTCCACGACCTTTTTCTCTTTCCCAAGTTATTCTGTTTCTCACGGATAAATGTTTATCCAAAACATTGTAAATCATTGGAGAACTCTTCCAATCACAACACACATATACCGAAGCAGTTTTTTTCAATGTGTGCATTATTAAAAGTAGCCAATTTTCAAAGATGCTTTCGTAATCTTTATCTCCCTTTTTTGTAAACTTATTATTTCCGAAGTTCTTATCTAAGTTATATGGAGGGTCTATAAAGAGAAGGTCTATAAAATTTTCTGGTAGTTCACGAGCAACATCTTCAAGTTTTCCGTGAATGGTTTTATTGTAAAAATCATTCTTTAATTCACTTGCTGGAACTACTCTTTTTTCCAGTTCGCTAATCTCATTATCAGAAACAAAGGTTGTCCTATTGTTTTTTGCTCTTATTTTTTCATCCATAAATTATTTTGTGCTTATTTTATCTAAAAATTTATTAAATTCTTTTTTATCAATTATAAAATTGCGATTAATTTTTTGTATATTTTTGTGTTTCATTTTAGAACCCCTGTTTGTTTTCTTTAATTTTTTGTTTGGAAATTGGCATTTTGGGATATCTACTTTCATTTTGGCAGGTTTTTGAGACCTTGTAAATGTCTTTCTTAAATTTGACAAATATTTAGAATCTGCTATAATAGTTTCAGAATTTCAAGTTAAAAAAAGAATAAGGAAAAGGAGAAAAAAATGAATGAAAGAACAATAGATAAGCTTACTTACGCTGTCTGTGAGTTTGTAGCTCACCTGGATGAGGCCTGTCTGATTAGGGTGGAAGGTTGGAAACCTCATAATCTTGGTTTGAGACTTGAAATCAAAGATAACGAGTACGTCCAAGTCCATCCTGCCAATTGGCCGGCAGAGTCCTCTATTTCCTGTAGAGTCTTACCCTACCTTTTGGGTCTGAGAGTCGAGGAAGCACGGATAATGGCAGACCACCTGTTCTTCTCGGTTTCAGTTAAGGTTGAGTCGCGAACTGAACCTTCCTACTATGCCATTTTGGTCAGGGGAACTAAAGAACTCCTCAGCGAAGCTTGTTCTGAAATCCAAAAAGACCTAATGGACAAAGATTAGGTTTGACAAACTCAATTAAAAACCCGAGACGCAATATCTCGGGTTTTTACTTACAAGTTGACAAAAGAAGTAAAGTGTTCTAAAATAAACAAACTTGTGTAAAACAAATTATTTCATGTAGAACCTTAATAACATAAACAAGGAGGATTTCAGATGTTTATTCTGTATGCTTTTCTAATAGCTGTAGGTGGAACAGTTCCTTATCTCTATTTCGGAGATCCGCATAGCCGGATACCAATTCGTGGTATCATCGTTGCATTCATAGCCAACCTGATTGTGGCACTCCTTATAGGTTATGCCATCTTACCGTTCCTCTATGGTCTGTTCGGAGGTCCTATAATCGTAATCACGATTCTTGTCTCCGGTCTCGCCAACTCTCTCTTTCTCGGTTTAATCAAAAAACGATTCACACGCGATAGAATGATATACGCCATCTTCCTGGCAATAATGCTTATCAAGCTGATTGCTGAAAGTTCTATGTTCCATACTGATGGCTGCCGCGAAATAATCAATACCGTAGACGACCAGGCACTGGCTTCCCCAGACGGACTTTCAGTAGCATTGACGAACGAAGCTAACTTTGAAACAGCTGTCCTGGAACTCACCCGCGTGAGCACTGAGGTTGTAGGTACAAAAACGCTCTACCATCTCTACTCCAAGAACATGCCAGACCGGGTGTTTGTCGCGACGAGCGACATCTCACCCGAGCTTCCAATATCCCAACCTTTGGACGTCGTCAAGGTCGGATACTTTAAAACAAATGAACCCCTGGTGCAACTCGTCACGTTCAACAACACCAAGCTCAACATCAGAACCGCAACAGAGCAACAAATGCTTACTGAACAACGAGAGCAACCATAGCTTTCGCCACAACATCATAAAAGCGTCGTAGAAAACTACGGCGCTTTTTAATTGCAATCTGGTCTATTTTCTTTTTGGTTTTTTCTTTTTTTGATTTCCTTTAATTCTCCGATGCTCAATCCTGCTTGCTAACCCCCAGTTTCTAATTTTTCTTCCTTTGTTAACTAAGTAATGAATGTATTTTTTCATAGATTTTTGTAATGTATTCTTCAGAATAGGGTTTTACTTTTTCAAATTTAGGGTCAATAGTTTTTCCAGCCCTAAAATTCTGTAAATTATATTTAGGAATTGGTCCAAGCCAGCGAGCTATTTTTATAACATCCTTTTCTTCAACGAGACCGGGAACCATAGTGGTTCTGAACTCGCAGTCGACTTTGCCTTGCTTTAAGAACTCAACGCTTTCTTCAATGTCTTTTATCTCTATTTTCCTATTGACTACTTCTGAATACTTTTCCAGAGGAGCTTTTATATCCATAGCTACATAATCAACCAGGTTTCTATCAATTATTTTTTTTAACATCTCTGGTTTGGAACCATTAGTGTCAAGCTTTACTGAGTAGCCCATTGTTTTTATTTTCCAAGCAAAATTCGGTAAATCTTCATTTATGGTTGGTTCCCCTCCTCCGATACAAACTCCTTCCAAAATTTTTTTTCTCTCTTTTAAAAAATCAAAAAAATCTTTTTCAGGAATTCGGGGTTGTTTTTTTATTTTCTCCGGCAAAACCAGCTCTGGATTATAACAATAGCAACAGCGAAAATTACAACCAAGACAAAAAACCGTGCAAGATATTTTGCCCGGAAAATCAATCAGGGTTAATTTTTGGAGACCACCAATTTGCATTATTCTTGAATTATGCTTTTGGAGCAATTTTAAACGTTTCTCTTTGTTTGAATTCCTCTTGTTTTCCGAGATTGTAGTGTTGAACCGGACGATAATAGCCGACTACCCGTGAATAAACCTCGCAGGGCTGCTCAATAGTACATTTAGGGCAAGTCCAATGCTCACCTACTAAATAGCCGTGAGTAGGACAAATGGAAAAAGTAGGAGTAAGGGTAATATAAGGTAAATGAAAGTTTCCAAAGATTTTCTTGATTAATCTTTTAACTGTTTCAGTATCAGGAATCCGTTCCCCTAAAAAGAGATGAAGTACAGTACCTCCAGTATACTTGCATTGGATATCATCCTGAAGTTTCAAGGCTTTCAAAACGTCGTCTGTGTAATTTACCGGCAGCATTGTTGAATTTGTATAATAAGGCGTCTCTTTTGTCCCAGCACTAATAATGTCTGGATATTTTTCTTTGTCTTTTAAGGCAAGGCGATAGGCGGTCGCTTCAGCCGGCGTTGCTTCTAAATTATATAAATTGCCTGTTCCTTCCTGATACTTAACCAATTTCTCTCTCATAAAGTCCATAATTTCCAGGGCAAACCTTCTTCCTTTTTCTGAGCCCATATTCTCTTCTATAAAATTCAGTAAACATTCATTCATTCCTACCAAGCCAATAGTTGAAAAATGATTAGAATAATAGCTACCCCTTGCTTTTTTAATTCCCGATAAACAAAAATTTGAATAAGGATATAATCCTTTTTCAATAAAATTCTCTATGGTTTTTCTTTTAATTTCCAAAGATTCTTTTGCCAAATCCATTATTCCAGCCAATCTCCTAAAAAAGTCTTTTTTGGTTTTTGATAAATAACCAATTCGGGACATATTTATCGTTACCACTCCGATACTGCCGGTCAGCGACCCAGAACCGAACAATCCTCCCCCACCCCGATTGTAAAGTTCGTTTAAGTCAAGCCTCAATCGACAGCACATACTCCTAACATCTTCTGGTTTCATCTCAGAATTTATATAATTGGCAAAATAATTTGTTCCGTATTTCGCTGAAGCCTCAAAAATCGGATTAAAAGCCGGCTCATCCCAGGGAAAATCCTTGGTAATGTTAATAGTCGGAATAGGAAAATGAAAAGGTCTGCCACTTTTGTCTCCCTCAAGCATCACTTCGTAAAAAGCTTTATTAAAAATTTTCATTTCCTCTTCAAACTCAGCATAGGTTTCTTTTTGAGGTTGACCGCCAATAATTACCGGTTGTTTTGCAAATGCCGGCGAGGGTTTAAGGTCTAAAGTAATATTAGAAAAAGGACATTGGAAACCGACCCGGGTGGGAATAGCCATATTAAATAAAAACTCCTGGAGAGATTGCTTTACCTGGTCATAATTCAAACTATCGTATCTAATAAAAGGAGCAAGTAATGTGTCAAAGTTTGAAAAGGCAATCGCCCCGGCTACCTCGCCCTGAATGGTAAACAGGAAATTAATTACCTGACCTAAAGCTGTTCTGAAATGTTTGGCTGGCTTTGATTCTATTTTTCCTTGAACGCCGCCAAATCCTTTTACTAAAAGATCATAAAGGTCCCAGCCAACGCAATAAGGTCCCAATGTATCTAAATTATGAAGATGAAAATCTCCAGAGCTGTTTGCCTCCCTAATTTCCTTGGAATAAATTTTATTAAGCCAATATTTTTTAACAATATAAGAAACCCCATAGCGGTTTAATCCTTGTAAAGAAAAACCCATATTAGCATTTTCTCGAACTTCCCAATCCAATTTTCCTAAATATTGATCAATTCTATCCACAGCCTCTTCGCTAAACTTTACCATTTCTCTGATTTTTCTCCTTTGCTCTCTATATAAAATAAAGGATTTGGCCGCTTCGACCAAATCCTCTAAAATTAAAACTTCTTCAACAATATCCTGAACTTGTTCTATTGTTAAAATTTCATCTTTCTTAAATCTCCGAACTAAAAGTTTAATTACTCTATCAGAAAGTTTCTTTGCTTTCTTGCCATCTCCCTGATTTGCGGCAGTTAAGGCTTTAAATATGGCATTAGTAATTTTTCCTTTTTCAAACTCAACGATACTGCCATCTCTTTTTCTAATTTTTTCAATTTTAAATTTTTCCATAAAATTATTATCTCATTCTATCATCATCAAAACTATAATCAAAATTATAATCAAAATTCTTGCTGTGGAATATTATTTACAAACTATAATTTAGGAAACTAACAAAGGCGAAAACAATTGAAACGTATAAAAAGAATTCTGAGATAGTAATTAAAAAAGGTAGAGAAAAGATTCCGACCAATAAAAGGCATGTCAATCCCAGAGACTGAAAAAGCATCTTCATTTTTGCTATAAAGGTAACTTGAATAGTGATGTTTTTAAATTTCTCTCTATAATAAACACTACTAACAATTAAAACTTCAAAAAAGACAATAAGGACAACTAAAATTGGATTTAGATATTTTGGAACAATAATAATAGCTGTTGTAATTATCAATAATTTGTCAGCTAAAGGGTCGTAAATTTTTCCCCAATTAGTAATCTTATTTTTAGTTCGAGCCAAAGCTCCATCTAAAGCATCTGAAAATGCTGAAATAATAAAAAGAGGAACAGCAATAATATATTTCTCAACATATAAAAACCAAATTAGAAAAGGAATAGTTAAAAACCTAAAAATAGTTATCTGGTTTGGGGTTATACTGGCAGGAAATAATTTTAAAATCGTAGCAGCCAGAATTTTATCTGTAAAATATATCTTATTCATACGCTGTCAAGTTTTTTTCTTTTAGAAGGAATCAAATTGCCGAGTAATTGTTTTTCAAAAGCCGACTTTTGGATTTTATAAAAAATGCCAATAGGAATCTTAGAGTTGTTTTTTTTGTATTCCCATTGCTCAATTTTTTTTAAAGCTTGTTTTTCCGAAAATAGATTCTGAGCTTTGAGCTCATAAACTTTTTTGTTATAAAGCTTAGAAGTATCAAAAAATGAAACACAGGGCTGGAGAATATCAATAAAAGAAAAACCCTTGTGTTCAATCCCTTCTATAATCAATTTTTTAAGATGAGCTGGTTTTAGAGAATAACCCCTGGCTATAAAGGTCGCATTGGAAGCCAACATTAATTTCAAAGGATTTATTGGCTCTTCAATACTTCCTTCAGGAGTAGACCCCCCTTTAAAACCCTTGGGAGAAGTAGGAGTAAATTGACCGGTAGTTAAGGCAAAATTCCTATTGTTATGAATTAAAACAGTAATATCAATGTTTCTTTTAGCGGCGTGAATTAAATGGGAAATTCCCTCATCATAAGTATCGCCATCGCCGGCAAATACTATAACCTTAAGATTTGGATTTCCTAGCTTTATTCCCTGAGCCGTAGCAATAGGTCTGCCATGGAGGGAATAAAAACTATTCAGATTTAAATAGTCAACAATTTTTGCATGACAGCCAATCCCACTAAGTATTACTATGTTCTCTTTAGCTATTTTCTTTTTTGTTAAAGAAGCAATTACCTCTTTAAAGGCAGTTAAAATTCCGAAATTACCACATCCCGGACACCAGGTATTTTGAGAATAAGTATCTAATTTTAAATTTTTCTTAGCCATATCAAAAACTCTTTACTTTTTTTTCTATTTCTTCGGCTAAAAACGGTCTGGCATTGTATTTTAAAATCTTATAATCAAGCTTTTGTCCATGAGAAGCTAAAATCTTTCCCAATTGACCAAAAGCATTTGTCTCCACTAAAATCAATTTCTCAACTCCCTTGAGAGCTTTTTTAAACTGCTTTTCTGGAAATGGTTCAATAATAACAAGTTGAATCATTTTAATACCTAATTTTTCTGCTGCTTCTTTGGCTGGTCCTTTTGTTGAACCCCAGCAAATAATTGCTTTTTTTGCTGTTTTCTTGCCGTAAACTTTAACTGCCTCTAATTTTTCTACTTCCATTTCCATTTTTCTGAATTTTCTTAATCTTTTGTTCTGCATTTTTTCAACACTTTCTCCATCCTCTACTGTAATTCCGAATTCATCATGTTCATAACTGCAAGCTTTTGAAATTACTCCTTTTTGACCGGGAAAAGCAAGGGGTGAAATTCCATCTTTTGTATTTTTATATCTCTGATAGCTGCCCTTTTTATTCCAGAACAAGGGTTTTTCATATTTAACCTTGGCTAAAACATCCTGATTAAAACTAAATGTACTCTCACAAATTTCTTTATCTATCAATAAAATTGAGGGGTTTTGATATTTCCAGGAAAGATTCAAAATTTTTCCGGCCCAATAAAATGCCTCTTCAGCATCTCCGGGAGCAATAACAAATCTTAAAATATCACCGTGTCCAGCGGCTACGCTGAAAAGTAAATCACCCTGAGCAGAATAAGTGGGAACTCCGGTCCCTGGAGCCGGTCTTTGACCCTCAACAATTACCAAAGGAATTTCGCTCTGGGCAGCCAAACTAAAACCTTCTGTCATTAAAGCAAAACCTCCTCCAGAAGTTCCAACCATAGTTCTTGCTCCACTGTAAGCAGCCCCAATAGCCATATTTACAACTGCTATCTCGTTTTCCGGCTGGGCGACCGCTAAATTGAAATCTTTTTTCTTTTTAGCCAAAAAATGAAGGATGCCGGTTGTTGGAGTCATGGGATAAGCAATATAAAAATCCAAGCCAGCTTTAACTGCCCCCAGAGCCACTGCTTCATTGCCAGTTAGAAGAGGAAAGGGTTTTTGGTTTAATTTTTTGAGTTTAAATAAATTTTGGCTGTTTTCAAAAGCCGCTTTTGCCACTTTTAGATTTAATTCTTTTAATTTTTTAAATTCTTTTTTAAAAACTTTTTCTAAAGTTTTCCAGTCAATTCCAATGATTTTGGCAAAACTGGCAACAAGAGCAACATTTTCCATTATTGGAATTCCACCAGCTTTTTTAACAATTGTTGTTATTGGTATGCCTTTGGCATCTTTTCCTTTTTTACCAGGAGCAGAAATTTTATCTTTGTTGTAAATAACTATTCCGTTTTTGTCTAAGCTCTTCTGATGTTTTTTAATAGTATTTTCGTCCAGAGCTAAAATAAAATCTATCTTTTCCCGGTGGGTCAGAACCTTTTTAGCTGAGGCTCTAATCTGGGAAAAATTATGACCCCCTCGAATTAATGAGGGATAATCATTATAAATAAAAATTCTATAGCCAAAGCTTGAAAATAATTTAGCAATTATAATTCCAGCATAGCGAGAACCCTGTCCGGCTTGACCCCCTATTAAGATTGAATAATCTTTAGTCATTATTTCCTTTCCTCAGAATACCAAATTTTTTCCTAAAACAAAAGAGACAGCCGCGTCAGACGCGGCTGTCCCTTCTGTTGTCTTTATCTCCTCATTGGTTTAGCTTCATCAACTACAATAGTTCTTCCATCTAATTCTTTTCCATCTAAGGTATCTTTGGCTTTTTTGGCATCTTTTTCTGTAGCCATTTCTACAAAACCAAATCCTTTTGACCTGCCGGAAACTCTGTCTATGATGATAGCTACTGAAACTACTTCACCAGCTTTGGAGAAAAAATCACGGAGACTGTCTTCAGTTGTATCATAAGACAGACTTCCGATATAAAGTTTCTTTTCCATTTTTTTCTCTTAAGATTTATTTAATTTAATTTAACGACTCACCCCCGACTTTTTTACTACTAAAAACTTAGTAAGACTTACTTTGCAGAAAAAACTTCTACTACGTAATTTAGTGAGCGCGACATTTCTTAAATATACACCCAAATATACACCCAATATTTTGCTTTGTCAACTCTTAAACAACAAAATCTCTCAAAATTAAGAGATTTTGTTATTAGTTATCTTTTAATACTTGAATAATTAGTTTCCGTATAATGTCTGAATACCTACGATATCACCGACATTTAAATCTCTCTTCTTTATATCTCCGTAATTAGAGTAACCATACATTGTTTCTTCAGCGCAAACTGTATCGTATAAATCACCTAAACCAGCACCGTGACCAATTTCATGGGTGGCAATATTCTGGAGATCCATTACTGTTTCGTCAATATTTGCATCTCCCCAAGTAAAGTCTGTATCAAATAAGACATCAAATTCAACGATTTCTCTTGCACTTGGCCTTCCTCCGAAATATCCCCAAATTATCGCTACTGCGATTACTCCGTCCTGTGGATAATCTCCAAATACTAATTCATTTCTATTATCAGGAGCATCATTATCCCAACTTGAATTATAGTCTACTGTATAAGTTCCAAAAAGGTCGGCACTTGTGTGATTATCCCATTCTTCTGCTCCAGCTGAAATTGCACTAATCACAAACTCTTCTGTTAACCCGTCTTGATTGTCCGGGTCAATGAAATAATTCACTGGCAACTCTTTCCATTCAACCCCTCTTCCCAAAAAGGCGTAGCAAGAACTTGTATCTGGATCGCCTGGCTCTTCTTTATCCTTTTTACAATCTGCACAACTTGGATTTTCTCCAATCTCTGGTTCGCAAACTCCGTCATTGTCACAAATTCTTCCATGTCCTTTCTCATAGTGAATAAAAACAACCTTTTCTAGACCAGGTGGTGTTAATGGTGCTTTATCTCTTGCCTGCTCAGCTGCCGGAATAAGCATTGCTGTAGCTACTCCAGAAAGGGCTAAACTTACGACTATTACTAAAATTCCTAAAAATATTTTTCTCATAGGTCTTTTGATTAAATTTTAAATTTCCGACCTTTTTGATTATTATACTCTAAATGATAATGAAATATAAAAAGCATGTCAAGTTTTCCTGATGTCAAGTTTTCCCGAAGTTTCGCTTCGGGAAATTCCTGAGGCTAAGCCTCGGGACATAGCCCTCTTTCACCCCGTCAAGAAAAAGTCCACCTTTTATATATCAGGTGGACCAGATAAATATTGTTAGCTATACGCTCAGGAGGTTTTCAGATTGCGTTTTATTGTTATTGAGAGCCAGTCGCATCACGCCCTCCTGTATTGGCCATTAGCTCAGATTCCTTTACCGTCCGGTGGGGGCTAGAGGTAGGAGTGTGAGACCTTAGCGGACAAGGTAGGCCCCTCACACTTTTAGCGATGGTGGGTAATAATCCAACGCATAGCTAACAAGTTCTATATTTTAAAAGAACATCTTTATTTTATAATTTTATGCTAATCTAAATTTTATGTCAATCCTTTGTACTGGTCATTTTCAAAGAAAAACCCCTGCATTAATACATTTTATACAGGGGTTTTAGCGAACGACAATGAACCGGTGCCGAGGTAACCACCCAGTACTCCACCAAGTGAGGTAGAGACCGCGTTTATGAACATTGCCTACGAGATATGCCACGCTGCGACCGCCCTCCGGCTGCCGCCATACAGAGCCAAGTTCGACAATTGGAAACTGTCGCTGAAGCTCTGGATAAAGAACTCCAACTGCAAGGAGTTCTTCGATGAGTGCCGGCCGAAGACCTGTCTGAAAGAGTTCAATAAGCACCTGCTCTGAACTCATATCCAGACTGAATTGCACAAGCTCGATTTTGACATTCATATTATCTTTCCCTTTCACTGGAAAGTGTCTTGCTGTGATATTACTATTCACCTCGTCGTATTTCCCAGCTCTTACCATCTCATTGAAGGAAAGAGCATAGTCAACACGCACCTCGAGTACAGGTCCGTCGCGTGTATATTCCATCACGCACCTCCTTTCTGATTATATTGAGATGGACCAGATAAATGTTGTTAGCTGCACGCCCAGGAAGCTTTCAGGAACACCCTCCTGTTTTGGCCATTGTTATTCCGAACTTAGAACCTACGGTAGGTTGTGTATGAGACCTTAATAGACAAGGTAGGCCCACTCACACTTTTACGGGTAGTATTTTACACTTTTAGCACCATGCTAATATCCGACGCCCAGCTAACAAGTTCTCAATGGTATATTTTGAAAGAACACCTCCATTATGTAGCTCTATAAAAGCTTGTCAAGAAGGTTTAATCCTATCCTATGCTAATATTCTTTGACAATAATGAATATATATTATATACTATAAATACTTTTAACTTGAACATTGACAATAACAAAGGAGAAAAGGAATGAAAACTCTAACAAGAAAAGAGCTGTTGAAGATGTATGACCACGTCGGTATCTTCCACGAAGACCTGGCTGATGCTGGAAAGGGTGAGGAGTACTTCCACATTCATCCTGACGGAACCCCTGCCTACGAGCAGAGGTATGACTGGGTCGGTATCTTCCAAGACGGTCTAGCTCAGGCCAAAAAGGGCAACAAGTGGTTCCACATTCGTCCTGACGGAACTCCTGCTTATGAGCAGAGGTATGACTCTGTCAGTGTCTTCTATGAAGGCCTGGCCCAGGTCGGAAAGAACGGCAAGTACTTCCACATTCATCCTGACGGAACCCCTGCTTACAAGCAAAGGTATGACTCTGTCAGTGTCTTCCTTAAAGGCCTGGCTTGGGCCAGAAAGGAAGGCAAGCGATTCCATATTCGTCCCGACGGAAGCAAAGTGGATTAATACAATCCAAAACAATCAAAAAGTCCTCTTAATGAATTAAGAGGACTTTTTTTATTACTTTACTCCTTCCTCATTTTTAAATATTCTTTGACAATAATGAATATATATTATATATTATAAATACTTAATTTGTACATTGACAATAATAATCAAGAAATATTCAACAGGAGGGACTAATGCTAAAAACTGTACTTCTCGCAATACTGTTAATTCATCTTACCTATTTCAATTTTCTGTCTGCTGAAGAAACTGAATCAGCATCTAACCAACTAATAAAAATACATTTAAACAGCAGGATTTTGAGTTTTTTTGAAAATGACAGTCTGATATTTAGTTTTCCTATTCGGGTAGGAAGTTCTATCTTGCCGACCCCATCAGGTAAAGCTATAATCTGGATTAAACGTGAACGTCCTGTATTCAGGTATCTTACTGGGCCTAAAAAAGGGGAATTCCTTCCATGGGCTGATTGTGCTAATGGATTAAAAAGAATTGACTACAGTAAAATGAGAGCACTCGGACTTGAATATAAAGGAGGTGAAAAAAGATACAGTATTCATTCAGTAACTTGTTCAGAAACTATTGGTCTCGCAACTTCAAATGGTTGTATTGGCCTTTCTATACCTGATATGCTTCAACTTTTCCCTTTAGTTCAAAAGGGAATTGAAGTGATTATCACTGATGATAAAACCCTGGATTAAATAAATAAAATTCTAATCCAGGGTTTTTTTATCTCAATTGGTCTAAAATTTGACCTAATTTTTCTATTTCTTGACCGTAAAGAGCCCAGTTGCCGTCTTTCTGGGCTTGAAGAGCTCGCTGAAAATGGTTTTTGGCCTGGGAAATAAGATTTTGCTGGCTTGGAGAAGGAATCTCTTTTTCTTCAAAGTCTAATTCAGGCAATTTTTCTTCACCCACAGCAAAAATCTGATTAAGCGATTCTTCCAGAGTTTCTTCCATAGCAATCTGATTCTCATAAGCAACAATTACTCTTTTTAACTCTGGGATTTTGCCTCCTTCAGCCCGAAGGTATAAAGGTCTGACATACAAAAGCGATTCTTCAATAGGAATAACCAGCAAAGGACCGAGATTAACCTCAGAACCTCTTTGGTCCCAAAGAGAAATTTGTTGGGAAATCTCTGGATTCTGGTTAATTCGGTTAATAATTTGCTTGGGACCAAAAACTAATCTTTGTTTTGGAAAACGATAGACCATTAATTTGCCGTAATTTTCTCCATCTGACCTGGCAACCATCCAGGCAGCTAAATTATCTTTTCCTTGAGGAGTAAAAGGAATCATTAAAATAAATTCTTCTTTGGTTTTCCCGGGCAGTTTCATTATAATATGGCGCATCATTGGGTCTCCTATTCCTTCAGCTATAACTGAAACCTGCCATTGGTCTTCTTTGTTGTAAAAAATCTGGACCTGCTCCATGTGATAGATAGTATAAAGAGCAGTTTGAAGACCGAAAATATCCTCTGGGTAACGGAGGTGTCTTCTTAAATCTTCTGGCATTTCTTCCAGAGGTAGAAACGTTTCCTTAAAAATTTTACTATAGGTCTGAATGAGGGGGTCTTCCGGGTCTGAGATATAAAACTTCATTTTTCCATCGTAAGCATTAATAACCACTTTGACTGCGTTCCGGATATAGTTTATGCCTTTTGTCTCCGCTGAAGCACCCACCCTTTGAGAATAAGGATAAAGACTACTAATAGTATAGGTATCATAAATCCATTTTAATTCTCCATTTTCGGTAATTACCAAATAGGGGTCCTGGTCCAACTCTAAGAAAGGAAGAACTCTTTTTACTCTCTCGTTAATATTGCGATAATACATAACCCGACTCTGAGCAGTAATGTCATCAGATAATAAAATTTTCAACTCTTTAAACCGGATAGCAAAAAGAGCTTTTCTCGATAATGAATCAATCGACACTCCCCCATCTCCCTGATAATCGCTAAAAACATTTTCTTCGCCAAAAGGATAATCAAATTCTTTGGCTTTGGTTTTGACAAAGACATAATCGCTGGAAAGTTCTCCAAAATAGATTTCCGGGCGAGTAATTTTAAGAGATTCAGTAGTGGAAATCGGCGGAAGGTCTTTTATAAACAAAACCGGTAATCCCTCTTTGGTCATTTCATTAACCGGCCCCAAGGTTAAACCGAAACCGTGAGTAAAAGTCAGACGCTCGTTGATAAAAGTTCGGTGGGGTAAACTTTCAGAATTCAATTCTCTGGGAGAAAGCATAATTTGACGATATTCCCCGTTAATTTGGTAGCGGTCATTATCAATGGAAATAAAGTCATAATAAGTGCGTATCTCTTGAACCTGACCAAAGGTATCCAAAAGAGGTTCTCTGTCCCAAAGGCGAACATTTTTAATGGTGGCTTCGTTATTTCTGATGTCCTCTAAAGTTAAAGTAGTTTCCCCGCTTAAGTCATGCTCCTCAACCTCATCCAGTTTAAAGGCTTTTTGGGTAGCAGCGATATTATTAAGAATGTAAGGAGATTCTTTGATTAGTTCGTTTGGCTCCACGATAAATTTTTGTAAAATTACTGGATAGAGCCAACCTCCTAAAATAGAAACTGCCAAATAAAGACCAACTATTAAAAACAAAGGGCGATTGTCTTTTCTAAAAATATTAATAATAGATACCACTGCTCCAGTCAATAAGATTAGGGTCAATATTTTCAAAATCGGCAAGGTGGCATGAATATCAGTATAGCTTGCTCCAGTAAAGGGACCGGTAGTGGAATAGAGTAAATTAGGAATTTTTATAAGATAAGTTTCAACGGCAAATATCAGAAAGAGAAAGAATAAAAGCAATGAAATATGAATCTTGGGAATTTTCTCTTTAAAGAAAAAATATCCCCCTCGGCTAAAATAGATTAAAACCGAACCTATCAAGGAAATAAAAATAATCCAAAGCAAAAATCCAATCACCATCTGTAAAAAGGGCAGATTAAAGAAATAAAAAGAAATATCTCTACCAAAAATTGGGTCAAGAATGTTGAAAGAAGTAGAATTAAGATACTGAAGAACAGTCTGCCAATTAGCAGTCCCAACTAATCCAGTAAGAAAACCGATGACTAAAGAGAAAGGAAATAAAAAGTTGTCAATCTGCTCTCCAATATTCAAAGGGATCTCAGTCCCTCTCTTTTCCCCGGGCTGAACCGGTATTGGGCGGTTTTTAGTAAGACGAGAGGCAATCTTTAAATTGAGATAAATTAAAGCAAAAGCAATAAAACCAATAACAAAAGCTAATATAATTTTGGTCACTAAAATTGTTGTAAAAATGTTTTCAAAACCAATTTCTTTAAACCAAAACCAATCAGTAACCAGCCTGATTATAGTTGGGCTCATCAAAACAAAAAGAACAAAAACTACAATTAATAAAATAAGTATTTTTTTGCTACCATATTATTTTCGGATTATATATTTATTCCTTGCCGAAAACAAGGTTCTGCGAGCAAAGCCACGTCTGACGTGGCGAAGCGAGCAGGTTCTTATTTGATGCTGAAATAATTATCGGATTCATCATAAACTGAGGGGTCAGAAGCGTCTTCAATTTTTACAGTATAATTACCTATTTCTGCAGCAATACCGAAACTATCTGAATAACTCCCTATGTCTGGAACTGTTACCATTCCTGAGCATCTGTCTTCAATTTTTCTCGTTTGTTCATAAGACTCAGGAGTCATGCAAATAGTGATTCCCACGTTGTCAATTATTCCTGCTGATTCCCAAGTAATTGTATAATCAGCGCCTTGACTAAATTCCTCTCCTCCATTGGGAGAAAAAACAGTGATGGAAAAGGTGCTTGGAGAAACGATGCTAAATATATTACTCTTTGCCGAAGCGGTGCCACCTTTCCAAACAGTATCATTTTTATCCCCGCAATCATAAACAAGAATTCTGTATGAACCATTGGGAATTTCTTTACCGTCAGCATCATATCCAACTTTCCATTGCCAAGAAGCGTTTGAAGGAGTCGCGTTGTCGTAAGTAACATTTTCTAAACTGCAGTATTTAAGATGAGCGACGGCGATATCCGTATCTGAACGAAGTAAATTAATCACAAATCCACCTAATGGCACATATGGCGAAAACTTCAAATTAATAAATGTATTGGATCCTTTTTGCAAAGTTTCTCCCCCATTAGGAGAAGTGACAGTAATTGATGGAGAAACAATACTGAAATAATTATCACTCTCATCAAATACTGTTGAATCACTAGCATCAGTAATTCGCATCTTCAAGTTATCTCCTGGTACATAAGGAGCATTGGGATCAATTTGCCAAGAGAATTTTCCAAGAGAAGCATCTATTCTAGATGAGGAAATTTCTCCTCCTAATCCTAAACAGCCGGTTCCATAATTCACACAGAAATTAACTTCATCAACTCCAACAGATGTCCAAATAATGTCATAAGTATTCCCAATTGCCCACCTCTCTCCCCCATTAGGAGAAGTAACAGTAATTGACGATGGAACAATAACTTGCATATCAACTACATTACTATAAGGACTACATTCAGTATCAGTGCAGGCTTTTACTTTATAATAATAGGTTGTTGAAACTTCTGGAGAAAGAATTTCTTTAATACTATTTACTTCAGAATAATGAGGAGGAATAGAAGAAGGAAAATATGGACTGGTATCTCTTTGAAGCCAATACCTCTTTGCGCCTTCAATATTTGTCCAATTCAAAATAAAATATTCACCCGAATTAACCGAAATCCCCGGATCCATTAAAACAGGAGTTCGAAGAAAAACCTCAACCTGGATACCTTTTATATTACTCCAGGGACTTTCTCCACAGATATTCTCTGCTTTTACTCTATAAAAATATGAAGTTGTAACTAATGGCAAAGGGCTGTCTTTTACGCTGTTTAATGACCCTCTATAAATTATGGTTGGATTATAAAAGCTTAAATTAGTATCTCTTTGAACAGCATATTGAAGTACCTCGCTTGAAACCTCCGGTACACTGACCCAGTTTATTGTGTAAACCGTGCCTGATTCTACTGGAGCTCCCAAATCTGCTAAAAGAGGAGCTTCCGGCAAAGAGCAGACTTCTACCCATAATGACGTTAACTTACTCCAAGAACTGCATCCATAATTATTACAGGCTTTTACTCTAAAATAATAGGTTGTTGAAACAGATGGTGAAAGAGTTCCTGTAAAACTATTTAATGACCCGGAATAAGCTGTAACAGGATTAGAAAATGATACACTGGTATCTCTTTCAAGGATATAGGTTATTGCTCCACTAACAGTAGTCCAGCCAATTTTATAGGACACACCTGCCATAACCGAAACATCAATATCTCTCATCATTGGGGTATTTGGTACAAGTGGCTCTGGCTCAATAATCGCAAAACACTCATCGCTTACATCTTCAACAAAATCAGAAGTTTGAACTGAAAGAACTTTTATTGTCGTTCTTAAATAATCTAACGTTGCCAGGAAATTGTCTAAAATTCCTAATGGTCCTAAGGAAACTTTTTTAATTTTTATCTTAAAGCAAGTATATTCAGAAATGCCAAAGCCAAAGCCAAAGCCAATATCTTTTGAATAAATAGTCCAAGAATATTTTCCTGCTTTAGCCTCTACTGAATAAGGATAAATTTTATAGGAAGAAATTCCTGCTTCTATAGGACACTCTTTTGTTTTACATCCAAGAAGAAAAATAGCCACGTTTTCTACACCTCTTGAAGTCCAGGTAATATCGTAAGTATTTTTCTCTTTCCAAGTTTCTCCCCCATTTGGAGAAATTACTTGAATATATGGTTTCTCTTCAACATCCAGGGGTTCTTCAGCTTCCGGGACTTCCTCCTCGGCTTCTTCTAATTCTATAAATTTAAAAGTAGAAAGAATTTTGTTATATAGTTCTCTATTATTTTCATTGTCCACATCTAACATACTAATCCTAAAAAGTTTATCACTCTTTATAAAATAAATATCTTCCTGGGAATAAGCCATTCCTGAAAAAGGAGTATAAACTTTTACAGCTAGTATTCCGTCTATTTCCGTATTTATCTCATCTGGAACGTCTTGATAAGGGAATTTTTCTTTGAGCCAGCTGACAAGGTCTGTGCCAGCAGGAGGACTATAGCTATCAACAAAAACAGAATGAAAAACCGAAAAATCAGCGAGCGTCAAATTATCTTTCTCACCAGTAAAGGCCTGAAGAAAAACACTATCAGGATTTTCACCATTTAAGAAACATAAACATTCTGGAGGTCTTTCTTCTGGCGGTGATTGCTTGCAATACACAGGCATCGGTCCATAAAAACAATTATCAGGATATTTAAAAGAATATTCGTATTTCTCATTTATATAAGTTTCCCAATCAGCAGTCTCCCTCACTTCCTCCATTCTTGTCTTTGCTTCTTCTATTTTTTGTTGCAATTCTTCTTTTTTTGCTCCGGTTACTGCCTGAACAGCTTCTTCTGAACCTCTCCTTGAAACCTCAATTGCTTTCTCAATTGCGGCCTTAGCTTGCTCTGGAACTTTTTCAAATACTTCTACCAATATGTCTTGGTGTTTTAGGATTTTTTCAGTAATTAAGATTGCTAATTCATCTATGTTTTTTCCTCTCTCTTTGGCTTCTTGAGTTTTTCTATTGGCTAAACCTAAAAATTCCTGATATTTCTGATTGGCTTTTTCCATGGCTTGAATTTTATTCTTTTCTGCCATTAGTTTAGCTTCAGCTAATTTCTCTTCGGCGTATTGCATAGCTTTTTCAGCTTTCTTGAGGTCACCAAAAGTAAAAAACATTCCTAATTTTTCTCCTAAGGTATCTAAAAAATAAAATGGACTATTAGGAGTAAGTCCTGGAGATAAAAGTTCAGCTTGTTGAGCTAAAACTCCCATCTTAAACGAAGGTAATAAAAATAATAAAAGTATTATTATTAAAATTAATTTTCTCACAGTTTTTTTTGTTACAGTTCTTTATTTGATTTCGTAAGTGATACTTACACTAACTTCTATTTTATTTTCTCCTGTTTCTATCTGAGGCGCTCCAGCGCCGGCTTCTGCTATCTCAATTGATTTTTCTAAAGCATAATAACGCGGTAATGTAACTCCTTCACTGAAATTAGTAATTCTAACCAAATCAACGCCGAGCTGTAAAGCAATCTCATCTGCTTTAGCTTTAGCTTTTTCAATTGCCATTGCTCGGGCCTGCTTTTTAAGTTCGTCTTGTTTATCAATGGTAAACTCTAAATTTCCAACTTGATTAGCACCAGCATCTGTCGCCCCTTCAATAATTTGACCGATTTTCTCCATATCCCTGATTTTCACTTGGAGTGTTTGACGAATTTCATAGCCAACCAAGACTCTTTTCCCCTGAGGATAAGGAGGAATCTCAGCTCTTTCATTCTCATAATATTCATAGCGAGGATAAATATTGAAACTGGTTGTTTTTAAATCTTTTTCCTCAACCCCTTGATTTTTAACAGAATCAATTATGGCGTTCATCTTTTCTGTATTCTCTCTCATTGCCTCATCAACAGTTTTTGCTTCGTTTATAACTGAAAAATTGGTTAAAGCTAAATCAGGTTTGCTATAAATTTCTCCTGTATCTGAAACAGTAATAGTATTTTTTGCTTCAAATTCCTGACCAATATATTTGCCCTCTTTAATCTTGTTAAAAATACCAACTGTGGTAGAAACAGCTAAAGCAAATATAAAAATACTCAAAACAATAATAAGTAAACTAAATAAGCATTTATTTCCATGCTTAAAATTTTTAAAATCTTGCTTTTTCATTTGTTTTATTTTATTCAATTATCTTCGACCTTTCCCTATCTTAACAAATTTCTCTCTAAGAGAACACCCTTTTTTTATTTAAAATTGTTTTTTAATAATCTCAGCTAAAATGAGAGCACTATTCTTTTTGGGTTCAATATTTTGGGTATCTATCACCAAATCCGGATGTTCGGGTCTCTCCATTTGATGGTGAATAATATGAAGAACTTTTTCCGGCAAAGGGTTCTTTCTTTTTTTATTTCTCTGAAGACAAACTTTCAAAGGACAATGAATATCCAAAGTTATTACTTTATCTCTGCCACAAATTTCATAAACCATTTCTCGCCACTTCTTCTTATAAAAAGTAGCATCAACAACAATATAATCTATCTTATTTAAATTCTTTTTCAGAAGTTCTGAAATTTTTTTATAAACCTGACCTGAAATTTCATCGGAAATAAAAAATTCAACGCTACCCAGTTTTTTTAATTTTTTTACCAATTCCTCAGCTATGGTACTTTTACCTGAGCCGGGAATACCGCAAAAAATTATGACCATACTGCTATTCTACTATAGCATAAAGTTAACAGTATCTCTATTTGACAAATAAAAAGAATGTTGTAAGATATGAATATTAGTACTTTTAAAAAATCATAAGGAGAATCGCTATGAAGAAATTTATTAGTTTGGAGGTTGTTACAATTATTGCTGCTCTCTTACCCTTCTTCGTTGCAGCTGTTCTGATTGACAACTATGCTGACGGGATAATGGGCTATAAATGGACAGCCTTGCTCCTGACTGCATTCACATTGTTTGTGGCAGCTATGGTAATAGAATCGACTGAAAGATTCGGCGAGGGAGAATTAATAGCCGCTGCCTGTCCTCATGTTGGAAGTATTGCTTTAGCTATTAGCTTTTTGGTTAGTATTCTAAAGTATTCTCACCTCTTCCCAGGTTCATCTGCTTTCTTTACTCTGGTCCTGGTGATTGCAGTTGGTTTTATCCTCACCACAACATCACGCGCCCTTTCAATGATAAGCCTCTATATATTCACTACTTCAATTGACCCGCTCAAAGCCTATATCTCGGTTATTGTTGGGGCAACAGCTATCACAACTCCCATCCTTATCTATCTTCTCTAACCACACAACCAAAAGCCAAATAGTCTAATACTGTTTGGCTTTTTTTGTAATCAATTGACAAACTTAGAAAATTTTGGTTAAATTTATATTATCACCAAAAGCAATTTAAAAACTTAATAACAAAAAAGAGGAATAATGAAGAAATTCATTGACAGAAAACTGATTTGGGTGGAGATTATCGTAACTCTCATAACTCTCTGCTTCTTCTTTGGTCTGGTAGCTCTCATCAACAGGTATGCTGAGGGAGTAATATTACTCAAGGAAATCGGAGTAATGGTAATTGGATTCTTATTATTTGGTTTAGGTTCTTTTGTAATGACATTACCGAGTAGTAAACTTAATTTTAAGAATGTAATTACCCAGGGCAATAAAGCAATTTTAAACTCGGCGTTTGGTAGCTCTATCTACTTCGCCAGTCTTGCTGTCTGGATTTCTTTTATAGTAACAGCTTTAGTTTATATAGACATTTACTTTCTTATTCTATTGTCTTTTATTATCGCTGTTACTATTTGTGCCTACTTCACAGTCAAAGAAGCTAAATTGCCGCTCTCCCGCTACCTGCATCTTAGACCTATTGAACGCAAGGGAGTCCAGATTTCTTTGGCTATTGAAATGGCAGTCATTGCAATCCCCATAGTCATCCATCTGGTATAATCACAATCAAAAAACCGCAGATAAAGTCTGCGGTTTTTTCTATCTGGGCGGCGGGTGGGTGGCGTCCAAATATTTGACCATTACTTTTCTGGTTTTTGGTCCGTCTAATTCCACTAAGAATATTTGCTGCCAGGTTCCTCTGATTAATTTGTTGTTTTCAATTGCTAAAGTTTTGCCCTGGCCAACCAAACCAGAAAGAATGTGAGAATCAGCATTATCATCAATTTGATTATGAAGAAAATCAAAACCGGAAACTATTTTTTTAAAAACCTCTAACCAGTCTTGCTTCAGACCTGATTCATTTTCGGTTAATAAAATAGCAGCTGTTGAATGGGGGGTAAAAATAAAAGCCAAGCCATTTTTAATTTTACTTTCTCTAATTATTTCTTCTACCTGAGCGCTAATGTCAATTAACTGATATCGAGCTTTAGTTGAAATGCTAAATTCTTTATTCATATCTTAAAGCATCAACCGGTTTAAATTTTGCGGCCCGGCGAGCCGGAAAAAATCCTGAAAGACAACCAAGTAAAAAAGAAAAACCTAGACCAAAAATTAAAATCTGAGGGGAAGCCGAAGCTTTTAAATAAAAAGTGCCTTGAGACGAAAGAGAAAATTCTATCATTTTTGCTAATCCTATTCCTAAGCCCACTCCTCCTATTCCTCCTATCAAACCAACAATACCTGATTCAATTAAGAAAATATTGACAATGGTTTTGTTTTTAGCACCAACAGCTTTCATAATTCCTATTTCGCGAGTTCTCTCGTGAACTGAGGTATACATGGTATTCATTATTCCTATTCCACCAACAACAATAGCAATGGAAGCTATGCTAAAAATTGCCACTTGAATCAAAGACATTATGTCGTTAACTATACCACCCATTTTTTCGTTGCTAAGTACTGTAAAAGACGGTAAATCTTCTCCTCTTTTTCTTTTTCTGGTTTCTTGAAGCTGGTCTTTTATGTTCTCTACTACCTCTTCTGTTTCAAAACCTGGTCCAACTTTTGCAAAGGCAAACTGAGCGTCTTTTCTTTCTCCGGTAATTTCTCGAAAAATATCTAAATCTAAAGCAACCATAGAATCATCTTGTTTACTTCCAAGTGATTTCAAAATTCCTACAACCTCAAATTGTTTTCCTTTAATATAAGCCTGGGTTTCTATCTTCATTCCAGGAAAAATATCTTTAGGCACTAAATCACCAACAATAATCTCTCTTTTTCCCACAATTGGCCAACGCCCTTCAGCTAAATCCCAACCTATATCAGTCTTAAATATTTCTTTTGATTCTTTTAAGGGGACTCCGTAAATTAAAATTGTCTTTGTCTTACCTTTATATCTCATTACTTCTCCTTTCCAAGACATAGGAACAACCAAATTAACTCCTTCGGCTTTCTCTATTGCTTTTAAATCATCTTCAGTTAATTTTAAACCACCAATAAAAGTAGTTAGAATATCGCTGAGTTCACCGGGCATAATCATAACTAAATCTTTTCCCATCATTCTTAATTGTTGAAGCATGGCAGACTTTATACCTTCACTTAAAGAAAGTAACGAGATAATCAAAAAAATACCGATAACAATACCAATGATGGTTAACCAACTCCTCATTGGTCTGGTTCTAAGATTTCTTAGAGAAATTTTAAAATATTCTTTTATCATGTTCTTTACCAGACCAAAGAACTTTTGAAGCCGTCTGATGATTTGAAATTATTCGACCATCCTTAATATTAATTATTTCTTTACTGTACTCAGCAATATAAGGGTCGTGAGTAACTACGACAATGGTTTTTTGTTCTTTTTTATGAAGATTAATTAAGGTTTCCATTATCATTTTTCCGGTTGTGGAATCTAAATTACCGGTTGGTTCATCTGCTAAAATAAGTTCAGGATTATTAGCTAAAGCTCTGGCAATCGCAATCCTTTGCTGTTCTCCACCTGAAAGTTCAGAGGGTCTATGCAAAATTCTTTTTCCCAAATCTAAAGACTTAAGAAGGGTTTGAGCTTTTTCTCTTCTTTCTTCCTCATAAACACCTTGAAAAATCATGGGAAACATTACATTCTCAAGAGAATTAAGATTAGGCAGTAAATTAAATTGCTGAAAAACAAAACCAATCTTTTGGCTTCTAATCTGGGCTAGTTCGTCTTCGGAAAGGCCGGAAATATCTTTACCTTTTAAAAAAATTTTTCCTTTGGTAGGAGTATCTAAACAGCCAATAATATGTAAAAGAGTTGATTTGCCTGAGCCGCTCGGGCCCATAATTGTTACAAAACTACCTGGAGTAATCTCCAGGTTTATTTCTCTTAAAACAGTGAGTTCTAATTTTTCCAATTGATAAATCTTCCAAACATTCTCAAGTTTTATCAATGATTCTTCAGCCATAATTATTCTATGATTACCTGTTCTCCTTCTTCTAATCCAGAAATAATCTCTACATTACCATCACTGCCTTTAAGGCCAATTTCTATTTCTCTATCTTCAACCAGACCATCTTTAAAAACCTGAACTATGAATTTACCATTCTTTTTTTGGATTGCATCTTCAGAAACAATTAAGACATTTTCTTTGGAAGCGGTTTTAATTACTAAATCAGCGGTCATACCCGGTTTAATTCCCTGTCTCTGGTCCTCAAAATCAATAATTACTTTATAATATACCACTCCTCCAATTAGTCTTTCTGCCGGGTCAATTGAGATTACTTTTCCCTTTAATATCTCATCAGAAAAAGCAGCAAGAGTAATATCTACCGGATTTTCTATTTTAACTTTAACAATATCTTCTTCGTAAATATCCGTCTCTACTTGAAAGGGAGTTGCGGGAATCAAAGAAATTATTGACCCTGTTATTTGAATTGTCTCCCCCTCTCTTTTATTTATCTCAGTAATCTGTCCTTTGACAGGACTTTTAAGGGTAGCTTCTTGAATCTGCTTTTGTAAAAGAGCTACTTTTGCCTGAGCCTGTCTTATTTGGACCTGATATAAATCAATTTCTACTTGCTGGGGTTCGGCTTTTTTTAAAGCAAGTTCATCCTGGGCAGTCTGGAGTACACCTTCAGCAGTAGAAACTTTAGATTGAGCAGTGTTAACATTGGATTGATTAGTAAGCTTACCAAAAGAAATAGTCTGCTGAGAATCAACAATATCGGTTAGGGCGGTATTAATGTTTGATTTTTGAGTGTCTAAAGAGGTCTTATCAGTATCAGAAACTGTATTACGGTAAGCCGACTCCTCTGATACATCCCGAACAACTGCCAGTCTTTCAGAGACCTTCTCCAAAGCTTTTTTCATTTCCGAAAGAGCAGTGTCAATGTTCTCATTATTGGAATCATCTTTGGCAATATCAAGATAAAACTTAACATTCTCTTTTGCTGTTTTTATTACTGTTTTACTCTCTTTTACTTTTTGACTTTCTTGGTCAGAGTAATAAAAATAGTCTCTTTGAATTAAATCAACAACATTAAAAGCATTACAAATTTTTATATAAGCATCATCCAGTGTATTTAAAGCATCTTCATAAAAGTTTTTAAGATTTTCATCAGCAACAGCTTTTACATCAACTAAATTTTGTTTGACATTTTCTAAACTAATCTCGGCATTAGCCTTTTTAGTTTCAGCTAAAGCAATTTCTTCCTCGCTGGCTCCAGCTAATAATTTGGCTAATTCAGCTTCAGCTAAATCTAAAGAAGCTTTAGCTTCTTGAAATTGGATATAAAGCTGGCCAGTATCCAGCTTGACTAAAAAAGTTCCGCTTTCAACAGTTTGACCAACCTCAACATATATTTTTTCAATCCTACCAACGTTCTTAAAACCAAGCTTTATCTCTTCTCCCTTTTTAACTTGTCCGGTTTCTGAAATTTCCTGACTAACATTGCCCTTTTTAACTTCAGCAAATTCGTAGGGAAGTTCTTGATCCTTAAAAATATAATTATAACCAACTATAACTATCACTAATAACAAAATGGTACCAAAAATTATTTTTGATTTCATAACCATAAGATTTTATTGTGCACTATTATTTCTTTTTCTTTTTCAAAAGAAGGTAGATAACCACTCCAATAACTATAAGACAAACAATCGGAACTAAAACCCAAAGAAGTATTATTGTAACAATCCCTTTGCCAAAAGCTTTAGCTACATCCTTTGTTAAATCTACAGCTCCTGTTCCATCTACTCCGTTTTCTCCATTTCGGGGTTCTCCTCCATCACCAACTCCATCTTCTACTGATGGCTGGATTGCAATATTCAAAGTATATTCAATAGGATATTCACTACAATACCTATCACAAATAACAGCTCCAAAGGCATCTCCATTCTTTGCTATAGGTACGGAATTTGTGATAATTGCTCCTGGATTTGGGGCATATTCATCTTTCAATGCTCGCCTATCACTGTCATAAATAACAACTCTCATTCTTGCCTCACCTGGCGGAGTTACTTTTAGAGTCAGTGTCTCTCCTTTGTTAACGGCTACCTTATAAAAGTCGTTAGTATCTGCGCCTGATTCTCCAGAAAGATAACCTGTATAGTTTCCGCTAGTAATACTCATTGCTTTCTCAAATGTATCAGCAGCATCGGTCTGACTGCCAGCGTCGTAACGATCGATTAGGGATATATCCAAGGAGAGCAACTCTATCTTATGCCAGGTACATTCTCTCTTTATATAATACTTATACGAATCTTTATCTGAGCTCAACAGCCAAGAAAATGAGAATAACGCCTGTTGTCCTTTATCCAAGGACTCACCTACTTCAACTAATTTCGTTCTATCTTCGTTATATAAACCCAATGTCTCTTCGCCCCACTCGTTAGGAAAAGCCTCAAATTTACCCTCCATTTTAAATTCCTGTCCTGGTTTTAGATTAATATAAAAGTATTCTGGTTTATCCTCCTCTAAACCAACCCCTTCGTAGTTTCCCGTTTCTATCTCAACGGCGGTTTCAAAACTTTCTCCGCCCTCTGGCAAACTCTCCTGGGCATTAACAATTCCTATTATTCCAACTAAAACTATCCCTAAAAAAACAGCTATTGCTAAATTTTTAGCCTTAAATTTCGCCATATATTATTTCTTTTTATTTCTTATCAACTGAGTTTCGACCTTTACCCTAAAACGGCAGCTCCATTATTTGAACTCCGGCTGGTAATTCAAAGATGTTATCAGGAATATTACTAAAATCTATATTTTTCAGTTCTATTACTGAAGTACCTTCAATTTCAGTTGTTGACTCTGTCTTTATAGGCAGTCCATACCTTTTCCAGAGCCACATTTTTACATCTGCTGTCTCAGTAGTATATTCAATAACTAAACAACTTTTTCCATCCAGAATTTCAGTGCCAACAACCACTGGATCATATTTCATTATAAACTCGGATTGTTCTGCTGGAGAATCCCCAACAGTTTCCTGAACCGTACCTAAACCTATCTTTATAGCCGTGTTTTCCGCTGGAACATACATATATGCTACCTCTGTATCCATATCTACTAAATAGACCATATTCTGACCCTCAAAAGTTCCTTCCATTTTCATTTTCATTCCCTTGCGCCACATTTTCATTGTAACTGCTGCCTGTCCAGGAGTAGTTGCTACCATATCATACTTAAAAGAAGCTATACCTACTGTCTTTGCCAAAATATCAGTTAGTAATTCTGTTTCCTCTTCTTCCCCTTCTTCAACTCCCTCTTCTTCACCTTCTCCATCTGTTGGAGTTAGCCATTCCTGACCGCCCAGTAAAAACCAGGCTCCAATTCCAATCAAGACAAGCAATACTATAATGATTACTATATTTCTTGTTTTCATATTCTTAAAATTTAAATTTCTTAGCAAATCCTCCTATTAACGGAATTTCTTTCTTTTGATTATTCAAAACATTCATGATTCCAATAATACTCAAGACTACCCATAAAATCCAAAAAAGATTACCTATCAGCCAAAGATAAGGAATAATACTAAAAACAACCCAGACAATTACTTCGCTGACAAATAAAACCAATCCTTGCTTGGCGTGAAATTTCACAAATTCATCTTTTTCTTTGGTCAAGATGGGAACAAGACAAAGAACCCCAATATAACTGATAATAGCTAAAATGTTTTTTTGGCTTTTTTTAGAAATTTCTTCCATAAATAATTAATGTTAATTAACAATCTCTCGACCTTTACTTATTTTAACTTAAAATCTTTTTCTACTCAAACAAATTAAAATGATTAAGATATTCTAAAAATTCGCTTGAACAAGTTTGAAATCTTTTCAAAAAAGTTTGAAATCTTTTCCCAGATTTTTTGGAAAATATTCTTTGGAGCTTCCTCAACTTCTTCTTCTTCTTCTTCTTCTTCGGGTTCTTCAATTACTTCTTCCTCTTCACTGGGTTCTTCATAAGAAAATGTCCAGATGTTACCTCCCAATAGTCTTGATGGTGGAGTAATTCTATGAATCGCCACTTTGGTACCGGAATTATCCCAAACCGGATCCCCAAAAACATCTGAGCCTGAAACAATCGATTCAGGATCAGAGCCATCAGAGTTTATAATCCACACTTGGGGATAACTTCCACGATACCAGGTTCTCATAAATAAAATCTTATTGTTTTTGTTCCAGGCTCGCTGAAATATTAAGCAAGAGCTGTCACCCGGTGCATAAATCATATGTTTGTTAGAGCCATCACTATTCATAATCCAAATTTCGTTTACCTCTTCACCTTCTGCTCCCCCAACTGCATATGTGGTAAATCCTTTTAAATAAACAATTTTTGAACCATCGTAACTGAAAGATAACCCGGTGCAGTAATCATCCTCATTGAAAGTCAGACGAGTCTTTTCGCTTCCATCCGAGTTTATCACCCAGATTGAGCTCAAGCCTCCTTCCTCGAAAGTATAAGCGATTTTAGTTCCATCTGGACTCCAACATGCTTGATGCCCCTCCCTTACTAAAAGGGTGATGTCTCCTGTGTCGAGGTCTACGAGATGTAGACCCCTATCAGGAAGATTTTGTTCTTCTTTCCAAGCCACTACCGCTAGTTTATTTTCTACAGGACTCCAATTGGAGTCACCACCTATATCCAGATATCTAAGCCCTGTTCCGTCTGCATTGATTATACCAATCCTGTTTGTAATCATATTGTGGAAAGAGACTTGGCTTCCGTCAGGGCTCCAATCCGGATCGGCAGCATGATTCACAAAAGTGAGTTGAGTTAAATCAGCAGGTTCAAGGATTTCATATTCTTCCTCTTTCTCACCAGTCCAGCCCCAAGGATCGCTCATTGGACCACCGACTACAGGAACTCCGCAATCCCTCCAAATTTGAAGTTCTTCCTCAGAAGGACGCCTGAGGGCACAATACATCAATTCCCAATCCTCAGGAGTATAATATTGACAAATACATTCGGCTCCCCTATCAGTCCAGCTACCCGGACCGTATTTTCCATAAAAATGAGCACCTTTTTCCTCACACTCAAATTTCCCACAATCCGTTTGAAGTTTGGTCGCCTGAGCTAAAACTATTGTTCCAAGAAAAGTTAATAGAAATAATAAAGTTACAAGTAAAAATATTTTTCTCATGTTAGAAATTGTTAGCGAAGCCATGTCTGACGTGGCGAAGCGTTACAAGTTTTTACACCTTGTTAAATAATTCTAAAAATCCGCTTGAACAAGTTTGAAATCTTCTCCCAGATTTTCTGAAGAATATTTTTTGGGGCCTCTTCAACTTCTTCTTCGGGTTCTTCAATTATTTCTTCTTCGGCTTCCGATATTGCCTCTTCGATAGGTTCTTGATAAAAAAATGTCCAGATGTTACCCCCCGATAGTCTTGATGGTGGAGTAATTCTATGAATTGCCACTTTGGTGCCAGTATTATCCCAAACCGGATCGCCAAAAACATCTACGCCCGCAACAGCTGCTTTAGGCTCAGAGCCATCAGAATTTATAATCCACACCTGAGGAGGATATTTGTATGGATACCAGGTTCTCATAAATAAAATCTTATTGTCTTTATTCCAGGCCCGCTGGAATATCAAAGAAGAGCTGTCACCCGGTGCATAAATCATATGTTTATTAGAGCCATCGGCATCCATAACCCAAATTTCATTTGGCTCTGGCTCTTCTTCTGGTCCTCCAACTGCATATGAGGTAAATCCTTTCACATAGACAATTTTTGAACCATCATAACTGAAAGATGGTAGAGTGCAGAAATCATCTTCTTCGAAAGTCAGGCGAGTTTTCCCGCTTCCATCCGAGTTTATCGCCCAAATTGAACTTGAACCTCCTTCATCTAAAACATAAGCGATTTTAGTTCCATCCGGGCTCCAACAGGCTTGATTCCCCATTACTAAAAAGGTGATTTCTTCTGTCTCAGGGTCTACGAGATACATACCTAAATCAGGGAGATTTTGTTCTTTTTTCCAAGCCACTACCGCTAGTTTATTTTCTACGGGACTCCAATTGGGGTCACCGCCTATGTCTAAGTATCTAAGCCCTGTTCCATCTGCGTTAATGATGCCAATCCTGTTTGCGATCATATTGTGGAAAGCGATCTGACTTCCGTCAGAGCTCCAGTCCGGATCGGCAGCATGATCTACAAAAGTAAGTTGAGTTAAATCAACAGGTTCGACACCAATCCACCCCCAAGAACCACTCAGCGGACCTCCAGGTACGGGAACTCCGCAATCCCTCCAAATTTGCAATTCCTCTTCTGTGAAAGGACCTACTCCGTCTCCGGGCCCGTAGCCACAGTATCTTAATTTCCACTCCCCTGGAGCATAATACTGACAAATACATTCTGCCCCCTTATCAGTCCAATACACAGGACCATATGCATCATAAAAATGAGGCCCTCCATACTTGCACTCAACCTTCCCACAATCCGTTTG
>JAUWWY010000006.1 GCA_030616605.1 bacterium | reverse complement strand
TCGAACTAACCGACTAAATGACTAAAAAAACTAAATTATTAATTTTGTTTTTGCTCCTTTTTCTCTTTTTAGGGGCATCTTTTATATATGCTCAAAAACCTTTAGAAATTACTTATCCTGAAATTCCCGGAGTCACCACTCCCACTACCACTAAAACCGCTCTGCCTGATTACATTAGATATGTTTTTCAATTCTCTTTATTTCTGGGGGCTTTAATCGCTCTTGGCTCTTTTGTTTATGGTGGGGTTCGTTATTTAACTTCAGCTGGCTCTCCTTCTCGCATAAAAGATGCTAAATCCCAGATTTCAGCTGGGCTTTTAGGTTTAATTATTTTAATTTCGGCTTACCTAATTTTAAATACAATTAATCCTCAATTGGTAGCCTGGGAGGTTTCTCTGCCAGGGAAGGCACCGACCGCTCTCCCTGCGGCCGGTCCTCCTAAGTCTGAGCCGGCCACCCTAATTGAAATTCCTCTGGGGGGTCTGATTGAAAATCTTTGGGGAACAAAAAATGAACCGAAAAAAACTGATTGTTACGATTTTAATTCAGACGGCGATGCTACCGTTTTTCTAACTAATCATGATCGATTAGATTGTATCCAGGGGCTTTCTAAAGCAATCCAAGTTAAAGCAGAAAAACTAGAAGAACCAATAGAAGAATTACAAAAATTATATGATTGCCAAAATTGTTGCCGAGATTGTTGTAAAAATGTCTGTAATTGGGCTGAATGTAAAGAGATTTGTGAATTGGATGAAAAAACTGGCAATTGGAAAATTTGCCCCTTCGGTAATCTTTGCTGTGAAGAAACCCAAAATGAAGGTTGTTGGGAAAGTTGCGGGGCTTATCAGTGTTGCGAGGAAAAGGGAATGGTCCATCAATATTATTATCAAGAATGCCCATATAGTTGTTGTGAATATTTTGAGGAATGCCGTTGTGAAAATTGCGGTTTTACCGAAGATTGGTGTGGAAGATGTAATTGTATCTGTATCAAAGAAGATGAAGAAGGAAAACCAGTATGCTGCAATCCCGAAGACCCAACCAAACCCTACGAAGATTTATTAGTTAGGAGTTTAATTGATAAAGGTTTGCTTACTGAAGAAGAGAAAGAAATAGATCCTTATTCAGCCCTCACTGACATCAAAACGGCCCTAAAAGAATTGAGAATAAAATTGGGCCTTTTCCCTTTGACTGAAGAGTTAAAAAAATCAGAAAATCTCACCAATTTATTGGATAGCGAAGAGACTAAAAATTTAATTAAAGAAATATTAATTGGCGAGCCAGCAGATGAAGAAAAATTAAAGGAGATTTTAAAAATTAAATCAGTGATGAAATATCTGGTTGAAAGCGATTTATTGTCAACAGACAAAAATTTAGCCAAAACCATGATGCGAGAGATAGGGCTCCTAAAAAATGAGGTCGCTATTAATGAGATTGCCTGGATGGGAACTCAGGCTGATTCAACCAATGAATGGATTGAACTATATAACAATACTAGAGAAAACATTGACCTATCTGATTGGAAATTGGTAGTAAAAAATAAATTTGAAATCAGTCTTTCGGGAACAATTCCGGCTCAAGGATTTTATCTTTTAGAGAACAATGAAAACGCAATTTCTGACATCGAAGCTGATTTAATTTACAGCGGGAACTTAGCTGACAGCGGTGAAATAATAGGGCTTTACGATGAATTTGGCAATTTAGTAGAAGAAATGGATTGCTCTTCAGAATGGTTTGGCGGGGATAAAAGTTCAAAAACTTCATTAGAAAGAATTGATCCTAAGGGCTGCTTAAATCCAGAAAACTGGACCACTAACTCATCAATTAAGGCAGAGGGGGAAGCAAAAGAAGATTATATTAATGGGAAAGACAAAGAGGAAAATCCAATTTATGGCACTCCCAAAAATCCTAATAGCGTCGGAGTAAGCATTATCTCTTACCCTCCCTTTAATTCTTTAGTGGGAGAGCTTAGGAATAGATTAAGGAATGAAGAAGGTTTAAGAGAAAAGTTAATTTTAGTTTTAAGAAAAGACGAAAATTTAGAAAGGATGTTAAAAAGCAAAGAGGCCCTGAAAGATATTTTGGTCGGAGATGACCATCTTAAAAATTTATTAAGCCAGCGAGAGGTACTTCGGATTTTATTGGAAGACGAAGATAATCTAAATTTACTTTTAAATGACGACCATGCCAAAGAAGTTTTTAAAAGGATTTTAAGCATAGAAAAAGAGGGGGAATGGGAAGAATTCCTGGCAAATTTACCTGAAGCTATAACTAACCGAAATTTAATTAACGAATTTCAGAGGGATTTACTCTGGGTTTTAGATGCTCGAGACTTAATGAGGGGGGGGTGCGATGAAGACCCAATCAGTTATGATCAACTCAGAACTCCGGAATTGGGCTCACTGAAAATCGAGGTGGTTCCGGAATGGAAGGACATTGAAACGGAAGTTACAATAATTAATCCGGCAACTGGTCAGTCAATCAAGGACGCTGACCCAACTATTTTTTATTGTCACAAACCTTTATGGTAAAACTGAAAAAACAAATTGCATTGATTTTAATCCTTTCCTTTTTCCTTTCTTTAATCCCAAATTTTTTATACAATGAAGGTAGAGTTTTCGCTGATTGCCCTGCAGGCTGCACTCCTGGAGAAAGAGATGGGGAGACCTACTGTATCAATTGTCCAATTTCTTGCCAATGGGGGATGGAAGAAGTTACCAATAGGTCTTGCCTTCCCTTGGAAGAAGCCGGTGAGTGGACTTGTGGGGTAGAGGTTCCAATTGGAGAAGCAATAGATAGAAGTGCTTATTTGGCGGGAAGAATGTTGGCTGAGTTTGGCGGAATAGTGGAAAATGGGAGAGAAATGGCTATTTGGAGTGACAGGCTTTTAGTAGATTATAAGAAATGGAGTTGTGCAGGTTATACGGATTGGGAAGATAAAGAAAAAAAATGTGAAACTGAATGCTATAAATACTTCTATATTAGTGAAGGAGAGTTGCAGCCAGGCCAAGATCCCCAGTGTCCAGCTGGGGCCAGATATGTCCCGAGGACAATTCCTGCCGGGGATGAATGCAAAGAAGACCCGGCTCAGTGCCAAAGCTGTGCTGAGTGCGGAGAAAGATGTTGCTGGCAAGAAGAATACTCTCCAGATCCAGAGCATCCAGAAGAAACTATAACTTGTAAATATTGTCGGAAAGAAGGTTCAAACCCAGAGACTGAAGAACCTTATTGCCGAGAAATGTGTACCACCTATTCCTGCCGGGGATGCTGCGGGCAATATTTCTGGCCAATTCTTAATGGTTACTCCAACATAGAGAGTCTTCGGGAAGCCTTAGAAAATGATATTAAGGAAAAAAAATCGCCAGAAAAATTTAAAAGGTCTTACATTTTAGAACAGCTTGACTTTTCAAGGTGCGAACTGGCTCAATGCTGGAATCCGGCCGAGGATTACTATGCTATTTTAGTTGGAGAAAAGGTCGGCAAACACCTTTTAACCTGTGAGATGGTTTCCCAGATGGGCCTTTTCGAAGACGACCAGATACTCTGTTTGGTTTTTCAAGCGGAAGATGAGTGGGAAGAAATTAAAGAGCTTTGGGGAGAAATGGAAACAAAGCCCTGGTGGCAAAAATCAGTAGTCTTTTTTCAAATTTTTGGAAAAATTATAAAGCTGGGGGGGAGAATAATTTGGGAGATGATCAAAGAGTGGTTTGAAATAGGTCAAGAAGAGGGTTGCTATCCAACCAATTATTATTGTTGTCAAATATAATATGTCTAAAAAAATATTTTTAATATTGATTTTTATCTCTTTTTTGATAGGTAGTTTTTGCTTTGCCCCGTTAGAGAATAACTCTCTAACGACATTTGCCCAAAGGGAATTAGAGATTGAATATCCAACTGTTCCTGGGGTGGAAACGCCCACCACCACCAAAACCACCCTTCCTGAGTATTTGAGATATATTTTTACTTTTGCGATAATCGTTGCTGGCCTCTTAGCTTTCGGAGCTTTGATTTATGGCGGCATCCGTCATCTAACTTCAGCCGGAGACCCAACTAAAATGGCTGATGCCAGAGCTCAAGTTACCGCTGGAATTTTGGGCTTAATTATTTTGCTTTCTTCTTATCTAATTCTAAATACAATCAATCCTCAATTGGTTTTTCCTAAAAAACCACCAATTCAACCAGCCGTTGCCGGGATTAGAATTTATACTATGGAGGTCTGCCAAGAAGACGAAGAGCACCCTTCTTTTAAAATTCCTCCCGAAGGGATGAAAGATTTAACTGACCCAGATTTAAATTGGGGTTTTGATGGAAGAAAAATTAAATCAATAGAATTTTTGGGAAATCCTGGCGATTTAACTGTAAGTCTTTGGTCGAATATAGAATTTAAGGGAGCGGAAACTACTGTTGACTATCCAGCAGGAGATACTGAATCCTGCAAACAAAGTGGGCCGGATTTTCCGTTAGCCACCTATAAATCTATTTCTTTAGATTGGCATCTCCCTGGAGTTTATCTCTATGCTAGTGATAGTTGCGTTGGTGACGATTACAAAATTTATCAATCTAGTTCAGCCACTTTACCCGAGTTTGATAATAAAACTAACTCAATAAAATTTATTTACGGTGATAAAGACCCTGATACTAGTGAATATAAAGCTAAATATGCTGCAATTTTACATGAAAAAGAAAATTATATGGGATGGTGTGACCCTTTTGACCAAGAACCTCCCCCAGCTTCTGGTTGGTGTAAAAGCGTACCCGGTGGAGTTTCCTCAATTACTGTTTATTTAAAACCAGTAGGAGAACCCGTTGGCCAAGGAGTAAGATTTTGGGAGGATAAAAACTTCCTCGGCAGAGCAATTCCTTCTGAAACTACTTATTATAAAGATGGTGATTCCGACGCTCATTTAGCCGACGCTCCTGATGTTGCTGATTTTAATGACAAAACCACCTCAATAGAAATAGGTGGTCATTATGTAGCGATTCTTTTTGACGGCGCCAATTTTACTGGGAAATGTGAAGTGTTTATGGGTCGTGACCCCGATTTAAGAAACAACTCGCTTGGCCAATGTGGGTTGCTCGGCAGGTTTGACTGTCTGAGTTCTTTCATCATCAAGGCCAGAAAATGATTATTAGTTTTTAAGGATAAGGTCTGATTATGACCTTTCTTTCTGGTTCTTGACCAATGCTTTCAGTAGTTACATCTTGACGACCAGCCAATTCTAAATGGATAATTCTCCTTTCATAGGCTGGCATTGAAGCCAGGCTTTTTTCTTTTTTGGTCAGAGCTACTTCATCGGCTACTGATTTAGCTAATTCTTTTAAATACTCAATTTTTTTCTTTTTATAACCATTAATATCAAGGTCAATAAAAAAGGGCTCTTGAATTTTTCTCTTTAGAATTGTTTTCAAGAGATGCTGGATTTCAACTAAGGTTTGCCCTCCCTCTCCGATTAAAATTTGGGGGTCATCAGTTTTTAGATTAATAGGGAGAGTAAGTTCTTGAGGCGGTAAAAATTCAATTTCAGCTTCAAAGGTTGTTTTTTTAAAAAATTCCTTAGTGATTTCTTTAATTATTTCAAGGCTTTGCTGGTTCATATACCGAGCTTCCATTTATGGAAGCGAAGGCGAAGAAGAGGATTTATCCTCCTCGCCTTTTGGTTTTTTGAAAATTAAATATTGCTGCAATATTGAAAATAAAGCCGTAATTATCCAGTAAAGACCAATGGCAGCTGGCAATTTCCAGAGAATAAAAACAGTAAAGATTGGGAAAAAATAAAGCATCTGCTTTTGCATCATCCCAGAAAACTGAGCCATTTGACCCTCTCCTTTTTTAGATTTTGAAGTTTTGGGAGTAATCATTTTGGTCTGAAAAAACTGAGTAATCCCAGCTAAAACTGCTAAAACCAAGCTAGCCTCTCCAAGGTTAATGATTCCTAAAAAAGTAGGGTCAATTGCCCCCGGATGAGGGACAAAACTATAAAGCATATCCATTGCTTCTGGCTGTAGCCCTTGCCAAAACACCCTATAAAGAGCGAGTAAAATTGGCAACTGAAGCAAAAGGGGCAGGCATCCGCCAAAAGGATTAATTTTTTCTTGTTGATACAGCTCCATCGTTGCCCGAGCCTGCTTTTCTTTATCATCTTTGTATTTACTTTGGATTTCCTGGATTTTAGGCTGAAGTTCGCTTAAAGACTTCTGGGATTTTATAGCTTGGACCATTAGAGGATAGAAGAGCAGTCTAATGATAATGGTCAGAGCGATCACGGCCACTCCAAAATCATGGCCGGGTAAATATTCATAGAGCAAAATTAAGGCATTAAATAATGGCTGATATAATATTACATTGAAAGCATTAATGAGTAGATCCATATTTTAAGGCAAATCTATCCCCCCAGAATGCAAGGGATAACATTTTAATATTCTTTTAAATCCTTTCCAGACTCCTTTTAATAACCCATATTTTTCAATGGCCTGATAAGTATATTCTGAACAGCTCGGATAGAAGCGGCAATTTTTTCCTAAGTTTGAGGAGAGAAAATCTTGATAGAACCGAATAATTTTGAAAGTTAATTTTTTAAACATTTTGCTTTTTTAAATAATTTATTGAGAGTCTCATCTATTTCCCAAAAATCTTTTGTTTCTAACCCTGGTAAGGCACTTAACAATATGTCCATCCCTGGACGGGTGGCGGATGGGTGGCGTCCTTTTTTACTGACTATCTCTCTCAGCTTTCTTTTGATTTTATTTCTTAAAGTAGCCTTTTTTGAAACTTTCTTGGAAACTATAAACCCAAATCTGGTTTGAGATAAGGCATTTTTAGTTATTTTCAAAATCAGAAAATCTTCTTTAAATTTTTTTCCTTTTTCAAAAACCCTTTCAATGTCTTTCTCTTTTTTAAGGCTATTAATTTTAGGCAACGTATATTTTAGACTGCTAATTTCCGCCTGCCCTTCCTTCTTCTACCGACCAATACTCTTCTTCCTCCTTTTGTTTTTTTTCTAGCCCTAAAACCATGGCCTCGCTTTCTCTTTCTTTTTTTGGGCTGGTAAGTAATCGACATACTGATTTTTATTTTACCCCCAAAAAAACTAAAGTCAATTTCACAAGTTTTACCCAAGTTATTAACTCCGTCAGATAAATTAAACCTAATCGGGTTTAGTTTTCTGTTTACTTGACCTATGGTATAATGGCAAAAGAAGATACTAAATAAGTAATACCAATGGTTAAAGAAGAACTCTGGCAAGCAGTCTTAGCCCAGGTCCAATTAGGCATTTCTCAAGCTAATTTTGCTACTTGGTTTAAAAATACTGAGATTGTTTCTCAAGAAGGAAACCAAAT
>JAUWWY010000005.1 GCA_030616605.1 bacterium | reverse complement strand
CCAGAGGCATGTTCATCGCTTGAAAGTAAATGTAGGGAAGTGGGAGTAACAACACCAGACGAGTGTTTTCTTGTTCTTTTAACTGCTACAACAACGGCCATCTCTGCACCTTCTTTATCAGAAGAAGAAATGGAGGAGAGAAGAAAAAGAGAAGAGGAGAGTAGAACATTAAAGTCCCAGACACCCGAAGGAGCTATAGAGATACCTATAGAAGAGTTAAAATGTGAATTTAATGAGGTGGTTTTTTATTATTCTGATACATGTGGTCCGTGCCAAAAAGTTAAAGACGATGGAATAATTGAGGAAATTGAAGAATTGGGAGTAAAAGTGAATCAAGTTGATGTTGCGATTGAGCCAATCCAGCATCAATTTTCAGGAATTCCAACATTTGTCATTGATGAAAAAGTATATGTTGGATACAAAACCTTTGAGCAAATCAAAGATTTACTTGGTTGCCAGTAATCCCCCGAAACATCTGAATTCTCAATAGATTCTGCCTACCAAACAGGTTCTAACGTCGTCTACGACCCGCAGCAAATTTTTTCAAACCACAAGGCTTGATTTTTTTGTTTTGGATGGTAAGTTTAGTAGACGAAAAAAAAGGAGGATTACATGGAAGGATTGAACATTAAAATAAGAATAAGGGAACGGTTCTGTAAGAAATCTGATAGTTGCGCCTTGAAGCACGTCCTTGCAATGGGCCAACAAAAAGAAGAAAAAGAAAATGGCCTTTCGTTCGATGAAGTTAAAGAACTTTGCATATCGCAAGGACTAAAGCCAAGCAACGATTATTATGGAGCTGCAATTCCCCAGGAAATCAGAGAAAAGGCAGGTGTGGCCATATTTACAGCTGATTGTACCGAAAGACTAACCAAAGGAACAAATTACACAAATTGCGGCAGTATTTTAGTGACAATAGAAGGCCGCGACCTTGATTTATTAACGGAAGCGGAGAAGGTGGCAATAAGTTCGATAAAAATGCAATGGGTCCTGAACAACGGTCCTTAACCGTGGCTACTAGAGGAGAGCAAAAGCGTGCCAGCGCTTTCTACAATGAAACCACATCTGGCCATCGGTGGTTTCTTTATATTTGGATACACAATTTAATGCTTTCCAGTATTTTCTCAGGATTCTCACACACAAAGGTTCGAAAATCGTCCCACCTAGCGAGCAAAATTCCGCCTTATCAGTTAGGCGGTTTTTTGGTAGAATTGAGGTATGAATAACTTAAATATACTCTATATTTGGACCAAAGATAATCTGCGTTTGGAAGGAGTTCATTATATACCTGAAAATAAAGATATTTGTGTGTTAGTAATCCACGGAATGTCTGGTAACTTTATTGAGAATAAGTGGGGTGACATTACAGGACAAAAACTTTCAGAAAATGGGATTGGTTTTATTTATGCCCATAATAGAGGTTATAATCATATTAACGATATTGCCACTAAAGAAATTGAAGAAGATGGTGGATACAAGACAGTAAGAATGGGTGCAGCCTATGAACGCTTTACTGATTGTGTTTCTGATATTGATGCTTGGATAAATGAAGTTCGCAACTTAGGATACAAAAAGATTATCCTCTTAGGGCACAGCTTGGGCTGTAATAAAACTATTTATTATTTACACAGAAATAAACAGAAAGACATTTTAGGAGTTGTTTTGGCGTCTCCTCCTGATATGGTGGCATTGGTTAAAAAATCAGAATATCAACTCAATTACAAAGAATTACTTGAAGAAGCTAAAGAGAATGTTAAAAAGGACGAGCCAAGAAAACTGCTCTCAGGTTTAATTTGGGACTGGTTTATTTTAAGTTCTCAAACCTTCCTTGATTTATTTGGAGAAAATGGGCCAGCAGATAACTTACCAGTTTTAAGAAATCCAAAAGAATTCCCAGAGCTTGCCTCAATTGATGTGCCTATCCTAGCTGTTATGGGTGAACACGATGATATCGCCGTAAGAACACTTAAAGAAGATTTAGATTTAATAGAAACAAAGGCAATTAACTGTCCATCTTTTACAAAGCAGTTTATTAAAGGTGGTAATCATAATTATGAACAACAGGAAGAGTTATTTGCTAATACTATTTTAAACTGGATTAGTAGTGTAATTAAGCGATAAAGAGTTAAACAGCCCCGACCGAGAGGCATTAGAAAAGCCCTTAATTTCCCCTTAAAGCCCGGGTTCTAGACCGACTACGGGAGCTACGATTTTCAAACCATTAAGGGCTTGATTTTTTTTGAAGCTAGATATAATCTTAAAACAGAAGAAGGAGGTGCACCTTGACAACTCAGCCAGTTCAGCTCTATTTACCACTAATGGTAGAATATTTAAAAAGAATGTGTGGGGAGATTGCTAGAAAGAACAACCATAGCCTTGGAGATTGGAAAGAAGATAGTGGCGAGCATTACGGATATGGGCAGTATGCCCTATGTGCTCGTAAGGGTTGTACTGTTTACGCATGGGTAAGCGATAGAGCTACTAATAACCGAATAAGAGGAAGTATTTTTGATGTGAGAGTTTGCCCTGTAAGAAAAGGAATGGGAGAATAATAGAAGGAAGTCCCGAAAGGTTCTTCCTTTTTTGTTATTTAACATACTTTGGGCTTAGACCCTTAAAACAGGCACCCATACCCCCAAATTCTCCAAGTACCAGGTTCTAACATCGTCCAATACCCCCAGCTAACTTCCGCCTTATCAGTTAGGCGGTTTTTTGGTAGGATAAGGTAATGGAAGAAGAAATCAAAATCCAAAAGTTAATAGGTGTAAAGGATTTATTCCGAAATTCTTGGAATATCTATAAAAAGGATTTCAAGAAGTTTTTGATAATAGCGGTTATCTTTTTCGGAATCACTGGTTTGATGATGACTTTTATTGGTCCAGAAATTCCCGAAATTCCTGAAGCAAAAGTCCAACCCGCCCCATTTCCTATTTATACGCCCGGAGGAACCGAGCCGCTTTTGACTCTACCTTGGTATTTCTTTTCCCTCATTATTTTAGTTACAATGTTCGTAAGTATCTTAGGAAGCGTTTCTCTTATTTCTGCGGTTAAAGAAGTTCCCAAGGACTGGAAAATTAAGGATGTTCTTAAAGAGGGTTGGTCTAAATATTGGCCTTTCCTTTTGGTTTCTCTATTAACTGGATTGGTTATTGGGCTAGGATTTCTTCTTTTTATACTTCCCGGTATTATTTTTACAATCTGGCTTGCCTTTTCAGCTTACACAGTCATCTGCGAAGATAAAAAAGGATTTAAAGCACTTTCCAGGAGTAGAGAATTAGTCAGGGGCCACTGGTGGGCAACAGCTAAGAGGGTTTTCGCTATAATGATTATTACCTTTCCTCTTTCTCTGGGCGCCCAATCTATTCCTTATTTAGGTCAACTTGCCTTTACAATTCTCTTTACTCCGTTTTCTATAATTTACTATTATCTTATCTACCAAAACCTTAAAGAGATAAAAGGTTAATCCGTTTAAAGTATTAGGTAATTGTAGCCATTAAACAGGTTTTAACATCGTCCGTCCCTCGGAGCAAATAAAAAAAATCGCCAAGATGGCGGTTTTTTGATATGATGAATATGAAACAGACGACTTTGGTTTTTTAATTAAAAGTGATAAAGAGATACTTTGTACAATATTAAAGTTGTAAATAAATTTGATTAAAATGAATCAGAAAACATTTGAGGAAATAGTCAAAGAGGGAATTGGAGCAATCCCAGAAAGATTTTTGGAGAAGTTAGATAATGTTGATATCGTAATTGAAGATGAACCCACTCCTTATCAATTGAGAAAATTAAGGGCTCGAAAAAGTTCCATAATTTTTGGCTTATATGAAGGTGTGCCCCAAACTAAAAGATGGCATTATGGCCAGGTTTTACCTGATAAAATAACCATTTTTAAAAAACCGATTGAAAAAATGGCTTATTCTGAAAAAGAAATCAAAGAAATTGTTACAAATACTGTCTGGCACGAAATCGCCCATCATTTTGGGATGGACGAGAAAAGAGTTAGAGAAGCAGAAATTAAAAGAAAACAACCTTAATTATTCTATTCTTCTTACGTATTCGCCGGTCTGAGTATTTATTTCAATAATGTCGCCTTCTTTAATGAATAAGGGGACATTTATTTTGGCTCCAGTTTCTAAAGTAACAGTTTTTGTGCCAGGTTCAGCCCGACTGCCTTTAACTCCTGGGGGAGCTTCAATTACTTTTAAATTGATTTTTATTGGTAAAGAAATATTAATCACTTTATTTTCAAAAATTATCCCTTCAACAATTTGATTTGGTTTAAAAAATTTTCCTTGTTTAGCAATTTGCTCGGCAGTTAAATCAAATCTTTTTGCTGGGTTTTTTGATTCACAAAAAAAGAATTTATCTCGATGGGAATATAAATATTTTGCTTCTATCTTTGAAAGTTCGGCTTCTTCAAAAATATCTGAAGGGTGGAAGGTTTTAGAAATTAAATTGCCGGTAGTTAAATTTTTCAATTTTACCTGGAGAACCGAATGGCCTCTTCCTTTGAAAAGATGAGAGGCCTCAATTATTTCGTAGGGTTCGCTATCTAAAATAATTTTTACTCCTTTTTTTAGTTCTGCGTAGGAGAGAGTAATCATTTTAAAATAGTTCCAATAAAATCTGGATAACCTCTCAAAAATTCTTCAGAACCTATCTCTTTTTTCCCCTCCATTTGCAGCTTTCCGACAACTAAAAAATCTCCTCCACCCCCTAAAAATCCTTTTCCGCACTGAACACCAAGCTCATTCTGGGGGACAACTAAAGTTTTCCCAATGGGATAGGTAATGCCCCCTGGTGATTTTAAAATTCTTGCTTTCAAAATTTTTATTCTTACCATTGTCCCATCTCTTTTCTTCCAAAAAGTAAAACTCCCTGGCCAATAACTAAAAGCTCTGATTTCTCGCTCAATGTCTTCCGCAGTTTTTTTCCAATTAATTTTACCATCTTCCCGAGTTAAAATTTTAGTAAAAGTAGCCTGGGCGTCATCTTGAGAACGAGGTTTAATCATCCCCTGCATCCATTTGGGGATAGTTTCCATTAAAAGACTTGCCCCAAGATTGGCTAATTTGCGATGAAGAGTAGTTGAGGTTTCATCTTCCTCAATCTCCAGTGCTCTTTGGTTAAGAATTGAGCCATGATCCGTTTTCTCATCCATTAGGATTATAGTTACTCCGGTTTTTTTATCTCCATTCAAAATAGTAGCCTGAAGAGGGGTTGCCCCCCGGTATTTTGGAAGCAAAGAGGGGTGAACGTTCAGTGAACCTCTTTTAGGGATATCTAAAATTTCTTTTGGTAAAATTTGACCATAGGCAGCAACGACAATTAGATTTGGTTTAGAATCTTGAATCTTTAATTTAGAATCTAGAATCTTATCAGGTTGAAGGATGGGGATTTTATATTTTTGAGCTATTACTTTTACTGGAGAGGGAGTAAGAATTTGCTTTCTGCCCACTGGTTTATCAGGAGCAGTAATTACTAAAATCGGCTTGCATCCGCCCTTAGCCAGCTCTTCTAAAATAATCTCTCCGAACTCCGGAGTTCCCATAAAAACAATTTTGAGCTTCGGTCCGCCAGCTGGCGGATGGATTTTGGATTTCATTTTACTATTCGCCATTCAATTTCCTCTTCTTTTCCAGCAAACTCTAACCAACTACCAGTTTTATCGATTACATACAATTTTCTTTTGGTCTCTGACCAAACCATAGGGTCCCCCTGATAAAATGGTTTCTTTACCACCTCTTTTGGTTTTAATCTATCTAACTCTAGCCATTTTTTAAATACGGTCTCAATGGCATAATCTAAATTTCTTGATTTCGCCCACTCAGCTACTTTGTTAATTGCTGCTTTAGCTTTTTTTACTGAACCAGCTAATTCTAAAAGTTGTTTTGCTGGCCTGGTAAATCTAGAATAAATAATTTTTTTCTTTTTAGCATTATTTTTAATCTGCCCTAAGGTCAACCCCTTACTATAGAAGTAATGATTTACAATTTCCTGGATAACCGTTTCTTCTTTTTCCTTTTTTAATTTCTTTGCCGCTTTTTTTTGTTCTACTGTTTTTTTTATTTTCTTTTTTGCCATATTATTTTAAGCCTTTTAAAAGTTTTTTGTAAAAATCTTTCCCCAGTTCTAATTCTTTTTTTCCTCTCTCAGTAATTTGATAAACTCTTCTCCTCCCCTCTATTTTACTTTTAACAAAACCTCCTTTTTCTAATCGATAAAGGACTCTATAAGGGGTAATTCTCCCTGGCTTAAATTTGAAAGTTTTTTCAATCATAGCCGGAATTTCCCAGCTATAAATTTTTTGTTCTTTAAGCAAAGAGAGAATATAAAGCCACAGATTTTCTATCGTATTTGATTTTTGAAGACGCTCGATGGGTAACATGGTTTTACGCTTGACATACTATTTTACCACGGTAAAATAATTAAGTATGGCGAAACAAATTAAAATAGCTATTGTTGGGGTAGGGAATTGCTCTTCGAGTTTAATTCAAGGGCTTTTTTATTACAGAAATACAGGACAGCAAGGCGCTCCTGGCTTAATGCATAAAGATATAAAAGGATACAAAATTCCTGATATTAAACCAGTAGCCGTTTTTGATATTGATAAAAGAAAAGTGGGGAAGGACTTATCTCTGGCAATTTTTGAAAAACCAAACTGTACTAAGGTCTTCTATTCAAAGATACCAAATTTAGGAGTAAAAGTAAAAATGGGGCCAGTATTAGATGGAATAGCTTCACATTTGAAAGAGTATTCAGAAAAAGAAAGACTTATTCTATCAAAAGAAAAACCGGTAGATGTGGTTAGGGAATTAAAAAAATCAGGAACGGAAATTTTAATCAATTATCTACCAGTTGGCTCCCAAAAAGCTACAGAATTTTATGCCAAAGCTGCTTTGAAAACTGGCTGCGCTTTTATTAATTGTGTGCCAGTTTTCCTTGCTTCTGATAAAGGATGGGCAGAGAAATTTGAAAAAAAAGGATTACCTATAGTAGGAGATGATATTAAATCCCAGGTTGGAGCAACTATTATTCATCGGATATTAAGCCGTCTTTTTTCTGAAAGAGGAGTAAAGATAGATAGGTCCTATCAATTAAATTTTGGTGGAAATACCGACTTTTTAAATATGCTGGAAAGAGCAAGGTTAAAATCAAAAAAGATCTCAAAAACCGAAAGTGTAGAATCGCAACTTCCCAAGAGATTAAGTTATGATGATTTACACATTGGCCCTTCAGATTATATCCCTTGGCTGAACGATAATAAAATCTGCTTTATTAGAATAGAAGGAAGGAAATTTGGAGATGTGCCGGTTGAGCTGGAATTAAAGCTCTCGGTTGAAGATTCGCCAAATTCCGCTGGCTGCCTAATTGATGCAATAAGATTGGCGAAGCTGGCTTTAGATAGAAAAATCGGCGGACCTTTAATTTCTGCCTCAGCCTACCTAATGAAATGCCCTCCTCAGCAATTCGTTGATGAAAAAGCAAGAGAAATGGTAGAGGAATTTATTGAAGGCAAGAGAGAAAGATAGAACTATTGATATTTCTCAGCTGTGAATCTGTAAATTAAAATTTTCTCTTCTGTTGGCTCAATTCTACCTTTTTGGCAGGCAATGGAAATTTGTTTTTCTGTTGT
>JAUWWY010000002.1 GCA_030616605.1 bacterium | reverse complement strand
CACTCTTTGGTAGTCATCCAGTTCCTGCCGATTTTCTTTGCTTTTAATTTTTTCTGTCTTGCTCTCAAGCTCAAATATTCCTGCGAGTAATTACAAAATTTTGTCGCTTCCTGAAGAGATATGTATTTATTATTATCATCTATATTCGTATTTAATTTTCTTTCTGGTTTTTCCTCCATAAAATTATCCACAGAAAAAGGTTAGAAAAGCTTGACAAATAGATTTAAATGAGTAAAATTATAGACAGAAGGCTCAAAGCGACCTAATAAAAAATTCTTTTCAAAAACCCCCAAGTTTTAAGAAAGGATTTTGGCCCTTTGGGCCTTCTTTTAATCTTTACTTATTATCTTTTATTCAAAATTCTCTGTCAAGAGCCCCTGTGGATAACTATCGGATATACAAATATCGGTATCGGATATGAAAATATCGGTATCGGAAAGCAAAAAAGGAAAGTAATTTAGCTTAAAAAAGTTTATTAAATTTAGCTAATATATTAATATCGGATTAAAAAAATACCCTATTGTTTGATAGGGTATTTTTTTATGCTCGGAGGACGAATTTTACGTGGCTGCGGGGCTAGGATTCGAACCTAGATTACGAGAGCCAGAATCTCGAGTGCTACCATTACACCACCCCGCATTTTTTAAATCTTCAAATATTTGCGGACAGCTAAGAAAGAAGAAATCCCTCCAAGTAAAAAGGCAAAAAGAATTTGCAAAAGAAACAAGTTCAAAAAGTTCGCCTGAAAATATTCTAAAAGATTAAAATCAAAAAGCCAGGTCTGAAGGTCGGAATTTAAAAAAGCAAAAGATAAAAGAAATAAAATATCAACAATCAGGATAGAGAGAATTCCATACAAAAATCCCTGAATTACAAAGGGCCCTCGAATAAACCAGCTGGAGGCACCAACTAATCGCATAGTAGAAATTTCATCTCGGAAAGCAAAAATGGTTAACTTAACTGTATTGAAGGTCATTAAAATAACCAAAATTATCAAAAAGAAACTAAAGAAAAGACCAGCTGTTTTTATATTTGAAGTTAAGGCAAAGAGTTTACTAATCACTTTTTCTGACTGGTAATAGGAAACTTTTTCAACCAAGGCTTGAAAGGGGCCTTTAGTTAAAAAACTGGAAATTTGAGCATAGAGAGCAGGACTTTTTGCTTTAATATTTAAAGAAGATAAAAAGGGATTCTCTTCTACTTGCTCTAAAGCTTCAAGATAAAGAGGATCATCTTTGTGTCTCTCAAGAAAAATCTCCTTTGCTTTTTCTTTTGAAACATAATCAATATTTTCTATCTCTTTTGAAAAATTAGAAAGTCCCTCTCTGACAACAAAAATCTCATCTTCTTCAATATCCTTTTTAAAGTAAACCGAGATATCAACTTTTTTTTCAGCTTTGGCAATTAAAAAGTTGCTTAAGTCTTTGAAAATAAAAAGTGAAGTTAAAGTAAAAATAGCAATTGCCATAATAAAAACCACCTGCAAGCTTAAACCTTTATTGCGTGAAAAGCTCTGCCAAGCAAATCTGAAAATACGTTTTAACTTTATGAACATAGATTTATAAAATAAATTTTCCCTTTTCTTGGTCGTGGATTACTCTACCCTTTTCCAGGGTTATTGCTCTTTTTTCTAAACTATCAATAACTTCTTTATTGTGAGTGGCTAAAATTACTGTTGTGCCAAAACTATGAATTTTTTTAAAAAGATTAATAATTTCAAAAGTGTTGTAAAGGTCTAAATTGCCGGTTGGTTCATCGGCAATAATGATTTCTGGTCGATGGCAAAGACTACGAGCAATTGCTAATCTTTGTTTCTCTCCTCCTGAAAGCTCTTGAGGAAAATTTTCCTGTCTTTCCATTAAACCGACTAATTCTAAAACCTGAGGAGTATCTCTTGAAATGTCTTGATCAGAAGCTCCAATTACCTGCATTATATATTCAACATTTTCTCTGACATTTTTTGAAAAAAGCAGTTTATAATCCTGGTGGACAACGCCGATTTTTCGGCGGAGATTTTGAAGTTTTTTGGAACTCATTTTATGAACTTCTCTTTCTTTAAAAAAAATTTTTCCTTTTGTTAGTTTCTCTTCCCCAATTAAAAGTTTAATTAATGTTGTTTTGCCAGACCCTGATTTACCAATAATAGAAACGAAACTTCCTTTTTCTAATTCAAAAGAAACATCAGATAAAGCTACAATTGGTTCTTTACCCGAATGATATATTTTGCTAACATTTTGGAATCTAATCATATAAATTTACTACAATTTCATTTCTGCTTCAATAAACCGATCTAAATTCCCGTCAAGAACTCTCTCCACATCAGATGTTTCAACTCCGGTTCGATGGTCTTTGACAAGTTTATAGGGATGGAAAACATAAGAGCGAATTTGATTTCCAAACTCAGCTAAAACTTTTTTGCCTTTTATTTTTTCCAGTTTTTCATCTTCTTCTTTTAATTTCTGATTTTGGAGTTTTGAGGTTAAAATCTGAAGAGCAATTTTTCGGTTTACACCCTGTAATCTTTCAGCTTGTGAAGCAGCTTGAATACCGGTTGGCAAGTGGGTAATACGAACAGCTGACTCTCTTCTATTAACATATTGTCCGCCAGGTCCTGAAGCTCGAAAAGTTTCTATTTTCAAATCTTCTGGACGAATATCAATTTGGCTTTCTTCAGTTTTAATTTCAGGCAGAATTTCAACTTTAGCAAAAGAAGTATGTCTTATTCCTTTACTTGAAAAAGGAGAAATTCGAACCAAGCGATGAACTCCTTTTTCTTTCTTTAAAAAACCAAAAGCAAATTTTCCCTTAACTTCTATAGAGACTTCTCTAATCCCAATTCTGCCTTCCGGTCCCCCTCCTTCAGTATAAGTCTGAGACAAAATTTTATATCTCCAATTTTTATTTTCAAAAAACTTTTGATACATTCTGAAAAGCAAAACTACCCAGTCTTCGGCATCTCTTCCTCCGGCCCCTGCCTGAATAGAAAGGATAGCGGGGTAAGAGTCATATTTACCAGAAAGAAAAACTTCTTTTTCCTGATTTTTTATTTCAGAGCTGAGTTCTTCCAGTTTTTGTTTAAATTCTTTTTCTTCCTTTGAATCCTCTTTCACTAACGGCAAAAATTCTTCTAAATCTTTAATTTCTTTTTCTAAATTAGTAATCTCTTGGATTTTCTCCTTTAATTGGGCAGCTTTTTGTTGAATCTTAGCTGGATTCTTTTCTTTTTGCCAAAAATTAGGTTCTTGAATTTCTTTTTCTAATCTTTTTAGTTCTTTTATTTTATTTTTAATATCAAGATTTTTTTTTAGTTCCTTAATCTCTATTTTTAACTTTTCAATTTTAGAAATAAAATCATCAATCATTTTATACAAAATTTTATTTGAGCCGGAGGGGGGAATCGAACCCACGACTTGCTATTTACGAGATAGCTACTCTACCACTGAGTTACTCCGGCACTTCAACAAGCTCAGTGTAAACTGGAGCGGGGTACGGGAGTCGAACCCGCCTCTCAACCTTGGGAAGGTTACGTTGAACCGATCAACTAACCCCGCACTTCACCCTTACGGACTCAGTGTAAACTTATTTTATTCCGATTTTCTCTAAAATTTCTTGCCAGAAATTTTTTTCCTCAACTTGATTTTCTTTTTCTTCTTGTTCCTTCTGGCTTTTTAACAGTATAAAAGCTACAACTTTCTCTCCTGGCCATTTAAGATTCTTTTCCTCTTTAGCTATTCTTTCTAAATAAACTCTACTTTCTGCTTCTGATATTTTTTCTGAAAGTTTCTTTTTGTTTAATTCTAAGTTTTCAATTTCTTCTTCTAAAGAACTTACTTCGCTTCTAACCTTTGCTATCTTTTTGACTATTTTAAAGTTAAGAAGAGAGGAGAAGACTAGAATTCCAGTGATTAAAAAAATCAAAATTGTTATAAAGTAAACAGAAGGATTTTTCTTCTTTTTAAATCTGCGAAAAGATGTTATCATAAAAATAAAACATGAAAATCAAAACTATATTTAAAATTATCTGGATAATTGTAATTTTGTTAATAGTTCTGAGTATGGTTCTTTGGCTCTTAACTCCTCTCTTCTACTGATAGAATACAAAATTTTTTGCCTTTTTTCAATGTTTTCTTTTGAATTGAGCGGAAATTGAAGAGAAAATAAGCTTTGGTTCTTTTAATTTTAAATTTAGAGAAAAGAAAATATAAGCTGATATCCCAACAATTAGAGCAAGGAGTGCCTGAAGAAGAATTCCTAAAACAGTTTTAGTGTTTCCTCCTATTAAGGGAAATACCTGTAAGGTAAAATAAATTAAAATTGACATTAAAAAACTGGCAATTAAAATTTTTTTCAAAGATGAATAAATTTTTTTGTAATTCAAGACTTTTATTTTTCTTTTTAGAAAAAAGATAAGTAAAAATAATTGAAAAATAACAGAGATTGAAAGAGCCAAGGGCAAACCAATAACCGAGATATTTTCAATATCTCTAAGCTTTAAAAGGCCAACAGCTGCTTTTTGGAAAAAATTAGAAAAACTTAACAACCAGACAAAAAGATAACATGAACCAATATTCAAAGCCATTGAGGCAAGTGCGATTTTAACCGGAGTTTTTGTATCCTGAAAAGAGTAGAAAACCCGGACCAAAAACGGCAGCAAGGCAGCAGCAAACAAAGAAAAAGCGAAAATTCCCAAAGAGGCAGCGGTTAAGCGAGTTTGAAACCAGCCGAAATAACCCTCTCCTGAAATCGAGGTTCCCAGAATTAATCTTACTATCTGGGCTCTTAAAAGAAACATCAAACAACTTAATGGAATTATTAAAAAAAGGATTTGGTTGAAGGTTTGAGAAAAATTTTTTAAAAATTTTTCTTTTTTATTTTCAATGAAGTTTCGGGAAAGAAAAGGAAAACTGGCTATAGCAAAAGAAGTTCCAATTAAGCCAATTGGAACATGTTGAAGATTGTTAGCAAAATTGAAAACACTGATTGAACCCGGAGAAAGAGTGGAAGCAATAGCAGTAATAACAATTAAATTAATATGATAAGCAGCAGAGCCTAATGTTCGGGGAGCCATCAGTTTAAGAATTTTCTTTAGTCCTGGAGATTTAAAATTAAAAGAAAACCGAAAAGAAAATCCATGCTTTAAAAGTGGAGGAAATTGAATAACTAAATGGAGAAAAGCTCCTAAAATTACACCAAAAGCCAAACCTTTCAAGCCAAAAGAGGGAACAAAAAATAAAATACCGAGGATGATGCCGAGATTATAGAAAATAGGAGCTAAGGCATAAGCAAAAAACAAATTAAAATATTGTAAAATACTGGAGAATATCGCTGAAATCCCCAAAAGAATCGAGCTTAAAAACATTATTCGAGCTAAGGTAATAGTGAGAGCTTTCTGGGCTTGACTAAAGCCGGGAGTAATAATTTCAATAAGCTGGGGAGTAAAAATTATTAAAATAGTTGAAATGAGAATTAAGTTGATTAGAAAAAAAGTTAGGACAGTGTTGGTTAAAGATTGAGCCTGGAAACGACTTTTTTTGAAATTCTCAGCAAAAATAGGCAGAAAAACAGCAACTATTCCTCCGGTTATTAAAATACCGTAAAGAAAATCAGGTATCCGGAAAGCAGCAAAATAAATATCGGTTTGGCTTTTGGGAAAAAGATTGGCTAAAAGATTATCTCTAATCAGACCCAGAAGACGGCTAAAAAGAATAGAAACACCCAATAAAAAAGCGCTAAAAGTAACTGTTTTTGTCTTTGAGTTTAAGAGCTTACTAATCATTCTCTTATTCTAAATAAATCCCCCACTTTATACAAGATTAAAAGTGAGGAATAAAAAAAGTTCAAGCAGGCAATAAGCCGAATTCTGTCGAGGACAACCATTTATCTGGGCCAAAGATTACTCCTTGGCTCTAGCGAAGCACTTTTTCTCTTTGGGCAAATCCGGAGAATGTCCAAAGAGTTTCTTCTTGCACCCAGTAAGGATTTAGCCGTTTCACCCCTCGATTACTCGAGGACTGCCCCGTCATTCGACGGGGTGCTCGGCCTTTCGGCCTCGCACGTCTCTGTTCGCACCTCTACCATTACTAGCGACGGGTGTTACCCGCTACTTTTTTAGACCAAATGGAATGAGTGTTCGGACTTTCCTCCCTTCACCTTTAACTAAAGGTAAAGGGCGGTTGCCTTGCCTACTTGAACTTTTTAATTATATCAAAAAGATTATTAAAAGTAAATAGGACTCAAACTAAAACAAGGTTTTTTTGCTAGTTTCACTATCTAAAGCTTCATTAACTAATTTATCAGCTTCTTTGTTTTTTTCCCGGGGAATTAATAAAAATTTTAACTTTCTGAAATCAACTTTTAAATTCCAAGCTTGTAAAAAAAGTGATTGAATTTTTGGCTCTTTTATTTTATATTCCCCTTTCATTTGTTTTACTAAAAGCTCAGAATCAGATTTTAATTCTATCAAAAGGTTTTTTATTTTTTCTCGACCAAAAAGAGCTTTGCTTTTTTTTAAAGCAAAAATTAAAGCAAGATATTCTGCCTCATTGTTTGTCTTCTTACCAAGATATTGGGAATATTCTTTAAAAACTTCTCTTTTTTCTGTTAAAAATAAAATTCCGAGAGCAGCTGGTCCCGGGTTACCTCTTGCTCCACCGTCAATGTAAATAATTAATTTATTCATGAGACTTGAAGTATTCCTCAAGACAGGTTTCAAATTTTTCTAAGTTCTTTTTTTTAACAGTGAAGCCGGAAGCCTGGGCATGACCGCCGTAAGTCTCAAGTAAAGAGGAACAATGACTTAAAGCTTCAACACTATTTACCTCCTGAGGATTTCTTACTGAACCTCTAATTAAATTTTTTTTAATTGTAAAAATGAAGGTTGGTTTTTTAAATTTTGAATAAATTCTTCCAGCTAAAGCACCTGTTAAATTAGAAGGAATATCCTCTCCCCCTTTAAAAATAATTGGAGAATCACTTAAGACAATTTTTTCTTCTATCTGACTAATCAGTTCTTTTATAGCTTTTTGTCTTTGGGAAGATTTTTTTAAAAGAGATTCAAGAAGTTTTTCAGCTTTTTTTTCGTCTGATTCACTTAAGAGTAAATAGCCCTCTGTTAAATGATTTTTGTTATCGGTAATCTGTAAAGTTGAAATAATTTTCTGAACAATCTCTGAAAAGGAATATGTTTCTTTTTCAAAAAATTTAAAAAATACTTTAAGACCTGGCCGAAAAGTAAAAGATAAATGGTCTAATCCCGCTTCAATAAAAACTTTATTATCTTCAATTTGAGGCATTTTGTCGGCTATAGTACCCAGAGCCACTAATTCCAAAAAGCTCTCTTTAATATTTTTTGAAATCCTGCCTTCTAAAAGAAGTTCAGCAAGTTTAAAACTTAAACCACAAGCAGCCAATGATTTAAAAGGATATTTTTCTCCTTTTTGTTTCGGATCAACAACGATTTCGGCAACAGGAAGTTTCCCTAATATTTCGTGGTGGTCAATTATTATTACCTTAAAACCCAATTCTTTTGCTTTTTCAATTTCTTTAAAATTCCCTATTCCAGAATCCAATAAAATTATTAAAGCTGGAGAATATTTTTTTAAAAATTTTAAAGCCTCCTCATTTAAACCACTTCCTTCCTTTCCTCTATCAGGAAAATAAAGGGCCGAAATTCCTCCGCCCAAATTTTTTATTGTCTCTTCCAAAATAATCAAAGAAGTTGTCCCATCTAAATCAGCATCACTAAAAAGAACGATTTTTTCTTTTTCTTTGATTGCTTTTTTGATTCTATCTGCCGCTTTTTTTAAATTCTTAATCTCCATTTTTTACCTCAGGGCTTCAATACCAGGCAATTTCTCCCCAGTTAAGAATGCCAACATTGCACTTCCACCTGTTGAAACAAAGGAAAAATTATCTAAAAGATTAAACTTTTTTAAAGCCCGGACAGTATCCCCTCCTCCAGCTACAGTAAATGCATCCTTAGACTCTCCAATAATTTTAGCTATTTCTTGAGTCCCTTTTTCAAATTTTTCATTCTCAAAAACCCCTAAAGGTCCAGACCAAAATATTGTCTGAGCTTGTTTAATAATTTCTGAAAATGTATTTATAGTTTCAATGCCAATATCAAAAATTCCTTCATCTTTTCTAACACTGCCCGGACCAGTGTTTCGGACATAAACTTCACCACTTATATCAGGAGAAACCAAAACATCAATCGGTAAGTGAACTTTAGGATCAGTTAAATTGATTTTTTTAATAATTTCTACAACTTTTTCTTCTGGCCAAGGTTTTCCAATAGAAATTCCTTTAACTGTCAAAATATTATTAACAATCTTACCGCCCAAAAGAAGATGATCGCAAACCTCCAGAAATTTTTTAATTACTCCAATTTTAGAAGCAATCTTTATTCCTCCGATTATAACGACTAAAGGATGTTTTGGATTTTGAGAAATTCGCGATAAAACCTCAATCTCTTTTTCAAAATTTAATCCAACAAAATGGGGCAAAAGCTTCGGCAAAAAGACAATTGAAGCGTGATTTCTGTGACAAGTACTAAATGCTTCATTAATATAAACATCACCGAGTTTAGCTAATTCTTTAGCAAATTTTTCATTATTTTCTTTTTCTCCTTTTTCAAATCTTAGGTTTTCCAAAATTAGAATTTGACCATTTTTCAATCTTTTAATTTCTTTTTTTGCCTTTCTTTTAATACACCTTTTAGAAAATCTAATCTTTTCTTTCAATAAATCCTGAAGTTTTTTTTGAACCGGTTTTAAACTAAATTCTTTTAATCTTTGTTTTTTTCTTTCTGTCTTTAAGGGCGACCCTAAATGACTGGTTAAGATTATTTTTGCTCCTGCTTTTTTTAAAAAGCTAATAGTCTCGAGAGTTCTTTGGATTTTAAAATCATCTAAAACTTTACCATTCTTTATTGGCACATTGAAATCACAGCGAACAAGAACCCGCTTAGCTTGGAGATTGGAATTTTTGAGAGAGTTCATGTTAAAAACTGTTAAGTGCTCGGCAGTCTCTCCCGCCATCGGACGCGGTCAATTTCCCCAGCGAGAAAATTGCCGCTCCCTCTCGGCCTCGCTCGTCGCCTTCGGCGACACCATGCCCGCTCGGCCTCCGAGAGGCCTATGGCAAGAGATCTGCCTTCGCCCTTCGACAAGTTCAGGACTCGGATTTTCAGACCAAAGCCTTTAGAATTTCACTGTCTCTCCTGGTTCTATTTTACCTCTTTTATTTTCTCTTTTTTTTTCTTCCTTTGATTCTTTCTGGGAATTTCCCAGGGCTTTTTTAAGTGTTTCTTTTAAGCTTTCTTTATCAATTTCTTTTTTTTCTTTCTTTCTTTCTTTTCGGCCAGAAAAAGAAACTGGTTTTTTTAAGAGCAGTTCTTCAAGGGTTAAAGTTTTGATATCTTCCTTATTTTCTTTATTTCCCTCTGATTCTTTTTCTCTCATTTCTTTCAAACAGGATTTACAATAAACGGGTCGCTTGGGGTCGGGCTTGAAAGGGACTTTTGTCCATTTGTCGCATTTCTGGCATTTAGCATCATAGAGTTCTAATTCAGAGGCTGATGGTTTTTTTTCTAAAACATAGTCTCCAGTCCAGCGAGCAATTTTTTCTTCTACGGTTTGGCGACCAGTAGTATATTTTTCTCTGCAACTGGTAATAATTTTTTTTGCCTGACTCTTCTCTATTTTTTCAAAAGGTACCAGGGTTTGGGCTGAAAAGGGCCGGCCGGCAACTCCATCAACCATTAATTTTAAATATATCTGATATTTTGGCAGATTAACAAAGTCTCTGGCGTAAAATTCCGGGGAAAATTCCTTTTCTAAATATTCGGCATCTTCGGCTCCTATTCTAAAAGAAACTAATGTCCCAATATTGCCGAAAACAGCATCTCCGACTGTCTCTTCCATTTGAGCAATATATTGATGAGCCAAGATTAAACTTAATCTATATTTTCTGGCTTCAGATAAAATATTAACAAAAGATTCGGTGGCAAAATTTTGAAATTCATCAACATACAAAAAGAAATCCCTTCTTTGACTCTCTGGTATATCCACTCTGGACATTGCCGCCAATTGTAGTTTGGTTACTAAAAGTCCTCCCAAAAGTTTTGAGGTATCCTCTCCTATCCTGCCTTTTGATAAGTTTAAAATCAAAATTTTACCCTCGTCCATCACCTTTCTCATATCAACTGAAGAAGTAGTTTGACCAACAATATTTCTAATTAAAGGAGCAGAAATAAATTGGCCGATTTTATTTTGAATGGCGGCAGTTGCTTCAACTTCATAACGCTGAGTATATCTGGCAAATTCATTAATCCAAAATGACTTAACTACCGGGTCTCTTATCTTCTCAATGACTTTCTTCCGATATTCAGAATCAGCTAATATCCGGTTTATCCCCAAAAGAGTGGAATCGGGATATTCAAGAAGAGCTAAAATCGAATTGTGTAAAATATATTCCATTCGGGCTGACCAGACATCGGGCCAAATTTTTTTAAAAACCCCCATTAAACCCGAAGCTACCAAATGTCTGTGTTCAACATCAACTTTTTCCATGACATTGAAAGCAATGGGATAATCAAAATCGGCTGGATTAAAATAAACTACATCATCAATTCGATTCTCGGGAATAAAATCTAAAAGTTCCTCAGCCGCTTCTCCATGAGGGTCAATAAAGCCAACTCCTTTACCTTCTCTAATATCCTGAATAGCCATATTTTTTAAAAGTTCGGTCTTACCCATTCCAGTTTTTCCAATAATATAAACATGCCGACGTCTATCGTCGAGTTTAATTCCGAATTTTTTTCTCTTTGTCCGAAAAATGGCTTCAGCAAAAAAGTTTGTTTCTGACATAAATTTTTACTCTGTAGGAATGCCGGGGGGCGGTGCTCCTTTTTTGACAGGAACTCGAGGAATCCCCGGCGGTAAAATAGACGCTTTAGTTGGGAGATGAAAAAGAGTAGCTAATTCCTCAATGTTTAAAATTAAAGTCTCTGGACCTACCATCTTTGGAAAAGAAGGGGGAAATCTTTTAACATATTTTTCAAAAAGACTTTTTTTTCTGGCATAAACCCTTCTTTTTCTAAGAAGATAGTGAACCTTGCTCCTAGTTCTTCCTGAAAAGACAATTGTATTCATGTCTTGAGTAAAAAAATGAGCGAAATAACTTCTGCCAATCTTACCATGAGGAACATAATAAGCACCTCTGGGAAAAATATAAAGAAATCTGATAAAAGTAGCAAAGCCATATTTTGAAATTTTTTCCTCAATTCCAGTAAGAATAGCTCTCTCTCCAGGAGTAATTAACATTTCTCTTTCAGTTTCCTCAGAAACTCCAGGAGGCAGCCCCTTTTCTCTCTCAGCTTCAGCCGGTTGTCCGCCTATTATTACATCTGAGATTTCTTGAAGAATTGACCTTGACTTTGGTTTTTGGGGACGTCTGGCAATTTTGTTAGCTATTTGTTTTCCTTTAGAAGCCCAAGGAATATCTTCATTAGTAATAGGAACAGGTACAATTTGAAACCAAGTTATCTCTCCTTTTCTAAGGTTTGTCATTGCCTCCATTAAAGAATAAAGAGGGTCAATCCTTTTCTCTGCTTCTACTGCTTCCGGTATTCGAGCCTCAAAAAATTTATAAGTTTTTATTGGATAAGAATGATCTCTTATAAATTTAAAATCTTCGCCATAAACATCGTAAACTTTATTTGGAAGGTCTTGAGGAATGGTTTGAGTGTAGTCTTCAACTTCAAAAATTTCTGCTTCTGGATAATGAGTATAAATTATACTTTCAGCAAAAGTACGCCGGCCTCTTTCTATTCTCAGATAAAAATGAAGATCACCTTCAAAACTTGCTATTTCAAAAGAAAACCAATAAGGACCCAAAGGAAATTCTCCTTCACACCATCTCTCTCGCCAATTGGCAAAATCATATATTGGCCACAAAGCAGAAAAAACATCTTCCATTGCCCGAAAAGGTTTTTCAATTTCTCCCGGCGGAACAATTTCAAGCATCATCCAATCTATTCTTTTATACCAAACCTCCCATTTTACCCACCAGAGATAAAGAAAACTGACGGGCAAATACAAAATAGCCGGAAGAAATAACCACCACCAACCCTTTAAAACCAAAATTATTATTGAAATTACTTCTGACATATTCTAAAAAGGTTTATCCAAAAACAAAGAAACTATCAAAATTAGCACAAAACCCAATAACAAAATTTTAAAAGTATATAAAAAAGAGACCATTATACCACCAAATATATTTTTGGCCTCTTTTATATTTCTGTTAGTCCAATGTAAACAAACGTAAGAGAAAATCAAAAAAAAGACAAAAGCTGCTATCAATAAAATTGTAATTGCTGTTCCAAGAAATAGCATTTTAGATTCTACTTTAAAATATATCTTCCTTGAGAATCTTTTGAAAAGAAGTCTTTATTTTGAAGATTCAGTAAAATTGTATTCTCTTTTACCATTCGCTGATTCAAAACCTGATTAAATATTTGTTTCTTGGTTAAGGTTTTTTTTGATTTCTTTAAAATATCAACAATAATATCTTTGACTGTTCCAGAATTATAGCCCCATTCTTTCAAGGCATAAATTCCCCTGCCGACTAAAACAAATCTTTCGTCTCTAATCAACTCATTATGAACGGTCTGGGGAAAAACAGTTTTTCTTTGGCAGTATTCTCCTTCAAGTTCGCTTGAAAGATAAGCTATATCTTTAAAATGTAAAGGTTTATTAGTTTTTCTTAAAGTTAAATAAGCTTTATCTTTCACTCCATGCGGCTTAATCTCCGGCCAATCAACTAAACCAAAACGACCAAGAAGTCCTTTTTCAATTCTTTTCAAAATTTCAACTGAAGAAAGAAAAATCTGAGGAGATTCATTTTTACCTAATTTGAAGAAATTATTTTCTGAAAGGGGCTTTTTTTCTCTTTCAAACTTTTTAACAAGACTCTCTGAAATATTCTTTACTTTTTGAAAAAGATTTTTATCAATAGTCCAAAAAGAATAAAAATCTTTATCCTCTGGAAAGCGGTGAAAATCATCTCCTAGAGTAAGTAAAAGAAAGATATAATTTGGGAAATCATTCTTTCCCAGGTCGGCCAGCATAATATTCTCTCTTTTCAAACCACCCTTTCCTTGAAGATATTGTTTAAGCTCAAAAAAGGTCTTTTTTAAATCCTTTTCTTCTTTTTTCTTTTCAACTTCTCTAAAACCGTCAGCTTCAATTTGCCGAATTCTTTCTCTGGTTACTCCAAGGTTTTGACCAATCTTTTCCAAGGTTTCTCTCTCTTTATTTTCCAAACCAAATCTCCTGATAATAACAGTTTTTTGCCGTTGAGGCAGTTCTTCTAAAACTTTTAAACAAATTTTTTTGTAATCAGTCATGTTTTTCCATTTAACCATAACTAAAATCAAGTGTCAACTATTTCTTTCTCTAAATTTATAAAAGCTTACTAAAAGAGGGGTGGCTAAAAATAAAGAAGAATAAGTGCCAAGAATAATTCCTAAAATCAAGGTTAAAGAAAAATATTTTAAGGTTTGACCACCAAAGAAAAAGATGGAAAAAAGAACAAATAAGGTGGTTAAAGAAGTACTTAAAGAGCGGGTCAGGGTTTGATTCAAACTTTTTTCAACCAAAAGCTCAAAGTTGCTTTTTCTTAATTTTAAAAGGTTTTCCCTTACTCTGTCAAATACAACTACCGAGTCATTGATGGAATAACCAAAAATGGTCAGAAAGGCGGTAATTATGGGAATGGTTATTTCTACTCCATAGAATTTACCCAAGACGGCAAAAATGCCAATAGGAATTAAAACATCATGAAAAAGAGCAATTAAGCTTGTCAATCCATAGACATAGGATTTAACCGGGCGAGAAATTCTCCTAAAACTAAAAGCAATGTAAATTAAAATGGCTAATAAAGCTAAAAAAACGACAATTTTTGTTTTTTGGGTAAGTTCTTGGCCAATTACCGGTCCTATTGACTGAAAACTCTCAGAACCTTGTTCAATTTCTCCTAATTTTTTCAGCTTCTCCAAAATTTTCTGATGGTTTTCTTCTGAAACATCTTTCATCCTTAAGAGAATTCCCTTTTCTCCTACCGGCTGAACCACAATTTCTCCTAATTCAAGTTCTTTTAAACTTTCTCTTATCTCTAAGGAACTTGGAATCTGGTTTTTATAATTTAAGCTGAGTAAGCTCCCTCCAGTAAAATCAATACCTAATTTCAGCCCAAAGACAAAAACACTGATTATGGCCAAACTGACCAAAATAACAGAAATTATATAAAATATTTTGCGATGTCTTATAAATGGAATATACATATTATCCCCAGAGCCATTTTACTTTTTCCAACCTTGTTCCCATGAAACTTCTTAAAAAAGTTCTGACAATAAATAAAGCAGAAAACATGCTGACTAAAATTCCAAAACTCAAAGTTAAAGCAAATCCTTTAACAAATGATGTCCCGAAACTAAACATTATCAAAGCAACAATTAAAGTAGTCAGATTACTATCTCTGATTGAAGGCCAAGCCCGGGAAAATCCTGTTTCAACTGCTCGCGAAAAACCCTCCCCCTCCTTTCGTTCTTCTTTCATTCTTTCAAAAATCAAAACATTTGCGTCAACTGCCATCCCGACCGATAAAATAGTCCCTCCAATTCCAGCTAAGGTTAGAGTCACTGGCACCAGCTTGAAAAGAGAGAGTAAAATTCCAGCATAGATTATCAAACTCATACAAGCCAGAATTCCAGAAACCCTATAAAAAATAATCATAAATAAAAATACAGCCAAAAAACCAATTATCCCTGCTTTTAAAGATTTCTCCAAAGAAATCTTTCCTAAGATGGGTCCGATTGTATTTTGAGAAATTAATTTAATTGGGACAGGCAAAGCTCCAGCATTTAAATTTCTGGCTAATTCTTTAGCTTCTTCGTTTGTAAACCTACCGGTAATTTGAGCTTTACCGCCAGAAATTACTTCCTGAACCACTGGAGCTGAAATTAAAACATTGTCAATAAAAATAGCTAATCTTTTGCCAACGTTTTTGGTGGTTAAATCTTTAAAAATTTCTTTACCCTCTGAATTAAACTCTAAAAGAACTTGAGGCTCAAAAGTTGTCTGGTCAAAAGCTAATTGGGCTTTTTTTAGATAGCGACCGGTTAATTTAGTTGTTAGAAAATAAGGTTCTTCTTCTATTTCCTCTTTGAACTCAAGATAAGGGGTCTTTCCTATCATTTCTATGGCTTGAGTAACATCTTTAACTCCAGGCAATTCAACTATCAGCCGCTGATGTTCAGGGGTTTGTTGAAGCTGAACCTTGGGTTCAACCACCCCGAAAAGATTAACCCTTCTTTCAATAACATCTTTTAAGCCTTGCATTGCCTCCCCTCTTTCATCTTCTTCAATTTTTGATAAGTCGGCTTGATAAACCAAATGAGTTCCTCCCTGTAAATCTAATCCCAGTTTAAATGGTTTTTCCGGAAAATAAGGAAGTTTAATATTAGGAAAGGCTGTATTCAAAGCAAAAAAAGCCAAGACAATAATTATTATTAAATTAATATAAATTTTTCTTTTTCTCATCTTTATCTTATTCTAATCTATTAAGCTTGATTTATCGAGCTCCTTGAGAGGAGGTTAGTTTAAAAACTGTGCGGGCAATTTGAAAATCAATGGTTTTTTGAAGCTCTTGGAAAATTCGGTGGCTTTCAGTTTTATATTCAACCAAAGGATCTCTTCCCCCATAAGCTCGTAATCTTACTGAGTCTTTTAAATGTTCCATTGTTTCCAAATGTTCGGACCAAAAGATATCTATTGTTCTTAAGCAAATAAAGTCTAAAATCTTTTCCATATTTTCTTTACCCTCTTTTTCTTCCTTGAGGGTAAAATATTTTTTAGTTAACCCTGCCAGAAATTCAAACATTTCTTGACTTTCTAAAAAATCTTTCAATTTAACATGAATTTCATCAGGCAAAGGTAAAATTGTTTTTAACTCCTCAAAAATTTCTTCAAAATCAAATCCATTTTCTTGATGGGCTTCAATTATTCTTTTAATCTCATTTTCAATAACTTCTAAAATAAAATTCCGAAGTTTTTGGTAATCTTTTTCCAAAATTTCTTTTCTTTGAAAATAAATTTTATTTCTCTGTTTTGAGATAACATCATCGTATTCTAAAACATGCTTTCTTATATCAAAATTTGTTCCTTCAACCCTGGCTTGAGCTTTTTCTATCGCCCCGGAAAGAAGTTTTGCTTCAATTGCTTGGTCTTCCGGGATATTTAAACTGGTCATTAAATTTTTTATCCTCTCACCGCCAAATATTCTTATAAGTGAATCTTCCAAAGAGACAAAAAATTGAGAAGAGCCAGGATCGCCCTGTCTTCCGGCTCTACCCCGTAATTGGTTGTCAATTCTTCTGGCCTCATGTCTCTGAACTCCGATAACATGAAGACCTCCAATCGCTTTAATTTCCTCTGCCTCTTTTAAATCTGGTGGATTTCCACCCAAAATTATATCAACTCCTCTTCCAGCCATATTAGTAGCTACTGTCACCGCTCTTTTTTTACCAGCTTGAGCTATAATTTCTCCTTCTCTCTGGTGCTGTTTGGCGTTTAAAATTTCGCAGGAAATCCCCTCTCTCAAGAGCATCTTGGTTAAAAGCTCATTTTTTTCAATTGAGGTCGTTCCAATTAAAACCGGCTGTCCTTCTTGATGTCTTTTCCTAACATCCTTGACTATTGCTTTAAATTTACCAAATTCGTTTTTGTAAACTCTGTCTGATAAATCTTTTCTTATCATTGGCTTATTAGTAGGAATTACAACAACGGAAATACCATAAACCTTTTCAAACTCTTCACCGGAAGTTTGGGCTGTTCCAGTCATTCCGGCTAATTTTTGGTAGAGTCTAAAATAATTCTGGAAAGTAATAGTAGCTAAACTTTTTGATTCCGGCTTCACTTCAACTCTCTCTTTTGCTTCAATTGCTTGATGTAAACCACCTGAATACCTTCTTCCCGGCAACAAACGACCAGTAAATTCATCAACAATGACTACTTTCCCCTCTTTGACAATATAATCTCTGTCTTTTTTGAAAAAAACTTTGGCTCTCAGGGCTTGTTCTAAATGGTGAAGATATCTTATTCCTTTTTCCTGATAAATATTTCCAATTCCTAAAATTTTTTCAATTCTTTCAATTCCCTCCTCGGTTAAGCTCGCCGCCTTCATTTTTTCATCAATATTATAATCAAGATTTTCTTTCAGTCTTGGAACAATCCCTGAAAATTCTTTATACATTTTTGATGCCTCGTAATCGGGTTGGGAAATAATCAAAGGAGTTCTTGCTTCATCAATTAAAATAGAATCAACTTCATCTAAAATAGCATAATGAAAGTCGCGCTGAACTTTATTTTTTAAATCGGGAACCATATTGTCTCTTAAGTAATCAAAACCAAATTCATTGTTAGTGCCATAAACAATATCAGTTAAATAAGTTTCTTTTCTGGAACAAGGTCTTAAAAAATCTTCAACAATATAAAAACTACCGAGTTCATCTCTAATTTTTTCTTTTTCTTCGGTTGGTTTTTTATAATCCGGGTCGTATAAAAAACTCTGCTCGCTATTCAAACAGCCAATTGACAAACCCAATAAATGGTAAATCTGTCCCATCCAGACCATATCCCTTCTTGCTAAATAGTCATTAACCGTAATAATATGAACACCTTTGCCAAGTAAAGCATTTAAATAAACCGGCAAAGTTGCAGCTAAAGTCTTTCCCTCTCCTGTTTTCATTTCAGTAATTTTTCCTTGATGGAGAGCAATTCCATCTAATAACTGAACATCATAATGCCGTTGATTAAGGGTCCTCTTTGATGCTTCTCTAACTAAAGCAAATGTTTCTGGCAGTAAATCGTCTAAAGTCTCGGCTTTTCTCAATCTTTCTTTAAATTCTTTTGTCTTTTCTTGAAGTTCAGAAATAGAAAAATGCTCGAACTCTGGTTCGAGGCTGTTTATCTTATCAATAATGGGCTGAAGTTTTTTAAAATATTTCTCGTTTGGATCACCTAAGAGTTTAGATAAAAATTTCATAATTCTACATTCCTTCTTCTCTTATTCTTCCTTTTCTATAAAATCTAGCTGATTTTGAAATTTTGAAATCTTTTTTTGCTCTTCTTTGATTTCTTTTCTGTTGAGCTTTTTGACTTCCTTTGTACTTTTTTAACTGACGCTGCAACTCATCTTTAACTTCAGTAATTGCCATTTCCAAACTTTTTCTTTCAGCTATTGCTCTCAATTCTTTTCCGGGTAGAGGAATCTGACATTCGGCATAAAAAACCTTTCCCTTTCTATGATGAGCTGAGGGTTTACCGACCTCAACGAAAGCTTCTGTTCTCGGCTTTTGACCATCAAAAATATCTTCTTTTTCTAAAATTTCTTCTAAGAATTTTTCTAAACTTGAAATTTTTTCTTGAATCAATTCTCGCAAATTCTCTGTCAGATTTACTTTTGTTGCTTTAATGACTATTCTCATCTTAAAATTTTTTACAAATAAATATTAACTGAAATTTAAAAAAAATGCAAATAAAAAGTCTCGTTCTCTAAGAAATCAGATAGAGCAGAGAACGAGACTTTAGAAAGCTTTCTAAAATGTTTCTATTTTCGGAATACAATCTTTTACCTTGCCGAAAACAAGGTTCTGCGAACGAAGCGAGCAGGTTCTTATTTCTTCTTCTTTCTCTTTGCGACTTTCTTTTTTTTCTTTTTTGCTGGCATTTGTTTTTAGAAATATTTAATTTTTAGCAAATAGTCGACTTTTTGCCCCTTGAGCTTTAGCTATCTGCTCAAAAAATTTTAGTTATTATATTATTATTCCAAATTATAAGAAGAGATGTCAACCCCTACTTTTGATATTTCTTCTTCAAGTTCAATTCTAAATTTCTCTTTGACTTCTTTTTTTATTAAATTAATCAGTTTTAAAACGTCTTTTGCCTCAGCCCCTCCCAGATTGATAATAAAATTCGCATGCTTCTTGGAAATCATGGCTCTGCCAATTTTTCTCCCTTTTAAGCCAGATTTATCAATTAATTCTGCTGTCGGAATTCTAAGGGGGTTTTTAAACACACAGCCAGCTGAGGGAAATTTTAAAGGTTGACTTCTTTTTCTATAATTTAAAAAATATTTCATCTTTTTTTTAATCTCTTTCTTGTCTCCTTTTTTTAGCTGAATTATACAAGCGAGAATTATGAGATTTTTGTTTTTTTTAAAAATGCTATCTTTGAAGTTAAACTCACAATCTTTATTATTGAAGATTCTAATTTTGGGGGGTTGAACCTTTAAAGAGGGTTCAATCTCAAGACATTCTACTTCTTCAATAAAATTTCCTATTGAATTTTTAAAAGCAGCAGCATTTCCAAAAATAGCTCCTCCTATTGTTCCGGGAATCCCTTTTGCCCATTCTAAACCAGTAAGCGATTTTTTTGCCACAAAATCTACTATTTGGGCTAGTTCTATTCCGGCCTGGGCATAAATTTTGTCAGTTTCTAGTTTGTAGTCTCTAGTTTCTATTTTTATTACCAATCCATTAAATCCTTTATCAGAAACCAATAAATTACTTCCTTTGCCCAAAATAAAAAAAGGCAATTTTTTTTGCTCAGCAATCTTAATTGCCTTAATTAGTTCTTCTTTTGTTTTTGCTTTTAAAAAATATTTTGCTCTTCCCCCAATTTTAAAGGTGGTATAATTTTTCAACAGAACATTTTTTTTAAACTCCATAAAATTAATGCGAATGAAATTCGAATACTGCGAATGAAAAGGAATGGGCCGGGAGGGTTTTTCCTCCAAAGTCTTTTGTGAGGGCCTGCTCCCGACCCAATTTTATTATATGCCAATTTTACCCAAGAAGGCAAGTATTAAAAGCAAAAGACCTCCCAATTACCAGGAGGTCTTCCGCAGACTCTTTTGGAAAATCCATCTTAAAAAGATGAATTTGACCCTCACAATTTCAATATTAACAAATTTGAAAAGGATTGTCAACCCTTTTCAATCTGAAAAACCAATTATTTTACTAAAGCTTCTTCCCTTTTTCTTTGAGAAACAGCTTGAGAAACTTGAAAGACAACTGTTTCTTTTTCTAAATCAACATAAACTCTGCTTTCCGGTTCAATCTGAAAAGTTATGATTTTCAAAGACAAAGGATTAAGAATCAATTTCTGAATAATTCTTTTTAAAGGTCTTGCCCCTAAATTTGGATCAAATCCTTGCTCGGCTAACTTATCTTTTAAAGATTTGGAAAATCTAATTTTAATGTCTTTTGTTTTTCTCAATCTCTCTTTAACTTTCTTTAATTCTAAATCAACGATTTTTCTAATTTCTTTTTTACCCAGATAATTGAATATTACGGTTTCATCAATTCGGTTCAAAAATTCGGGCCGAAAAAATTCTTTTAAGCTCTGATAAACTTTGTCTTTAAGCTGTTTTGTCTGGGATATTTTCTCCTCGCTTTTTTGTTCAAAACCTAAAGTCTGCATTCCAGAAATATATTCTGAGCCAATATTAGAAGTCATAATGATAATCGTGTTTTTGAAAGAAACCTCTCTTCCTTTGGCATCGGTTAATCTACCGTCTTCAAAAATTTGTAACAAAATATTAAAGACTTCAGTATCAGCCTTTTCAATCTCGTCTAACAATACCACGCTGTAAGGACGCCGGCGAATTTTCTCGGTTAATTGGCCTCCTTCCTCATAACCGACATAGCCCGGAGCAGAACCGATTATCTTTGAAACACTGTATTTTTCCATGTATTCTGACATATCCAATCTGATAAGAGCCTTATCAGTATTGAATAAAAACCCAGCTAAAGCTTTGGCTGTTTCGGTTTTTCCGACACCTGTTGGTCCTAAAAAAAGGAAAACACCAATCGGCCGATTTTCTTCAGAAATCCCCGCTCTTCCTCTTCGGATACCATTGGAAACAATAAAAATTGCCTGGTCCTGACCAATAACCCGCCTTTTCAAAATCTCCTCCATTTTTTCCAATTTTTTTGCTTCACCCTCCATTAATCTTGTCACTGGAATTCCTGTCCAAAGGGAAACAACCTGAGATATATCTTCTTCAGTTACCTCTTTCCTTAAGAGATGACTCGTTTTCTGAAGATCGCGCAATTTCTTTTCGGCAAGATTTGTTTCTTTTTTTAAGCTTGGAATTTTACCGTACGTCAATTCAGCAACCTTTTGCAAATCACCTTCTCGCTGGACAATTTCTATTTGAAAGTAAAGGTCATCAATCTCTCTTTTTAGGTTTTTAATTTTTAAAATTAAATCTTTTTCAGAATCCCACTTAGCTTTCAAACTTTTTGCTTTTTCTTTTAAGTCAGCTAAACTTCTTTCAATTACCTTCAATCTTTTTGAGTTCACTCCGGGTGAATTTTCTTTTTTTAAAGCCTCTTTTTCTATTTCCAGCTTGGTAATTTGATTACGGAGCTCTTCAAGTTCTGAAGGTTCTGATTCTATCTCCAATCTTAAAACCGAAGCTGCTTCATCCATCAAATCAATTGCTTTATCTGGTAAAAATCTGTCAGTAATGTAACGATTACTTAATTCTACAGCAGTCTTAAGAGCTGCGTCTTTAATTTTAACTCCGTGATGAAGTTCATACTTTTCTTTTATTCCCCGTAAAATAGAAAGTGTATCTTCAATTGAAGGTTCGGCAACATAAATTGGCTGAAATCTTCTCTCTAAAGCCGGGTCTTTTTCAATATATTTTTGATATTCTTTCAAAGTGGTAGCACCAATTGCTCTAAGCTCCCCTTTTGCTAAAGCTGGTTTTAAAAGATTTGAAGCATCAATTGCTCCTTCGGCTGCCCCAGCTCCAACCAAAGTATGAAGCTCATCAATAAATAAAATATATTGCTCATTAGCTCTTTTTAATTCTCGCAAAAAAGCTTTAATTCTTGCCTCAAATTCTCCTCTGTATTTTGTACCAGCAACCAAAGCTCCTAAATCCAAAGCAATTATTTCCTTTTTTCCTAAACTTTCTGGAACATTTAAAGTGGTAATCTTTTTTGCCAAACCCTCAACAATTGCAGTTTTGCCGACTCCAGCTTCTCCGATTAAAACCGGGTTATTTTTTGTTCTTCGGGACAAAACCTGCATTAACCTTCTAATTTCTGATTCTCGGCCAATAACCGGATCAATGTTTCCATCCTTGGCTAAATCAGTTAAGTTTCTGGTATATTTTTTAACCACTTCGTATTTTGATTCTGGTTTTGGATCAATAACTCTTTCACCACCTCGAATCTCAGAAAGTTGTTTCAAAATAGTTTCTCTATCTAAAGAAGCGGGAGCATTAGAAACTAAAAATCTTGCAGTTTCTAAAACTTTTTGGGCTGCAGTATTAACCATTAAAAGAGCCAAAAATAAATGTTCAATAGAAATAAATTCATCTCCCATTTTCATTGCCTCCTGCCTTGCTTTATCCAGGGTCCGAGCTAAATCTTGTGTAAGATAAATTTGACCAGTAACTTGGGGGTCAGAAAGAGAAGGAATTTGAAGAATTGCCTTTTGGGTTTTTCTTTTTAAATCTTCTATATCAATCTCCGTATTTTTGAGCAATGTTAAAACAATACTCTCTTCTTCTTCAAGAAGAGCCTGAAGAAGATGCAAAGCATCAATCTGCTGTTGGCCGTGATTTTTAGCAACGGTCTGAGCCTTAATCATTATTTCTTGTGATTTGTGGGTAAAATCTCCCCCTTGAATAAATGGCATAATAAATTATTTAATATTTCAACTTAGCAAAGAGAGGATAAAAAATCAAGTGGATTAGCTGGTTTTTTCGCCTAAAGTTGCTTCAATTGTTATTTCTTTATCTTGTCTTAAGATTTTTAAAATTAATTTATCTCCTGGCTGATGAGCTCTAATAATTTGGGCTAAAGAATTCTCTAAAGTAATTTTTTCTCCATCAACTTCTAAAATTATGTCGTTTTCTTGAAGACCTGCTTTTTCAGCTTGAGAACCGGGAATAATAGCCGGATTATCAGGGTTATCTCCGCCAATAATTAAAACTCCGTAATCTACTTTTAGATTTTTCCCTTCTTGGATTTCGGGCGTTATTAAAATATATCTTATTCCCAAAAAGGGATAAACGATTTTACCCAAGGTTTTAACCTGTTCTATGGCTTTTTTTGCTTTATTAATTGGAATAGCAAAACCAATACTTTGAGCTTCTTGAGCCATAGCAACATTCACTCCAATTACTTCTCCTTTTAAATTTAATAAAGGTCCCCCGGAATTTCCTCTATTAATTGCAGCATCGGTTTGAATGACATCTTCCAGGGTTTCAACGATTCCTCCACCTGAGGCAGTAATTCTTCTGCCCAGTCCTGAAATTACACCAACTGAAACAGTATTCCGAAATTCTCCTAGGGCATTTCCAATAGCAATAACACTTTGACCGATTTCGAGCATAGAGGAATCGCCAAGTTTTAAAACCGAGAAGTTCTTCTCCGTTAAATTTCCATCTCCGCTAATAGTATTTTCTCCTTCAATCTTTAAAACTGCCAAATCCTGAAAAGGATCCCGGGCTAAAAGTTGAGCCTGATATTTTTCTCCTTTATTAGTAATAACTATATAATCTGCTTCCTCATCAGAAACAACATGTCTGTTGGTTAAAATTAAACCATCCTCAGAAATAATAAAACCTGTACCTCCACCAATTGTCTTTTTTTCTGTTCCCTCCTGACGATATTTGGGGACTTTAAACTCGAAAAGAGGATCGTCGCCAAAAAATTCTTCAAATCCTTCAAAAGGACTTTCATAATATTCTTTATAAACCGGTAAGTCTTTGGTAATAATAATACTTACTACTGAAGAAGAAACTTTTTTAACCACCTCAATTACTGCTTTTTCTTGGCTGGTCTGAGGAGAATAAGCTTGAGATTGGGTTGTTGAAGGTTGAGTTTGAAGTTGAGGTTGAGATTCTGAGAAAAGGTTTTTTAAAATAGGCTGAATATAATCCTTAAAATAAAGACCTCCAAAAACCCCAAGAAAAAATGCAAGAACAATCAAACCAGCCAGCCAAGAATTAACTCGGTTTCTTTTTGGGGCTCTGCTCTTTTTGGCAACTCTTTTTTTCTTTGGTTGACCTATCTGCAAGATATCTTTATTTAAAAATTGTTTTATTTTTTGCCAGTCCATACATAAAATTTTAACATATTTTTTTTCTTTTGAATATACCAAAGTAAATAACCTATAATTAAGTAAAAAATTGGCAGCCAAATCCAAGAGATTTGAAAGACAATGGATGAAAAAGAAAATCTGGAGAATAAATCAACTATTCCTGTGACATAACTCAATAAAAACCAAACAGGAAATGATAAAATCCAACCTAAACCCTGCCATAACAATCCGCCAATTAAGAAAATAAATCCGGCTATCATAATGTATGGAAGTAAGGGAACAATTAAAACATTGGTGATTGGCGAAACTAAAGAAAATTGTCCAAAATTATAAATTAAAATTGGCAGGACAAAAATCTGGGCTGAAAAAGTCATTGCTAAAAGATTGCTCACTTCACCAAGTTTTGTTAACTTTATCCTTTCAAAAAGATTTTGGAGGAAAGGCATCAAATAAATTATGCCCAAGGTTGCCAAAAACGACAACTGAAAACCAACATTATACCTTAAAAGTAATGGGTTAATAGCAAGCATTACAGCTGCTGTTAGCAATAATGCCCTATCAGTCACTCTCTGTCGTCCTATTTTCTGACAAAAAAGCAACATTGAACCCATAATGCCAGCTCTGACCGCGGATGGTTGAAAACCAATCATTAATATAAAAAACCAAAGAAAAAACAAAGCAAAATAAAACGCCTGACCGCGATATAATCCTATTCTTATACCTAACCAAAGTAAAATACCACTTACAATCACCACATGTAGTCCTGACACGGCAGTTATATGACGAACTCCGGCAATATTCAGTTTTTGTTTCCACTCTTTGGAAATATATTGTTTATCGCCTAAGGTCAGGGCTGCCAGAATTGAAGAGTTCGGTGGTGAGAAGTTCTCATAAATAATCTCTCTTAGTTTATATTTTAATGGATAAATCTTTTCTTCAACTACTGAAAGAGATTCATTAGTTTCATAATATCCATGTTCTGAAATACCTGGCTTTGCTATCTCGGTCCTAAAAATACCAAAACCAAGAACTATTAAAAAGATTCCAAAAACAAGAATTGCTTTTTCTTTGAAAAAAATTAAAGAATAAAAAATTCCTAAAACAAAAAGTTCATAAATTATAAACTGGGGAACATTTAAAAAAGAGGAAATAAAAACCCCTCCAACAAAGGAAAGTAGAGAATAAGAAAGCACCTTAGAAAGAGTCATACGGCTATTTAGCAAAAAATCTTATCAAAATGATACCTGAAAGAAAACCGCCAATGTGGGCCCAATAAGCAATCATTGTTTGAGAACCAATATATAAAAGTTGATACAAAAACCAGATGCCAATAAAAATTAAAACTGGAACAGCAATCAATTGGATAAAAAAGAAAATTGGAACTAAACTGATAATTTTGTGCTTGGGGAAAAGAATTAAATAGCCACCTAAAACCCCGGAAATTGCCCCTGATGCTCCAATAGCGGGAATAGATTTTTGGGAAGCTAAAAGTAAATAAATCAAAGCTGAACAAACCCCGCAAATAATATAAAAAGCTAAAAATTTTACTTTTCCCAACTTTCTTTCCAGATTATTTCCAAATACCCACAAAAACCACATATTGCCGAAAAGATGCCAAAAACTTGCATGGAAAAACATTGAACTGAATATGGTTAAAGAACCTTCACCCTGAAAAATTTTTGTTGGAATCATACCGTATTTAAAAATAAACTCTTCAAGTCTGGACAAGGAAATTAAAAAAAGAGTTGTATTTAAAGCGATTAAAAAAATAATCAACCAGGATTTTTTACCCGGTATTCTGATTTGAGGATAAAGGGGAAACATAATTTTATCTGACTTCGGAGATTTCAAAAAATGGAGAGATTATTTTCTGAAGAGAAAAGAGAAAATCTTTGGGATAAGGTTTAATTTTTTCAAATTTTGGGTCAACTGTTTTTTCTGACTCAAAATTTTGCAAAACGTATTTTTTTGCTGGAGCTATCCAATGAACAATTTTTAAAATATCTTCTTTTTTTAATAAAGTTGGAGTGACAGTTGTTTGAAATTCATAATCTACTTTACCTTGTTTCAAAATATTTATGCTTTCTTCAATCCTGCTCAAAAGATAATAATTTGAACAATCCTTTAAACCAATCACTCGACAATACTTTTTTGGGGGAGCTTTAACATCCATGGCAATGTAATCTACCAATTTTCGGTCAATTAAATCTTTTAACATATCAGGATTTGAACCATTGGTATCAATTTTTAAATTGTAGCCCAGTTTCTTAATCTTTTGGCAAAATTTGGGTAAATCCTGGTTAATGGTAGGTTCCCCTCCTCCAACAGAGACTCCTTCCAAACGGGAACTATTGTTGTTTGGTAATAGTCCCTGTTTTAAAAATTGGAAAAAATCTTTTTCTGGAATTGGAAGATGTTTTTTAATTTCCTCTCTTGAAACAAGTTCTGGGTTATAGCAAAAAGGACAGCGATAATTACACCCCTGTAAAAAAACTGTACAGGCTATTTTACCAGGATAATCAATTAGAGTTAGTTTTTGAAGCCCGCCAATAATCATCGAATTCCGGTTGCAATTAAGATGACTTTTATTTCACCCTTTTCCAAACTCTTATCTTCAGAAACTCCAAAGATTATTTTTGTTTTTGTGTCAGCTAATTTTTTTATAAAGTTGGCTACCAAATGAACCTCAGACAAAGCAACATCCCTTCCCCTGACATTAAATAAAATTCCTTTTGCTTTTTTGGGTGAAAAATCAAGCAGGGAAGACTGTAGGGCTTGACTGGCGGCTGAAATCGCTCTTTGTTCCCCTTTTGCTTTTCCCTGTCCAAATAAAGTTCTTCCGGAATTTCTTAATATCTCTTCTACATCAGCGAAGTCAAGACTGATAATTCCGGGAAGTAAAAGCAAATCGGAGATTCCCTCCAAAGAGTTGACTAAAACTCTATCAATTTTCAAAAAAGCATCTTCAATTGAAATGTTTCTTGCGGTTACTTTTAAAATACGGTCATTGGGAATAACTAAAAAGGCATCAACATTTTCTTGAAGCTTTTTCAATCCTCTTTTTGCTAATCTTTTTCTTGAATTTCCTTCAAAAGAAAAGGGTAAAGTAACAATAGCTAAAGTTAATATTTTCAAATCTTGAGCTAACTTTCCTAGAACTGAAATACCAAATGTACCCGATCCCCCGCCCAATCCGCAGGTTAAAAAAACAATTTCTGCTCCTTTTAAAATATTTTTCAAAGATTCTTGACTTTCTTGAGCTGCCTTTTCCCCTAATTCCCAATCCATGCCTGTTCCTAAACCACCAGTTATTTTCTCCCCTATTAAAACTTTATTGGGAGATAAAGTTTTCTTTAAAGCCTGGATATCCGTATTTGCAGCAAAAAGTTCAATTCCTTTTAAGTTGGCTTTTGTCAGCCGAGAAATTGTATTGCAACCAGCTCCTCCAATTCCAATTACTTTTATTTTCGGAATAGACATAATGGTTTAGGGTAGAAATATTTTAAATATTTTTTTAAATTTTGTCTTTATTCCCTCTCCAGCTATTTTTTCTCTTTTTCCTTCTTGAAAATCAAATCCAGAAAGTAAAACTCCAGCACAAGTATAAAAAGCTGGATCTTCAAGCACAGGAATCTCTTCGGGCTTGGCTAAATAACAAGGAAGTTCAAATTTTTGTTTTCCAAATTTTATCAACCCCGGCAAAGAAGCTCCCCCACCGGTCAAAATAACTCCGGCTGGTAAAATTGTTTTTTTTGAAATTCTTTTTAAGTCTTTAGCAACTTCTAAGAAAATCTCTGAAACCCGAGATTCTATAATATTCTTTAAGGAAATTTTAGAAAAAGAAAGTCCCTCTTCTGGAATTTCTATTCTTTCTTTTTTAATTTTTCCTTTTTTAGTTTTTCTTTTTCGGGAAGATAAATCAAAAGAACCAAATTCTCTTTTTATTCTTTCCGCTGTAGCTATTTCAGTTCTTAATCCAATAGCAATATCATTTGTAATATTTGCAGAACCCATTGGAAAAACAGTAAAGTCTATTAAATTACCTTCATTAAAAACAGAAAGGGAAGTAGTTCCGGCTCCAATATCAACTACAGCCACTCCTAACTCTTTTTGTTCAGGACTCAAAACCGCCCTAGCTGAAGCCAAAGGAGAGGGAATAACTTCTTCTTCAATTTCAAGTCCGGCTTCCAAAATCGCTGTTTCCAAATGTTCCAAAACCAAGGAAAAAATACAAATTAAAAGAACCTCATCTTCCAAACGAATCCCTTCCAAACCCAAAGGATTTTTTATCCCTCTTTGACCATCAACTATAAATTCTTGAGGTAAAACCTCCAAAATTTCTTTATTTGAAGGCAGGTTAACAGACTGGGAAGCTTGTAAAACCCTTTGGATATCTTCTTGAGAAATCTTTTTGTCAGCCCGGGAAACAGAAACCAATCCTTGGCTTCTAAGAGTGAATAGATGAGGACCACTAATGTTTGCAAGTACCTTTTTAATTTTAATTCCTTTTGATTTTTGAAGTTTATTTTTTAAAAAAGATATATTCTCAGCTACTTTTTGGGGATCGTAAATCTCACCCCTTCTAACCCCAACCGAATAAGGAATTTCTTCTTTTGCCAAAATATTAATATTTGGAGAATATAATTCTTTTTGCCCTACTAATAATTTAGAAGAGCTTGTCCCTATATCTAAGGCAGTGAGAGTGATAGATTTTGGCATAATTATATATTTGACGTTTGAATTTTCCCAAGGTAATACTCTTCCCTCTCCTCCATTTTTCTTGCTTCCTCTTCTGATTTCTCATGGTCATAGCCCAAAAGATGCAAAATTCCATGGATTAAAACTCGGGCTAATTCTTTTTCAAAAGAAATATTTATTCTCTGGGAAGATTTTTTAATTTCCCGTAAACAAATAATAATCTCTCCCAAATTTTTAAAAGAAATTTCATTTTCGGAAAAAGATAAAACATTAGTTACTTTGTTTTTCCCTCGATATTTTTTATTTATTTTTCGCATTCTTGCTGGACCCAAGAAGGCTAAAGAAATATTTCCTTGTTTTTTTTCTTTTTTTAAAACTTCCTGAGTTATTTTTTTTATAAAATCTTCGTCAATCTCAACATTAGTTAAATTATTTATTTCAATCATTTTAAATTTTTCCCCATTTTTTTCAATCTTTCATATTCTTTCTTTTTTTGCTCTCTTCTTAAAGCTGATCTTTTCTTTAATTGATGACTTTTCTTCTTTCTTTTAAACATTCTTTTTCTTGTTTCAACTAAAAGCCCGCTTTTGCGAATTTTCTGGGAAAAGCGGCGAATTAAATTCCACGAAGACTCTCTACCTTGTTTTTGAACTTTTAAAGGCATTTAGGGTATTTTTATTGGTTTTCCAGCTAGGAAATGTAAATGTAAATGGTCTATTAACTGACCTCCTTCTCGACCTACATTAAAAACTAATTTGTATCCTGAAATTTTATTTTTTTCAGCAATATTTTTTGCTGCCAAAATCAAGCTATCTACTATTCTTTCTGAATTTAAAGATTTTATTGATTCAATATGCTTTTTGGGAACAATTAAAAAATGAATCGGCGCTTTCGGATTTATGTCTTTAAAAGTAAGAATTTTATCATCTTCGTAAACTATTTCCGAAGGCATTTCTTTATTTATGATTTTACAAAAAAGACAAGACATAATGCGAATTTCGTAGATTCGTATTATTTTGTTTTCTTTTTAACTTCTCCAACTATTTTTTTTATCGCTATTATCTTCTGCTTACCCGTTTTCATATTCCTTAAAATTATTTTTTCTTCAAGGGTCTCTTTTTGACCCAAAATTAAAACATATTCAGCCTTCAATTTATCAGCTAATTTCAATTGACTCGAAAGTGAATCTTTATCCAAAGCTTCGGCTATTTTAATTTCAGATTTTCTAAACTTTTCCATCAATTTTAAAGCTTTCATTTTGGGAAATTTTCCTATCTGAGCTAAGAAAATTCTATGTTTGATAATTTTCCGAGTTTTTTTAGTTCTTTTTTTTATTAAATTAACTATTCTATCTACTCCTAAAGCGCCACCGCAAGCCGGTGTCTCTTTTCCCCCTAATAATTTCACTAAATCATCGTATCTTCCCCCTCCAGCTAAAGCTAAGGGCTCCTGATTCTTCTCTTCCTCGCTCTCTGTATCCCTGGCGCCCGCCTTCGCCACGTCAGACGTGGCTTTGGTGGGTAAAAAGGTGGGTTCTGTTTCTTCAAAAATCTCAAAAACGGTTCTGGTATAATAATCTAATCCTCGGACTAAATAAGGATTCAACTTGTAAGAAATCTCTAATTCTTCCAAGGTTTCTAAGACATTTTTAAAATGATTATTACATTTTCTACAAAGATAATCAATAATCTGAGGAGTCCCGTCTCTGATAATTTTTTGACACTTCTCTTGTTTACAATCTAAAATTCTTAAGGGATTTTCCCGCAATCTCCTTTTACAATCTGAACAAAGAGAGTTACGGTAATCTTTTAAATAGCTTACTAAATTTTTTTTGTAGTAAGCCCTGTGTTGAGAATCACCGATGCTGTTTATCTCAACGATTAAATTTTTGAAACCGAGACTCTTTAATATATTATAAAAAATTTGGATAATTTGAGAATCTATAATCCAAGAATCACTACCTAAAGATTCAAGTCCGGCTTGATAAAACTGGCGGTATCTTCCTGCTTGAGGTCTTTCATGCCTGAAAAAGGGACCAAAATGCCAAAGCTTAACTGGCTTTGGCAAACTTTCCATTCCTTTTTCAAGATAGGCTCGAACAATCGAGGGTGTTCCTTCCGGCCTTAAAACTAAATGGTCTCCTCCTTTGGTTTCTAAGTTAAACATCTGCTTTTTGACAATTTCAGTGCTAAAACCGGTTCCTTTCTCAAAGAGTGCACTTTCTTCTAAAATTGGAGTTTCGATTCTCTTAAAACCATAAAATCTTGCTATTTCTTGACAAACTCTTTCAATCTTTTGAAAATGTTTAAAATCTTCCTCAAGAAGATCGCGCATTCCAGTTGGTGATTGAAATTTTACCATATTTTAGACTAAACTTTTAATAGCTGGGAGTTGGAAAATAAGCCATTGCTATTGGCGGAAAAACTCTTAAAACTGCTCTGCCAATAATATATTTTTCAAGAAGCGGCCCCCAATCTCTTGAATCAAAAGAATGTAATCTGTTGTCGCCTAAAACAAAATATTCATCTTCTTTTAAATAAAATTCTTTTTTACTTAAGCTAACAGGATAGCCAAGATAAGTTGATTCATCTAAAATTGTTTTTTTAGCAAATTCATCAATAATTACTATCTGGTTATTTTCAAAAATAATTTCTTCTCCGGGTAAACCAATAATCCTTTTTATAAATTTTTCAGAAAGATTTTTAGGATTCTTAAAAACAACCACTTCTCCCCTTACTGGTGTTCTTAAATGATAGCTAAGTTCATCAACAATCAAATAATCACCATTATGGAAATTCGGCTCCATTGAAACTCCTTTAACAATAAATGGTTGGAATACAAAATAACGAATAGGTACCACTATTATTAAAGCTAAAAGAACAATTTTTAATATTTCCCAAAAAAATAATAATGCTTTTTTCATAGTGTTGATTATATTTTAATTGTACTTAAATTTTTAAATTAAGCAAGTAATTGATATAATAAAGCTGCCATTATGTCTCTAATTGTAGGTCTGGGTAATCCCGGAAAAAAATATCTCAAAACTCGTCACAATGTCGGGTTTCGGGTTTTAGATAAATTCCAAAAGGAAAGCAACTTTCCTTTTTTTAAAGTTTCAAAAAAGTTCAATTCTTTAATTTCTGAAGAAAAGATTGACAGAAAAAAAATTATCTTAGTTAAACCTCAAACCTTTATGAATAATTCTGGAAAAGCAGTAAAAATTTTAACTACAAACTACAAACTACAAACTACAAACTTGTTAGTTGTGCATGACGATATTGATTTGCCTTTAGGTAAAATTAGAATTGTAAAAAACCGAGGTTCGGCCGGCCACAAGGGCGTGGAATCAATAATCAAAGAACTGGGAACAAAAGATTTTATCAGAGTCAGGATTGGAATCCAGCCTAAAAAGGGTAAGCCGAAAAACTCTGAAAAATTTGTGCTTCAGAAATTCAGTAAAGAGGAAGAAAAAATTGTTAAAAAAACTATTAAAAAAATTTGCCAAGTTTTAAAAACCGCTTTGACTAAAAATACAGAGAAAGCAATGACAGAATTTAATTGAAATCCTTGGGTGATTTAATAAAAAAAGCCGAAGCAAAAGGTTTGTCTCGGCTTTATAAATTTGAAAAATTAATCTTTTTTCTCCTCTCCTTCCTTTTCTTTATCCTCTTTCATTTGGCTTTCAAGGGCTTCAATTGTCCTCTCAATCAAAGATATCATTTTTGCTTCTGCCACTCGGAAAGCCTCGATAAGCCCAGGAATATCCGTTGTTGGAACCTTTGTTCCAAATTGATAGATTCGGGCTAAGGTGAATAAATGGCCCACTGGATCTTGTTTGAGTAAAACCTCAGCTCTTTTATGAGCAGTTGGTCTCATCCCTGCTTCTGGCATTGTCGTCTTCCTTTCTTACTTTTTAAAGAACTTTTGATGATTGAGTGAATATGATATAATTTACTATAATATAATAAAATTAAAATGTCAAGAGAAGATATTTTTACAATAAAAATTGAAGACAAAGATTATCCTAAGCTTCTGAAAAAAATTTCTATTCCTCCAAAACTTCTTTATCTTAGAGGAAAATTATTTAAAAATGAATTCTGTTTTGCTATCGTAGGTACCCGGCGCTGCTCAGATTATGGAAGAGAAATCGCTTTTGACATTGCCAAAGATTTAGCTCAGGCTGGAATAAGTGTGGTTAGTGGAATGGCCAGAGGAATTGATACCATGGCTCACCAGGGAGCCCTTGAAGGAAAAGGTCGGACAATTGCTGTTTTGGGAACCGGTCTTGATGAAAAAAGCATTTATCCTCAACAAAATTTGAAATTAGTAAAAAAAATTTTAGAAAATGAGGGCTGCCTGATTTCTGAATATCCTCCGGGAACTTCTGGAAGGAAACAAAATTTTCCAGAAAGAAATCGGATAATCTCTGGAATGAGCTTGGGGATTTTGGTAATTGAAGCTAAATTCGGCTCCGGGGCTCTAATCACTGCTCAATGGGCTCAAAAACAAGGAAGAAAAGTTTTTGCTCTTCCCGGCTCAATTCATTCTTTAAATTCCAAAGGTCCTCATTCTTTAATTAAAGAGGGGGCTAAATTGGTTGAAAATGCTAACGATATCTTAGAAGAATTAAAATTAGCCAAAATTGAAAGAAAAAAAATTAAAGGAGAAAGTTTGGAAGAAAATTTAATTTTAGAGGTACTGGAACAAGGAAATTTACATATAGACAAGATTATTGAAAAAACAAAACTTCCTTCCCAAAAAGTTTCAGCCAGCTTGAGCTTAATGGAAATATATGGCAGGGTAAAAAATTTAGGCGGAAACGTCTATGCCCTAATGCGCTAAACTTGAAACATATTATAAATACTTCATACTTCATGTAAGCGAGGCAGCTTTCTTGACATAGGCCTCTCGCAGGCCGAGCGAGCATGGTGTCGCCGAAGCCACGTCTGACGTGGCGAAGGCGACGAGCGAGGCCGAGAGGGAGCGGGAATTTCCTCGCTGGGGAAATTGACCGCGTCCGATGGCGAGAGAGACTGCCGAGCATCCAACAACCATGAATTTAGTTATAGTAGAAAGTCCCACAAAGGGAACCACAATTGAAAAATTCCTAGGTAAAGAGTATAAAGTTGCATCTTCCTATGGCCATATCAGAGATTTACCAGAAAAACAATTAGGAGTTGATATTAAACATGATTTTGAACCAAAGTATGTTATTCCTCTTCGAGTCAAAAAAAGAATCCAGGAATTAAAAAATTATTTAAAAAAATCTCAAATTGTCATTTTGGCTACTGATGAAGATAGAGAAGGAGAAGCAATTGCTTATCATCTTACTAAAATTTTAAATTTAAATGGCCAAAAACCCTACCAGAGAATTGTTTTTCATGAAATAACAAAAAAAGCCATTGAACAAGCACTTAAAAGCCCGAGGAAAATTGACATGGATTTAGTCAATGCCCAGCAGACAAGACGGATTTTGGATAGATTGGTGGGATATAAGCTTTCTCCATTTTTATGGAAAAAAGTAGTTCGGGGCTTATCAGCTGGAAGGGTTCAATCAGTAGTGGTAAGACTTATAGCAGAAAGAGAAAAAGAGATAGAAAATTTTAAACCAACTGAATATTGGAGTATTGAAACTTTGCTTCAAAAACGCGGAACAGATAAGAAACAAGAAATTAAAGCTCTACTAGTAAAGAAAAATAATAAACCCATCTCAAAACTGGGTATTAAAAACAAAGAAGAAGCCAATAAGATTGTCAAAGATTTAGAAAAAGCTGAATACAAAGTAATAAATATTGAAAAAAAAGAAATAAAAAGAAATCCCCTGCCCCCTTTCACTACCAGCACCCTTCAGCAAGAAGCCGGGAATAAATTGCGCTTTTCAGTTAAAAAAACGATGTTCCTTGCCCAAAACCTTTATGAAAGAGGAACTATCAGTTATCATAGAACCGATTCTCTAAACTTAAGCGAGTCTTCTCTTTTGGCTGCTAAAAAATTCATTACTGGAACTTTTGGAAAAGAATACTGGGCCGGGTCTTTGCGAAAGTTCAAAACAAAATCAAAAGTCGCTCAGGAAGCTCACGAAGCAATCAGACCGACTGAGCCAGATAAAACCCCTGATGACTTAAAATTAAAAGTGAAATTAGATGATAATCTTTTCCGAGTCTATGATTTAATTTGGCGAAGATTTATTGCCTCTCAAATGGCCCAAGCAATTTTTGACTCCTTAACAATTGACATTTCAGCCCAGAATTATACTTTTCGAGCTAATGGCCAAACATTAAAATTTGATGGATTTTTGAAAGTCTATTTGATGAAATTTAATGAAAATGAATTGCCTTCTTTAGAAAAAAATGAAATCTTAAATTTAAAAGAACTTATTCCTTCCCAGCACTTTACTCAACCTCCTGCTAGGTATTCAGAAGCTACTTTAATTAAAATTTTAGAAAAAGAAGGAATTGGCAGACCTTCAACTTATGCCCCGATTTTGGATACTATTCAAAGAAGAAATTACGTTGGAAAAAATGAAAATAGGAAATTTCAGCCAACAGAAATTGGTGTTCTGGTTAATGACCTTTTGGTTGAACATTTTCCAAAAATTGTTGACCTTAAATTTACTGCTAATATGGAAGAAGATTTAGATGAAGTTGCTAAAGGAAAAAAGGATTGGATTAAAACCTTAAGAGATTTTTACGAACCTTTTGAAAAAAATTTAGAGAAAAAACAAGAAGAAATTCCAAAAAAGAAATTAATTGAAGAAACCGATAAAAAATGCCCAAAATGCGGAGCAAATATTATTATAAGACTGGGCAAATATGGAAAATTTTATGCTTGCAGTAACTTTCCCAAATGCAAATATACAGAATCACTTAAAAAACCAAGTTTAGAAATTGAATGCCCGAGATGTAAAAAAGGAGAGATTGTAGAAAAAAGAACTAAAAGAGGAAAAATTTTTTATGGCTGCCCTAATTTTCCCGAATGTGATTTTGCTTTATGGGATAAACCAGTTGCTGAAACCTGTCCAAAATGTGCTTCTCTTTTAATGGAAAAAGGCAAAAAATTAAAGTGTTCGAATAAAGAATGTAATTTTAAAAAAAATTCTTGAAAAGGAAAAAATTAGTGATAAGATAAAAGCCGAGCCGGGGTGGTGAAATCGGAAAACACGATGGATTCAAAATCCATTGCTCGCAAGAGCTTGAGGGTTCGAGTCCCTCCCCCGGCACAAAAAAACAGAAATCTGAAAGGATTTCTGTTTTTTGGGTTTTAAGCTCAATCTTTGAAAAAGAGTTTATTTATCAGCCAGGCAGAGAAAATACCAAGGATAATTCCGGCTAAAATGTCAAATGGCCAGTGGAGACCGGAAAAAATCCTACTTAAACCAATTAAAAGGCTGGCAAATAAAAAGAAAAGTCCGGCTTTTTTGTTTTGAAAATAAATGATGGTAGAAAGAGCAAAGAAAAAGGCAGCATGACCAGAAGGAAAAGAACCTGTTGGAGAATGACTTAAAAGTAAATTAACCTCTTCAGCAATAAATGGTCTTGGTCGATACCAGATAAAACGAATGAGTTGGACAATAACTCCTGAAAAAATTACAGCTAAAAGAACCTTCTCTACTATTTTACAATATTTTCTAAAGTCTTTTATTAAAAACAAAACTAAAACTCCGATTAAAAGCCAGGGGAGATATTTAGCCAAGAAAATTACCAGAGCATCAAGCCAAAGATGTTTTAGAGCAAGATTGTTTATTTGGGAAAAAATATAAATATCAAGATTCATAATTTTTTAAATCTTCTAAGAAATTTTGGAGGTTTACCCAAAAATACAAAACCAAAGGAAATTATTGCGGCTAAAATAAAACTTAAATTTATTTTAGGAAAAATTAAAAATAGCCCGGCTAAAAAGATTAAAGAAAAGAATCTAGAAATATTCAAAACTATCTCCCGATAAATTACAAATTCATCAGCTTCATGCTTTTTTAAAGCCGCTTTTTCATAGAAAAATGTCTGGAAAGGAATAGCAACAGAAGTCCGGCATAATTTATAAAAACTGTGAGCTAAAAGAGCAGTGAAAGGAGTGATAACAAAATATTTTAGAATCCAAGAAACTGAAGTTAATAAAGCGCCAATGTTTAAAAGTTTTGCTCGGTTGTTAGTATCAGAAACTTTGCCCATATAAAAGGAAAAAAGAGCAGCCACAAAAAGAGCAAAAGAAGTAAGACTACCCATAGCGATAAAGCCAAACATAGAAACAGCCATAAAAATAGGCCAGAAAATAAAAGCTATTGTTCCCTCAACAGCAACGCAACCAAAAGCCAAAGAAGTTCTTCTGTTCTCTTTTTTAAAAACCCTGCTCCAAGCTTGTTTGAAAGTGTCGCTATAAATCTCGTGCTTTTCATGATTAAAAAACAAGGGAATAGCAGAAGCTAAAAGAACTGTTAAAACAGAAGCAAATAAACCAGGGTAGCCGAGCTTGCTTAAAATCAAGCCTCCAATAACAGGGCTTAATATAGTAGGAATAATGGTAAAAATGTTCATTATCCCTACGGCTGTGCCCCTATGGTTTTCTCGAGAAAAACGAATAAAATCGGTGTGATATGAAGGCCAAAAAAGAGTCATGCCAATAGCTCTTGTAATTATAGCTAAACCAATAAAGAAAAGCGAAAAATCAATAAAATTAAGTAGAAGATAGTAAAAGAAAAAGAAAAAATGGGAAATAAACATTGCCCAATCAAATCCAACTTTAGACATTATCCTTCCTCCAAAAACTGACAAAACTGCAAAAAGACCATAATTTGCTGCAAAAAAGAGCAGAGTCAATGAAAGAGATTTGCCGAAATAAAAATAAAGGTAAATCGGCTCAAAAATTACTACCATTCCTATGGCAAAAGAACGGATAGCAATGCTCAAAAAAAACTGATTAGAGGGTTTTCTTAAAAAATATTGTAGAAGGTAAATTGGAGAGTGAGAAGGCATAAACTAATGTCTTAAGACTTTAGGGATTGGACCGAAAATATCAACCACAATTGAGGGTTTGGATGATTTTAAATTCCCGGCATCAATTATAATCTCTGGTTGATATTTCTGATTTTTAAATTGTTTTAATACTTGTTTTATTTTTATTGAAGCAGAAAGTCCAGAAATGTTAGCTGAAGTAGCAGTAAGAGGAAGTTTTGTCCTTTTTAAGACTTTATTTAAGAAAGGATATTTAGGAATTCGAAGACCAATTGTTTTTTTATTACCAAACAAAATTCTTGGTAGGTTATTTTTGCGTTTCAAAACTACTGTTACTTTGCCCGGCCAAACCTTTTCTAAAAATTCCTCTTCTCTTTTGGAAATCTCAGCTAAATTTCTTGCCATTTTTAAATCAGAAACAAAAATAGGAATTGGTTTTGCTTCTTTTCTTTTTTTTATCTTTAAAACTTTTTCTACTGCTTCTCGGTTAGTAGCATCAGCTAAAAGACCATAAACTGTATCAGTTGGAAAAATTAAAACTTTGCCTTCTTTTAAAAATTTTTCAATTTTCTCAATTAAGCCTTTATGGTTGATTTTTAAAATTTCCATGCTTTTTTAGGAAACGGTAAAACTTTAAAATATCAGCTGGGTTGCCAAAATCTAACCAGTAATCTTTAATTTTTTTAATTTTTACTTTATTCTCTTTTGCTAAAAGAGAAAGAGCATCAGTTAATTCGTATTCTCCTCTTGGGGAAAGTTTTACTTGAGAAACCTTATCAAAAATTTCTGGAGTAAATTTATAAAGGCCGGTATTTATCAAATTACCAACCTGTTTTTTGGGCTTTTCTACAATTTTCTTCAGAAAACCATCTTTAGGAATAAGAATGCCGTATTTTTGGGGCTGGGAATGAAAGAAACCAGCCACATAATTGCAGTTATCGTTAATATTAAAGGCTTTCAAATCCTTTACTGAATAAAGATTGTCGCCGTAAACAGCTAAAAAATTTTCTTTTCCTATAGTATTCTTTACACATTTTAAAGGACATAAAGTGCCATACTCTTTTTTGCCTAAAACTTGAAATTGATTAATAATCTTGACTTTATAATTATATTTTCTTAAAAATTCCCTCATCATCCTTTCTTTATAACCGATTACTAAAATCAGCTCTTTGTATCCGGCTTCCAAAAGATTATCTAAAAGATAAGCCAAGAAAGGTTTTTTTTGAATATTAATCAAGTGTTTTGATTTTTTGTTTGTCAGGTGGAGCATCCGAGTACCCCTACCAGCTGCGGCAATAACTACTTTCATATAATTACAAAATTAATTAGTTTATTTTTTAGGAAAATTGTTTTTTTGATTTTTTTAGCCTGAAGCCATTTTTTTATCTTCGGACTATTCAAGGCAATTTTTTTTGCTTCCTCTTCTGAAATTTCTTTTTTAACTTTTATTTTGTCTCGAACTTTTCCATTAATCTCGATTATTAAAACTATCTTTTCTTCTTTAATTAATTTTATATCATATTTCGGCCATTTTTCTTTAAAAATTGATTTAAGCTTAGAAACTTTTGAGCTTTTAGTTGTAGCTTTGCGCTTTGAACTTTGCACTTTGAACTTTTGGTACAGTTCTTCTGCTAAATGGGGAGCAAAAGGAGAAAGAATTTTCAAAAAATCTTTAAAATTCTTTTTTTTCAAACCCTTTATATTTTTTTGCCAGGCATTAGAAAACTCCATTAAAGAACTAACAGCAGTATTAAACTTTAAAGCTTCAATATCTTCTGAAACTTTCTTAATAGTTTTCTGAAGTAATTTTTCTAAATCACTAACTGATTGTTGAGATTTAGATTGACTAAGATTGATAAATTGATTAGAGAGTTTCCAAACTTTATCTAAAAACCTCCTTACTCCCTTAACGCCTTTTGTATCCCAGGCTATGGACTGATTAAAAGGACCCATAAACATCTCATAAACTCTTAAAGTATCAGCCCCATACTGTTTAATAACGTTATCAGGACTTATAACGTTACCTTTTGATTTTGACATCTTAATTCCTCCCTCACCAAGAATTATGCCATGAGAAGTTCGTTTTTTATAAGGTTCAGGACTGAGAAATTTAGGAATTGTTCCGATGTCCCACAAAAATTTATAGATAAACCGAGAATACAAAAGATGTAAAGTCGTATGCTCCATACCTCCGTTATACCAATCAACCGGCATCCAATAGCCGAGCAATTTGGGGCTGGCTAAATTCTCATCATTTTTAGGGTCGCAATAACGGAGATAATACCAATTAGAACCAGCCCAGTTTGGCATAACATCGGTTTCTCTTTTAGCCGGACCATCACATTTGGGACATTTTGTACCTACCCATTTTCCAATTTTAGCTAAGGGCGATTCTCCTTTCTCAGTTGGTTTGTATTCCTTAACATTGGGTAATTTTAACGGTAATTCTTTTTCCGGCAAGGCCAACCAGCCACATTTTTCACATTTAACCATTGGAATCGGCTCCCCCCAGTAACGCTGCCTTGAAAAAATCCAATCTCTCAACTTATAATGAACAGATTTTTTTGCTAATTTTTTCTTGGCTAACCAGTCAGCAATCCTTTCTCTGGCAGTTTCTGATTTCATTCCATTAAATCTCTTAGAATTGACCAAAATACCTTCCCCTTCATAAACTTCTTTATAGCTCTCACTTGAAAGAGTAAAACCAGGTCTTTTTTCTTTTTCTTCTGACTTTATAACTTTTATTATTGGCAAATTATAACTTTTTGCAAAATCAAAATCTCTTTTGTCATGACAAGGAACTGACATAATAGCTCCGGTTCCGTAGTGCATCAAGACGTAATCAGCGACAAAAATAGGAATTTCTTTGTTGGTTGCTGGATTGAGGACTCTAATCCCTTTTAATTTTATTCCAGTTTTATTTTTAATTTCTGATATTCTTTCTTTGTCAGTTTTTCTTTTAGATTTCTCAATATATCTCTCAACTGTTTTCCAGTTTTCTATTTCTTTTTTTAATTTTTCTAAAATCGTATGTTCGGGAGCTACCACTAAATAAGTAGCGCCAAAAATAGTGTCAATTCTGGTAGTAAAAACATTAATAAATCTTTTCTCTTTAAACTTGGAATTTGAAACCTGGAACTTTATTTCATAGCCCTTACTCCTCCCTATCCAATCTTTCTCCAGGGTTTTGACTCTTTCCGGATAATCTACTTTTTCTAAATCATCAATTAATCTTTCGGCATAATCTGTAATTTTTAACAACCATTGTTCTTTCTCTTTTTTGACTACTTTTTCCCCACACCTTTCGCAACGGCCATCAATTACTTCCTCGTTAGCTAAACCAATCTTGCAAGAAGAACACCAGTTAATCGGCATTTTAGCTTTGTAAGCTAAACCTTTTTTAAAAAGCTGCACAAATATCCATTGGGTCCATTTGTAATAGCTGGGGTCAGTGGTGTTAATTTCCCGAGTCCAATCAAAAGAAAACCCCAGATTTTTTTGCTGGCGTTTAAAATTAACAGTGTTTTTTCTGGTTGCAATTTTAGGATGGATGCCGGTTTTAATAGCATAGTTTTCTGTTGGCAGACCAAAAGCATCCCAACCCATAGGAAACAAAACATTAAAATCCTCCATTCTTCTTTTTCGAGAAACGATATCTAAAGCAATATAGGGTCGGCAATGTCCGACATGCAAACCTTCACCGGATGGATAGGGAAATTCAATTAAAATATATTTCTTTGGCTTTTTGGAAAAATCTTTAGCTTCAAAAATTTCCAATCTTTCCCAAAATTTCTGCCATCTCTTTTCAATTTTATTTGGATTGTAGTCCATTTTGCTCTCTATTTTATCATTTTATTCTCTTTTTCACAAGAAAAGAGATTTTGCATTTTCTGTTGTAATTTGAGCTATTTTCTCAAAATTTTCATTTCTAATTTTAGCAATTTCTTGGGCTATATATTTAACAAAAATCGGCTCACATCTCTTGATTTTCAATGGCGGTGGTACTAAAAAGGGTGAATCGGTTTCAATTAAAATTCTATTTAAAGGAACTTTTTTAATAATTTCATTAAGATTTAATTTAAAAATTATTCCATTAAAGCCGAGATAAAATCCCATTTCTAAATATTTTTCAGCTTGTTCCCAGGTGCCGGTAAAAGAATGAATGACACCTTGAAACTCCTGTCCCTTAAGAATTTTTAATAAATCTTCATGAGCAACTCGGCAGTGAATGATTATTGGTAGATTTAATTCCTTTGCCAGATTCAACTGTTTCAAAAAAATCTCTTTTTGTTTTTGTTTAAATAATTCAAACTTTCTTTTAGTTTTTGGTTTATACCAATAATCTAAACCGACCTCCCCAATTGCCACTACCTTTGATTTAGCTTGCCCTGAGCCTGTCGAATGGGCTAATTCTCTGTATTTCTCGTAACTAAAATCCTCCTCTAAAACATCTCCAGGATGTAACCCAACAGCAGCATAAATTCCCTCCTCATATTTTTCAGCAATTTCAACTGCTTTCTTAGAGGTTAAATAATTGGTACTGGCATTTATCATCCAGGTATTTTCAACTAAAGAGCGACGAATAACTTCGTCTCTATCTTTATCAAAATCAGTAAAATTTAAATGACTATGGGTATCAATCAGCATAAACATTTTTAAGTTTAGCAAATTAAAATTTAAAGCTCAAACAAAAAGGGCGGTTCTGATTTTAATTGAACCGCCCTATGATACCGCCTCTAAAACCCCTGGGGTCTTTCTTGATGGAGACTCTGAACAGCTAAGATTGTATTAGGAATTAGTTGTCTTTCCAGAAGATTGAGGCGGTAACCCAATCTTTCTCTTTTACCTGCCGGCACATTCGAATTATTCAATTTCCTCTTAATAGCCTCTCTTTCTTCACAATAGTGCGAAAACCGTTGTAAAGAACCATCTTCACTTGAGGATACATGTACGTCCATTGTTTCTTCTTTCCTTTTTGTTTTTAAGGTTCAAACTATGAGTTTTAAAAGCCCTCAGTTTGATTCAAAGCTGAGAGTAATATAATTTAAGATAGCAAAAATTAAAAATGTTTGTCAATCCCCTAGCCTGGGAAAAAGTGGTTTTCCTTTTTTAGACTTTAATTGCTTAAAAATTTTCTCTGCTGTTTCCGGTAAAAATGGTTGAAGTAGTTTAGCAATTTCATTTAAACAAAACAATAAATCGTTAATAACTGATAACTGCCTTTCAGATTTATCCCAGGGCCTTTCCTGTTCAATATATCTATCGCAAAAACCAATCAATTTCCAAATTGTGCCTAAGGTTTCATTAAATTTAAAGCGCTCAAAAGTATTTTTATAATTTTCCCAAGTTTTATCAATTTCTTTTTTTACTAAGTTTTGAGCTTTGAGCTGTAGTTTTGCGCTTTGAGTTTTGCGCTTTGAGTTTATCTTTTCTGCCATTGTCAAAACTCTCGCTACCAAGTTCCCCAAACCTGAAGCAAGATCTGCATTATATCTCTTTTCAAATTTCTCATAGGTGAAATCACCATCTTCAGTCGGAGAAATTTCCCGCAAAAGAAAATAGCGTACTGGATCAGTTCCGTATTTCTCAATCAACTCAAATGGGTCAATAACATTACCCAAACTTTTTGACATTTTCTGACCACCAGAAGTAATAAAACCATGAACTAATATTGTTTTTGGTAATGGCAATCCCAAAGATAAAAGTAAACTACCCCAAATCACGCTGTGGTGCCAAATAATATCCTTGCCAATAATATGGACATCAACTGGCCAAAATTTTTTAAATTTTTTATTCGGATAATCTATAGTTGTGAAATAATTTATTAAAGCATCTATCCAAACGAACAAACTGAATTTTTTATCGGTGGGTAATGGAATTCCCCATTTAACTGTTTTTCGTGAAATACTTAAATCCTGAAGAGATTCAGACAGTCTTTTCAAAATCTCATTCCTTCTACTTCCTGGAATAATAAAATTTTCATTCTCTTTGATGTATCTAGTAAGAGCTTCTTGGTGTTTATTCATTCTAAAGAAATAACTCTCCTCTTGTATTGATTCGGGGGATTTATGATGTATAGGACATTTACCATCTACTAAATCTTTCGGTAAATAAAAACTCTCGCAGTCCACACAGTATAAACCCTTATATTTCCCTTTATAAATATCTCCTTTTTCATAGATTTTTTGAAAAACCTTCTGAACAACTTTTATATGCTTTTTTTCAGTTGTTCGAATAAAATCATCATTTGAAATATTTAGTATTTTCCATAAATTCTTAAAATATCTACTCATTTCATCTACAAACTCCTGGGGATTCTTTCCTGCTTTCTGAGCTCGTCTTTGTATTTTAAGACCGTGCTCATCTAGACCCGTGCTGAAATGAACATCAAAACCTTGAAGTCTCTTATATCGAGCTAACACATCTGCCTGGATTTTCTCTAAACAATGCCCTAGATGCGGTTTCTCCGAAGGATAATCTATAGCTGTAGAAATAAAAAATTTTTTATTAATTCTCTTCATAATATGCTACAATAATTTTATCATATTTTTATTAAATTTTCATGATTTTAGCTATTCATTTTTTAATTGGTGCGGCTATAGTTTTAAAAATTAAATTTTTACCCTTAGCTCTGATTTTGGCTTTTTTAAGTCATTATCTTTTGGACACTCTGCCTCACTGGGAATATTCTATTGAAAATATAAAACAAAAAAAATGGAAAAATTCCTTTAAGGATTTTTTAAAAATTGCTCTTGATTTATCATTAGGTGTCTTTCTTGTTTTTCTTTTTTCAGAAAAATTCTTTTTGGCCCTTATCGGAGGATTAATTGCTGTCTTACCAGACGCTTTTGTTTTCCTCAATTTAATTTTCTCCAATAAATTATTAGAAATAGGGCGGGTTTTTCATCAAAAATTTCATTTTCCCGAAGATAAAAAAATATTCCCTCTTTGGGGGATCTTTTCTCAAATTATAATTATCTCTTTAGCTATTTTCTTTTTACTATAACAACGAACTCGCCTTTAATTTTATCTTTTTTAATTTTTTCAATTACCTCCTCAATTGTTCCCCTGTAAACTGTTTCATAAATTTTTGTTAACTCGCGACAGACAATAGTCTGTAGTTTGTAGTTGGTGGTTTGTAGTTCAAGGTTTAATTCGTTGAGTGTTTTTAAAATTCTATGGGGTGATTCATAAAAAATCACTGGATATTTTGAATCTAAAACTTCTTGAAAAAATTTCTTCCTTTTTCTTTTTGCTGGAGGAAAACCTAAAAACAAAAATTTATCCATTGGAAAACCGGAAATACTGGCTGCAACTGTGACTGCCGAGGCACCCGGAATAGGGATAATTTTTACTTGATCACTCAATGATTTAATCACTTCTTCAACTAATTTGTTTCCTGGATCAGAAATTCCCGGGGTGCCGGCATCTGAAACCAAAGCTAAATTCTTTCCTTTTTTGAGAAGTTTTATAATATAATTTATTTTTTTCAGTTTTGAGTGTTGATGGTAAGATAAAACCGGTTTTTTGATTTTAAACCGGTTTAACAATTTTTTAGTAACTCTTGTATCTTCAGCTAAAATCAAATCAACACTATTTAAAATTTCAATTGCTCTCAAACTCAGGTCTTTAAGGTTTCCAATTGGGGTGGCAACAATATAAAAAAAAGACATATTTACAAAATTTCTGCTTTGTTCTCTTGTTTCCTGATTCTTAAATAATCTTTAACAAGCTCAAAAATTATTCCGGCTAAGGGAATAGCTAAAATTGCTCCCAATAATCCCCAAAGTTGGGCACCAATAGCTAAAGATATTAAAACTAAAGCTGGAGGAATACCAATAAATTTTTTAAATAAAACAGGAAATAAAAGGTTGTTTTCTAACTGCTGGATAATGACAAAAGCAATCAAAACAAACAAACCCTGACTAAAAGAATCCATCATAACAATTGGGGTAATTATAACAGCGCCGATTATCGGTCCGATAATCGGGATAAAATCCAAAATACCAACAATCAAACTAAAAACAAAAGCATATTTAACATCTAAAATTGTTAAAACCAAATAAGCGAGAAGGCCAACAAATAGGGCTCCGACTACTCGAGAAATAAACCAGCCGCTCACCTTCCTTCGAATTCTCGGTAAAAGATTGAAAACATATTTTTGATATCTGGCTGGAGCAAAATTAGAGAGAATCCCTCCTAAGAGATTTTTTTCAAGTGAGAAAAAGAAAGATAAAAAGATTATAAAAAGGGTAGCTGTTACTCCTCCAAAAATTGTGACTAAGGCATTTAAAACGTTTTCTCCAGCTTTACCCAGGTTGTTTTCTAAAAAGATAACCAAAGAATCAGCTCCCTGAAAAATTTTAATACCAATCTTTTCCAAAAAAGGAGAAACTTTTTGAAAATAGAGAGGGAGATTGGAGCTAAAACTTTTTATATCAGAAAGAAAAACTGGAACGGTTTTGTAAAAGAAAAAACTTATAATAGCTAATAAACCAAAATAGACAAAAAACGTCGCTATTATCCGGGGAATTTTTTTCTTTTCTAAAAAATCTATCAAAAAGTTAAACAAAATTGATAAGATTAAAGCAAAAATAAACCAAATAACCAAATTCTGGATGAGAAAAAGGAAATAAAGAAAAATTACCAAGACTGAAATTTTCAGAACAAAATCCCAATTTATATTTAAAGTTTTTTCTTCTGCCATGTTAAATTTTCAAACTGGCTTTAAATTTTTTATTATCTCGGTGAGGTCCAATCAAAGCTAAATTAAGTTTCTGGGGTTGAAAAATATCGCCAGCCGTCTTATAAACATCTTCTCTTGTTACCTTATCTATCATTCTAAATTTTTCCTTGGATGTCAAAATTTTTCCCTTTAATAATTCCTGAAAAGTATAAAAAGATGCTTGAGCATCTGAGGACTCTAAACTTAAAGTCAAAACACCTTTTAAATAATCTTTTGCTTTTTGTAATTCCTCTTTTGAAATTTTTTTATCTTTGATATTTTTATATTCTTTAATGATTAAATTTATAACTTTGATAACATCTTTGTGAGAAACACCGGCACTGGTCACCAAATAACCACTGTCAGTATAGAGCTCTAAAGAAGAATGAATATAATAAGCCAATCCTTTTTTTTCCCGGACTTTAATAAAAAGTCGAGAACTCATATTGCCACCAAGAATTATTGCTAAAATTTCTTGGGCATATCTTTGGGGATGAAATAAATCATAACCTCTCACTCCCAGACAAAGATGGGTCTGGTCAGTTTTTTTAAAATGAGAAAGTAGTCTGGGGCTTCTTTGTTTCTCTATAACTTTTATCTTTTGGTTTGGGGTTTTGGTTTTGATTTTTTTAAAATATTTTTTAATTTTTGACAAAATATCTTGCTGGCTAAAATTGCCAGCTACACAAACAATAGTGTTTAAAGCTGAATAGTGATTTTTTAAATAATCCAAAAAATGTTTCCTTTGAAATCTAATAATATTCTCTTTTTCTCCTATAGTTTTCCAACCGGCCGGCTGATTTCCATAAAGTAATTTTTCCCATAAGTCACCGATGTACTTGATTGGTGTATCTAAATACATGTTTAATTCCTCAATTATTACTCCTTTTTCTTTTTTGAGTTCTTTGGCTTCAATTTTTGAATTTAAGAAAATATCAGAGACCCAATCTAAAGCTAAATCCAAATGTTTTGATTGAACTTTAGCCCAATAACCAGTGAATTCTTTGGAGGTAAAGGCATTATAAACTCCACCGATTTTATCTAAAGTTTCAGCAATTTTTAAAGTATTGGGTCTTTTCTTGGTCCCCTTGAAAAACATATGTTCCAAAAAATGGGAAATGCCATTTAATTGTTTTGTCTCATATTTAGAACCTGCTCCAACCAAAACCAAAACCGTTACTGCTTGGGTCTTTTTTTGGGGGACAGTAATAATTCTTAAACCATTTTTTAGAAAGGTTTTTTGATACATTACAATACGATTATAGACTAAATTCTCCTAAAACAAAAGAGGGACAAAAACGTCCCTTGTCTTTTTTTATTACATTTCTAACAGCTGGGGCTTATTCTTCAACTGGCGCCGGTGCTGGTTCGGGTTCGGGAGTTGGTTCGGGAGTTGGTTCGGGCTGTGGTTCGGGCTGTGGAGTTGGTTCGGGCTGTGGCTCGGGTTCGGGTTCAGGAGTTGGTTCAGGTTCTGGAGTTGGTTCTGGCTCGGGCTCTGGAGTTGGTTCAGGTTCAGGTTCAGGAGTTGGCTCTGGTTCTGGTTCTGGTTCTAGTTCAGGTTCAGGAGTTGGAACAGTGTCACCGGTCGGGACGGTGATGGTTGATTCTGGCTCTGGCTCAGGCTGTGGTTCAGGCTCTGGCGTTGGTTCAGGCTCGGGTTCGGGCGTTGGAATAGTGTCACTGGTCGGGTCGGTGATATTATTATTAGTTTGTACAGTATCACATTTACCAGGCACATTTATCATCTCAGCGCCCTTAACTTTAATACAAAAGGGCTGACTGGTCTCTTCGTCATAAATAGTAATACCAGCTGGCTTTGATTGGGAACCAACCTCTAATTCTTGAGCTTTTAATTCCTGAACTTCCAGAGACCCGGTCTCTGTCACTAAAAGGCCGAGTAAAGCAAGCGACCGACGAAGCTCTTCCAGAGAAAGGTTAACAATTTGACCTTCAGTGTTCTCTTCTACTGAAAGGGTTGTTGTAGCAAAAACCTCTTTTCTTAGTTCTTCTATTTGGGTTTGCTGGGCTTTCATTGCCTCATGGAGAAAGCCAATGTAGCCGCCAAGGTCTATTCCCTGGATATTACCTCCAGCATCATAAGCTAAGATTTCCGAAGGAGTAGAGGTGACAGCCAAAACACCCAGACGTTCCTGTTCATTTTCATTTCTTTTCCATTTATAGACCATTAACTCTTTGAATTTCTCCAGATATTCTTCTGCCTGGTCATTAGCAGAACCCAAAACTATTTTACTATCTGGAGTTGAATATTGAGTCCAAGCATCAGCAATAGGATCAGTAGTTGAGTCCTTCTTGACCGTTAAAATGTTAGAAGAACTTGTTGTCCCGATGCCGACATTGCCGTTATCTCCGACAAATAACAAGCTATTCCCTGATGAATCGACAATATTGAAAGCATGATCTGCCAATTCTGTTTTGTTGTTTTCTGTCACAAATCCTCCTCCTAATATTCTATTTAGTCTCTTTGTTAATCTCTCCATTTCTACCCTAAGGACTTTGCCTGTATTGGCATTCTCTGAATAAAATATCCACTCTCCTGTCCCAACATCGTGGGGTGAAAGTAGCGTTATAATCCCTGCCTCATCTCTTACTTTTAATCCGGCTAGATTCATGAATATCATCTCCATCTCATTCATCATCAAAAAGTTGGCATCCCCATTATTAGCAGTAATATTAATCATATAATAACGATAAGGAGTGCTATTGCTAAAGGTGTAATCTTTCCATTCGGCACCACTCCAGGTCTGACTAGTCTGGGTGTCTAATGTGTCCCAATCACTATCATTATTTGAACCCTGAAAAGTCCAGTCTTTAGGAGACCTCGAAGAGCTACCACCCATATAAACTCGGTATTTGTCTATTATCTTATTGTTCCCGCTACCAAAATCATATTTTACCCAGCCAGTTACAACTCCCTGCTCGGTCATCCAGGAGGTGGTAATAATATCGTCGAATACCTTATCTGCACTACTACCAGCATCATACTCACTATTTGCGCTAGCCGTTCCTCCTGTACACAAGTCTCTATCCACATTTTCAGCATAAAGCTGGACTAGATCAGCAGGAGAAGAAGAAGGAATTGTCCCAAGCCCTAGTACTAATGTCCTGGTCGCATCTGTCCCAGCAGCCGCATTTCCTATACTTAAATTACCAGAAACAGAAAGTTTTTCATTTGGACTACTCGTCCCAATGCCGACTTTGCCATCTGATAAAATACGCATACGTTCTGTATCATTAGTTCCAATAATCAAATCCTCAGCACTGAATGTTCCAATAAATAATGGCTGATTTATTGCAAATAACATAGAAACATCAGCCCGAGTTATGCCAAAAATTGTTCCTGTATCCTCACTGCCGTAGGTAGCAACCACAAGATAATGCGTTGCCGTATCCGAATCAGCCACCAGACCACTATAACTTGTGGTACCTGTCATTATCGTCTGAATCTGTGCCGTAGTCCCTTCAATTTCTAAGTTATGTGTAGGGCTCGCCGTCCCGATGCCGACGTTGCCGTCATTTTTCAAATAAAAAGCATCGTGGTCTAAATCATACTGTGTCCCTGCAGGCAAAGAACCTGTTTCTATACCTGACGCTGATTCAAAGGGGTCAAAATTACCCTGAACTTGTGCTATCCTAATAATAGAATATGTACCTGTTTGATATACATAAACCTTTAATGTTTTCAAGTCTGCAGTGTTTGTGGTTAATATAGCCTTAACTTGTATTGCTGAAGCACCTGATGCTTGTATAGGCCATATAAAAGTAATTGGGTCGTTTGTCATAGCGGCATCCTGTCTGAAATCAACCATAAACTGCTGGGAATACGCAGAAGAAGAAAATAAACGATGGCGATACACATGAAACACAGCACTATATTGAGCATACTGACTTATGATATTTGCCTCTGCTATCTGATACCATTTATCATTACCAGCCGAACCTGACGAATCAGTTTGCCAATAATTATATATCTGACCCTTTGATTTTATAAATCCATTTACATCTAATTCATAAGCAGGACTATCCGTCCCGATGCCGATGTTTCCATCATCTCTTACATATAACATACTTGTTCCATCAGAATCTTGGATATTTAAAGCAGAAGTTGTAGAAGCATTTCCAGAGCTTTGAATGGTTAATCTCGAACCTATTGTTGTCGTCCCGATGCCGACGTTGCCTGAACTATTTATTATCATATAATCAGTCATATTCCCTCCATGAACACGTGTAGCAAATATCAACGAACCCCCATACTGACCAACTGTAGCTGTTTCCTTAGATGCTCTTACCTGAGCAAACTCTATAACATCATCTCCAACATACATTCCTCCTAAATTAATTCCTCCGCCAACACCAGCTGCAATAGAAGCACTATCATATATAGCAATTGTTCCTCCCGAATAATTAGTTCCATAGAAATTAGCGGTATGAGCTTGAAGATTTGTTACTATTACTCCTCCTTTGTTTACATCTAATGTTCCTGAAGGACTCCCCGTCCCGATGCCGACTTTGCCGGTAGCCTTACTAATGGATAGAACCCCTGGTCCAAAGTCGAGAGTTCGTCCGCCGCCATCCGTCATCGTCACTGTCGTATTGTTGTTGAAGGAGAGATTACCAGCTGAGATACTGACCGTATCGCCCGCACCATCCCCAATATTGACTGTACCATAGAGATTTGCCGTGCTGTTCGCTGTCAGGACACCGTCCATACGTGCTTCTCCACCAACGACATGCAACAATTTTAGCGGATTCGTCGTCCCGATGCCGACTCTTCCATTTCCTGAATCAACAAATAAAGTCGAAGTAGATGAAGTTCCAAATCTGGCAGAACCATAGACATCGAGAAGTGAGGCAGGACTCGTTGTCCCGATGCCGACATAACGTGCTGGGCTTAAGATAATATCTGAGGAATTAGCTGAAGAAATTGTTAAAGTTGAGGTAGCTGCAATGCTATTTGTACCAATGATGATTGTATCCCCTATGGTGGTAGTGGCAGCATAGAGGTTTGCCCATTTGTAGGTTGGAGAACCTAAGGTGTAAGTGTTTGTTGTTTGAGGAAGAATAGTTTGCAAAGTGCTTGTACCAATTACTTGAAAGATAGTAGCTGGACTGCTTGTCCCAATGCCCAATCTATTATTAGTATCATCCCAGAAGAGATTAGCATTGTCTTGGGAGATTAGTCCTGATGAGGTAGAGAAGAGAATTGAACCATTGGTTAGTCCTGTAAGAGTCAAATCACTGGTTACTATTAAGTTAGTGGTGGTAGCTGTGCTTGTAACAGTAAGATTATTAAAAGTTGGAGAATCAGATGTTCTCAGGTTTTGGTTCATTAGATAAACTTCAGTTGCTCCCTGGCCAGTATCAATTGTTCCTGCCAAGACAATATTTCCTGAACCCCAGATATCGCCAGCCACGGTTAAAGGATAAGATGGAGTTGTTGTGGCGATGCCTAATCTGGTAATAGTGGTGGTGGCTAAAGTGGAGGTGGCTTGGACAACCTGAGTACCTGAGACAGCAAGATTACCGCCTATTGCCAAATTTCCAGTAGTGAAAAGACTGGAAAGAGTAGAGGTGGCAGCAGTTAAAGTTCCAGTGGTACTAAGATTGCCGTTTGAATTAACAGTTAAATAATCAGTTGTCCCGCCAACTCTGAAGGTGTTGGTTAAAGTAACAGGGGAGATAAAATTAGCAGTGGCATAAACTCTCAGTTTGTCTAAAGAATCAGAACCCAGGGTGGCAGAGCCACCAACTCCTAAGTTAGTAATTCCAGCCATACCGGAAACTCCTAAAGAAGCTAAGGTCGCAGCTCCTCCTATTTGAATTCCCTGGGAGCCGATATATACTGGAGCGGTTGAAACCTGGGTAGAGGGAGGATGGGTTTGGAGTTTAGCAGTTAGAATCTGGAGAGTCAGAATATCTTTTTCCCATTCCTGGATTTCGGAAATTTGGGATTTGAGCAGGACCAGGGATTTATCATCAATTGTTTCTATCTCTTTAACAATAACCTCTACTTCTTTTATTATTTCTTTTTGAGACAGTCCTTCTTGTTTTAGTTTTTCAAATCTTTCCTGGAGTTCTCTGAATTGTTCTTTAGTAACAAATTTCTCAGCAATTAATTTTTCTATCTCTTGTTTTAAAACAAGATCTTCCCTTAAAAAAACTTTCTCTTCTCCTTTGAAAACGCTCACAATTTTTTGAGGAACCTGTTTTATCTTCTGAACTAGTATTTGTATTTGTTTCTTAATTTCTTTTACATTTTGAGCAACATATTGGCTGACTTGGTCTTTAATAGAGGCTGTATTTTTTTTAATATCAAAAGTGATTTCTTTTACAATGGGGCTGACAACCGGTTCAAAATATGGATAAGCAAAAATAGTTCCAATAAAAGTCAAAACAAAAACCAGTGCCACAATAAAAACAATCAGCTGGACTCTGGGCGCTAATTGAAAAGAGGGTTTTGGAGCAAAGACGGGCGTTGGCTTAGTTGTTTCTTCCCTTCTTGTCTCCTCTATTTTTTCTAACTCTTTCTCTTTCTCTTTTTCCTTTCTCTGCTCAGTTATCTGATTTTTATAGTTGTTGGTCTTTTCCAAATATTCATCTATCCATTCTTTTTTGGTCAGCCAGTTTCTAGCAATCTTAATTGCTTTCAATTTTCCTTGATGAGCACGCAATTTCAAATAATCTCGCGAATAAGAGCAATATTTAGTAGCTTCTTGCAAAGAAATATATTCTGATTTTTTGTTGTTATGGTGGTTCATATTATCTCAGAGGGATTGACAGATGCTTTTGAAAGATTATAATCAAGATTAGAAGGTCCGTACCCTTGCACTAAAAAGCTGGGGTAAACAAAAATCCCTTCAAATACTTCCACAGTTGAGAAGCCGATTTTTCGCGGGCCTTCTTTTTTTTATAGAATATCCCTTATTATCCTTAATCGGATATACCCTATCGGATATACGCTGGGATATTGGGGATTATTATATTCTCTCATACGAAAATAGCTTGTCAAGGAAAGGGTGTGGAAAACTAAAATGACCCCCTTTAAGGGGGTTTTGTTTGATTTTGCTCTTATATTTGTAATCTAACAATTCTCTAATTTTTCTTTTAAACTTTTAACTAAATCCTTTATTTTTACTCTTTCTTGGGCCATTGTATCGCGGTCCCGACAAGTTATTGTATCGTCTTCCAGGGTCTGAAAATCAACAGTGATTGAAAAAATTGTTCCTACTTCGTCTTGGCGGCGATAGCGACGGCCGATTGAACCAACTTCATCATATTGAGAGCTAAAATGAGGTCTTAAAAGATTATAAATTTCCTTTGCCTTCTTGACAATCTCTGGTTTATTTCTGACTAAGGGCAGAACTGCAACTTTTATTGGGGCTAGTCTTTTATCTAACTTTAATAAAATTTCTGCTTCGTGTTTAATTTTGATTTTTGATTTTTGATTTTTGATTTTTTTTCTTCCTCCTTTTATTTCTTGATAAGCTTCAGTTAAAAAAGCAAATAAAGGTCTTTCTACCCCAACCGAAGTTTCAATAATATAAGGAAAATATTTCTGGTCTGATTTCTCATCGAAATATTTCAAATCTTCTCCAGAATGTTTTGAGTGATTTGAAAGGTCAAAATCTCCCCTATTGTGAATTCCTTCAATTTCTTCCCAACCAAAGGGAAAATGATATTCAATATCTGTTTGCCTTTTGGCATAGTGAGCCCGGTCTTCTTTTGAGACTTCTACAACCCTTAAATTCTCTTTTTTTATTCCTAAATCTTGATACCACTTTAATCTCTGTTCTTTCCAGTAATCAAAAAGTTTATCTGCCTCTTTGGGATGACAGAACAGCTCCATTTCCATTTGTTCAAATTCTCGAGTCCGGAAAATAAAGTTTTTAGTAGTAATTTCGTTTCGAAAAGATTTACCTATTTGAATAACACCGAAGGGAATTTTTAAGCGCATTGAATTCAAAATGTTCAAAAAATTAACAAAAATCCCCTGACAGGTTTCAGGTCTTAAATAAGTAATAGAACTATTATCTTCAACCGGCCCAACAAAGGTTTTCATCATTAAATTAAATTTTCTTGGTTTTGTCAGTTTACCACTGCATTCCGGGCATTTGTTGCCGGCTATCTCATTTTTCTTAAATCTCTTGTGGCAAGATTTACACTCTACCAATTCATCAGCAAAACCAGCAGTTAAATGACCAGAGGCCTGCCAAACTCGAGGATTCAATAAAATCCCAGAATCTAAACCGACCATATTTTCCTCTTTCATCATACTTTGCCACCAAACTTTCTTAATGTTTCTTTTTAACTCATTTCCAAGAGGACCGAAGTCATAAACTCCACCTATTCCTCCATAAATTTCAGAAGAAGGAAAAATAAATCCCCTTCTTTTAGATAAAGATATAATTTTTTGAGTTAAATCCATAAATAATTAAACAATCACTCCACTATTCCTTGTTCTTCCACTATTCCTTGTTCTTCCACTATTCCTTGTTCTGGACTGACGGTTTCATCATCGGGTAAAGTGGTATTCACTGCTGAAGCTTTTTCTTCTAAAATTTCTGAAGTCCAATTGTCTTCAGCCAAAATATTACTTTCCTTAATCAAAAGAGGAGTTTTTCCTTTTTGAGAAAAATCAGGAGTCAATCTGACCTGGAAGGCTAAAATCAGAGGAATATTTTCAAAACTCTGCCAAGCGTTGACTTCTCCGATATTCCACATTACAGTTTTTGATTCTGAATCATAAGTGAATTTAGCATCTTCGGGAAAAATTTTGCCAGTCGGCTGAACATTTTCTGATAAAGCACTTTTTACTTTAACATTTTTTAACTCATTACAAGTATTTTCCACTTGCCAGACAATAACATAATCAATGGCTTGACCTATCTTGGGCGGCAAAGAACCTAGATTTTCAAAAAATTCTTGAGTAAAGTAGGCTTTTTGGAAAAGAGTTAATTGGGAATTTATTTTCGTCTCAAAAACTTTCTCAATTTCCCCTAAAGCTATTTCTGCTCTTAATTTTGCGTTTTTAACTTGATAATCAACACTTTCCTTGACTCTTATCCAAAATTCAACCTTTCCTTCTTGACCAACATCTAAAAATCTGAGGTCGGGAACATTTTTCCAGTCCCAGAGAATAGTGTTATCCCCTTGGCCAAATTCTCCCTTGTTTGATTTTAGAGTTGTTAAGTCAAAAAATTCTCCCTCAAGTCGAGCAAAAATATATTTCTTCTGAACTGGTCTTTTGCCAATATTTTTAAAGTAAATCTCATAATGAAGAAAATCACCGGGATTTGCTGTATAATTTGGGGAATTATTAATTAAATTAGAAATGTACAAAGAAGACTCAATTATTTCTATTGATTGAGCAGTTTCTTTTAAGAGCCAAAAATCTCCGTCTTTAAGCATGCCCAGCTGGGCTCGGAAAACCTTTTTCTGACCCTCTTTTCCTTCAATTAGTCCATTTATCTCTATTCTTCCTCCTGAAGCCTGAACTAAAGGAGGCAAGGACCACTCATTTTCATCTAAAGCTTCGGGAAGAGAACTTTCAAAAGTAAAATCTGATGGATATTCAATTTTTACTCTTAAATTCTCTAAAAGATAATCAATGTTTGAAAAATAATTTAAAGAAAATTTTATATCCTCCCCTTTTTCAACCTTTAGAGGTAAATCAAACTCAAAAGTTAAGGGAATAAATTCAATTCTTATCGTCAAGGTTGTTTTTGATTCAAAGCGAGCTTTTAAATTCTTTGGTTGATAACTTAACCAAGCTTTGGCTTCCAAAGTAATGTCTTTTTCTCCGAAAAGCTGAGCTTTAAAAGAATATGTTCTTTGTTCACCGGGATAAATGTCTTCTATTTTTTGAGTAACTCTTAAATTAGAATAATCTTTTAAAATAGATTGCTCCGGAGCCTGAAAGATTAACTCAGGATTTTCCAATCTAACTTTGCCATTATTTTTCATTTTTACTAAATACTCAATTTCCTGGCCGGCTTGAACTAATTCAGGTCCTAAAATTTCAAGTTTCAAAGTGTCTTTGGAATAAATATTTTTTTGCCAATACCAAAATCCAACTATTCCTACTCCAATAAAAATGACTAAAAGAAAAATAATTAAAACTTTACGCATGATATTATTATCTTAACTTATTTTTCCATTCTTGAAAACTCCTCTTTTAAAAAATTGAGGTAATTTTCTGATATCTCTTCTAAATTTTTCTTATTCTCTTCTCTTATCTTAATCCTTGACAATATATTCCCATTTTCTGAAAGAAAAAGCCTTAAAATTTTAACCGTATCCACGCTTATTTCCTTTGCCAATTTCTTTTCCCTGCCTGTCGTAGCTTCAGCGCCCGCCTTCGCTTCTGATGGAGCTTCGGCGGATAAAAAGGCAGGTTCTTCTTTAAGCTTCTCAAAGCATTTCCAACAAACCACCCCTCCTTCCTTTGGCACAAATAAAAAAGTTTCAGGCAGAAGTTTTTTTTCGCAAATTGGACAAGAGTAAAGTTCGGGTTTGAATCCTAAAAGAGAAAAGAAATTCCAGAGAAAGTAATAAGTGATTGAGTCATTGAGTGATTGAGTCATCGGGTTATTAAGTGATTTAAATGTTTGGATTAATAATTGCCAGATTTTGGGGTCTTTTTCCTCTTCGCCGGTTAAAGAATCTAAAACATCAGTTATTTTGTAACTAAAATCTATTTTTTCAGCATCTTTTCTCAAATTTTTAAATTTATCTATTAAAATAGCATCAGTTAAAGTTTTGTAGGTTTTTCCTTGAATAAATTCAATTTCTGACAAATAAAAAATATCGGCTCCAACCCTCAATTTTGATTTAATTTTTCGAATAGCTCTTCCTAAAACTTTGAGTTTTCCAAACTCTTTGGTAAAAATTGTAAAAAGCTGATCGGCCTCTCCCCGATCATCTTTCTTTAAAAAAATCCCTCCAGTTCTATAATGAGTAAATGCCATTGTTAAACCTAAAAACCTCCTAATTTTTTCAAGTATCTTATTTTTCTATTAATATCTATCTTTTCTTGGCTTGTTTTTACTTTAAATTTTTCTCTGCTTAGTTCTCGAAGTCGACGTTGATATTCTTGGCGAGTAATATAATCGCCATATCCTTTAGCAAAAACTTCTTTTTCCAGATTTATTCTTTGCTGTTGAGTATACCATTTTGTTGAACCGGGAATTTTGGGGGAAGCTTTTCTTAACCTTTCTCTTAGTTGTATTCTAGAAAGATAGCCCTTTTTGCCAAAAAAATCTTCTTTGGCTGGTTCTTTTGATGTTTCTTTTGGATTTTTTGACATATATTATTTGACCTTTTTAATTGCCAGAAAGAGTTTTTCTTTATTAATTTCAATTTCTTTCTGAGCTTCAAAATCTCCTTCCTTATTTAAACTCTCTTTAAGTTTTTCTGATTTGGTAGTCTTAAGAATTAGATTTTTGTTTTTAATTAAAATTTTAGCTAGTTTTGGACTGCTTAAATAGTAAACGATAATTCTGTCTTTTGGGGTTAAACCTACTTTTTTACGCAAATCCTGAATCTGACGAATAATTTCCCTAACCTCTCCTTCCTCTTTTAACTTCGGGCTAATTTCTATATCCAGTTCTATCTCCTCTTTAATCTTGTTGTCAAAAATTATATCTTTAACATTAACTTCTTCTTTAATTAAATTTAATAATCCTTTACTCATTTTTAATTTTTGATTTTTGATTTTTAATTTTTTAAGCGGTTGTCTTACTTTTATACCCAATTCGGTTCTTTTGGCTAAAACCTTGGTTACAATTCCCCGAACCTCTTCCATTTCTTTTTCTAATTTTTCCTCAATTAGTTTTTTATCTCCATCTGGCCAATCGCACAAATGCACTGATTCTGGCATTTTTTCATTTCTTAATTTTTGGTAAACTTCTTCAGCAAAAAAGGGCATCGTCGGAGCAATCAATTTTATTAAAGTCAGAAGTATATAATATAAAGTTCTCTCTGCTTCTCTTTTTTCCTTTTTACTTTTCGGGGTTTGAAATCTTTTCCTTGTTCTTCTGATATACCAGAGAGATAAGTCATTAATGAAAAAATTCTCTATTGCTAAAGCGGCCCGAGAAGAATTATAAACATCTAAAGATTTAGTAGCTTTTTCAATTAAACTGTTTAATCGGGAAACAACCCATTTATCTAAAAGATTTTTGCTTGCCCGCTCAATCCTTGATGAAAGCCGGACTTTTGACTTCTCTCCATAGGTCTCAAAAAAGCTGTAGCTGTTCGACAATGTCAAAAGCTTTCTTTTTATCTCAGCTGCCACGTTATAACCAAACCTTAAATTAGAAAAAGGATTTTGCCTGACATACATCCATCTCATTACATCAGCTCCTATTTTTTCAACCGCTTCATCAAACCAAATAACATTGCCTTTAGATTTATGCATCTCTTCTCCTTTTTCATCAACCACGCTGGCATAGCCAAAAATTGTTCTAAATGGATTTGTATTTTCCAAAACCTGGCTCATTACCAAAAGGGAATAAAACCAGTTTTTAAACTGACCAGGAAATGATTCACAAATAAAATCAGCTGGAAACCACTTTCCCCAAAAATTCTTATCAGAAAAATATTTTATTGTTGAAAAAGGAACAATCCCAGCATCCAGCCAGGGATTACCAACATCTGGAATACGGGAAATCATTTGGCCGCATTTTGAACATTTAATTTTTATCTTATCTACCCAGGGCCGGTGTGGAGAATGACCTTCAAATTTTTCCCAACCTTCAACAGTTTTTTCTTTTAGTTCTTCTTTTGAACCAATAACTTCAAAATTGCCGCACTTTTGACACTCAAAAATCGGCAGAGACAAACCCCAGTATCTCTTTTTAGAAATTAACCAATCTTTCATATTTTTCAGCCAATCCAATTCTCTTTCAAGTCCAAAAAGAGGAATCCATTTAACATTGTGAGTACTTTTCATTAAGGGCTTCCTCAAAGAATCCATGGCAATATACCATTCGTCAACCAAACGAAAAATTAGCTCTGTTTTACATCGCCAGCAAGTTGGATAACGGTGAGTATAATCTTCAATTTTAAAAACTAAATTTTTCTTTGAAAGGTCTTCAAATATCATATCTCTTGTTTCATCAACAAGAACAAATTTAGAACTCAATTTTCCAAATCCCTCTTTATATCTACTCTCATTATCAGTAGGGTTAATAACCGGCAAATCAAATTCTTTGCTTAACTGAAAATCTTCTTCTCCGCAACCCGGAGCAATATGGACAATTCCCGTTCCTTCCTCTTCAGTCACTTCTTTCCACAAAATGACCGAGTGTTTGTAATCTCCTAAACTCTCTTTGACAACCGGTAGTTCATCAAACAATCCCTGATATTTAAGACCCTCTAATTTTTTACCCAAAAAAGTTTCTCTAATTTCTCCATCAGAAATGAGATTTGATTTATCTTTTAATAAAATAAATATATTCCCATTTTTATCTTTAATTTTGGCATAATTGAGTTCCGGCTGAACAGCTAAAGCAACATTGGCTGGTAAAGTCCAGGGAGTTGTTGTCCAAACAAGAAAATAAGTATTTTTCTCACCAATAATGGGCAGTTTTACAAAAATAGCTTTATGAGTTATTTCTTTATACTCTTCAGCTAAAATTTCATGCTGGGAAATAGCCGTCCCGCACCTGGAACACCAGGGCACTACATCCCTGCCTTTGTATAAAAGTCCTTTTTGATGACATTTTTTTAAAAAGTGCCAGATAGCATAATTGTTCTCGTCAGACATTGTGTAATAAGAATTTTCCCAATCCATCCACTGGCCCAGTCGGATTGACTGCTCGGTTTGAATTTTTGAATATTTTGAAACCCTTTCTTTACATTTCTGAACAAAATTCTCTATGCCGTATTTTTCAATGTCTTTTTTATTTTCAAATCCCAGTTCCTTTTCAACTTCAACTTCAACCCACAAACCCTGACAGTCAAAACCATTTTGGAAACGTTGAGCAAAACCTTGCATTGCTTTATATCTCTGGAATAAATCTTTGTATGTCCTTCCCCAGGCATGATGAACACCCATTGGATTATTGGCTGTTATCGGACCATCTAAAAATGACCAGTGTTTTTTACCACGGTTTTTTTTCTGGAGCTTTTCAAAAAACTTGTTTTCTTTCCAAAAGTTCAATATCTTTTTTTCAATTTTGGGAAAATCCATAATTTTACACTAACTTTCTTATTTCACCCATTTTGATACTTTTGTTTTGGAATTTTTGTTTTAATAACTCATCTTCTTTCCATTGCTTAACTTTCCCTTCCAATAACCATAAGGGGTCGCCGTGACTAACAATTAAAATCTTTTTGTTTTTGTGTTTTTTATCAACTTCTTTTAAAAAATCAAACATTCTCTTCTGACAATTTCTAAAATTCTCGCCTTTTGGGGGAGTTTTCCAGAATCTTTGTTTTGGAGAAGAGAAATAATTGTAATATTGTTTTGCTTCTTTGCCCCGGAAAACACCAACATTAAATTCCCGCAGCCGTCTATCAAAAATTACATTCTTTCTAAGTTTTTCAGCTACAATCTCGGCTGTCTGGCGAGTTCTGGGAAAATCTGAGGAAAAAATTAAGTCAATTTTCTCCGCCTTTAGTTTTTCAGCTGCATCCTTTATCTGTTTTTTTCCCTTCTCATTTAATAATATTGGAGATGATTCTGGCCAAGGATAAACAATCCTTTCTTTTTTTGTTTGATGAGTCGTTTCCCCATGTCTTAAAATAAAATAAGTGTTATTCATACTACATCTTTTTGGGAGCAGAAATACCCATTAAATCCAAAATATTTTTAAAAACAATTTTTACAGCTGAAATTAGAGCTAAACGAACTTGAGTTAATTCTTTGTCAGTTGAGATAACTCTACAATCTCCATAAAACTGATGAAATAAAGCTGCTAATTCCTGAGCATATTGTGGCAATCTTTGAACCTGATAATCATAGGCTGTATCTTCAATAATTTCTGGGAATCTAATAAGCTGTTTAATAAGATTTAATTCTTTCGGATGATTTAATAGCTTTAAATTTTGAGCTATAGTTTTGCGCTTTGAGCTTTGCGTTTTGAGCTCTCTTAGGATACTACAAATCCGAGCGTAGGCATACTGAACATAATAAACCGGGTTTTTCTCTGACTGTTCTTTAGCTAAATCCAAGTCAAAATTTAAATGAGTGCTGGCTGATTTCTGAAGAAAAAAGAATCTGGTAACGTCAGGACCAACTTTGTCCAATAATTCGTCCATGGTCACATAAAGGCCTTTTCTTTTTGACATTTTCTTCTTGTCTCCTTTTTCCAAAAGAGTGATAAACTGGCAAAGAATAATATCCAGCTTGCCTTTATGACCTATCGCCTCAACGCCTGCCTGAAGTCCGGGAATATCTCCGTAATGGTCAGCCCCCCAAATGTTTATAACTTTATCAAATTTTTTCTTTTCAAACTTATATTTATGCAAAGCAAAGTCGCCGGCCAGATAGGTCTTCCAGCTGTCAGATTTAACCAGTACCCTATCTCTCTTATCTCCAAACTTTATTGACCTAAACCAAACTGCCCCTTCTTTTTCATAAAGCAAATCTTTTTTCTTTAAAAATTTCAAAACTTTATCAACTTCTCCTTTTTGATAAAAAGAGTTTTCTGAAATCCATTCATCATATCTTATGCCCATTCTATCAGTAGTTTTTTTTATCATTTCCTCAATAATTATTTTAGCTGCTTCTTGGCCAGCTTTGTAAGAATCTTTTTCTCTAATTTTTTTATTTAAATAATCAATATAATCTCCTTGATATTTTGCCTCTTTGCTTTTTAAAACAGAATGTCCCAGAGCTAAAATCTGCATCCCATAATCATTAATATAATAAGCTTTTTCTGTTTTGAAACCGGCTTTTTCTAAAACATTAGCTAAAACATCACCTAAAGGACCACCTCGGGCATTACCCACAGTCAATGGGCCTGTTGGATTAGCAGAAATAAATTCAACCTGTATTTTTTTTCCTTTGCCGATTTTTAATTTGCCGAATTTCTCCTTCTTTTTCAAAATTTCTTTTATCTCGTTTTGTAGATATTTTTTAGAAAGAAAAAAATTGATAAAACCGTGGTCAGCTGTCTCAATTCTATCGAAAAGTGATTGAGTGACTAAGTTATCAAAAGATTGAGTAATTGTTTCTGCTATTTCTTTTGAATTTTTTCCTATTTTTTGGGCAATTATTAAAGCAATATTTGTGGCATAATCGCCAAATTTTTCTTGTTTTGGTTTTTCTATTTCAATTTCTTTTAACTTAATATTAAAATTTTCTTCAACTGCTTTTTTGACTAATTTTTTAATCTCGTCTCTAATCATTAGTTTCAGTTTAGCTCAATTTCTGCTAAAATTAAAGTATCAGAGCCAAAATATGAAAACGATAATTGAAAATAAAAAAGCTTTCTTTCATTATCAAATTCTGGATAAATTCAAAGCTGGAATTGTCCTAACAGGACAGGAAGTAAAATCAATTAAAGCTGGAAGAATAAATCTTCGGGGTTCTTTTGTTGTCTTAAAGGGAGAAGAGGTTTTTTTGATTGGAGCAAATGTTCCTCCTTATCAACCTAAAAATGTAGCAAAAGATTACAATCCTCAAAGAAGCCGAAAACTCCTTTTGAAAAAAATAGAAATTAAGCAATTAATTGGTAAATCAAAGCAAAAAGGCTTGACGATGGTACCCTTAAAGATGTATACTTTAAAAGGAAAAATAAAGCTGGAATTCGGAATAGCTAAAGGAAAAAAGAAATTTGATAAAAGAGAAAAGATTAAAAAGAGAGAAGTTGAAAAAGAGATAAGAAGAAAATTGAAGGAAAAATCTTAACATGTCAAATATAATCATAGCAATAATTCTCGTTTTAATAGTATTTATTATTGTCTTGTGGCAAATTATAAAAGAAGTGTTGTCATAGAATGGGGGTGATAGGATTTGACAGAAATTGGAACTGGAATAAGCAAGTCGAGTTCTGAAATCTCGTTAAAATTTCAAAAAACAAAATAAGTGCAAACTTATTCAACAAACCTGCTTACGCAATAGCGTAATGCCATCTCTCCTACTGATTCTCGGTAAGTAGAAAGAGGTGTTATATTTTCGAGATAGGTAGTTTTTTTACCTCAGAAAACTGCTGAAAATTTAGAGGTTATGGTCTTAAATTTTTGGCTTGCTTTTAATTTATGACCTGAGATTCAAAGTAAGCTAAACTTGTAGAATTGTTCCAGAAAAATTTCTGGACGCGAGCTCGCAACTCGCCACCTCCACCATTCGTTCATTATTCTTTTCCGAGATAGGGACGGTATAAAAATTTGGCAAAAAAAATACTTATCAACAATCAAATAAGAGCAAGAAAAGTAAGATTAATAGGAGAAGATGGAAAATACATTGGAATTTTTGAGTTAAGAGAAGCTCTTAAACAAGCTTATCAGAAAAAGCTGGATTTAATGCAGATTGTCGAAAAAACAGAGCCTCCAGTTTGCAAAATAGGAGATTATAAAAAATATCTTTATCAGGAAGAAAAGAAAAAACAAAAAGTAAAAAAAGCTGGAGGCTTAAAGAATTTAAGATTAAGTTTTAATATCTCCGAACACGATTTAGAAACCCGGCTCAAAACGGCTGAGAAATTTTTAAACAAGGGTTATAAGGTTAAAATTGACATGAGATTGAGAGGAAGAGAAAAAGCATTAACTGATTTTGCCAAAGAAAAAATAAATAAGTTTTTGGAAATTTTAAAAGAATCAACTCCCTTTAATATTGAACGAGAATTAAAAAAACAACCCTCAGGATTAATAATAATTATTTCAAAAGCATAAATATGAAAACCAGGAAATCTCTCAAAAAAAGATTCAAGATTACAAAAAGCGGCAAGGTTTTAAGACGTCCTAGTGGACAGGACCATTTTCGGGCCAAAAAATCAGGAAAGAAAATAAGAGAACTCAGAAAATTGGTTCCCCTTTCTAAACCCTTAGCAAAAAAAATAAAAAAATTGTTAAATCACTAATAGAGATTATGGTTCGAGTAAAACGAGGAAAAATTGCTCACAAAAAAAGAAAACGTTTATTGAAAGAAACAAAGGGTTTTCGCTGGGGAAGGAAATCGAAATATAGATTGGCAAAAGAGGCCTTAATGAAAGCCCGGACTTATGCCTATCGAGACAGAAAAGTTAAAAAAAGAGAATTTCGAAAGCTTTGGCAAATTCAAATAAATGCCGCTTGCCGAAATTTAGGTTTATCATATAGTAAATTTATTCATTTATTAAAAGAAAAAAATATTATTCTGGATAGAAAAATTTTATCTACCCTGGCAAAAAAAGAACCAGAGATTTTCAAAAAAATTGTTGAGAAAGTAAAAAAATAGCTTGCTAAAATACATTTCGAAGAAAAGAGCCGTCTATTGTGACGGCTCTTTGGGTGTTAAGATTGTGATAAACTGCAATCCAGACAAAGAACTTCTGGAGAAAGCCCAATCGCTTCAACCAAATCCTCGATTGTATTATATTCCAGGCTTTTAATGCCCAAGAATTTAATCCTCTCTTTTTTTGAGGAAAACTGGTTAGCGAAGAGCTCTCCTTCCTTGGTTGTCTTGCCCCAGGGACAATAGGAAAGTAATTCTGGATTAGAAATTCTAAAGTGAATTTCAGCCAGTCCTAAAGCCCGGAGTTTGGGTACCAAGTTTGTCTGGGTCTGGGTTCCCCTGACAATGGAATCATCAACAATAACCACTACCATCCCCTGATAGCTCTCGCTATTTCTCAGAAGTTTAATGTGAGTTTTTTCATCTCTTGCTTCTTGAGTCTGGAGGGTAAAGCTTCTACCAGAGTAAGGGTATTTAAGCAAAAGCTCATCAAAAAGAGGAACCTTCTTTATCCTTCCTTCATTCATTTGCCGGCAGAATTCCTGATGATAGCCAATAGCGTGAGAGCGACCGGAATCAGGAACCGAAGCAACAATGTCGGGGAAAAAGTTCTTTTCAATATCTCGGCGAGCTAAAGTAGCTCCCAACTTCTTTCTGACGAGAGAATATGGAATTCCTCTAAATACTCCTACTGGGAAATCAGTATAGACAAACTTAAAGCTACAAACCCGACCCTGAGTGCTAGCGCAGGAGATTATATTTTTCGTTTCAATCTTTCCATTTTTAATTAAAACGATTTCTCCCGGTTCCAGGTCCCGTTGAATCTTAAATCCTCGGTTGCTGAATCCTGAGGGATCAGTAGCCAGAGCTATCGCTCCTTGCTTTTCTCCAACTACCAAAGGCCAATGTCCTGGAAAACTTGTGGCGTAAAGTCCTTCTTCGTTAAGCAACAACAAGGCATAGGAACCTTGAATCTCTTCACTCAATCTGGTAAGTCCCTCAATTATATCCTTACCTTGAGCCACAAGCTTAATAATAACCTCTATATCATCTCCTCTGACAAAGGTATGACCAAAAGTCATAAACTCCTTTATTAAAGAAGAACGATTGAGGATATTACCGGAAAAACAGGCAGTAATTGGACCTAAATTCGTCTGTTGCTCAAAGGGTTCTTGACTTGGGCCACAGTAACCTATGGCTATTGCTTCGCAATTCCTTTCAAGACGGTCTAATTTGTCCTGAAAGTTGGGTTTGAAGTGTCCCGGAAGGGCTTCACTATAGATTATTCCATTTTGGGAAATCGCTAAACCTGAGGACTCCTCTCCTAAATGCTGTTGATAAAATGTTCCCCAGAGAAAGTCTTCTGAGAAGTTATTCTTATATGCTTTCGGATCAATACTTAAAGCAAAAAGTCCAGCCATTCTAATCTTCTCCTATTTTTGATTTGCCCACCCGCCTTTGACTGAGCCAAAGGCGATGTCGGGCGCGGTTGTTTTTTAAAGAGCTGTTTTTCTATTAAAATTTTTATTCTGAGGGTAAAAAACGGATATCAGCAAATTTCTGGAGTTCCTTAATGTTTTTAAATCCTTGTTTTTGCAAGCTTTGCTTTATTCCTGCTATCAGTTTTGGAATAAAGTCATAACCAGAACCACGATAAGGTACTTTTATTAGTTTTCCTTCAGGAACTTTTATTTTTACTTTATCCATTCCATATCTTACTCCTGATCTTCTTTCCATAGCTTCTGGGGAACCCATGCCCCGGTATTTCTTTATCATTCTATCTTCTTTATAATCAAATTCCTTTTCACCTGGTGACTGGTCTAATCCAGCTAATAATCCCCCCATCATTACTGTTTGAGCCCCCAAAGCTAAGGCCTTGGTTATATCCCCGGGCTTTTGAATGTCTCCACTTCCTAAATCAGGGATTTTTATGCCTCCGTCAGCAATAATTGGCATAAAACCATATTTTGCCTCCAGATTCTTTGCTGTCTGAACACATTCCCAAACTGCTGAAGCCTGACTTCTTCCAGTACCAAGTTCTTGTTGAGTAATACAGGCTGTCCCCGGGCCAATTCCCACTCTTAAACCATCACAATAATTTGAAGCTCCTTTTATTATTTCCTCTACCATCTTTCCTGAACCAACATTACCTAAAATTACTTCTAATCTGGGGAAATTTTCTTTACAATATTTGGCAATTTCAATTTGTTCCTTAAAGACAATGCCGGCATCTATAATAATTCCATCAATTCCAGCTTCATAACCCTTGCCAATTCTCTCTTTGGCTAATTTTAATCTTGATTCAACGGCAGTAAATATTCTCAATTGTTTATTTTTATTTTTTGTTGCTAAGGGATATTTTTTATCCTTTCTTAAATCACTGTCAGTAACCAAAGCAACAATCTTATCATCTTTATCAATAATCGGCAAAGTGTCAAGATTATATTCTTTTATAATTTTATGAACAAAATCTAAATCATTTTTATCTACTGTGTCTTTTTTAAAGGCAATTCGTAATTTTTCTCTCGGGGTCATTACTTTCTCTAATTTAGTTTCCATATCTTCCCGATACCTGATATCGCGGTGAGTGACAATCCCTTTTAATTTTGAGTTCAAGGTTCCATCTTCTGTAATTGGCAGACTAAAAAATCCATATTTATCGTTAATCTCATAAATATCCTTGATTGTATTTTGAGGAGACAAAACCAGAGGATTATGAATAAACCCTGCTTTAAATCTCTTGACTTTTTCAACTTTTTCAATTTGTTCATCTATGGTCTGAAAATTGTAGTGAATTACTCCAATTCCTCCCTCTAAAGCCATTAAGATTGCCATTTCAGCTCCAGTAACCGTATCCATTGGAGAGGAAACTAAGGGAACTTTAAGTTCTATATTCTTAGAAAAATGAGTTGTTAAATCTACCTCATCTCGTTCAAAATCAGGAAGACGATTAGGTAAAAGAGTAATATCTTTGTATTGAAACTCTTTGTTTATTAAATCTTGATGTAATTTTGCCATGTTTTATCTTGTTTTTTTAATATTTTCATGTTTTATGAGAAACTCATTTGCTTTTTTTAGAATTTCTTTTGAGTTTTTAAAAGTTAGCTGTTCAATTGCTTTTTGATAAGGAAGCCATTTAAAACCTTTGTGTTCCCAAGAAAGTTTCACTTTTGGGCTTTTTGCTTCAGTTAAAAAGAAAGTGACAATTTTAAAAATATTTTTCCCTTTGAGTTTGTAAAAATATTTTATATGTTCTTTAAACCCATCAACAAACTTAATATTTTCTATTCCACTTTCCTCTTTAACTTCTCTTTTAACCGTATCTTCTAAAGTTTCTCCTTTTTCAATATTTCCTTTGGCAAATTCCCAATGCCCCATCTCATAATGTAAAAGAAGGTAATAAATTTCACCTTTTTTTCTCCAAAATACTATTGCTCCGGCTGATTTTTCAAAAGGCATGTCTTAAAAATTGTTAACGGTAGAGTAAATTAGAGAGCAACCAAATAATTACAATAGCCGCTATTCCCAAAATAACCCAGATAATATCTTTTTTCATAATTTTACTTTAACAAACTAATTCTTTAAATCAATATTCAAAAAAATTTAATTAGTTTTTCTAGGGAGTAGGTGTTAATGATGTCTTTTTTTTCTGCCCAGCCTCGGCGGGCCTGGAAAATCCCGTATTCCATAAATCTCAATTGGTCTTTGTGATGAGAATCTGTGTTTATTACTAATTTTACTCCCATCTCAATTGCTCTTTTGATATTAATATCATTTAAATCTAATCTTTGGGGAAAAGAATTTATTTCCAAAATTGTTTTTGTTTCTTTGGCCATTCTCAAAATTTTATCAATATCAATTTGATATTCATCTCTTCTTTTCAAAATCCTGCCGGTTGGATGAGCAATAACTTTGATATAAGGATTTTTCATTGCTTTAATAATCCTTTCTGTCATCTGAGCTTTAGTCATTTTAAAATTTGAATGAACTCCGGCTATAGCATAATCCAGTTTTTTCAAAGCCTCGTCTTTTATATCTATTGAGCCATCTTTAAGAATATTTGTTTCAGCTCCCTGGAGAATCTGAAACTTGCCTGCCCGTCCGGCAGGCGGGAGCTTTGAATCTTGAAACTTTTTATTAAGTTTATCTATTTCTTTACGCTGTTGAGCTAACTGTCTTTCATCTAAACCGTGTTCTATCTTTAAAAATTTAGTGTGGTCGGAAATGCCAAGATATTGATAACCCCGACTCAGGGCACTCTGAACCATCTCTTCAATGGAATTGACTCCGCCGTTCCAATTTGAGTGACAATGAAGGTCGCCTTTAATATCTTTTAGCTTAACTAATTTCGGTAATCCCTTGGATTTGCCCTGAGCCTGACGAAGGGCTGCTTCAATTTCTCCCCTGTTCTCTCTAATTTCTGGGGCTGGGCATTTCATTCCTAATTTTTTATAAATTTCTTCTTCGCTCTTGCCAGCTATTCTTCTGGAACCTTTAAAAAGTCCATATTCATTAAGTTTGTATCCTTTATTAATAGCAATTTTTCTCAATTGGATATTATGTTCTTTAGAGCCGGTAAAATATTGTAGAGCTGAACCGTAGGATTTTGCTGGAACCACTCGCAGGTCAACATCAAATCCCTGTTTCAGTCTTATTGAAGATTTTGTTGGACCCTTAGCCCAGATTCTTTCTACGTCCGGCAAAGAACAAAAAAAGTCCATTACCCTTTCATTTTCTTTTGTCACCACTAAAAAATCAATATCACCGATTGTTTCTTTCATTCTTCTGACTGAGCCGCAAACACTAATTTCTTCTACTTCTTTTAAACTCTTTAAGTTCTCTTGAATCTCTCTGGTTTGAGGCAAAATCTCACCTAAAAGAAATCTTCCTTTACTCCGCTTTAAAAATTTAATACCTTCCAAAATATTTTTTTCGGTCGTTTGACCAAAATTCGGCAAATTTCTGATTTTGCCAGCTCGGGCAGCTTTTTCTAAATCTTTTAAATTGCGGATCTTTAAATATTTATACAAATCCCTGACCATTTTTGAACCCAGTCCCTCAACCGCTATTAACTCCCCCATCTCTACTGGATACTTTTTCTTATAATCTTGGTAGTATTTTATCTTTCCTGTTTTTAAATATTCAATAATTTTGGCAGCAATACTTTTACCAACACCTGGAATCTTCTCAACAGCAGTTTCTCCTCCTTTTTTGTAAATTTCCTCAATATCTTCTTCAAAAGTTTCTAAGGTTAAAGCTGCCTTTTGGTAAGCAAAGGGTTTAAAAGCCACTTCCTCCATTTCTAGAAAATAAGCGATTTCGTAAAAAATTTTAGCAATTTCCTGATTCTTCATGAAATCATTTTCCTTCTTTATAGAAAATATTTCTGAAATAGGAAGAGAATCCGTTATCTAAAGTCTTTTGCTCAAAAACCCCTTTTATTTCTTTTCTCAAGGCAAAAAGCAAAATCACGCCGATTAGACCTAAAATTCCAACTGCTATAAAAACAGAAGTAAAACCAAATTGGCTAACTGCCCAACCACCAACAGCTCCTCCAACTCCGGCACCTAAGCCAATTGAGGTTGAATCTAAACCCCATTCAGTCGATTCTTTACCTTTATCAATGTGGCGAGTAAAAATAGCAGTCCAACCAGAAAAAGACATTGCTATACCTAAAGCATAGAAAAATTGCAAGATATAAATATGTAAAGGAATTTTGGCGAAAATAAAACCAAAAGGAACCAAAGCAGCTATTAAAAGACCGGCTACCAAGATAAAATAATCATCTTTTTCTGAAGGCAGAGTGTCCAAGAACATTCCAATAGGAATTCTAAATAAAGACCTGGAGAACCAGTAAACTGCTGAAGCTATTCCAACAACAACAATACTTCCTCCTTCAATTCTTTCAACAATAAAAATGGCGAAAATAGGAGCAATCAATCCCCAACCACTCCAGAAAGCTAAATCACTTAGAACAAGATATTTTATAACTTTATTGGGAACTAAATTAATCTTCATATTCACTTGTAATTATGCTTTCGCTTCGCTTAGATAATTGTAGCACAAAAAAACCCTAATTTCTTTTCTAATTTAGGGTATTCTTACTTCTTTTATCTTGTTCCAAATGGGACTTTTTTATTTAGAGATTCTATAAAATTTAAAAGGAAAGGCTCTTCTATTTTTTCTCCTATTTCATTCCACCAAGGTTCAATTGGAAAATTTTTATCTGCTTGATAATATTTAAGAGCTTGAAAAAAATTCTCTGTTATGTCTATCTGCTGAAGAAATCTTCCTTCTCTAGTTAAACCTCTCCGATATTGATTCCATAAATCCCTTATTTCTTCTCTAAGTTCCTTTGGTAAAAAGAAAGTTAATTTTTCAATTGATTTTTTTTCTTTTTTGTATCTTTCTTCAAAAATCTTCTCTTTCTTTTTCTTAGAAAGTTCAGGCCACTTCTTGTATTTTTTTTGAAGTTCTTTTAAAATTTCTCCCCTTTTAAGGGGAGAAAATTTTGAAGGTTCATTAATCATTTTTCTGATTTCCTCTCTAAGATTTGGGGAAAGTGTGTATTCAATCCTTGTGCTTTCAGCATAAACTTTACTTAATTCATGAATTAAAGCCATTTTTAGAAGTCTCCTTTGGTTTAGATTTTTATCTTTTGAAAAAACCCAAGCCATAATAGCAGTAGCAAAACTATGGTCAGCTATTCTTTCCGGGTTAGGAACTTTTCTAAAAATCCATTTTGGTCTTTCTTTGTTTTTTAACTCACCAATCTCAATTAAAAAATCTAATAGTTTATCTATGTCTTTTTTTCTGCCTTTAGACTTTTTAATAAATCTTCTCTCTATGGCTTCTTCAAAACTTATTAGTAAAGGGTCATCAAAAATCTCCTTTATCCATCTTATCCAAAGATGAATCTGGATTCTGCCGTATTTCTCCCAATATTCAAGACCTTGTAAAAAATTCTCGGCTTTATCAATTTGTTTGACAAACCTTGCTTCCTTAGAAAGTCCTTTCTCAAAATCAAGCCAAAGGTTCTCCATTTCTTCTCTTAAAGATAAAGGTAGGTCTGAAAGGATTTTTTTTAAGGCCTGGTATTCTCTTTGTTCTTTTTTTGAAACTTTTTCTTTTTTTTGCTCTAAGGTAAATTTAGGCCATTTTTGAAGAATATCATTTACTTGAGACTTGCTTTGGGCTGAATCAATCCCCTTTGGTAAAAGGGGGTCATAAGGAGTTTCATCAAAAGTAAGGGCTTCGCCTACATCATGGATTAAAGCCATCTTGATAACTTTTTCGATATTCAGTCCTTTCTTTCTACCCAGCAGCCAAGCCAAAATTGTCATTCTAAAAATATGACTGGAAGTGTTCTCTGAATCTTTTATTTGATGAAGCAGCCAGCCTCTTCTCTTTTTTTCTTTTAATTCTTGGATATTTCTAAAAAAAACAAACAGGTTGCCCATAAGTAAAAAAAGAGAACTGTTTGAACAGCCCCTTTTAATTAGATTTAATATTTTATAGCTTTAATCTTGTAAACTACTTTTACCGGAGAAGAAATAATTACTTCATCTCCGACTTTATGGTTTATAAAAGCTTTGCCAACCGGCGACTCATTTGAAATTTTGCCGGCTGTAGGATTTGCCTCGAGTGTTCCAATAATCATAAATTCATCTTCTTGACCGTCAACCTCTACCTTAACTTGAGCTCCTAGATGAACTTTGTCTCTTTCTTTTTTGGGAGGAATCTTAATGATTTCATAATTTTTTAAAATATATTCCAATTCCTTAATTTTCAATTCTAAAAATTCAAGATCTTCCCGAAAAGTAAGAAACTCAGTGTTTAATTCTTCCGAATGCAAAACAGAGGGAACGTCCTTTTTTGACTTAAGTTTCCTTGTTTTCAGTAATTTCGTCAATTCTTCTTTTATCTTTTTCTCTCCTTTTTTAGTTAAATAGATTTTTTTGTCTTCCGCCATACTCCTAATCCTTTTTAATCTTAATCTTTAAAAAGAGTTTGTCAACACTTTTAACAAAGAAATCAAAAACTTACTTGGATAAACACCTCGCTGACAGGACAATCCTATCAATTATTCTCCATATTAGCAAGTTAGGTGGAAAAGGCCGATTACTTTGGTTTCCTTTCCTTCCTCAGGGGCCCGCTCGCCTTTAGGCGAGTGGGAGGATGTGGTGGGCGGGTTGTAGTCTTCGGATTCTTCGTTGATGATATTGAAAGTTCTGACTGCTTCTCTGGTTATATCAATTATTAATTTAATTCCTCTCTTTTCTATTTCTTCTTGGAGAGCTTCCGTAACCCTGGCCATTCCTGATTCGCCGGTTCCAATTACAATTACTTCTGGATTTTGCTCCAAAGCTCTTTTTATATCTCCAACATCAATCAAATGAGATTCTTTCCTCCACCAATCTAAAATTTCTCCTGTCCAACGAACCTCTAGGTCATGGTTATAGGTTTTTCCATCAATTATTATTGACCCAAAATGGTATTCTTCAATCATATCTCTAAAACTAAATTATACTTTTATTTTATCTTTCTGAGTTTTCAAAACAAGCTTTTTTGTCCCGAAACCCTTCTTTTTTCTTCTTCAGAAAACATTCTTATTTTCCCAAAAACACCATCGTAGCCGGGCTCTACCTTCACTTTTCCTTCTCTAACCCTTGAAATAGCTTCAGCGATTTCCGGCAAAGTTGCTGATTTTAAATCAGAAATGGAACTATTAAGTAAAACATTAAATTCTGAATTAAATTTCTCAATTAAATTTTTGTACTCCCGCTCCACTTCTTTTGTTCCAACACCTATTCCTAAAACTTCGCCAATTATTTCCTCTAAAGGAATCAAACTTTTATAAGGAATAACATTTTGGGGTTTAAATCCCTCGGGCCTGTCAGCTAATTGCTCAACCCTACTCAAAACTCCAATTGTCAGGGGTCTGCCGCAACGAGGACAAATTCCATTATATTTTTTTGTTTCCTCAGGAGATAAACTGATTTCACAATTTCTATGACCATCGTAATGATATTTTCCTTCCTCAGGGAAAAACTCAATTGTATATAAAAATTTCTGAGGGTCTTTTTGTTTTATGGCCTCAATTATTGCTTGATAACTCAATTCCGTATCAAAAACATTAGCTTCCCGGCCTATTTTAGCCGGGCTGTGAGCATCAGAATTACTTATTAGGGTAATTTTATCTAAGACTGACAATCGCCAATTCATTTTTGGGTCTGACGACAAACCTGTTTCACCGGCGTAGATATACTTTGAATATTCTTCAAAGCATTCCTCAATTGAGTCAAAACCGGATTTTGAACCAAATAAAGAAAACCAAGGAGTCCAGATATGCGCCGGAACAATTAAACAATCAGAGTTAATATTTAAAACAATCTTGGCTAATTCTTTGGCATCTAATCCTAAAATTGGTCGGCCGTCTGCTTTTAAGTTACCTATCCAAGCCAATTGAGTATTGATTTTTTCCACTGTCTCAAAATCAGGTACAAAAACTACAATGTGAATTTTTCGAACTCGATTATTTTTTGAATAAATGCAGCTTATCTCTGAAGTTAAAATAAAGCGAGTTTTCTTGTCAGTGTTTTTGAATTTGAAAAGTCCGGGCTCTGCTAGTTCTAATTTTTCTTTTAAATTTTGAAACCATTCTGGATGAGTAAAATCACCAGTGCCTAAAACTTTAATTCCTTTGATTTTTGCAGCATTATCCAAATGCTCCAAATCCATCCGGGGAGAGGTGGCTCTTGAGTATTTAGAATGAATGTGAAAATCAGCTATAAATTTCATGTGGTTACGAAATAAATTAGAAATAATAAATGATTTGGCTAATTGTTCCCAAAACCAAAACCGAGATTATAAAATAAATAAGGAATCTTGGAATTTTTAAACTATATTCTGGGGTTCTTTGGCCGAGTTTTTTTGCTCTTTTGTAAATCAAGGTAATCACTATTCCCTCAATTAAACCAACAAAAGTACCAACAAAAGCAATAACAGTGATAAATTCTCTTAGCCCGGCTAAAAACAAAACTAAGGGCAAGAAAGCAATTAAAAAGAAAGCGGACAAATAAGGAAAACGATAATCAAAAATTAAAGTGTTTTTAAGATAGTTTGCCAAAACTAAAAAAGAGGTTGAAACAGCAAACAATCCAAAAATCCCACCAACGACTATAATTTTACTTCCCAAAAAAGGTAAAAGTCCCTCAAAAACTTCTTTGGTAGTATTTTCTCCTGAAACCCCGCTTAATATCAAACCAAATATAAAATAAAAAACGGCTGTAATTGTTAACCCTGAAAAAATTACTTTTTTTAAATTTTTCTTTTTGGTTAAAATTTTCTCAATTTCAGGCACAGCATTCCAGCCAATTAAACTAAAAAGAAAAACTCCAAAAGGTAAAAAAAGATAAGCTTTATCGGCTAAAATGAAATTAGAAGCTTCAATTTTAGGAAAACTGAAAACAAAAATTAGAATAAAAGCAGCAAAAAGTCCGACATTCATTAAAAGCTCAACAGAAGCAATAGATCTTATTCCTAAAAAAACAAAAAAAGAGAGGATGACCCAACTAATCAAACTAAACTGAAAAGATGACAAACAAGCGGGAAAAATAATGCTTAAGAATCGGCCGGCTAATATAATATAAATTAAGAGAGCGCCAATTACTCCAAAAGTTATTGAAAGAGCTACTAAAACTTTAGTTTTTTTACCTAAATATTTCTCAGCATAACCCACTAAACGATGGTTTTCTTTAGTCCGCAGAATAATTTCTCCAAAAAACAAATTCAAAGCAAGACAAACAAGAAATATAATTAAAAAATAAAAAAGAGAAACTAAAAGGCCACTTTTTGCTACAATATAGGGAATTCCAAAAATACCGGCCCCTATTATGGTTCCGATTAAGGTCCCGGTAGCCAAAAGAGTACTTTTATCCCTCATACTCCTTATCCGTATGAATTAGTTTCTCTTCTATTAGCCTGAATCCTGCTAAAACTAAGATAGTAAGTAAGCTAGCCAAAATTGCCAAAAAATACAATCCTATTCCTATTCCTATTCCAACAGCAGCAGTTGACCAGAGAGCAGCGGCAGTAGTTAATCCTTCAATCTGAAACTTATGATAAATAATGACCCCAGAACCAATAAAACTAATTCCGATAGCTACGGCCTGGATTACTCGAATCGGGTCAACTTGAACAAAAGCAGACAACGGGGATTGGGAAGAACTAAGATAAATGGCGACAACAGTAAAAAAACAAGCTCCTAAACAAACCAGAGAAAAAGTTTTTAAACCAGCTTCCTTCCTTTTGTACTCTCTCTCTAAACCAATTAAGCTACCTAAAAAAGTAGCCAATAAAAGCTGTAAAAAAGGCTCTAATTGAGAAATATCAAAAACCATATAAAATTGCTAACAGTAAATAGTCAATCGCAAATTACGATTTACAGTTTGTATACTTTGTAACCCTCTCTCACCTTTTCTTTAACTTTCAGACCGACCGAATCTCCTTTTTTTGCTTTTTTAATCTTCTCGTGATCAACCTCCATTGATTCCACCTCTTGAGTAAAGTCTGTCTCCTCTCCCCCAACAATTCTAATAGTATCTCCAGCTGTTAGAGAGTTATCCAAATCAATTACTGCTACCTCAATCTTGTCAAAATAATGACTAACTTTACCAATAAGTTTTCCTTCTTGATTATTATTTGACATATTTAATTTATTTAGATTGACCTTTAAATTCCTTTCTTTTAGTATAAGAACCTGCCTCCGGCAGAACCTTGCCTCCTCACTCGTTCGCAAATTAAATGAATAAACTCATTTAATTTGTCTCACTTTGTTCGGAAGTAAGAACCTGCCTTCGGCAGAACCTTCTAATTACTGCGTTCGGTCGAAAAATCGAAAAGTAAAACTTTTCAGTTTTCTCCCTCACTTGTAATTATAACAAAAGATTTAAAAAAAGAAAATGTTGATTTTAACCTAAGTCTCACCTATAATAATTTTAAGGTAAAAGTCAAATTTTAGCAATCTTTATGAAGCTTGATACTTCTGTTAAAAAAATATCACGGATTGGACCAGTTTTCCAGAAAAAGTTAGAAAAGATAGGGATAAAAACAATAGAAGACGTTCTCTTTCATTATCCTCACCGCTATGAGGATTTTTCAAATATTCATCCTATTTCTAAAGTAAAAATTAATCAAACAAACTGCATTGCAGGAAAAATTTTAGAAATTAAAAATTCAAGAACCTGGAAAAAGAAGATAATTATAACTGAGGCTGTAGTTGAAGATAAAAATGGAGCAATAAAAGTTATTTGGTTTAACCAGCCCTATTTGATAAGGGTTTTAAAAAAAGGAGATAATGTTTGTTTAGCTGGAAAAGCAAGCTTAGACAAAGAGGGAATTTATCTATCAAGTCCAAGTTATGAAAAGCTATCTCTAGCATCTAATTATTCAACATCCGACCTTATCCATACCGGAAGAATAATTCCTATCTATCCAGAAACCGAAGGACTTTCTTCAAAATGGTTAAGATGGATTTTAAAACTAATTTTGGAAAAATTTAAAAATCAAATTGAAGAATCTTTGCCGGAAAAAGTAATCAAAAAATACAATCTTTTACCAATTCAAGAGGCAATCTGGCAGATTCATTTTCCAAATTCAATAAAATTGGCTGAAAAAGCAAAAGAAAGATTTTCCTTTGAGGAGCTGTTTTTAATAGAGTTAGCGGTTTTAAAAGAAAGATTGAAATTAAATCAAGAAAAAGCTCCTTCTATTCCTTTAAATCTTGATTTAATAAAAGAGTTTGTTGATTCTTTGCCCTTTAAATTAACTGATGCCCAAAAAAAATGCAGTTGGCAAATTCTAAAAGATTTGGAAAAACCAAGACCAATGTCAAGATTATTTCAAGGAGATGTTGGTTCCGGAAAAACAATAGTTGCTTTAATTGCCAGCCTGAATACTGTTCTTTCTGGTTACCAGGTGGCTTTTATGGTTCCAACTGAAATCTTAGCCAAACAACATTTTCAACAAGTTCCAAAATTACTGAAACCATTTAAAGTAAGAATTGCTCTTTTGACTGGGAAAGAAGATAAAATTGTTTCTCAAAAATTAGCCTATTCGACAAGCTCAGGGTTAAATCCTGAAATTTTAGAAATTTCCCGAAATAAACTTTTAGATAAAATTAGAAAAGGAGAAATTGATATTTTAATTGGCACTCATTCTTTAATTCAGGATAAAGTTAAATTTGGCAATTTGGCTTTATGTATAATTGATGAACAACACCGCTTTGGTGTAGAACAGCGTACAAAACTTATCCAACAGCCAAGAATCAACAGTAAAAATCTAAAAATCCCTCATCTTCTTTCAATGACTGCTACCCCTATTCCTCGGAGTTTAGCTTTGACAGTCTATGGTGATTTGGATTTGTCAATCTTAGACGAAATGCCAAAAGGAAGAAAAAAGGTTATTACTAAAGTTGTTTCATTAAAAGAAAAAAATGAAGCTTATAATTTTATCAGAAAAAGAGTTAAGGCTGGTGAGCAGGTTTTTGTTATTTGTCCCAGAATAGAACCGGGAGACAAGCAGCAAGGGACAAGTGACAAAAAAAATATATCAAGTTGGACAGATGTTAAAGCAGTTAAAGAGGAATATAAAAAACTTTCAAAAGAAATTTTTCCTAATCTAACCATTGAAATGCTCCATAGTAAAATAAAAACAAAAGAAAAAGAAAAGATAATGAAAGATTTTCGAAATAAAAAAATTGATATTTTAGTTTCAACTTCTGTAGTTGAGGTGGGGATTGATATCCCTCAAGCAACCGTAATGATGATTGAAGGTGCCGAAAGATTTGGCCTGGCTCAACTACATCAATTTCGGGGCAGAGTCGGAAGATCTGATTTGCAATCTTACTGTTTTTTATTTACCGAGTCAAAAGCTAAAAAAACTCGTCAGAGATTGACAGCAATGCTCAAGGCAAAAGATGGATTTGAATTAGCTCAAAAAGATTTGGAAATTCGAGGCCCGGGAAACTTTTTTGGAGCGAGACAATGGGGCATTCCGGATTTAGCAATGGAAAATTTAAAAAACCTTCAGCTTGTGGAAAAAACAAGAGAATCAGCAAAAGAGATTTTAATTGAAAATCCGGGATTAAAAAATTATCCTATTTTGAAAGAAAGATTGAAAAGGTTTAAAAAGAAAATCCACTTGGAATAATCTTTTTTATTGTTTATACTAAAACAATGATATTAATAGAAACTTTATATATTGCAATATTTCTTGGACTTTATTTTTCTATTTTTGTCCTGAGTACCTTTTTTGAAAATCGAAAAGAGATTTACAAGGGCTTAAAAAAAGAAAATTTTCCTTCGGTTTGTCTGATTGTTCCCTGCTACAACGAAGGGAAAAATATAAAAAGAACTCTTGATTCTTTATTAAATTTAGACTATCCCAGGGAAAAATTAGAAATTATTGTTGTTGATGACGGAAGTAAAGACGACACTTTTTTAAAAGCTAAAGCTTTTGAAAAAAGAACTAAACAAGTTAGAGTTTTCCGAAAGGAAAACGGCGGCAAATATACTGCTTTGAATTACGGATTATTGAAAACCAAAGCTCAATTTATTGGTTCCCTTGATGGCGACTCCTATTTAGATTCTAAAGCTTTGAAAAAAGTAATGAAGTATTTTGAAGATAAAAAAATAATGGCTGTTATTTCAACAATTAAAATTTCTGAAGTAAAAAACATTATAGAAGGAATTCAATATATTGAATTTTTAATAGCTGCTTTCTTGAGAAAAGTCTTTTCAATATTGGATAGTCTTAATGTCACTCCTGGTCCTCTTTCTGTTTTCCGGCGGGAAGTCTATAAAATTTTGGGTCCTTATCGAAAAGCTCATCAGACTGAAGATTTGGAATTTGCTTTTCGCCTTCAAAAAGCAAATTTCAAAATTGCCCATGCTATTGATTCCTTGGTTTACACCAAAGCTTGCCCAACTTTCAAGTCTCTTTTCCACCAAAGATTAAGATGGCGAAGAGGTCTTCTTTTAAATCTTAAAGATTATCTCGAGCTCCTAAACATTAAAAAACATGGCAATCTTTCCTTTTTGCTTTATTATAGCGTTATCGCTAGTTTCATCTCCATAGTTTTAGTCGGCTACATTTTCTGGAAAATCGGTTTTTTCTTTTTAGAAAAAATTAATAATTTTTTACTGGTCGGACTTGATTACTTTAATCTTTTTTCTTTTCAGCCTGATTGGATTTTATTTAATCTAGGACTAATAAGACCAACTCTTATTTTAGGATTCCTTTCTTTAGTTGCTATTTTAACTTACATATTTCTTAGTAAAAAACTTACTTTTGATAAGAAATCTATAACAAAAAATACTGTCTTTTATCTTTTGTTATATGTCTTTTTGAATGCAATTTGGTGGATTTCTGCTTTCTTTTTTATTCTCGTCAGAAAAGATATCTCTTGGCAATAATATGTCTGAGAAAAAGAAATTTAATTGGAAAAGACACTTTTTAATATTTTTAATTACCTTGATAATTTTCAGTAGTGGCTTTTTTTTAAGTAACTTCTTGGCAGAAAAAAGGATGCTCCAAATAACAGCTGTTCAAGAGGATTTAAGGATTGATATTCTTTCTCTGGAAACTCAGTTTTCCATTTTAGCTCAAGCTCCCTGTGAAAATTTAAACGAGTCAACTTTAACCCAAGAGCTTTATGAAATCTCCAGAAGATTAGCTTCAATCAGCAGTACTTTAGGCAGAAATAATTCTTATTTTTTAAGGTTAAAAAAATACTATTCAATTTTGGAAATAAAACACTGGCTCCTTTTAAAAAAAGCAGTAAAAGAGTGTGATTTAGATATTGTTTCAATAATTTACTTTTATTCAGACAAGAAAACCTGTCCTGATTGCGAAAACCAGGGTTATATTTTAACTAATCTTAGAGGAAAATATCCTTTTTTAAGAGTTTATTCCTTTGATTTTGATTTGGATCTCTCAGCTATCCAAGCCTTAAAATCAATTTACTTTTTAGAAAAAAACCTGCCAATTATAATTATTAATGATGAAGTTTATTACAGCTTTAAAGCTAAGAAAGAACTGGAAGAAATTTTAAGCCAATACGTTGAACTTGAATCCTTAGAAGAAGCTACTTCAACCGAAGAAAGTGATTCTGATGGAATCCAACCCTGAAATCGATAAAATTAAAATCTATTATAAAAATACCCAGTCCGAGCTGGGTATTTTTATCTTCTTATGGCGGCCCCGAGGGGATTTGAACCCCTGTTACAGGGATGAAAACCCTGCGTCCTAAACCGGGCTAGACGACGGGGCCTGATTAGTAAATCCTATCTTAAAAATTGAAAAAAATCAATGTTTCAGGTATCATAAAGTATAAAACCATGATTATTCTGGCTATTGATACTTCCTGCGACGATACTTGTATTGCTATATTAGAAGTAAAAAAAGAGAAATTTAAAATTCTAAGCAATGTTGTATCTTCACAAGTAAAATTACATCAAAAATATGGCGGAGTTTATCCGTCTCTGGCTAAAAGAGAACATCGGAAAAATCTTGAACCAGTTTTAAAAAAAGCATTAAAAGAAGCTAATCTCCTTAAAAAAGTTGATGCCATTGCAATCACAATAGGACCAGGATTAGACCCATGTTTGTGGACGGGAATAAACTTCGCCAAAGCCCTGGCTCAAGAATGGAAATTACCCCTTATTCCAGCAAATCACATAGAAGCTCATATTCTCGCCAATTGGCTTATTACAAAACCGAACAATCTAATTAAGTTTCCAGCAATTTGTTTAGTTATCTCCGGAGGACATAGCCAATTGATTTTAATGAAAAAGATTGGCAAATACAAGATAATCGGTGAAACAAGAGATGATGCTGCTGGAGAATGTTTTGATAAAACAGCCAGAATTTTAGGCCTTTCCTATCCCGGCGGCCCAGCTATTGCCGCTTTAGCTAAAAAGTTCAAGATTCAAGATTCAAGATTTAAACTAAAGCTGCCGAGACCGATGATAAACAGTAAAGATTATGACTTTAGTTTTTCTGGATTAAAAACTGCTGTTTTGTATGACTTTAAAAAAAGAAGTAAGAAAATCAGAACCTCAAAAGGATATGTTAAAGAAATGGCAAAAGAAATTCAACAGGCAATTATTGATGTTTTAATTAAAAAAACAATCAAGGCGGCGAAAGAATACAAAGCAAAAAGCATCCTATTGGGAGGAGGAGTTACTGCAAACAATGAATTGCGAAAGCAAATGAAAGAAGCTGTAAAAAAACAATTACCATTTGCCATTTGCCATTTGCCATTTACTAATTTCTGTACTGACAATGCAGCAATGGTTGGAGTAGCCGCTTATTTTAACAGAAAGAAAAAGAAATCTTGGAAACAAATCAAAGCCGAAGCTAATTTACGAATTTAAAATGAAATTATCAAAAACTTACAATCCAAAAAAAGTGGAAGATAAAATCTACCGTGTCTGGGAAAAATCAGGTTTTTTCAATCCAGATAAACTACCAACAGCCAAAAAGAAAAAAATTAAGAAGTTTGTTGTAGCCATTGCCCCACCTAATATAACGGGCAGCTTGCATATGGGTCATGCTTTGGAAAATACTTTAGTTGATATTTTGGTAAGAAAAAAAAGAATGAAAGGTGAAAAAGTTCTTTGGCTGCCAGGAACAGACCATGCCGGGATTGCTACTCAAAATGTCGTTGAGAAAGAACTTAAACAACAAAATAAAACCCGCTTTGATTTAGGTAGAGAAAAATTTATCAAAAAAATTTGGCAGTGGAAAGAAAAATACGGCAATATTATCTTAGACCAATTAAAAAAACTTGGATGTAGCTGTGATTGGTCAAGAACTCGGTTTACTATGGATAGAAATTATGTCAAGGCGGTGGAGCAAGCTTTTTTGCACTATTATAAAAAAGGTTGGATTTATCAGGGAAAAAGACCGATTAATTGGTGTTCAAGATGTCAAACCAGCTTATCAGATTTGGAACTTGAATATGAAGAAAAAAAGGGAAAACTTTGGTACATTAAATATAAACTCAAAGCGCAAAGCGCAAAGCGCAAAGCTGATTATCTTGTGGTAGCAACAACTAGACCCGAGACAATGCTTGGTGATACAGCAGTAGCAGTCAATCCGAAAGATAAAAGATATAAAAATCTGATTGGCCAAAAAATAATCTTACCAATAGTTAATAGAGAAATCCCGATTGTTGTTGATAAATTGGTCGACCCTAAATTTGGGACAGGGGCTGTAAAAGTAACCCCAGCCCATGATTTAAAGGATTACGAAATCAGTATTAATCATAAACTCCCCTTGGTTCAGGTAATTGATGAAAAAGGAAAAATTTCCAAAGCTGCTCCCCTTTCTTTTAGGGGATTAAAAACTCTTAAGGCTCGAGAGGAAATAATTAAAAAACTTAAAAAACTTAATCTTTTAGAAAAAGAAAAAAACCATAATTTGGCTATTCCTAAATGTTATCGCTGTAATACAATAGTTGAAATTATTCCTTCAAAGCAATGGTTTTTAAAAATGGAAAAATTAGCGGAAAAAGCTAAAAATGCCGTTAAAGAGAAAAAGGTAAAAATTTATCCAAAAAATTTTGAAAAAATTTATTTTGATTGGTTAAAAAACATCAAAGATTGGTGTATCTCAAGACAAATTTGGTGGGGTCATCAGATTCCAATTTGGTATTGTGAAAATTCAGAACAAAAAATCAAAAATACCACTTCTAAAATGGGTTTTGCTGGAGATGTAGTACCGCAAGTTTTTGATAATAAAACTCAGACTTACCGACTGCGTAATCATGGCTTAAAGGTTGGAGAAAAAGTTGCTTTTGAAAATAGTATTACAGGTGAAATTTTCGGAACAGCAATAATAACAGAAATCCAAAAAACAACTGTTGGTAAAATTGACCTTAAAGATAAAAAACACTGGAAAACATACAAAAAATTAGAAGAATTAATCACTGCTTTTAAACGACACCATCCGGAAAAAGAAGTGAATACTGATACTTTGGTTTGGATTTATACTTATAGATTTGAAAGTGAATGTCTTCCCATTGTAGACGATAAATATGCATTAAAAAAATGTCCTAGTTGCAATAAAGGAAAATTAAGACAAGAAACAGATGTTTTGGATACCTGGTTCTCGTCTGCCCTTTGGCCCTTTGTAATTCTTGGTTGGCCTAAAAAAACAAGGGGTCTTAAAGAATTTTACCCCAACCACTTTATTTCGTCGGATCGCAGTATTGTAAATCTTTGGATAGCCCGAATGATTTTCTCTGGTTTGGAATTTATGAAAACAGCTCCTTTTAAAACAGCCTACATCCATGCTACTATTTTGACAAAAACTGGACAGAGAATGTCAAAGTCGCTTGGCACAGGTATTGACCCCTTAGAGTTGATTGAAAAATATGGGAGCGATGCTACTCGCTTTGGTTTAACTTGGCAGACAACAGGAGTCCAAGATATTAGATTTGAGGAAAATAACATTGTGATGGGAAAGAAGTTTTGTAATAAAATTTGGAATGCTACGCGGTTTGTTCTACAACAAACTGCAAATTCAAAGCTCAAAGCTCAAAGCTCAAAGCTACAGTTCAAAGTTCAAAACTTAACCAAAGCAGATAAAAAAATATTAAAGAGTCTTGAAGAAACAATTAAATCAGTTGAAAAAGATTTAGAAAATTTTAGATTTGGACAAGCAGCTCAAAATTTATACCACTTTTTCTGGCACGACTTTTGTGATATTTATATTGAAAAAAGCAAATCACAAAAAGAAAAAGAGAATACCAAAAAGATTTTATTGTATGTTTTACTAACTTCTTTAAAACTTCTCCATCCTTTTATGCCATTTATTACTGAAGAAATTTATCAGAGATTACCCTTGAAAAGGAAAAAAAGGTTCTTAATGGTAGAAACCTGGCCAAAACTATGAGTTATCTTCCTTATCTTCTCGGCTTTCTCCCGGGTATTATCTGGCTGATTTTTTATCTCAGAAAAGATGTTCATCCTGAACCAAACAGGATGGTTTTGAAAATTTTCTTTTTCGGAATAATAGCTGCTTTTCTGGCTATTTTTTTAGAAAAGGGCTTTCACTTTTTAATTTCTTTTTTAAAAAATCAAAAAACTTTAAGTTCTATTTTAGCTATCTTTTTGGGAGGAGCTTTAATTGAAGAATATTCAAAATATCTAGCTGTCAGAATCGGAGTTTATAAAAACTCTGAATTAGATGAACCTGTTGATATTTTACTTTACATGATTATTTCTGCGCTTGGTTTTGCAAGTTTAGAAAATATTTTGGTTTTAAGCAGCTTCCATCCTTTTTTAACTATTGGTAAAGCTTTGGAAACTATGGCCTGGCGGTTTGTTTCAGCGACTTTCTTGCACGCTCTTTGTTCAGCTTCAATTGGCTATTTTTTGGCTTTATCTTTTTTCCATTTTAAAAAAAGAAAATGGTTAGTTTTAGCTGGTCTGGGAATAGCTACCACTTTACATGGACTCTATAATTTTTCTATAATGAAAATAGAAGGTTTGGCAAAATTTATTTTACCTCTTATAATTTTAATAGTTTTAGCTTGCTTTATTTCTTTAAGCATTAAAAAACTAAAAAGGTTGAAAAGTATCTGTAAAATATAAATCTATGTCTTTTTTAAACAAACTAAAAAAGGATATCGGGGTTGAAAAAAATTCAGAAAAGGTGACAAAACCAATAAAAATAGAAGGAGAAAAACCTAAAAAAAGGGGGAGGGTTGAAAAAAAACAAATGAAAAAAGAAAAAGAGGATGTCTTAGCAACAAAGAAAACAACCCAGAGTTGGTCAAAATCTGAAGGAGAATTAACGGTTGATGTTTACAATACTGATTCTGAGTTTTGTGTTCAAGCACCGATTGCTGGAGTAACTCCCGAAGATATAGAAATCACAATTGAAAATGAGATGTTGCTGATAAAGGGAGAAAGAAAAAAGCCGGAAGCAAATAAAGAGAAGGATTATTTTTATCAAGAATGTTATTGGGGACCTTTCTCAAGACAAATAATTTTACCGGAAAACATTGATACTCAAAGAGTTAAATCTTCTCTTGAAAAAGGAATTTTAACCATTAAAATTCCAAGGGCAAAAAAGACCAAGAAAAAGAAAGTTAGTATTACGTCTAATGATTAATAAAAAAACCGCGGTTTAACCGCGGTTTTTTTAGTTTACACTGAACGAAGTGATGTGTCCCCGGCAGGATTTGAACCTGCACCCCATAATAGGATATGGTCCTAAACCATACGCGTCTGCCAGTTCCGCCACGGGGACAAAATAAACTTTATTTATTATTCTATCTCTAAAATAATAAAAATCAAGTCAAAGAAAAAGCGCCAGTCTTTTATGAACTGACGCTTTTGGGTTTAGAGATTAATGGCTATCAATATCTACGGTAACTTTCATGACGATTGGGTAGTTTACGGTAATACTCAGGACTACTGGGTGGTTTACGATGAACTCCTGGAACAGCCGAGCCATAGCCGGGGTAACCGTAGCCAGAGTAACCATAGCTTGAGTATCCATAGCCAGGGAGAGTGCCTTTATGAGAAACAGCACCTGTGGAGTCTATTGTGAGTTCAAACTTGCCGAGGGGAGGGAAGGGAGGGTAGCGGTTATTATAAACTTCCAGACTACCATCTTCTTTTACAACGGCAAGAGTAACGTTAGAACCCCATCTCTCAATCAGCTTTTTGCTCCCCTCATAATCTTTAGGGATTATGAGCATCCGAGAAGCACAACCCGAGAAGAGAAGACCAAAACCCAAAACCAACGCTGTTATTAGTACTGTAGGTTTCATTTCAAACCTCCTTTTTGTAATATTTAATTTTCAATGAACGTTTACATTATAGCAAATTTATCTTGCTTTGTCAACCCTTTTATGAAATTTTAATATTTAATTTTTATTAACTATTTTAGTATAGCATAAATATCTTTCTATGTCAATTTCTTTTATTCTAATTAAAATCAACTCCCATCTCAGAGAAGAGGGAGTTGATTTTAAAAAATTTAAAAGAGAATTATTTTTAGAATCCAATAATAGTTCTAACTAATACAGGAACCAATTTTGCTATAATAGCAATGGCTATACCAATAACAGCATAAACAACAATATTTCTTCCCTTTGCCGTTTTCTCCGGACTTCCAGCAGCAGTCATAAAAACAAAACCACCAAGAATAATCATAATTACTGCCACTAGAATTAAAATATAAAAAATCCAATTAGTAACAGTATAGATAGTGTTAAGCATACAACATATTCCACAATCATAGGTGGTGCTGTCAAAATCACAATCATTTCCGCTAGCTGGACAGTTCGCAATAGTATGCGCCATTTTACAGCTATCAGGAGGAAGTACTTCTTGAGCCTGAGAAACAGCCAGAGGTAAAAACAAACTAACCAATAATCCTCCCAAAATTAGACCTGCTAATATTTTTTTCATTTTCTTTTTATTTAACATCAATTAAGGTTTTTCGACCTTTTTATTATGTTCCTAATAAGATATATTTTATTAAACTTATTAGTCCTTTACTAAACAGTATAACTGCTAAACCGATAATTGTCCAGATAATTAGCTTTTTTGCTCTTCTAACTTTATCAGGTTCGCCAGCTGAGGTCAAGAACATAAAAGCGCCGATAATAATCATTAAGGGAGCAAGAATTATACCAATATAGAAAACCCAATTGGTTATGCGCCCTACAATAGCTTCAACAGAAGTAGCAGAAATAGGGGAACAAAAACAAAATTCTCCTTCAGGTGGGTCCCAAGTACTTGTATTTTGGCAATAAGTATCACAATCAGGAGCAGCTGCAGCCAAAATAAAACTCGCCTGTGTCAATAAAATTATTGAAAGAATTAAAATTACAATAAATTTTCTCATTATTCCATTATAAATTAAACTTTAGTAAATACCAATCCGTAATGGTAGTCGCCAGCCTTGAATTGTTTCTCAAGCTTAAATCCAGAATTTTTGGCAATTTCTTTGACCTCGTCTGGAGAAACCTTTCCTTGTCTGGGACCAAAAGAAGAATCTACATTCCAGCTAACTACTAAAATTTTACTGCCGGTTTTCAAAACCCTATTTGCTTCTTTAAAAACAACTTCTCTTTCGTCAATCTGGAATAAAAGGTCAGTCATTAAAACCAAATCACAGGAAGAATCCTGGATTTCTGGAACCCCCCTTTCAACATCAGCTAAAATTCTATTAATATTAGAAATGCCTTGGAGGCTTGTTTTTGCTTTCAAAGCCGAAAGAGGTTCCTCTAAAATATCTATGGCAAAAACTTTTCCCTGTTCTAAACGCTGAGCTAAAGGAATTGTCCAACCCCCAGTCCCACAGCCAAAATCAGCCGCAATCATAGAGCTTTGGAGTTCTAGTTGATTTAAAATTTCAATTGGATTAACAAATTCTGGCATGTTTTTAGAGACAAATAGCTGAAGCTACTTTATCTCCTTTGCTTAATTTCATTACTCTTACTCCGGATGCGGCTCGGCCAATAATTGAAATTGAACTAAGAGGAACTCTTATTACCTGACCTTTTTTAGAAATAACAATTAAATCTTTTTCCTCTTTACCGACTACTCGAGAGAAAACGATTTCTCCGGTTTTTTCAGTAATTCTTGCTGTTTTTATCCCTGAACCTCCTCTTTTCTGGATTCTGTACTCTCCAATCTTAGTTCTTTTGCCATAGCCATTTTCAGTAATTATTAACAGATAGTTTTGCGCTTTGAGTTTTGCACTTTGAACTTTTATTATGTCCATTCTAATTATCTCATCTCTTTTACTTAATCTCATTCCCCTAACTCCGGCTGCTGCCCTACCAATTGCTCTTAAATCTTTTTCCTTAAATCTAATAGATTTCCCTTTCTTAGTTACTAAAAGTATTTCATCTCTTTCATCAATAATTTTAGCTTCTTTCAAAAAGTCTTCTTTTCCGAGTTTAATAGCTATTAATCCATTCCTACGGACATTTTGAAAAGCTTGAACATCTGTTTTTTTAATTATACCATTTTTGGTTACCATTACTAAATACTTCTTCTTCTGCTCATCTTCTTTACCATAGGAAATAAGACCTAAAACTTTTTCGCTTTGGGATATTTCCAAAAAATTTAAAAGTCCTCTGCCTTTAGAAATTCTGCTCATTTCAGGAATTTCCCAAACCAGAGATTGAAAAACCTTTCCTGAGTCAGTAAAAAATAAAAGTTTGTCCAGGGTGTTCGCCATTAAAAAGTGTTCAACCATATCCTCTTTGGAAACCTCAAGACCCATAATTCCTTTCCCTCCTCTCTTTTGAATTTTATACAATGAAGGTTTAACCCTTTTAATGAATCCTCCTTGAGTTAAGGTTATAATCGTTTCAGCTTTGGGAATTAATTCTTCCTCGCCAATTTCTCCAGGTGAAGAAGTTATAACTTTTGTTTTTCTTTCGTCTTTGTATTTCTCAGCCATTTCTTTAAGTTCTTTTTTTATCACCTCTTTTATTTTTTTAGGACTTTTTAAAATTAAAGTTAATTCTTTTATTCTCGCTTTTATCTCTTTAAGTTCTTTTTCAATTTTTTCTCGCTCCAGTTTTGCTAAACTCTGAAGTTTCATCTCTAAAATAGCTGTTGCCTGTATTTGAGTTAGTTTGAACTTCTTCATTAAGTTCTTTTGAGCTTCTTGCCGAGAAGATGATTTCTTAATAGTCTTAATCACCTCATCAATATTTTTCAAAGCTACCATTAGTCCTTCAAGAATATGAGCTTTTTCTTTTGCTTTTCTTAAATCAAACTTTGTTCTCCGGATAACAACCTCTTTTTTATGTTTTAAATATAAAGTTAAAATGTCGCTTAAAGAAAGGATTTTCGGCTGGATGCCGTCAACCAAAGCCAACATATTTAAATAAAAGGTTTTCTGCAAGGCCGTGTATTTATAGAGGGCATTTAAAACTTTTTTCGGAAAAGCTTCTCTCTTAAGTTCAATTACAATTCTCATTCCCTCTCGGTCTGATTCATCTCTGATATTCTTTATCCCCTCTATCTTTTTATCCTCAACTAATTTAGCAAAATCCCTAACCAAATCTGATTTTTGAACCTGAAAAGGAATTTCAGTGATTATAATTTGGAAATTGCTTCTTTCCTGCTCTCTAATTTCTGCTTTACCTCTTATTAAAATCGGACCCCTTCCTTGAGAATAAGCAGAGATTATATCTTTTTTACCATAAATTATACCGCCTGTTGGAAAATCAGGTCCTTCAATAAATTGAAAAATCTTTTCCGTGGTAGAGTCAGGATGGTCAATTAAATAGATACAAGCTTTCATTACTTCAGAAATGTTATGAGGAGGAATCTTGGTTGCCATTCCCACGGCAATTCCTAATGAACCATTAAGTAATAGTTGAGGAACAGGTGAAGGGAGGACAACAGGTTCTTTTCTTGTTCCATCATAATTTTCTCTAAAATCAACTGTATCTTTTTCAATATCGCGAAGTATTTCTTCCCCCAGGGCTGAAAGTCGGCACTCGGTATATCTTTGGGCAGCCGCAGAATCCCCATCAATTGAACCAAAATTTCCCTGACCTTCAATTAATGGATATCTTAAAGAAAAATCTTGAGCCATTCTCACTAAAGAATCATAAACAGCCGTATCGCCATGCGGATGAAATTTTCCAAGAACTTCTCCGACAACAGTAGCTGATTTTCTGGATTTCACATTATGCTTTAAGCCCATTTCATTCATTGCATACAAAATTCGGCGGTGGACCGGCTTCAAACCGTCGCGGATATCCGGTAAAGCTCGAGAGATAATAACTGACATCGCATAATCCAAATAACTGTCTCTCATTTCCTCAGTAATTTCCCGGGGCTTTATATAACCTATCTCCTTATTCTGTTTTTGAGAATCGTTTGGCATAATTAGTCAGTAGTTGTGCTTGAAGTTGCTGATTGTTTAATCATCTCTCCTATTTTTTCCAATTCAGTTTGGAATTCATTTTTCTTCTCTTTTATTTCTTCTGATTTGAATTCTTTGAAAAATTTTTTATTTTTACTTTTTTCCAAATTTTCTTGAAAGTTTTTTATCATAAAAAGACTTAAAGGAATGGCTAAAATAACAATTATTCCAAAAAGAATAAGTTTTTTATAAAAAACATTCATTTTAAGGGCTAAGAACCATGATTTCGATTTCTTCTTTTGTTAAATCTTTTGATTTAATTTTTAGATTTTTCTGGGGTTGAACTTTTTCAGCTCCTATTATTTTTAAAAACTTATCTGAACTCTCAAGTTTTAATTTCAGCCTGGGAATCTTATAATGCATCGGGATAACTATTTTGGGCTCAATTTGGGAAACAATTGAAGCTGCTGTCTTGGCGTCAATAGTGTAAACCCCACCGACCGGAATCATTAAAATATCCACCTGACCAATCTCTTCAAGCTGCTCTGAGCTTAATTCTTTTTGACCCAAATCTCCTAAATGACAAAGATTTATCTCCTCAGCTTTAATTTTATAAATAACATTGGTTCCTCTTTCTTTGCCCTGAAGATTATCATGAAAAGATAGAATTCCTTTTATAAAAACTTCTTTTACCTCGTATTCGCCGGGTTCCTCAATTAAAAAAGGTTCTCCCTTAACAGCCTTAATATTTGAGTGGTCAGGATGAGAATGAGTGATAAGTAAAATCTGGCTTTTAATTTTGGGAACTTTTAAGCCCAAACTTTCATCAAAAGGGTCAATAGTTAAGCTGAGGAAGTCTTTTTCTTCGTTTTTTATCTTTATTTCAAAAAAAGATTGTCCATACCAGGTAATTTGCATAGACTTAATTTATATTAGCATAAACTACCTTTCCCTTGCAATAACTAGAATTTTCAGGTATATTTATAATTACAAGTGAGGGAGAAAACTGAAAATTCATTTTCAGTTTTCGACCGAACGCAGTAATTAGAAGGTTCTGTGAGCGAAGCGAGCAGGTTCTTACTATGTTATAAGAACCATGCCTCGCTAACGCTCAGCAGAACCTTGATTCGCTAAGGAATAATTATATATCTTGAATTATGTCTCCAAAATTAAAACCTTTAAGGAAAATTAAATCAGAGATTGTTCCTCCTCCTAAAATCGGAGAGATTGTTAAAGGAACGGTGGTAGCTACTGACCGGAGTTCTTTATTTTTGGATTTGGGAGCTCAAGGAATTGGAATAATCTATGGAGCTGAATTTTATAAAGCTCGGGATACTTTAAAAGATTTGAAAATTGGAGATAAGACGTCGGCCAAGGTAGTAAATTTGGAAGACAAAGAGGGCTATCGAGAATTATCAGTGGTTGATGCCAGTAAAGAAATTGCCTGGAAGGAATTAAAAGAATTAGAAGAAAAAAATCAATCTTTTGAAGTAAAAATCAAAAAGGCAAACAAGGGAGGGCTTATCTCTAGAGTAAAGGGCTTTATGGCTTTTTTGCCCGTTTCCCAGTTAGCTCCCCAACATTATCCAAAAGTTAAAGATGGAGATATTACTGAAATAGCAAAGGCTTTGCAAAAATTTATTGGCAAAACTCTAAAAGTAAAAATTATTGATTTGGATTTAAAAAAGAATAAACTTATTTTATCAGAAAAAGCAACCGAAGTTGAGAAAGAAACCTTGAAAGATTATAAAATAGGAGATGTAGTTGAAGGAAAAGTTAGCGGTATTACAAATTTTGGAGCTTTTATCGACCTTGAACAAGGAATAGAAGGACTTTTAAAAGAAAAATCTGAAGATATTTTAAAACTTGGACAAAAAGTTAAAGCAAAAATAATCGAAATTACTGATAATCGAGTTTATCTTTCGTTAAAAATTTAATAGCGATGAAAAAATTTCTTCAAAACTTTATTTTAGTTATTTTAATATTTCTTTTGATTTCAGGGGTTTTTGCTTTACTTAGACCTCAAGAATTTAAAAAAGATAAGGAAATTCCTTTCAGTCAGTTTACTAAAGACCTTGACCAAGGAAAAATTAAAGAGATAAAAATCGAGGGGGAAAAAATTTCGATTCTTTATAAATCAGGAGAGAAAAGTTTTAGCAGAAAAGAAAAAGAAGTTTCTCTCTTTGAAGCTTTAGAAAATTACGGATTAGGTAAAGAGAATCTTCAAAATATCATTGTAAAAGTTGAAGAAGAAAAAGAAGGTAGTTTAATCTGGCTAATACCTCTGCTGACTATTTTAATTCCCCTTCTAATTCTTGGTGGCTTCTTTTTTATAATTTTCAAGCAAGCCAAAACCGGGGCTTCCCAGACTTTCAGTTTCTTGAAATCTCCAGCCAAACTTTTTGGCACTGGTAAAACAGAGGGTGAAAAAGTATTTTTCAAAGATATTGCTGACCTTAAAGAAGCAAAAGAAGAAGTAAAAGAAGTGGTTGATTTTTTAAAGAATCCTAAAAAATTCTGGAAAATGGGAGCTCGAATCCCAAGAGGAGTTCTCTTGGTGGGACTCCCCGGTACTGGCAAAACAATGTTGGCAAGGGCTGTTGCCAACGAGAGCAAGGTACCATTCTTTTCTATAGTTGGCTCTGCTTTTGTAGAATTATTTGTCGGAGTCGGAAGCGCTCGGGTTAGAAGCCTTTTTGAAACAGCAAAAAAGAGTCAACCAAGTATTATTTTTATTGACGAATTAGATGCCATTGGAAAAGTAAGAATGCCTGGAATTGGTGGAGGTCACGAAGAAAGAGAACAAACCTTAAATCAGATTCTAGCTGAAATGGATGGTTTTGAAAAAGATACAGGAGTTATAGTTATAGCTGCTACTAATAGACCTGAACAACTTGATCCTGCTCTTCTACGTCCAGGCAGATTTGACAGAAGAATTATCTTAGATTTGCCAGACGTCAAAGGAAGAGAAGGTATCTTAAAAATTCACTGTCGGGAAAAACCTTTAGCTTTAAATGTCAATTTAAAAGAAATTGCTGAGAGAACTCCTGGTTTCTCTGGAGCAGATTTAGCAAACTTGGTAAATGAAGCTGCTATTTTTGCAGCTCGGCGCAACAAAAAACAAATCTATCAAGAAGAGTTTTTAGAATCAATTGAAAAAGTTTTACTGGGTCCAGAAAGAAAAAGTCATCTTTTGTCAAAAAAGGAAAAAGAGATTGCCGCTTTTCATGAAGCAGGTCATGCTTTAATTGCCCATTCAATCCCAGAAGCTGAAGTAGTCCGGAAAGTCTCAATTGTTGCTCGAGGGTTGACAGCAGGATATACCCTGGCTTTGCCAAAAAAAGAAAGGAGAATTAAAACAAAATCAGAATTTTTAGCTGAACTTTCGGTTTTGCTTGGCGGTTATTGTGCTGAAAGATTAAAATTTAAAGAAATCTCAACTGGGGCAGCAAATGATTTGGAAAAAGTAAGTATTTTAGCCCGAAGCTTAGTAACCAAATTTGGAATGTCAAAACTTGGACCGATTTCTTTTGATCAGCGAGAAAGTTTGTCTTTTTGGGGTTGGGAAGGAGGAAAAGAGAGAAATTATTCAGAAAAAATAGCTGCTCAAATTGACAAAGAAATTGAAAGGTTTATAAAAGAAGCTGAAAAGAAAACAATGGGAATTTTACAAAAAAAGAGAAAAACTCTGGAAAGAATAGCTAATGTTTTAATAGAAAAAGAAACAATAGAAAAAGAAGAGTTTGAGAAATTGGCAAAAGGAAGTAAAATAAAAAAGAAAAAAACTCAAAGAAAAAGAGTTAAAAAATAATTCGGGCACGTAGCTCAGGGGTTAGAGCACCAAGCTTATAACTTGGCGGTCCCAGGTTCAAATCCTGGCGTGCCCACTGAACGAAGTGAAGGGGGCGCGTAGCTCAGTTGGTTAGAGCGTCGCACTGACATTGCGGAGGTTCAGAGGTTCGAGTCCTCTCGCGCCCACAAAAAAATCCTACCTTTAAGGGGTAGGTCTATTTTATTGTTCTAATTTTAAAAACTTAAATTATTGATTTTTTTGTTCCTTTTTAATTAAGCTGATTAATTTCTGGACTAGATTTTTAGGGTTTCTATCATAAACAATTTTTGTTTTGGGCCTGTAGCCCTTTTTTAAAACTTCGTTTATCAAATCAGCTGTCCCACCTGTACCTTCTAAAACTCCAATTGGAGTTCTTGTTTCAAAGGCAATAGTAAATTCATTTAAGGTTCCCGTTCTACCACAGGCAATAATCACTCCGTCAGCTGCTTTAGTTAGCATCAGGTTGCGGCCAACATAATCAAAGCCAGTATAAATAATTAAATCAAATTGGTCAGTTGGTAAACGATAACTCTTTTTGTGCCCCTTTGGAGAGTTTGCCGGAGAAAAACCAATACTAAATTTTCCACCAGCTTCTTTATAACCCTGGGCAGCAAAGTAGGGCACGCCAGTTGTAGCCCCGGTCAATAAAACACAATCCTTTTTGGCAATCCATTTGCCAATCTCTCTTGATAATTCTTTTATTTTAGGGCAGCAATGAGAGACCTCAGCTGCTCCGGAAACACAGATTTTATTTCTTTGTTCGTAAGCCATGTTTTTATTCTACCATCTAGATTACTTTTTAGCCACTAAATAAATGTTGCTGCGGTTACCTCTTTTATTTCGTACGATTCCGCTTTCTAAAATCTTGAAATCAGCTTTTTTTAGCAAAGCTATTAACTCTTTTTTAGAAAAGCAGTGGTAATATCTTTTTATTTTTTTACCCCAGGGTTCAAAAATATCTCGGTAATCCAGTTTTGATTTATAAAAGAGCTTCGAAATAGTGTATTTTATAATTAAAAACAACTCTTTTTTGCTTTTAAATTTCCAAACTGTTAAAATGAAAAGTCCGCCCGGCTTTAAAACTCTTTTTACTTCTTTTAAAAACTCTAATCTAAATTCTTGAGAAGGAATCTGATGTAAAGTGGCAATACTGTAAATCTTATCAAAATAAACAGGCGGAAAGGGTAAGTTTAAGGCATCGGCCAGATAAAATCTTATAGCTAAAGGCAGAAAGGTTCGAGATTGAGGAATATATCTTTTTTGGGCTATTTTGATTAACTTTTCAGAAAAATCGGTTCCAATATAATCCACTTTTTTATCTTTAAATAATTCAAGTAATCGGCCGTTCCCGCAGCCCAAATCTAAAATTCTTTCTCCAGCAATAACATAGTCATCAATTAAAAATTTAATTTCTGGCCAGGGTTTCTCTCTAGTTCTTGAAAACTCGTCAGCTATTTTATTATAATCTTCTTCAGTCTTTTTTAGTAAATACTCGGCGTATTTTCTCTTCATGTCAATAAATAGAAAAATTTTAGAAAAATTTATTTTAGAAATGCCAAAAGCTCAGATTAAAAGCCGGGCTGATTTGGATTCCTTTAAAAGAAAGATGGCTAAAAAATACAAAGTTTCCTGTCCAACTAATGTCAAACTACTTAAAACTTACCATAAAATGACCAAAAATAAAAAGGTCAAAGCTTCAAAAATTCTGGAAAATTTACTTCGGACCAGACCTGTTCGTTCATTTTCGGGGATAGTCAATGTTTCAGTCTTAACCAAGTCCTATCCTTGTCCAGGCAAATGTATTTACTGCCCGAGAGAAAAAGATATTCCCCAAAGCTATTTAAAGGGAGAGCCGGCGGTTGACAGAGCTATTCTCACTCATTTTAACCCTTATTTACAAGTTCAGATAAGACTAAAATCTTTAGAAAAAACCGGTCATCCAATTGATAAAATTGAGTTAAGAATAATTGGGGGAACTTGGAGTTATTATCCAAAAAAATACCAAACTTGGTTTATTAAAGAATGTTTTCGTGCAGCAAATGAATTTATAAAAGAAGGTCCGACTTCCTCTGGGAAGTCTGACCTTCTTAAACTGCAAAAAACAAATGAAAAAGCAAAATGTCGGATAATTGGAATTACTATTGAAACCAGACCAGATTATATAGATATTGAAGAAATAAAAAGAATGAGAAAGCTTGGAGTAACAAGAGTGGAGCTTGGGGTTCAAAGTATTTATGATGACGTTTTAGAAATAAACAAAAGAGGACATAAAATTTTGGCGACTATAAAAGCAACAAAACTTTTAAAAGATGCTGGTTTTAAAGTTTCTTATCAAATGATGCCCAACTTACCCGGCTCTAATTTTAAAAGAGATGTCAAAATGTTTGAAGAACTTTTTTCAAATCCCGATTTCCAGCCAGACCTTTTAAAAATTTATCCTTTGGCTTTAGTTAAAAAAACTCCTTTGTATAAATGGTCTCAACAAGTAAAATTTAAACCATATTCAAAAGAGAGACTAATTAAGCTTTTGATAGAGATTAAAAAAAGAATCCCCTATTATTGTCGAATTCAAAGAATAGTTAGAGACATCCCTTCCGAAAGCATTATTGAAGGAGGAGCTAAAATCTCAAATTTAAGAGAACTGGTCCAAAAAGAAATGAAAAAACAAGGAAGGAAATGCAAATGTATAAGATGCAGAGAGGTGAAAGAAAACTATGACCCAAAGGAAAAACTTTATCTTTTTCAAGAAGATTATCCAGCTTCTGATGGGAAAGAAATATTTTTAAGTTTTGAAAACAAAAAAAGAGAGAAAATTTACGCTCTCCTCCGCTTAAAAATTCCCTTTTACGAAGCTCGACCTCGCGAATCAGAAATCTTACCAGTTCTGAAAAAAGCGACAATAATTAGGGAAGTCCACACTTACGGCCAAATGCTCCCAATCTATCGAGGTCAAACCTCGACAGGTTCACCTCAACATAAAGGCCTGGGTAAAAAATTAATAAAACAAGCTGAGAAAATTACCAAAAAATACGGCTTTAAGAAAATAGCTGTAATTTCCGGAATCGGAGTCCGTGGTTATTACCGAAAATTAGGCTACCGATTAGAAAATACATATATGCTAAAAAAATTAGTTTAAATTATTCTAGTTACCAAATAGCCGATTATTGAGAAAAAGGCGATTGGAGGGAGAGCAGGAATTGCTCGGCGTTTTTTTTGAGAAATAAAAATTAAAAATCCAGCTAGAAGACCAATTAAAGAAAATAAAGCAACAATTAAACTGTGGAAAATCCCCTGAGGAATTAAAGAAACAGCTAATATTAAAGGGAAAATTATATCCCCTGCTCCTAAGATTAGAAACTTGCCCCCGGGCTTAACTTCTTTTAGATTGGTTTGGAAATCAGAAATTTTTTGAGGGACAATAATCCCTAAGATTGCTTGATGACTGAGCATTTCTTTTGCCATCTTTATCATATGTTTTGTTTTGTAAACAGCAATAAAATCATAAACTGAAAGAATTAGAAGAAGTAAAATTACCATTTCCGGCTGAAAGCTAAGACCCAAACCAGCCCCCACTCCGGCTATAGCAAAAACCATAGCCAGATTATGAACTGATAGCCATGATGTTTTGAGAAGCAAAAATACTATGAAAGCTACCAGGATAATTGTGTAAAGCGAGGGCAGCCATAAATTAAAGAAATAAAAATTACCAAAAGTAATTGTCAAGAGAAAAATCCCCTTCAAAAACACTGTCTTACTTTTTTTATGCTTAAAAAAGTAAATCAAGAATAACAAAATGCCTGTTACTAAAATAAAGTAAATTAAAAATTCCCCTACTGAAATTTTAGTTGGGGAAATTTTATAAACCTTAAAAATTTTTTCCATTTTTAGCCCTCCTAAAATACCCAATCCTAGAGCTAAACAAAATAAAATTAACTCAAAAAAGAAAATCCGCCAGGAATAGAAAAGAGAATATCTTTTCATACTAATTTAAGCAATTCCTTAACTTTATCAGTCTTTTCCCAGCTAAATTCTGGCTCTTTCCTGCCAAAATGACCAAAGCAGGCGGTCTTTCTATAAATTGGACGTAATAAATTTAACTGTTTAATAATTCCTCCCGGAGATAACTCAAAAACTTTATTTACTATTTTCTCAAGTTTTTCTTCAGAAACCTTCCCTGTTCCAAAAGTATCTATACTTACTTCAGTGGGCTTTGCTCCTCCTATAACATAAGCCACTCTGACGAAACATTTCTCAGCCAAACCAGCGGCTACAATATTTTTAGCAACATAACGAGCCATATAAGCACCTGACCTATCAACTTTGGTTGGATCCTTGCCTGACATTGCTCCACCGCCAGGCGGTACTGTACCCCCGTAAGTATCAACGACTATCTTCCTACCAGTCATTCCAGCATCTGAAACCGGACCACCAATAACAAAGCGACCAGTATTATTGATATAGAATTTTGTTTTTTGGTCTAAATATTTTTGACAAACTGGTTTTATCACCTTTTTAATTATATCTTTTCTAATTTGAGTCAAAGAAACATCAGGGTCATGTTGAGCACAAATTACCACTGAATCCAATCTTTTAGGAAGATTATTTTGATATTCTATGGTTACTTGTGATTTTCCGTCAGGCCTTAAATAAGACAAATTTTTCTTTCTCCGAACATCAGCCAATCTTTTAACTAATTTATGGGCCAATATTATTGGTAGAGGCATTAATTCTGGTGTCTCTTTACAGGCAAAACCCGTCATCATCCCTTGATCACCAGCTCCTTGTTCTTTAGTAGCGGTTTTTTTCACCCCCCGGGCAATATCTGGTGATTGTTCATGAATAGTATTAAAAACTCCTACTGCATGATAATCAAAACCATATTCTGGTTTATCATAACCAATATCCTTTATAACTTGACGAGCTAAATTATTTACATCGATCCAGGTTTTAGTAGTAACCTCTCCTCCCACAATAACATAACCATTACCAACCATTACTTCACAAGCCACTCTTCCATATTTATCTTTTTTTAATATAGTATCTAAAACCGCGTCAGCAATGGTATCACATATCTTGTCTGGATGCCCAGGAGCAACTGATTCTGAAGTGAATAAAAATTTTTTCATATTTTAATTTCTTGAAACTCTAATTAAACCAGAACAAGGGATAATTTCTATTCCCTGTTTTTCAAGTTCATCTAAAAATAAATTTACTCCCAAAGAATCAGAAGACATATGGCCGGCAATAACTACATTTAAATTAGCAGCCTCTGCTTCTTTTTTATGTTCTTCGGAAACGTGCATTCCAACTATTGTACCAATGCCGGCTTGAGTCATTTTTTCATAGAGTTTTGGCGAGCCCTCAGTGCCACCTGTAATTTCAATTAAAGCAATTTTGCCACAGCGGTTTTCTGGGTTGCCAACAAAAATTTTAGGCCCAGCTCCAATTTTTACTGCTTCTTTGTTTTCGGGAATTTGTTTTAACAAATCCACTAACTCACTAATTCTTTCCGGTTTTTCTTTTTCAATTAAATTTTTTAAAAATCTTGCTGCTAAATTATCGCAAGGGGTATGAGAATTCATTAAATTTATCTTTAAAAGTCCAGCGGCATCAACCGTTCTCTGATGATTTAATTTATTGACCCCTCTGGCTACTTCATTAATTTTCTCTTTCATTAAACCCTCGGCAATATTGATTGGAACTCCATAAAAATTTAAAACATCACATTGCAAATCCATCACGTCTGCTAAATGAGCTAATCCTCTACCTAAAGGATGATGGGCGATTACTAAATCTATTTCGCCAATTTCTTTTGTCATTAAAATTTCTGCTGGCTCAATGTCAATTCCAACCAAAACTTTTTTAATTTCCTTGTCTTCGGCAATATGGTAAATTCTTGAGTCTAAATAAGGATTTTCTAAACTTTCTTTGTCAAATTCTTCTTTTTCTTTGTCACTGAGTTTTCTATATTTCTGTTGTTTTCTTTCTAAAAACTTTTTAACACCTTCTTCTCCTCGAAAATCGGCCTCAGTTCCCATTTTAATGGCTAAATTGTAGATTTCATTTATGTTCATATTCTTTTAAAATTTTTTGATAAAGTTTTTTAATTTCCTCTTCTTGTTCTTTTAAATTCAAAATTTCCCGGTGAATCCGAGTTTTTTCTTTGCGAATATACTTGCGAAGACTTTTTGGAAGTCTTTTTTTTGCCATAAATAAAAAAAGAGTCTAAAAGAGTTTAACATAGTATCCTGTATTTTAGCTTATTCTATTTAAATTTTCAAGAAGAAATTTTATTCCCCTTTAACAACTGCTAAAGGAACGAGTTTTGCTACTTTTTTTGATAAGCCAGCATTATGTACTATTTCAACAACATCATCAATATTTTTGTAAGCCAATGGTGCTTCCTCAGCTATTCCTCTGAAACTCCGACACTTGATAATAATTCCTTTTTCCTTCAAATCCCTTATCACTTCTTTCCCGGGAAATCTTCTAATAGCTGCATGCCGCGACATGGTCCGGCCAGCCCCATGACAGGTACTAAAAAAAGCTTCCTCTCCTTCTCTTGTCCCAACTAATACATAAGAGGCAGTTCCCATAGAGCCAGGTATTAAAACCGGCTGGCCAACCTTTCTATATTTTTCTGGAATTTCTAAATGTTCGGGAGGAAAAGCCCGAGTAGCACCTTTTCTATGAAGACAAACTTCTATTTTTTTACCTCCAACTTTGTGTTTTTCGATTTTTGCAATATTGTGGGCAACATCATAAAGAGCAGAAAGTGGCGAAGCTTTTTCTCCTAAAATCGATTTCCAGGCCTTTCTAACATAATGAGCTATCATTTGGCGATTTGCCCAAGCATAATTTGCTCCACAAGCCATGGCTGAAAAATATTTTTTGCCTTCTCTCGAATTTATTGGACAAGCTGCTAACTCTTGGTCGGGTAATCTTATATCATATTTTTGCATAGCTTGCATCATTATTTTGATGTAATCGGTAGCGATTTGATGACCAAGACCTCGCGATCCGGTATGAATCATAATCACGACCTGGTCTCTAAATAAGCCAAAAGTTTTTGCTATTTCCTCATCAAAAATTTCCCCTATTTTTTGGATTTCCAAAAAATGATTTCCGCTTCCAAGAGTTCCTAATTGATTTCTGCCTCGATTTTTAGCATGCTCAGAAACATTATCGACATCAGCTTGAGGAAATCTTCCATTTGACTCACAATTTTCTAAATCTTCTTTCTCACCATAACCCTGTTCAACTAATCTCCTTGCTCCTCCTTCTAAAACTCGGTCTATACTTTGGATATCAATTTTTATTTGTCTCCCTCGACCAAGACCAGAGGGAACTTCTTTTTGGATCTCTGCAGCTAAATTTTCCAAATGAGGTTTGATGTCTTTTTCTAAATAATCTGATTTTAAAAGCCGCATTCCGCAATTTATATCATAGCCCACTCCACCCGGAGAAATTACTCCGTCAGCTATTCTCATAGCTGCCACTCCCCCAATTGGGAAACCATAACCCTCATGCATATCAGGCATAGCCAGACTGTAATTTATAACTCCTGGCAAAGTACTAACATTAACAAGTTGCTTAAGAGACCTGTCTTCAAAACTTTCTTCAAGCATTTTTTCGGTAACATAAGCTCGAGCCGGAACTCTCATATCGGCTCTGAAACTTTTTGGAATCTCCCAAAGCCAATCGTTTAATTTTATAAAATCTTTTTTTGAAATCATAATTCTATCTTTATTTTACTTGAATTTTCGCGAAAATAAAAGAAAGAGAGCTAGTCTTAGACTAGCTCTCTGGTAAATAATTAATCCTGCCCTGGACATTTTTTTAAATAGTCAATTACATCCATTAAATTCGCTTCAGCTACTCCAATCACAGAATCAGCTGCTCCATAATAAAGCAAAAGATTCTTAGATTCTTCATTTACAACAAAACCGCAAGGAAAAATAATGTGATCTACATTACCTATCCTTTCGTAATCCTCTTTTGGGCCCAGAACCCATTCTTTGCTCCGATGGATTATCTCTAAAGTATCTAAATCCAATAAAGCTAATCCAACCCGATAAAGGCTTCCAGAAGCTGTTACTCGGACTCCGTGGTAAATAATCAACCAACCCTCCGAAGTTTCAATAGGAGAAGGTCCTAATCCTACTCTTTGCTCATCCCAAGTCCTGTGTCTGGCGGAAATCAATACCCTATTTTCACCCCAATATTTCAGGTCTGGTGAAAAAGAAACCCAAATATCAGCTCTCCCTTCAACAATGGGTCTGTGAATAAGAGCATAACGACCCTTGAAAGTTTTAGAAAATAAAGAAGCATCTTTATTTAAGGGAATCAAGGGCCGATCCAAACGCTCAAAGTCAAGAAAGTCCTTCGTCGTTGCCATGGAAATACCGGGTGGTTCTCTTGTTACGCCAGAAAAGAAAGAAACACAAGTGATGATATACTCTTGCCGTTCCTCTAGCCAAACAATTCTCGGGTCCTCTAATCCAAATTTACCTTCTCCTTTATTTTCTTCTGCCTTCAGTGTCGGTTTTGAACTTATTTGCCAATTTGTTTTCCCATCCCTGCTTGTGGCTCGAGTTAAATGCGAACATCCCTCCATATCTTCAACCCGGACCAACAATAAAACTTGGTTATTAAACTTTATTGCTCCAGGATTAAATACAGCTGCTGTTTGATAGGGCCAATCTTCGGCTGTTAAAATAGGATTTCCTTCATAACGGCTGAAGATTTCTTTTAATTCTTCTAGTTTCATTTTCTTTCCCTTCTTTCTTTATTAATTTGTTAAAAAACATTAAGTATTCTAATTTTAGTCAATAAAAATTTTAAATCAAGCCCGAAAAGTTCAGATATCAAAAAGAACAGTGGCTTGCCAGATTCCATTTTTTTGATGAATATCTAAACTATGATAGGTGACAGCTTTAATGTCTTCTTCAAAGCTCTCTACTTTTTGACCCAAAACTTCTCCTTTTATTTTAACAGCACTGAACTCCTTAAACTTTATATCATTGTAAACTTCTTTTTCTGTTTCGTTTAAATAATTAAGTTCTGAAAGAAAATCAACCAAAAGAGAATTTAAATCATTAGATTCAATTTTTATTTCTCTTTTTGCTTCTTCTTTTCTTTTTTCTGCTTGAAGCGATTCCTGCATTCCTAACATCATATTTAAAAAAAGCTCCTCTTTTGTTTTACCAAAAGCTCTAATTTTTAAATCAGCTTTATGTTCTAAAATTTCGTATTTTTTCATATTCTTCTTTAACAATCTGACGATCATCCCAAGGAATTTTTTTACCTTTCTCAATACACATCCAGGGTTCAGAACCCTTACCAGTGATGATTATTGTATCAGTTGGTTTTGCCGAACTTAATGCCTTGTTTATTGCTTCTCTTCTATCCAAAATCTTATGAAAGGTTTTGAGCTTTGAGCTTTGGGCTTTGGGCTTGAGAATCCCTTGCTCTATTTCATTAATAATTTGCAAGGGATTCTCATCATATGGGTCTTCATTAGTTAAAATAATTTCATCGCAATATTTTGCAGCAATTTCTCCCAATTTTGGTCTTTTCCATTTATCTCTTCCGCCACCACAAGAACCCAATACACAAATCATTTTTGATTTTGAGCTGAGTAAAGTTTCATATACTTTACGAAGCGAATCAGGGGTATGGGCATAATCAACAATTACTTTAAAAGGTTTTCTAATAACAATTTCCATTCTTCCGGGAATTCCCTTGACTTTCTCTAATGTCTTTTTACAATTTTCAAGACTAACATCTTGAGATAAAGCAAGACAAATTGCTGCCAAGGCATTTTCAACATTAAATTTACTAATTAAATTCAGGTTAAAACTAACGCCTTGAATCTCAAAACTTATTCCAGTAGCAAGTTCTTGAATATTGTCGGCCTTAATACCCGAAGTTCGACCTCCTGAGGAGGTTGGACTTCGGAAAGTTGAAAAAACTAATTTTCTTTCAGCTGAAAATTGTAAAAAATACTCTGAATTTCTATCATCTAAATTTATAATGTGGGTTTTGGGACACTGCTTAAAAAGTTTTCCTTTGGCTTCCCGGTATTTTTCAAAAGAACCGTGTCTTTCAATATGTTCAGGCGAGAGATTGGTAAAAACCGCAACATTGAAATCAATAAACTTGTGTCGGTACTGCAGGATTCCTTCGGAAGTCACCTCCAAAATAGCATATTGGCAACCTCTATTTAGTGCTTTCCTTAAAAATCTTTGAAGTTTAAATCTTCCCGGCATGGTCATTTTCAATTCGTTTTTCCATTCTTTCTTCCCGATTTTAAATTTAATGGAAGAAATAGAAGCAACTTTGTATCCGGCTTCTTCCAAAATTCTTTCTCCTAATTCAACCACTGTTGATTTTCCCTTGGTGCCGGTAACCCCAATAACCTTCAATTTTTTTGTTGGAAATTGATAAAAAAAAGCGCCCAAAAAAGCCAATAAAAAATGATACCAACTTAATAAAAAGGCGGGGGTAAATTTTTTGATTAGGTCTTTCATCTTCCTAAAATTTTTAAAGCCCTTTTAATTCTTTCTTGAGTATCTTTAATTTCTTGAGGAACCTGGAATAAAGCTTTTTTTGCTTCCTCTTTTTTAAAGCCGAGATTAATTAAAGCTAAAATGGTATCATCTTCGGGAAGAGTTTCTTCTGGGGAAGAGGAAGCAGGGATATTTAGTTTTCCAGAAAGTTCTAAAATAATTTTTTTTGCTTTTTTCTTGCCAATTCCAGGAACACCTTCAAAAATTTTCTCATTTCCTTTTTCTATTTCTTTTTTTATTTTAACTGGAGGACCAAGGGAAGAAATTTCCAAGGCTGCTTTTGGTCCCACTCCTGAAATATTGCGCAAAAGTTTGAAGAGTTCAAGTTTTTCATAATTTAAAAAACCATACAAGTTTAAACTTCTCTCACCGATATCCAAATAACAAAAAAGTTTAAAATTTTCGCCATTTCCTGATATTTTATCTAATGATTTTTTAGAAACAAAAACTTGAAAGCCAATTCCATTGGTTTCTAAAATTATAAAATTTTCTTTTTTTAAAATAATTTTTCCCTGAAGATAAGAAATCATAATTTTATTTTCGGAATATATATTTATACCTTGCCGAAATCAAGGTTCTGCCGAGCAAAGCGAGACATGGTTCTTATTATAGCATAAAAAACTAAATTCATTATCTACTAACTTGACAATTAATAGAAAGTTTAGTATACTCAAACAAATTAGCACTTTAAAAAGTTAAAACAAAATTCTAAGGAGAAAGAAATGAAATACTCACAGATAGCACTGTTTTGTGTCTTTGGCTTACTTCTCTTCGCTTGCGATAATTTGGTAGATATAACCAAACCGCCAGAGGAAGCTGAAGAAGCTGAGAAAGGCACTCTTAGTATGGTAATAATGAGAAAAGCCGTGGTTGCTGAAACCGATACTATACCTTCTCAGGTTGAGAAACTGACTTGTCGGGTATGGCACGAATCAGCTGGAGTTAATCAGGTGGAAACTGTAAACGTTCCTGCACCAGGAGATAGTGTCCGTCTTGAGATTAGGTTAGTTGCCAGAGAGGGTTACTCAGTGGGCCTAATAGCCTATTATCAAATGCTGCCACCTCACTCTGATTTGAGGATTGCCTTAGTTGGAGGAAAAGCAGATAGTGTAACTGTATACTCTGATTCAACAACCCTTGTTGATTTAGACTTAGAACAGTGGGAAATCGAGGCAGACATACCAGATACCTTAAAAGGTGGAGAAAAGAGTCCTTTTTCAGTAAGAGTTACAAAGGGCCCGGTAAGCGATTTTCTCTGGTATGCTCAGCTTTTTGGTGGATGGGCTCAAGGAGAAACAATGGTTGACTCGGTTGTAACAATCGCCGAAACTCCAGGCCCTCCATTTCTATATGGTAGAACTGCCAGTGGGACATTTTTTGTTCCCGCTGTAGAGTCAAATAGAAACATCTATTTTCAATTTCGACTCTGGTTCCTATGTGGAGACAAGGGGTGGTCGGGTGCAGGTACTCCATTTCTCACTTTGGCACCCTCTCTTGTTCTTGGTGATTCGTTAATCACTCGCCCTGTTCTTCCAGCAGTGGGTACTATTATTATCATCATTTAGGATAATTCTTTAATCAAAGAGTTATCTCTAAAAAAATAAAATCCTCCGGGTTAAAACTCGGAGGATTTTTGCTTGTAAAATTAGTTCTTATGTGTTAAATTAATGGATACCTACCTTCATTAATGGTTTCTAACATGCCAATAACTAAATCTGCTAAAAAAGCATTAAGACAAAACATTAGAAGAAAGAAAACAAATCTTCAGAGGAAAAAGAAAATAAAAAACCTCTTAAAAGAGGTTAAGAGTTTAGTTTCTCAAAAAAAGATTGAGGAAGCAAAAAAACTTTTGCCTCCTTTTTATAAAGCTCTTGATAAAGCGGTAAAGAAGGGAATAATAAAAAAGAACACTGCCTCCAGAAAAAAATCAAGGATAACTAAGTTTATTAAAAAAGCTTAAATTCCCGCTATTAACATTTTAATTCCCTCTTCCGGATTTATCTTCCCTGTCTTAATATTAAGGTCTGCCTCAAAAATCTTTCGGTAGATCTTTTTTAGTTCTTCTAAAGAGAAATTTCTGGTTAATTCTATTGTTTTTTTGACTGCATAAGGTTTTATTCCTGTCCGCTGACTAATTATTCTTGTATCTGCCCCAAAGAATCCCTGAGAAGTAAAGGTCTTAACCATTATTAAATTTCTAAACTGATAGGTTATCATTTTTAAAAGATAAAAAGGACTATCGCCTTTTTCTAAATGTTTTTCGATTAACTTTAGGGCTTTCTTTTTATTCTTTTGAGCTATGGCTGTAATTGTCTCAAAAATTTCTGCCTCAGGTTTTGCTTTAACTAAAAGTTCCACGTCTTTTTCTTTGATAGAATTTCCTTTCTTATAACTGATTAGTTTTTTAATTTCATTTGTCATCTGCCAGAGATTATTACCAACAAAATCAATTATTTTTTCTAAAGCCCCTATTTCTATTTCCACCTTCTCTTTTTCAAACTCTTTTTTTACCCAATTTTTTAATCTTTGACCTTCTAATAGTTCAAATTTCTGAAACTTTCCATTCTCCTTTAAAAATTTAGTCAATTTATCTCCTTCTAAAACTTTGCTTTCCTCAAAAATAACTATTATTTCTTTTGAAATAAGAAAAATTTCTTTATTTTTCAAAAATTCTTCTTTAAATTTCTGATTAGAAAAAACATTTTCTAAAACAACCAATTTTTTTTCTTTAAACATTGAAATTTGTTGAAACTCATCTCTAAAAGTTTGAAAATTCAAATCTTGAGCATCATAAATCTTCAAATTCAAACCGCTTTGGTGAATCTTTTGGTGATGATTAATAATCTCTTTTAATTTCTGTCTGCTTCTGTATGTATCTTGTCCGTAGAGAAAAATTAACATAATACTAAAGTTTTTGGCATCTTGGACAAAAATGAGCGCTTCGACCACTGATTTTAATTTTTTTAATAATCGTTCTACAGCGAGAACATTTTTCTTTTTCTCGACGGTAAACTTTTCGGAATTTATCAAAACCGCCTTTTTCTCCAAGAGGGGTCCGGTAATCAGAAATTGACTCACCCTGAACTTTAATTGCCTTTTTTAAAATTTCTTTCATTGTCCGATAAATTTTTTTTATTTCTTGAGAATTTAATTCAGAGACTGTTTTCAAAGGATGGATTTTTGCAGCAAATAAAATCTCATCAGAATAAATATTACCAATGCCGGCAACAACTGTTTGGTCCATTAAAACCTGTTTTATCTTATTCTTTTTCTTTTTTAATATTTCTTTAAATTCTTCAAAAGTAATTTTAAAAGGATCTGGACCTAAACTTTTAAGAGCTTTTGAATTTTTCAAGTCTTTACTCTTCCAAAGTTCAACCTTGGCAAATTTTCTCAAATCAGAAAGAGCTAACATTTCTCCTGAATCTAAAGTAAATAGCAAATGGATATAAGTATTTACTCTTTCTTCCAAAGGTCCTTTAATCTTTGGTTTCCAAGATTCATTATCCAAGAACCAAGAACCAATTAAAAGATGACCGGTTAATTTTTGATGAATTAGCAAAGAAAGGTTGTTGGATAAATCAAAAATAATATTTTTACCCGCTCGCCAAATTCTTTCAATTTTTTTACCTCTTATTTCTTTTTTGAATTTCTCGAAACCTCGCTCGCCTGAAGGTGAGCGAGGTTTCTTGATAATTTTAGACCAATCAGTCCAGATATCAAGAAAGGTCCTTCCCAGGACCTTTTTTCTCAAACTACGAATTGTTGTTTCAACTTCGGGGAGCTCGGGCATGTTAGAAATCGTTAATGAACAAATACATAACTTATTATATATTTGTGAATTTTACAAGTTCTTACACCCAGCCCCTTCTTTTGTATAGTTCAATTTTTTCTCCGGTGTATAAAAAGGTCTAAGTTTGTTCAAGATAACAAGTGTAACTGTACAAAAGAAGGGGCTGGGTAAAGGTTTTGTTGCTAAATTTTCACGTGCTACGCACTCAAAAATTTAGACAAAGTCCTTTACTTCAGTGCTCCCTTTACCTTATCAATAATCTCATTTGGAGTAAAGTGAGCTTTAACTAAATAATCAACTGCTCCAAGTTTCAATCCCCTTTCAACATCTTCTCTCTGACCGAGATTTGAGAGAATAATCACTGGAATTGAAGCCGAAGAAGGGTCATCTTTCATTTTTGATAAGACTTTAAAACCATCAATCCCGGGTAAAATCAAATCCAATAAAACCAAATCAGGTTTCTCTGTTTCTACTTTTTTTATCCCTTCCTCTCCATCAACTGCTTCAGAAATTTCAAAATTCTCATTAGAGAGTTTTCTGACAATAAGTTCTCTTAAAAATTTATCATCTTCGATGATTAGTATTTTTGGCATAATATTTAACCAATTTGTTTTTTAACTTTTTCAATTACTTCTTGGGGGTCGAATTCAGTTTTTATCAGCCAATCTTTAGCTCCTAATTCTTTTGCCTTATTTAATTCAACCGGTTGACCGGAATTAGAAATAATAACTATTGGAATATTTCTTAAAGTTTCGTCTTTTTGCATTTCTTCCATTACTTCAAAACCTCCTTTTTTGGGCATCACAATGTCAAGTAATATTAAATCAGGTTTCTCTTCTTTCATTTTTTCTAAACCCTCTTCTCCATCTTTGCTAATTGAAACATCATAACCCACTGCGGTCAGTTTTTTTTGTAATAAACTGTACATTAGCTCTTCATCTTCAATAATTAATATTTTCTTAGCCATGTTAAATAATTTTACAATTCAGAACTAAAAAGTGTCAAGTTTTATTATTTTATCTTGCCCCGTAGTGAGCTTTGCTCTACTACTGGGGTCTTCGACCTTTTTAACTGATAGATTCTTTTTCTCTTACTGGAATGGTGAAATAAAAACTACTTCCTTTTCCTTCTTCTGACTCAAACCAAATTTTACCCCCGTGGGCTTTAATAATATTCTTAGCGATAAAAAGACCTAATCCTGTTCCTTCAGTTTCTGCTCTTATTGCACTAGCTGCTCTAAAAAATCTGGTAAATATCCTTTCTTGCTGATTTTTGGGAATACCAATTCCAGTATCTTGAACCAAAAACAGAAAGTGACTTTTTTCTTTTAAAAATTTAAGTGAAACCTTTACTTTCCCTGACTTTGTGTAGTGAATGGCATTATCTACTATATTTTGAATAGCCAAGGAAATTTTTTCTGAATCAACGTTTACTTCTGGTACTTTTTCTTTGGGAAACTCAACTTCAAACTTTAGTCCTTTTCTCTGAGCCATTTCTTTCAGGGGACTGATTACTTCTTTTAGTAACTTTATTATATCTTGTTTCTGAATATTGTAAAGAAATCTTCCTTCTTCAATCCTAGTTACATTCAAAAGGTCATTAATTAATCTTATCATTCTTTCATTACTTTGATAAGTTTTCCCCAGAAATTCTTTTTGAGCTTCGGGAATTTTGCCTAAATCACCATCAAGTATCATTCTTAGAGTCCATTTTATGGCTGACAAGGGAGTCCTCAGTTGATGAGCAGTAATTGAGACAAACTCTGTTTTCATTTTCTCAATAAGTTTCTCTCTGGTTATGTCTCTTAAAGTAACTAAGGTGCCGATTTTTTTTTCATTCCTTACTACTTCAATTGTCGATACTTCCAAAACTAAATCTTCTTTTAATTCCAATTCTTTTCGATAAAGTTTTTTTAATTCTTCTCCTAAAATTTTTATTAAAGGAATCAGGGAAGAAACTTTTTTTAAATCTTTAACATTTTTTTTAATTAATTGCTGGTGAGTTACTTTAAAAAAGTCTCTAATCCTGGGGTTGAGCGAAGAAATTCTGTTTTCTTGGTCAAAAAATAAAAGGCCTTCAGGAAAATTCTCAATAATAGCTAATGTTTTATCTTTTTCTTTCTCGACTTCAGTCCAGGCACGTTCTACATCTTCTAAAATATTCATCAAGGCCTTTCTTGATTTACCAAGCTCTCCAGCTCTTTTTTCTGCTTCTTTAGTTCTCTCTTTCACCCGGCTTTCTAAAGTTTCTTGAAATTCCTTGAACTCAGTAATATCAAAAAAAGCCAAAAAATAACCAATTAAATTTCCTTCTTCATCTTTTCTGGCTGAAGCTACTACTTTTACCGAAATTTCCTTTTCTTCTTTGGTAAGAAGAGTCATTTCTTCAGCAATCTTGGCTTTTCCTTTGAGAGCTTTTTTTTCTAAATTTTGGAACTTTTTCTTGTCTAAAAATAAATCTTCTGCTTTGTTTCTAATTATTTCTAACTCCCGGTAGCCAGTCAAATCTTGAAAAGCTTTATTGATATTAATTATTAAGCCAAGAGGATTAACCATGCAAACTGGCAAAGGCAGGAAAGTAGAAAATTCTTGGATATATCTTTCAAGGTCTTTTAAATCCTCTTTGATGGTTTGAAGTAAAATTTCTTGTTCTTTTTTTCCTTCTTTTTCCATAATCTATTTCCACTTTATTAGGTATTCATGATAAGGGTCTCCTTTAAAAGAGCATTTTGTTTCTTTAATGGTTATTTCTTTACTTTTTATTGCATACTGAGTGATTCCCAAAAAATAACCAGCATAAAAAGGACACAAAATTGGGTGAATTCTAAAATCCTTTAAACGTAAAATTACATACTTCTTTTTCAGGTCAATTCTATAATTCTCTAATACTCCTTTGGTATAATGTCTTTGCCAATACTTTGGAGATTCATTAAAAACTTTCTCAAGAGAGGAAAATGTTTTCATCAGCATTTTGACAATAAAGGAAAATTTAGGAGCGGCATTTCCTAAATCAAATATCTGCTTTTCCTCCCAATTAAAAACTTCTTTAATCGCTAATAAAGAAATAATTCTTAGGCCCAAGGGATACCAATCAACAGCTTCTATTTTATCGTAATCAATAGGATTATCCCATTGAGCCATTTTCTTTTTTAAGAGTTTAACTCCTTCTTCTCCTTCTTTCTCTTTTATATAACCAAGGTCAGTTAAAAACACCTGTCCTCTAACTTTACCAGGGATTTTTATTAAATTTTTGATTTCTTCTTTTGTTGCTTCCATAAATTTATTCAGTTTTATCCTCTTTTAGTCTCTCTTTTAGTTTCTCTATCTCCTCTTTTAGTTCTATCATTCTTAGTTCTCTGCCTACAGTTAATTTTCGAAATCTTTCTAGCTCATCTATTCTTTCTTGAAGCTCTTTTGTCCTCTCCTTAACTCTCTTTTCTAAACTTTCCTGAAGTTCTTTGAGTTCAGTTATATCAACAATTCCAACAAAATAACCAATAAGATTTCCTTCTATATCACGTCTGGTAGAAATTGACAAACTTACTGGAATTTCTTTCTTTTCTTTGGAAATCAAAGTGAATTCTCTGTTTCTAATGGTTTCCTTTTTAGACGCCTCATCTAATAAATCTCTTATCTCCTTTTTTTCTAAAATAACCTTTTCTAAAAAAGTACCACTTACTTCCATTAAATCATAACCTACTAAGTTTTCAAAAGCTTTATTTGAATTTACAATTTTTTTCACTCCTGATAATAAACAGAAAGCAACCGGGACAAAAGAAATAAGGTCTTGAGTGTAAAGCTCCAGATCTTCTAAGTCTTCTCTGGTTTTTTTAAGTTGTTCGTTTAATTCTTTAAATTTTTTTTGAGATATTTTTACCATTTAATTACGTATTCATCATAAGAATCTCCTCTAAATACAGATTTCGTTTGTTCAACAAATACCTTTTCGCTTTTAAAACAAACACGGCCAAGGGCCTGAAAATAACCATTATAAAAACTAGACATTATTGGATGAAATTTATAGCCCCTTATCCGGAAAATCGCGTGTCTTTTCTTTTTGTTAAGTTCAACTGCTTCTGCTTCAGCGAAATCAAGATTTTTTGCCCAATATTTTGGGGCATCTTTAAAAATTTTTTCAGCCGAGACAAAATACCTTAGTAAAACCCTCATGGTAAAAGAATGAATGGCATGGAATTGTCCTAAAGCAAAAATATCCTTATCTGTCCAATCAAAAAGATATTTAGCGGTAAGATATATTAGAACATCTTTAGCTTCTGGATACCATTCTTTAGGTCTTCCCTTAGGAAATTTAAAAGGATAGCCTAAAATTTCAGTCAGTTTTTTCTCTAGCCTTTCTACTCCTTCTTGACCATGTCTTTTTTTAACAAAAGCAGCAGTAAGATAGCTTTCCCCCCTGGTATTCCCTTTAATCTTTAATAATTCTTCAGCCTCTTTTCTTAATTGTTGTTCTTCTTTATCCATGTTTACCATTTGATTACATATTCATCATAAGAACCACCTTTAAATACAGATTTTGTTTGTTCAACAAATACTTTTTCGCTTTTAAGACAACAGCGAGCAAGAGTATAGAAATAACCAGCAAAAAATTTGGATGTTACTGGGTGCAATTTATAACCCTTTATCCGAAAAATTGCATATCTTTTGTTTTTGTTAAGCTCAACTGCTTCTAGTTCACTAAAATCAAATTGTCTTGCCCAATGTTTTGGGGCATCTTTAAAAATTTTATCTAGAGAAACAAAATACCTTAGCAAGACTCTCATGGTAAAAGAATGAACAGCATGGAATTGTCCTAAAGCAAAAATATCCTTATCTTTCCAATTAAAAAGATATTTGGCTATTACTTCTATCAAAATATTTTCAGCTTCTGGATACCAATTTTTAGGTCTTTTTTCAGGGAATTTATAAGAATAGCCTAAAAACTCAGTCATCTTTTCCTCTACTTTTTTTACTCCTTCTTGACCATGTCTTTTTCTAATAAAATCAGCCATAAGACTGCTTCCTGCTCTTGCATTTCCTTTAATCTTTAGTAATTCTTCAGCCTCTCTTTTTAATTGTTGCTCTTCTTCTTTATTCATCTTCTTTATACTTTTTTATTTCTCCTTCTAATCTCTTTATCTTTTCTTTTAATTCTATCATTTTTGTCTCCCGACCAACAGTTAAACGATGAAATCTTTCAAGTTCATCAACTCTTTCTTGAAGTTCTTTTGTTCTTTCTTTAACTTTATCTTCAAGGCCTTGGGTTAACTCTTCCAACTCTCTGGTTCTAGCTTTAATTTTTATTTCTAAGTTCACCTTAGCCATCTCAACCTCTTCTTGGGTTTTAAGTAAGTCAACAAAATGTTTTTTTAAAAGCTTAGTATTTAAAAATATTAATCCAAGACCGATAAAAATAAGAAGGAGATCTAAAGTAGGATTTAAAACTTGTTTCTGGGGAAAATTCAAGAGTAAAAAGATATAAGATAAACTAGCTATTAATCCACTAAAAATAACTGCTCTCAAACTCTGAAAAAAGCTGATAAGGATAAAAATTATAATATATCCTAAAATTATAATCCTACCTAAAGTAGGAACTAAAAATAAAACGAAAAAGGTCCAAGCTATTGTTAATAAAGCTCCAGATATGTATTTAGCCAAAAATGCATTTTTTCTTTCCTCTAATACTATTAAAATTAGAAGCCAAACAACAAAGCCGATAACAAAAAAATAAGAATATTGAGTCCAATTAAAAATTTGAGTTTTTGCCACTGAGGAAATAATCTGGAATAAAAGAGAAAAAACTAAAAGAGTTGAAAATATTATAACTAAAGCTCGACTCCTGCTAACTTCTTTCTCATCTAAAATGTATTCCTCTAAAGAAGGAATTGGGGCCTCAATTTTATTACAAAATCTCTCTATTGTCTCTTGACCATTTTTTGAGTTTAAGTCCCATTTTTTAAATTTACTTGAAAGTAATATATTTGCTATAATTCTTCCTTTTTTTCTCTCTATAATCCTGGAAAATGTAAAATCTAATAAATAAGCAGAAAATATGTACCATTCAATATGAGGCCACAAAAAAGTAGTTGCGAAAAATCCAATTTTTTTATATTTCAATCCTTTGACAACCTCAAGATATTTGGCAACAGGAAGGGAAAGTCTGGTCCAGTTTGGACTACCAATACAAACAACATCGTATTGGAAAAGGTCCTGAATTTTTAAGTCTTTAATAGCATATTTGCCTTTAAAAATCCTGATAAAAAACCATGCCCAGAAACTATGTTCTTTTACTGGCTCAATTTTCTCAAAATCAACAGAATGACCTCGTTTTTCCAGTTTATTTTTTATTTTTTCAGCCAGTTTTTCAGTATTCTTAGTTTTTGAATAATAGGCAATTAAAATTTTCATAATAGTTATCTTGTTTTATCTCTCAATTTCATCACAAAATTTTTTTATTACTTTTTGACCATATTTGCTTTCTATTTTGCAAAAAGGTATCGAACTGCTCAAGAACAATTTACTTACAATCTTCCCCCCTTTTTTTCTAACTCTGTATCTAAAAGTTGCGTAAGGCAAATAAAGTTCTAAGTAAACCTCCTGAGGAAACCCAGCACTGGTATAAAATATACCCACTTTTTTGTCTTCTAAACCATTAATCTCTTTTAAGTAACGAGCAACAGGCAGAGAAACAATTGTCCAGTTAGGTGAGCCGATACAAATTCGGTCAAAAGAGAAAACATTTTCAAATTTAATTGTTTGAATATCTGTTTCCCAAATAAAACACCTTATCAAAAACCAAATAAAAGAACTATGTTCTTTTAATGGCTCAATTTTTTCTATTTCAAGATTATGTCCACGTCTTTCAAACTCTTTTTTGAGAACCTCAGCCAGTTCTTCAGTATTCTTAGTTTTTGAATAATAGGCGATTAAAATTTTCATAAGTTATTTTTACTTTCTATTTCTCCTAATCTTTTAATTAAACTTTGAAATCCAAAATTTTCGAAAATTTTAACAACTTTTTCTTTTTTAAATTTGCCAAACTGACAATCTTTTAATTGAAAATCAATCGGAACATGTTTTTGGATTTGAGAAAGTTTTTTTGAAAAAAATGCTTGTTCTTTGTATTCTTTAAGTTTTTCTTGAATTTTTGCTTTAATTTTTTTGCTCTTTTCAGTATCTTTTTCGAGTTCTTGGTAAAGACTTTCCAAACTTCCAAATTCTTTAATTAAAGAAATCGCTCCTTTTTCTCCAATACCCGGCACTCCGGGAATATTATCTGAGGGATCACCTCTTAAACCCCGAAAATCAGAAAGCTGGGAAGGAGTAAGACCTTGATATCTTTTTTTTACTTCTTCTTTTCCATAAAGAATTATTTCTTTAATGCCTTTTTTCATTGTCCAAACTTTAGTTTGAGAATCTACAAGCTGAAAAGAATCTAAATCAGTACTTAAAATAATAGTTTCTAATTTTGGAAAAATTTGTTTTTTTGAAGCCAGAAGAGAAATAGTGCCAATGATATCGTCGGCTTCAAATCCCTGTTTTTCAAAAATAGGAACTTTAAAAGCCTGAAGAACTTCTTTTACTCTTTCAATTTGTTGATAAAGTTCTTTTGGATAAATAGGTCTTTGGGCTTTATATTCTTTAAATTCTTTATGGCGAAAAGTAGGTCCCGGCAAATCAAAAGTAGCAACAATAAAATCTGGTTTCAACTCTCTTAAAACTTTTAAAAAAACTAATAAAAAGCCGTAGACAGCATTAACTAACTCCCCCTTCTTGGATTTTAAAGGAGGTAAGGCATGATAAGCTCGGTGAATTAAAGAATTGCTGTCAATAATAATTAAACGCTTTTTTTGACCCATTTTCTCATTTTAACTTAATTTTAAATAAAAACAAAAAGGTCTTTAAGACCTATTAAAAAAATTTATTAAGATAAAGGTTTCCTTTCTAAAAATATTTTTTTATCTCTTCTAAAATTTGTCCGGGAGTAAATTGAGTTTTGATTAAATAAGCCTTAGCTCCCAGTTTAAGAGCTTGTTTTTTTGTCTCGGAATCATCATAATTGGAAAAAGCAACTACTGGAATTGAAGAAATTTCTGGATTTTTTCTTAACTGGGCTAAGAAAAAAAGACCATTTTCTCTTGGAAGTAAAATGTCAAGAATAATTAAATCGGGTTTTTCTTTTTTAGCTAAAACCAGTCCTTGCTTTGCGTCAAGAGCCAAAATTACTTCAAATCCGGCTTGAGAAAATTTATCCTGATACATTTCTCCTAAAATTTTTTCGTCTTCAATAATAAGTATTTTTTTCATAGAAGAAATTTAAACTAATTTCTTTATTTTATCGGAAACTCCACATAAAAAACAGACCCCTCGCCTTTTCCTTCGCTTTCCGCCCATATCTTCCCGTTATGTAAGTCCAAATACTTTTTAGCCACATAGAGACCCAAACCAGCTCCCTCAATAAAGAAATCTATGCCGGCTGAGCCACGAGTGAAACCTTCAAATATCTCTTTTTGTTCTTCTTTGGTTAAGCCTTCTCCAGTATCTTTGATAAAAATTAGAATTGAGTTTGGTTTTTTTTGAAGACAGAGTTCAATCTTTCCCTGGCGGGTGTATCTTATAGCATTATCAATGAGATTTAGGACAACCTGTCTGATTTTAAGTTCATCTATTTCTATTTTGGGTAAAGAAGTTTCTGGTTTTTTAAAAATAAATCTTAGATTCTTCCTTTCAATTTCTGGTTTCATTTCTTGATAACAAGACTCTAAAAGCTCTTCTATCTGACAAAAACTTTTTTTAAGCTCCATCTTGCCTAATTCAATTTTAGAAATATCTAACAAATCATTAACAATTTTAATCAATCTCTCATTGGAATGGAATACGTTTTTTAACTTCTCTTTAGCTCTTTTCCCAATCTTTCCGTAATCTCCTTCCAAAATCATAGAGATATAGCCTTTAATGGAGGATAAAGGAGTTCTCAGTTGATGGGAAGCCATTGAGATAAATTCTGACTTAGCTTTATCAATCTTCTTTAATTCTTCATAGGCTTTTTGTAGTTCTTTGGTTTGCTCAGCTACTTTTTCTTGAAGGTTTTGGGAAAGGTCCTGGACTTGATAATAACGGCTTGCGTTCTGGAGAGAAATTGATGTCTGAGCAGAAAGGGTAGTTAATAATTCAAGGTCTTCTTTGGAATAGGCATCACCCGAGACTTTTCTGCCAAGAACAATTATGCCGATTATCTTTTCTTTTTGAAATAAAGGTAAGCAAAGTTCAGCTTCAATCCTTTTCATATTCTGTTTTAACTTTTCTAAGTCCTCCTTTTCTTTATCCGGAGCATCTCTTTGAATTAAGGAAAGTTCTTCATAAACTAAGGCTTCTTTTGTTTTTTCTAAATATCGGGTTAAAAAGTTGTCTTTGACCAAAGAAATTCCGTTTTCTTCTCTAAAGCCTATGTTTTTTAAAATAATATAATTTCCTTTTTCTTCTCTTAATAAAACAACAGTTCTATCAAGTTTCATTGTTTCAACTAAGGTTTTAACAATAAGATTAGTTAGTCTATTAAGGTCCAGGATTTGAGTTAGATCCTTCCCTAAATCAGTTAGAACTTTTTGATAAGAATAAAAAGTGTAATAAAAGTATCTGGAGGCAAATTTCTCATAGATTCTAAAAATTACTTGAAACAAAATGATACAAAAAACAAGAATTAAAGGACCAATAATATTAAAAGAAACAGGAATAGACAACTGGCTGTTTAAATAGATTAGTAAAAATCCAAAAGCAATGATTGTGACAAAAGAAAAAAGATAAATAGCTGTTCTACCCATCACCACTCGGATATCCATTAAGCGATAACGGGTTATGGCATAAGCAGTAAAACCAACAAAAAATAAAGAGGAAAGAGGGCTAATTCGAAAATATTGAGTATTACCAGTTAGAAGAGGAATGATTCCATCTACTATCATTACAATAAGAATAAAAAAAGATATTCCAATAATGACATATTTAATCCTTTCTCTGGTAATAGCTATTGAATTTAAGTACGCCCGTAAAAAATTATAAAGAGTCCATACTCCTCCAAAAATTGCCCAAAAAACGGTCACTAAAAGATATACTGGTCCTAGGACAGTCTCTGGTCCCCATGATTTATATATAACATCTTTAACCCACAGGTTTGTAAAAAACAGAGTATAAATTAAAGGGACTGAGAAAATAAAATATAAAAAAGAAGGCAAGAGGGTGGATCTTTTAATTTCCCGGGGGAAAACCAAAGAAAAGTAAAATAAACTAAATACTACAAAAAATACAACTAAATAAATTATTCTAATCCATAACAAACTAGAGAAAATAATTTGAAAATGATACAAATAAAGTAGAATAGACCAGATTCCACTAATAATTGCAAGACTAGATAGGCTATAAGTAATTTTATTCTTAACTCCTCGAACCAAAACTAAATATCCCAAGAATAAATTAGCAGCCCCAGTTATTATTACTAAAATACTAAAAATATCCATAACAGCTTTTTTTATATTATCACAAAAATCCCTAAAAAAATAGGACTGAGGAAGTTCCCAATCCTATTTTAACCCTTTCTGGGTTTACAGGCTTTGATTATTACCGTATTCTCCTTCCAGATATTCTGGCAGGATATATTCTTAAAACCAAGCTTGGCATGAAAACTAATCAATTCCTCTCTAGAAGGATAAGATAGTTCTCCCTTTTGCTCCAAATCTTGGAATTTCGTCATTATCGGACGAATTTTCTTCATAATCAGAAAAACTGCCAGGGGATGGAAAAATGTCTCCTTAATTAGCCAACTAATACCTATTTCCTTCCGGAAATCGAATCTCTCAAGCACATTGGTACTTATCACATATCCCCCAGGTTTGGCCACCCGGAAAGTTTCTCTCAAAACTTCCTTCCATATATTTAAAGGAAGATAATAGAGAACTAAGTGATAAATTTGAACGTCAAAATGGTTTTCAGGAAATGGTATCCCTTGAACTAAATCGGCGTGTACCGTCTTTATCTCACAATCATATTCCCCTTCCAATCTTCCTCGGGATCTTTCTGCTTCTTGCAACATTTTTGGAGAACAATCTAATCCTATTAGAAATTTGGCTCTTGTGGCACGGATAATTCTTTCAAAGTGAAGACCAGGGCCACAACCCCCATCAAGAACTATCCCACCAGGAGTAGCTGGTAGATATTCTTCCATTTTTTTTGCAAATCCCTGAAACACACTTATTTTACCAAAACTTTTTCTATAGTTAGGAGCGTACTCATCCCAAAGGCTTAAAAGTTTGGATTGGAGTTTATTTCGCTTCATTTCTCTTTCACCTCCTTATTAAGTTTTTTAAGAACAATTTATTGAACTGTTTTAGTTCTACTATTTTTTTGTCAAAAAGTCAAAATTTTTCATTCTTATAATCCTTTTATTTCTTTCTTTGAATTTGAAATTTAAAAAGATTGTCTTCTTGGGTAAGATTTTTTTAATTCTATCAGCCCATTCAATAGAGACAATGTTTTGGGGATTAGAAATGATTTCTTTAAAGCCGAGATTTAAAATTTCTTTTGGTTTTTTTATTCTGTAACAGTCAATATGATAAAAGGTTTCAAATTTTTTGATTTTTGATTTTTGATTTTTGATTTTTGTGATTTTGAACTTTTTCAAAATCACAAAGGTGGGGCTTAGGATTTCTTGTTTAATTCCTAACCCCTTGGCAAAACCTTTTAAAAAAGTTGTTTTCCCGCTTCCCAAATCTCCAACTAAACCAATAATAACCGCTTCTTTTTGAGAAGAATATTTCAAAATTTCTTTAGCCAAGTCTTCAGCTAAAGATTTTGTTTGAGTTGAACTCATTGATAGATATTTAATCGTTGACATTAAGGTAAAAATGAGCTAATTTAAAAAAAGATGATGGAAGAAATAAAAAAAACAAAAAAAGTTATTGAAGAAAGTGAAAATATCATTTTACTCCCTTCTCCTGATTTTAAGAAAGACATCTTTCCGGCTACACTCGCTCTCTTCTCTAGTTTAAAGAAATTAGGAAAGAATGTAAAATTGATTGCTGAAAATTATCCGGAAAAATTTGAATTTTTAGTTAAAAATAATTTCTATCCTTCTAGGAGTGATTTTTTAATTTCAATTAAAGAAGTAGGAGTAAAACTTTCTCAAATTTTTTACGAAAAAACAGAACAAGGTCTTAATCTCTATCTGAAAACAAACCAGGGTAGACTTAAAAACGAAAATATTAGTCTTAATCCTTTGAATACTTTGATTCCAAAATATCTTCTAATAACTATTGGAATAGAAAGCATTAAAAAGGTTAAAAACCTTTTAAAAAAAGAAGATGAATCAGAAGTTATAATAAATATTGATAATAAACCAGAGAACGAAAACTATGGTCAAATAAACCTGATTGAAGAAAACTATCCTTCTTTTTCAGAAATTGTTTTTGAATTTCTTGAATCAATAGATGAAAATTTGTTTGACACTGAGATTTCAAATTCCTTGCTTGCTGGAATAATTCAAGGAACCTCAAACCTCCAAAATCCTAAATTAAGCTCTAAAACTTTTCAAAAAATAGCTTATTTAATGAGTAAAGGAGCGAACTTCTCAAAAATAACTTCAAATCTTTGTAAGTTAAAACAGGAAAATTCTTTCTGGCTTTTCAGAAAAATTTTAACTAAACTTAATCTCTCCATTGATAAAAATCTGGGCTGGGTAGTTTTGAAAGAGGATGATTTTCAGGAAACTAATTCCAGTCCCTCAGATTTACCTTTCACTTTTGAAAAATTAACATCTTCAATTTTCCCTTTTCAAAATTTTCTCTGTCTTTGGGAAAATAAATCTTCCCCGACTTTTGTTCAGGGGGTTTTTTATTCTCCAGATAAAAGCTTGGTTAAAAGAATAGAAGATTGCTTCCAGGGATTAAAAAAGGGCAATGGAATTCTTTTTCAAACAAATAAAAAAAATCTTCAAAAAGTTAAAGAGGAAGTTTTAAGGATTCTATGAAAATTACTGGTCAAGTAAAAATTGAAGAAGGAAGGTTTAAACAAATCAAAAGCGCGACAAAAAATATTTTAGCTTTTAAAAAAGAGATTGAAAAGAATTTAACTGAAGAAACAACAAAACTTTGGGAGGTTTGTTTAGTTGGAGCAATAAATCTTGATGCCTCAGATATTCATATTGAGCCGGAAAAAAATAAGATTAAGTTAAGATTAAGAATTGATGGAATTTTACATGACATTCTCTCTTTTGAATTAAATATATATAAATCGTTATTGTCCAGAATTAAACTTCTCTCAGGAATTAAATTAAACATTACTGACCGGGCTCAAGACGGCCGTTTCACTATTCTTTTAGCAAAAAATCCAATAGAAACCAGAGTTTCGACCCTACCTTCTGAATACGGAGAATCAACTGTTTTGCGGATTTTAAACCCTGAAAGTTTAATTGGAGTTGAAGAGCTTGGAATAAGAGAAGATATGAGTGAGGTCTTTAAAAAAGAAATCAATCAACCAAATGGAATGATTATTGTCACTGGCCCCACCGGTTCTGGAAAAACAACAACCCTATATGCAATTTTAAATAGCATCCAAAAACCGGAAATCAAAATTATAACTATTGAAGACCCGATTGAATATCACTTAAAGGGAATTTCTCAAACTCAGGTTAATCCCAAAAAAGGATATGATTTCCCAAACGGTTTGAGGGCAATTGTCAGACAAGACCCAGATGTAATTTTAGTGGGTGAAATCCGAGATTTTGAAACAGCAAAAATATCTCTGCAGGCAGCCCTAACAGGACATTTGGTTTTAAGCACTCTCCATACAAATGACGCCACAGGAACTATAGTAAGATTGCAAGCCTTAGGAGAGAAACCAGTTAACATTGCTCCTGCTATAAACTTGGCTATTGGACAAAGATTGGTCAGAAAAATTTGTAAAAAATGTCTCCAATTCTCAATAATTTCAGAAAAAGAAATTCAATTTTTCAAAGAGAATCTTGGCCCAATTCCAAAAGAAATAAAAATTCCCAAAATCAACAAAAATTTAAAAATCCCAAAAGCTAAGGGTTGTTCTGTTTGTAATTCCACTGGTTATAAGGGAAGAATAGCAATTTTTGAATTCTTTTTAGTAGATGCTGAAATGGAAAATCTTATTTTAAAATCTCCTTCTATTTCTGAGTTAAGAAAAACGGCAAAGAAAAAAGGGATGCTTACTATAAAAGAAGATGGCTTAATTAAAGTTCTTAAAGGATTAACTACTATTGAGGAAGTAAAAAGAGCCGCTGGAGCATAAAAAAGCCCCGCACCAGACCAAAGCTCAGTGCGGGACTAGATTAGCCTAAAGTCATTCCTTGTAAGTCACCTTAAAGGTCAGATTTTCTCTCGGGAATAATCAAGCCGAAGCTTAATTGTTCCATTCAAAGAAAAATTCCTATTGACCTTAAACTAAACATTATTATTGTAAAATATTTTTAAAGAAATGTCAACCCCTGAGATAAATAAAAATTGGAAAGAAGATGAATTGGACCTAACTTTAAGGCCAAGAATTTGGGAAGATTATGTCGGCCAAAAAAAGGTAAAAGAAAACCTTAAAATTATCATTGAGGCAGCGAAACAACGAAAAGAAGCTCCTGAACATCTGCTTTTTTATGGCGGGAGCGGACTTGGAAAAACTACACTTGCTCATTTAGTAGCAAAAGAAATAGGAAAAGAAATCAAAATAACTTCAGGACCAGTGGTTGAAAAAGCCGGTGACTTAGCGGCAATTTTAACCAACTTGGAAGAAGGAAGTATTTTGTTTTGTGATGAAATTCACCGATTCAACCGAGTAATCGAAGAATATTTATATCCGGCTATGGAGGATTTTAAACTAAATTTAATTTTAGGCAGGGGCCCGATGGCGAGAACAATGGAAATGAAAATCCCAAGATTCACTTTAATTGGAGCAACCACTCGACTAGCTTTAATTTCAGGACCTTTAAGGTCTAGATTTGGAGCAATTTTTGGTTTAAATTTTTATCAGGTTTCAGATATTGAAAAAATTCTTCAAAGGTCAGCCCGGATTTTAAACACTAAAACAGAGGGAAAATCTTTAAAAATTATAGCCCAGTCCTCTCGCTTCACCCCAAGAACAGCAAATCATCTTTTAAAAAGAGTTAGAGATTTTGCTCAGGTTAAAGCTGAAGGTAAAATTACAGAAAAAATCACTAAAAGAGCCTTGAATGCTTTAGAAATCGATGAATTAGGATTGACGGCAAATGACAGAAGAATTTTAGAGACAATTATTAAAAAATTTAATGGTGGCCCAGTAGGATTACAGGCTTTAGCTGCAGCTACGGCTGAGGAAGAAGATACAATTTTAGATATCTATGAACCTTATTTGATGCGGCTCGGTTTTATTGAAAGAAGCCCAAAAGGTAGGATTGCAACTAAACTTTCCTTTCAACACTTAGGAATGAGCTCTAAAAATCCTCAGAAATCCTTGTTATGAGGACTATTTTAAAAATACTTTTCATTCTTTCAGTTTTTTTCTTTTCTGCTAATTTCATTTTTGCTGCAGAAAAGATAGATATTAATACTGCTCCTTTGGAGGATTTGGTTAAAATTATCCACATAGGAGAAGTAAGAGCATTGGAATTAATTTCTTTAAGGCCGTTCTCTTCTTTAGACGAGCTTGTCCAAATAAAAGGTATAGGCAAAAAGAGAATTGAAGATATTAAAAAACAGGGCTTGGGTTGGGTTGGTGCTACAGAGCCGGAGCCTGTAGCACAACCCGAACCAGAGAATTTGGCGGAGAGCGGGTCTCCTTTAGTTTACTCTTCTGGGATTATAATCAACGAAATCCTCCCCTCACCTGAAGGCCCGGACGCAGAAAACGAATGGATTGAGCTTTTTAATGAGAATAATTTTGAAGTTGAGCTTTCTGGCTGGCAAATCAAAGATACGGATGGGGCAACAACAAACTACTCAATCCCTCAGGGAATAAAAGTTGGCCCAAATGACTTTTTACTTTTATCTCGACCAGAAACCAAAATTACTTTACAAAACAATGGTGATGGCCTAGAGCTTTTAAATCCAAATAATGAAGTAGTTCATAAAGTAAATTACCAAAAAGCTCTTCAAGGCCAATCTTTTAATAGAACTTTGGCTGAATGGTTCTGGAGTACTACTCTAACTCCAGGAAAAGAAAATATCATCACAGAGCTTACAGAGACCCGATCTCTGGAAGTTGAAACTGAGAAGAATAAAAAATCTTCTGATTTAAAAAATATAAGTCAGGCAAAAATTGATGAAACTTTACCAGAAACTTCAAATACTTTAATCATTTTTTTAATCGCTTTTAGTATTGCCCTTTGCTCAGTAATAATTGTTTTATTTATTAAGAAAAAAATAGAAACTAAAGAATAAAAAAGGGGAACCCCTAATAAAAATATGAGTGGTCACAGTCACTGGAGTTCAATTAAACATAAAAAACAACTCGAGGATCAAAAACGAGGGAAGGTTTTTTCAAAACTCAGCCGGATGATTTCAGTTGCGGCAAAAAAGGGAGTTGATCCAGAAATTAATCCAGAATTGAGACAGGCCTTAGAAGAAGCAAAAGCTTTTAATTTACCAAAACAAAACATTGAAAGAGCAATCAAAAGAGGAACTGGCGAGATAAAAGGAGGAGAACTTGAAGAAGTAAGATATGAAGCCTTTGGTCCCGGAGGAATTGCTATTATTATTGAGGGAATAACTGATAATAAAAATCGGACTCTATCTGAAATTAAAAAAATCTTACAAAAACATGAAGGGAAATTGGCTGAGTCAGGTTCAGTTAAATGGTTGTTTGAAAGGAAGGGAGTAATAACAATAAATATCAAATATCAAATATCAGAAATCAAAAATGATGAATTAGAACTTTTGGTAATTGAAGCAGGGGCTGAAGATATATATTGGCACAAAACAGAAGAAATTTTGGATGTTTATACTAAAGCCGAAGAATTAGATAAAGTCAGAAAAAATATTAAAAAGGAAGAAATAGATATTGAATCAACAACCTTGGACTGGGTTTCTAAAAAACAAATTGAAGTTCCAGATAAAGTTAAAGAAAGTTTGGAAAAACTCTTTGAAGAATTAACTGAAAATGAAGCAATCCAAGATATTTATTCAAATTTAAAAGCATGATTATAATCGGCATTGACCCGGGTACAGCAACAACTGGTTATGGAGTGATAAAAAAAACAAAAAGGAAGTTAAACTGTTTAGATTATGGGATTATTCAAACTACTCCTTCGTTCTCTCCAGAAGCCAGGTTAAAAAAGATACATCTTGAACTTTCTAAATTATTAAACAAATACAAACCAAAAATTTTAGTTGTAGAAAAGCTTTATTTTTTTAAAAACATAAAAACAGCAATTCCGGTCAGCGAAGCTAAAGGGGTAATTTTATTAACTGCAGCCAAAAAGAAAATAAAAGTAAAAGAATTCACCCCTTTAGAAGTAAAAATGGGAATTTGTGGCTATGGCAGAGCAACAAAACAACAAATTCAAAAAATGGTAAAAGAAATATTAAATCTAAAAGAAATACCTAAACCTTATGATGCTGCTGATGCTTTGGCTATCGCCCTTTATTATCTAAAATAAAGAGGCTGGGGGTTGACAAGAACTTTTACTAATTTATAATTTTCCTTATAGAGTTGAAAGGTCGTAAAAATTTTTATTAACAATAAATTAACTAAAATTATGATTTTGGAAGAGAAATTTTTATCTACTTTATTAAATCAAGAAGAAGGTGGGGAAGCAGCAGAAGAAGGTGAAGAAAAAGAAGCAGAAGAAGGTGAAGAAAAAGCAGCAGAAGAAGGTGAAGAAAAAGAAGCAGAAGAAGGTGAAGAAAAAGAAGCAGAAGAAGGTGAAGAAAAAGAAGCAGAAGAAGGTGAAGAAAAAGAAGCAGAAGAAGGTGAAGAAAAAGCAAAAGAAGGTGGGGAAAGTGAGGAGACAGAAGATGAAGATGAGATATAATTCTTAATCCAAAACCTCGCAACTGTTGCGAGGTTTTGAAATGAAGATTTTCTAAAATGCCGAAAAGAAAAAAAATTAAAAAAATTTATAAAAAAAGGAAAGTCTGGTCTATTTTAAAAATTATATTAGGCCTAATTTTAATCTTTTCTTTTTTTGTTACGGGCGTTTTTATTTATTTCATTAAAGACTTACCAAGACCAGAGAAATTTTCTGAAGGGACTATTGCTCAATCTACAAAAATTTACGATAGAACTGGTGAAGTCCTTTTATATGAAATTTTTGGGGAAGAAAAGAGAACTATTGTTCCTTTAAGCGAGATACCTGATTTTTTAAAATGGGCTGTTATTTCAGTTGAAGACAAAAATTTTTTTGAACACCAAGGATTAGACTTTAATGCTATAATGCGAGCAATTTTTTATGACTTAAAAATAAGAAAACCCGTCCAAGGTGCTTCAACGATGACTCAACAACTAATCAGGTCATATTTTTTAACCATGAAAAAAACCTTAAAAAGAAAAACAAGAGAAATGATTTTGGCATTAGAAATTGAAAGAAGATATTCTAAAAACCAGATTTTAGAATGGTATTTTAATTTAATTCCGTTTGGGGGAAATCTCTATGGAGTAGAATCTGCAAGTCAAACTTTTTTCCAGAAACATATTTCTGATATATCATTGGCTGAAGGAGCAATATTGGCGGCGTTAATCAAGGCTCCTTCTTATCTTTCTCCTTATGGGGAATATTTTGAGGAGCTTTTAGAAAGAAAAAATTATGCCCTAAACAGAATGTTAAAACTGAATTACATAACCAAAGAAGAGGCTGAAGAAGCAAAAAAGGAAAAAATTGAATTTCAACCAAATATCACTCCAATACAAGCTCCTCATTTTGTTATTTTCATCAAAAGTTATTTAGAGGAAAAGTATGGCCGAGATTTTTTAGACAGAAAAGGATTAAAGGTTTATACCACCCTTGATTTCGAAATGCAAAAAGTAGCAGAAAGTACTCTTGAAAAAGGAGTAGAAGAAATAAAAATATATGATGCTCATAATGGAGCTTTAGTTAGTATTAACCCAGAAACAGGAGAAATCTTAGCAATGGTCGGTTCAAAAAACTGGCATGGGGAATCGGAAGAATGTGACAAGGTCACAAATAAATGTAAATTTGATCCCAAGGTAAACACGGCATTATCTTCACGCCAACCCGGCTCTGCTCTTAAACCTTTTATTTATGCCAAATTATTCCAGGATGGCTTTACTCCAAATTCAATAGTCTGGGATGTTAAAACAGAATTTAATCTTTACTGCTCCCCTGATGCTGACCAAGAGATTGGAGAATATAACACAGATTGTTATCATCCTCAAAATTATGATGAAAAGTTTTTAGGCCCAATAAATTTGCGCTCTGCTTTAGCTCAGTCACGAAATCTTCCTTCTGTTAAAGTTTTATATCTGGCTGACAAAAATGATGTTTTAGATTATATTTCAGATTTTGGAATAACTACCCTAAAAGATAAAGAAAGATATGGACTTTCTCTGGTTTTAGGAGGAGGAGAGGTTAAACTTTTAGAAATGGTAAGAGGTTATAGTATATTCGCAAATGATGGAGTAAAAACTTCTCTAAAATTTATTAAAAAAATAGAAGATAGTGAAGGTAATATTATTGAAGAACTTAAAATAACTCAAACTAGAATTTTACCATCTCAAATAGCAAGAGAAATAAATGATATTTTATCTGATAATGAAGCCCGAGCTCCAATGTTTGGTATAAACTCCCCATTAAATTTAAAAGACTACAAAGCTGCTGCTAAAACTGGAACAACTCAAGACTATCGAGATGCTTGGACAATAGGATATACTCCTTCTTTAGTAACCGGGATTTGGATTGGTAATAATGATAATTCTCCAATGACTAAAAAACCAGCTGTTGTTTTGGCTGGTTTAATTTGGCAAAGATTTATGGAAAAAGTTCTAATAAATTTTCCTAAAAAAGACTTTATTTCCCCAAAAGAAAGAATAGTTGAAGAACCTATTTTAAATGGGATTTTACCGGCTAATCACTCTGTTTTATATTATCTTGACAGAAATGATCCTCAATATCTTTTCTGGGAAAAAGGGATTATTAATTTCCTTCAAAAATAAACAAACTAGCTCATTTTTATCGGCATCAAAACATAAATATAACTTTTATCTCCAACAGGTTTAATTGTTGCTGGTCCTTCTGAATCACTTAAACTAAAAATTACCTCTGAGCCTCTGATATTACTTAAACCATCTATTAAGAATCTATAATTAAACGAGGTTTCTAGTTCTTTGTCGTCTTTTGCTTCTATTTTCGCTGGTAAATAAGCTTCATTTTTCCCTATATCTACGCTTTGGGAGAATATTTTTATTCTATTTTCCTTTGGAATAACAGTTAATTTAACTTCTGAAATTTTACCACTAAACAGACCTGCTTTTTTAATCTGGTTTTGAAAATCTTCTCGATTTAAGATAATTTCAGCTGTGTATTTTTTGGGGATAATCTCTTGATAATTTGGGAATTCTCCCTCAATTAACCGAGAAGAAAAATGAATATTTGGATAATCTGTTTCTTCCCCTAACCATTCAAATAATACCTGATTGGGACTAAAATAAATTTTTAAATTATCTGGTTTTAAAGATAAAATATTGATTAAATTTTTTGTTGCCAATTGAGGAAAAATAAATGAGAAATTCTTTTTTATTTTTTGTGGTAAATTAATGGTTTTTTCTGCTAACCGAAAACTATCAGTACTAACAAGTTTTAATTCGTCTTTTTTAAAAGAGAAATAAATTCCGGAAATCTCAGGTTTTATTTGAGAAAATGAAGGAATATTAATAACCTGGCTTAATCCTTGGTTTAACCTTTCAGCTTCAATTTCTACAAAATCCTCTTTTGAAATTTTGGGGATTATAGGAAAATCTTCTATATTAGAACCTTGGATTTGAGTTATCTGATTATCAGCCTCTAAAATTAAATTATTTTTCTCTGATTTTAATTTAATTTTTTCTTGTTTTATAAACCCAATTAAAGATCTTAAAAAAGAAGCAGGGATTGTAACTTTTCCTTCTTCTTTAACTTTTGCTAAAATCCACCAAATAATACTTGTTTCTAAATTAGTAGCACTTATTTTTAGAAAATTTTTTTCTACCTCAAGTAGAATATTATTTAAAATAGGTAGATTTATATTTTTTCTTATTAATTGTTCTATTATTATTAAACTTTGATTTAATTTTTCTTTTAAAATTTCTAATTCCATAGTTCTAATAATAATAATAATTAAATTAAATTTTAAATTATTATTACTATTATTATAACATTTAATTTAATAAAATTACATTAAATGTTAGTAATTTCAAGGAAAACTAATTTTTAATTTTGGGGATAATTTGTTGAAAAGTTTTTAATAAACCTCTAGATAAATTAAGTTGTTTTTATTTTTGTAATAAATAAATAATAAACCCTCTCTATTTTTCCTCAATTAATCCACTATATAATTTTTGACGAATTAAATTTATTTCTGATAATAATTCATCATTTTCTTTAATTTCTTTTGCTATTTTTATACAGGAATACATTGCAGTAGTATGGTCTTTCCCATTGAATTTTCTTCCTATTGAAGGAAATGATTCATTTAACTCTTCTCTCAAAAGATACATTGCTATTTGTCTTGGTCTGACAATTTCTTTTCTTCTGGTTGATAAGAGTATTTCTTCTTTATTCAAGTCGTAAAATTCATTTATAGTTTGAATAATTTTTTTAGAAGTAGTTTTTTTTCTGGGGATATTAATTAAATTCCCTAAAAGTTTTTTTGCGATTTCTAAATCAGGATTTTTATTATTAATTTTTTTAAAAAATATTAATCTATTTAAAGCTCCTTCCATTTCCCGGATATTAGTTCTAATATTTGAAGAAACATACTCTAAAACTTCCGAATTTAATTCTATATCTTTTTCTTCACATTTTGTTTTTAAAATTGCTATTCTGGTTTCATAATCAGGAATACTTATATCAGCTATCATGCCCCCTTCAAATCTTGATTTTAATCTTTCTTCAAGGGCTGGAATAGATTTCGGAGATCTGTCTGAAGAAAGAATGATTTGTTTTTGAGATTGATGCAAAAGATTATAGATATGATAAAATTCTTCTTGAGATTTTTCTTTCCCGGCGAAAAATTGAACATCATCCATAATTAAAACATCAACTTCTTTGAGTTCCTTTTTAAAATTTGCTATTTTATGCTCTTTAATAGCATTTACCATTCCAGAGACAAATCTTTCACAGAGAATATATTTTACTTTCTTTTGAGGAAATAATTTAGTTATTCGATTGCCGGTCGCTTGTAAGAGATGGGTTTTCCCAAGGCCAACTCCCCCGTAAATAAATAAAGGATTATAAACAAATCCCGGATTTTCAGAAATAGCCCAAGCAGCTGCCTGAGTTAGTTCATTGAACCTTCCAACTACAAAATTTTCAAAAGTGTAACAAGGATTAAGATTTGTTTTTTGGTCAACCGTTAATTCTTTAAGGATTAATTGAGGAGATTCTATTTTTTCTTCTTTTTGAGAAACCTGGATATTTAAAGAGGGTTTTTTTTCTGAATTGACTAAAAATTTTATACTTTTTATATCCTTTTCTAAGCTTCTTAAAATTTTTAAAATCAAAGAGGAATATTTATTAGCTAACCATTCTTTTGAAAAAGAGTTTTCAACATAAATTATAACTTCCCCACTTTTTTTGGAATAGATTTTTGTATTTTTAAACCAAGTAGCAAAATTTGCCCGAGAGACTGAAAATTGAATTTGAGCTAAAACAGTTTGCCAAAGTTCTTGGTTGGTCATGTTAAAATTAATAATTAATAATATTTTATTATGAGTCTAGTTTAATACTATTGCAAGTTAGTTGAGAAATCAACAAAACCCCAATCTTTGTTAAAAAATTGGGGATAATCTGTTTAGAAAAAGAATTGACTAAAAAATGAATAAAAGTTATATTTATTTAATGAGTTTAACCTATCAACCGAAAAGAAAAAAAAGAAAGAAAACTCACGGTTTTAGAGCCCGACAAAAAACCAAAAATGGGAGAAAAATTCTTTTAAGGCGGAGAAAAAAGAAGAGAAAAAAACTGACGGCTTGAAGACTGAGATAAAATGTTACCAAAGAAACATCGATTAAAGAAAAAGAAAAGTTTTGATTTAGTCTTTAAAAAAGGGAAGGTTTTTTTTGAGAAATTTTTAATTTTAAAGAAATTAGAAAATAACTTAAAAGAAAGTCGATTTGGATTTGTTGTTTCTCTAAAAATTTCAAAAAAAGCAAAAGAGCGGAATAAGGTAAAACGGAGACTTAGGGAAGTTATAAAAAATAAATTATCTCAGATTAAAACGGGTTACGACATTATTTTTTTAAGCAAAAAAGGGATTGAAGAAATAGATTTTAGAGAAATAAAAGAGATAATAGAAAAACTTCTTGAAAAAGCGAAACTGATTAAGTGATTAAGTTTATGATCCAAAATTTAATTTTTAAAATAATTAAAATTTATCAGAAATTTATTTCAGTTTATTTAGGGGGGAATTGTAGATTTTATCCTTGTTGTTCGGAATACAGTATTTTAGTTATAAAAAAATATGGAATTTTAAAAGGATTGATTTTATCTTTTTTTAGACTATTGAGATGTAACCCCTTTAATAAAGGTGGGGTAGATATTCCTTAAAAAATTAAGCAAATGAATTTTCTAATACAATTCTTCAATACAGTTCTCTATCAGCCATTATTGAATCTTCTGATTTTACTCTATATTTATTTTCCCGGGCATGATTTTGGTATAGCAATAATTTTATTAACTTTAATAATTAAACTTATTCTTTCCCCAATCTCTTTAAAGGCAATTCGTTCTCAAAAACTTCTTGCTGATTTACAACCCAAAATCAAAGAAATTCAGGAAAAGTATAAAAAGGATAAACAGAAGCAGTCCCAGGCAATGATGGAATTTTATAAAAAAACAAAAGTTAATCCATTTTCTGGCTGTTTCCCTTTACTTTTTCAATTGCCGATTCTTATTGCCTTATATCAAGTTTTTTTAAGAGGGCTGAAGCCAGAAGCCTTAAGAACAACCCTTTATAGTTTTATTTCTTATCCTGAATCAATAAATTTAATGTTTTTAGGGATAATTGATTTGGGTAAGCCCAATATTATTTTGGCTTTAGTTGCTGGAATTTTACAATTTTTTCAGTCAAAACTTTCTTTACCCAAAAAAAGACCAGAAAAAAAAGACCCCGGCCAAATGATTCAGTCTCAGATGATTTATTTTTTCCCCCTTTTAACTATTTTTATTGTTTGGAAATTTGGTTCAATTATTGGTCTTTATTGGATAACAAGCACCTTGTTTTCAATCGGAGAATATTATTTAGTTGGTAAGAAATTAAAAACTAATTATGAAAGATAAAAAAAGAATAGAGAAAATAATTAAAGAGTTCTTTGATAAAATGAGTTTAGAAGAAAGTCCAGAGAAGATTGAGATAAAAGATAATACAGTTTCTTTTGAACTTGAAACAGAAAACCCAGAGATTTTAATTGGTAAAAGAGGCAAAACTTTAATTAATATTCAATACCTCTTAGCCAAAATTTTAAATAAGCAACTTGAAGAGAAAATTTTTGTTGATTTTGATATTAATCAGTATAAGAAAAAGAAAATTGATTATTTAAAAGAAGTAGCAAAAAATACAGCTGATGAAGTTGCTTTAACCAAAAAAGAGAAAGTTTTATCTTCAATGACTCCTTTTGAGAGGAGAATAATCCATCTTACTTTAAACAAAAGAGAAGATATTTTAACCGAAAGTCAGGGAGAGGAACCAGATAGAAAACTGATTATAAAACCAAGATAAGTGCTTATATTACTTTATTGAGTAGATAGCGATTGATGAAGCACAAGGGTTGGTAGTCCAGAAGGCAAAACCCTTTAAGGGTCTACATCCATTAATTGGATTATCGCTTAAATCAGTATCACTTCCAGTAAAAACTTCAGAATGTTTGCCTGGCCCTCCTCCTCCTTCCCAACATTTCTCTGGATTTGTAGAACACTCAGCATCTCTTTCTGAGTGAATTTTTTTTTCAAAAAGAACTACTAAACAATTCCCCTCAATTTTAATAGAGTTTATTTTCTGGCTAAATTCTATTGTTTTAGTTTCAATTGTTTCATCTTCCTTTAATTTTTTTACTGTACTTTCTATAATGTTTTGAGGCATATAAATCGGCAAAGTGCTGGTGGCAAGCCAGACATTTTCATTGAGCTCAATACTTTCTTCGGGAGGAAGATAGACAAAACATTCTCCAAGAAATTCAGTTCCGGTACAGATTTGAACTTGTTTACAAGTAGAAGAGTCATCACTCAGTTGTTTAATATGAATTGAAGAAGGTTTTTTTATTCTTCCATATTGGTCAATTATTGGGTCTCTGATAGTTTTTCGGGGGATATCTGATATTAGGTTGCCAACATATTTGCCGCTTCCCTCTGGATACTCAAATCTTTGAAAAAAGATTCTTAATTGGTCTGACCAATGAGCATCTTCATGTAAAACAGCAATATATTTATGTGCTTCATCATTTTTAATTTCAATTCTCTTGGTTTCATCATTGAAATCAATATTATGAAAATCTTCCACGCTTGAATCTAAACGTTCTTCATATCCTGGTTTATCAGAGTAAAGAAAAACCCCAGTCCTGAGAGTTTTTCTTTCAAAAGATAAGGGAGGGTGAAAGACTATTTCTTTTTCCTCTGTGGGTTCGGTAAGGTATAAATTTATATATTTTACTTTTGTATCAAAAAAATCTAAATTAACTACTTTTATTCCACTAATTTCAGCCATAGTCCCAGGAATCGGCTGACCATCTTCATTTAATTTTCCATCAGAAGTATATTCTTTAGCCGCTCCATCTTCTCCTTCTTTGAATTTTTTGAAATCTTTTTCAGCATAAGTAATAATTTTAGCTGTGTCCCAAGTGTTTTTTAAAAAGCCAATTGATTTTATTTTAAAATCTTTAAAATTTACTTTTGTTACAACAGTTACACTACCTTCAACACTTTCAAGGTTTTTAAATTTTTCTTCAGCATCTGGAAGTTTGTAGGGCAGATAGGCAGCTTCTCCATCTTTAACAATATCTTCAACAGAATCACCAGCATTCAGCGAGTTGGCACCAGTTTCTGTTAATAAAACTATACCGTATTCAATCGGCACTTTTTCAATCTCCATAACTATTAATTGAGGGTTAATGGTAATTAGAATTAGATAAGAACCCAATAAAATTATTAAACCCAAAAAAGAATTAAAAATCCTGTTTTTTGCTTGTCCCATTACCTCTGGTCTGCCGGTTGAGGCAAGATATTGTGTTCCAGCAATAATTAAAGAAATAAAAGCAATTAAAGCTCCAATTATAATAGCCCAGGCTACAAAATAGGTAATAACGTCACCAAGAGAACTGGCAGTGCTTATAGTTTGACCACTAGGCAGTTCAGGGTAGCCATATTCTAAATCTAAAGCAGCAAAACTAAAAACCGGTAAAAACAATAAAACAATTATAAGGATTTTTGTTGAATTTTTAAACATAGATTTTGTAAATTACTCTAAAGGAGTCTCATGACAGCAAACATAATTATTATAATTTCCGCCGCAGAGCCAGGTAGTACATTCTTTTTCAGATAAGTCAGCACAAAGACAATTTAAACATTCTAAACTGAGTTCTTCTTGACAAAAAGTTCCACAAATTCCATAGATTTTAAAGTTAATTTTAGCTAAAACAGATGCAAATAGTCCCGGGTCTTGTCCAAGACAAGTTTTACACTCCTCGGTTGGGCCTTCTTTACAATCATCTTGACAACTTTCTGACCAAGCTCTTGGCCAATAAAGTCCCTGGCTTAAAGCATCAGTGCATCTCATTGGATATCTATCCCCTATTTCTCCAGCATCAACTTTTTTTCTTTCCAGTTCTGATAAAGCACAACTTCTTTTTTGTGCTTCAGCTGTAGGATGAAGCCACTCTCGGCTCAATTCTAATTTTCTTCTGGCTAATTCCGCTTTTGTAATAAACTGACCCAATTCCTCTGTTTCCCTTTTTATATCCATAGTAATTGGAACTGTCTCTTGAGTAAAAATATCCCTGATAATCTCATAAGAACCATTTATTCCATTTTTCATTGCTTCTAATACTTCAAGATGGTCATCAAGGTCAGGACAAGGGTTTCCAGCACAATCTTTTGGAGTACAGAGAGGAATATGGGCTCCAATAAGAGTTTTAGTGCCGAAAATATAAGAAACCTTAAGCTTAAGAGCCGGGGCAATATCAATAACCTGGGGCCGACAGACTGAGAAATTACAAACCTCTTCCGCGTCTTGGTATAAGTCACTAACTTCTGATTGAAATTCTTCAATAGCAAAAGTAAGGTAGTCTCTAAGATTTTGGAGTTCGCGATAAGCATCACTCATTAATTCTAAACCTTGTTCAAGGCTTTCTCCAGTTGGAATTGGTTCGTCACAAACCAGACCGGCTTGAGCAGAAACCAAAGTTTTTTTATTTGCTAAAAAAGCAAAAACTAAAAGAATTGGGATTAAAATTACTATCAAGAAACCAAGATAAATTTTAGATTTTTTTAACATACTTTATTTTAATTTATTTTATGTGACCTTCCAAGACTTCGGCTTGACGTAGAAGAACATAACGGAGAATATAAATTAAATAACAATAAGGGTCTTTTAAAGGAGAAAGGGTTAAAGGAATGCCGGAAATACAAAAGGGAAACTTGCAAAAACTTTGGCCGCAGGTGCAGTTGGTGTTGGCAAAATTTACAGCCGTAGCTATAGCCCAAAGATTTTGAGCTCTCGTTTTTATAGCTTCTGCTTGGTTATAAAGAGAATCAACTTTTTCAAAATAAGGACCCTCTCCTCCATTATAATTAGGATAGGTTTTTATAAGACTTACTCTTATTTGGCCGATTTCAAAACCCCACCATTTTTCCTCTTTCCGAAGCAGATTAATACGGTTTAAACTCTGTCTCATTAGAGCGAAATTAGATTCAATTATTGAGAAAAGATAATTAATTCTTGGGCAAACCGGCCCTCCTTCAATTCCGGTTACTTCCTTATTGTCAATATAACTGACAGCCGGCCTGGGTATGCATTCCGGCATGCCAATTTTAAAACCACTTTCCACGTCTGGTTCTTCCCAACCCTCCTTAAGTGCTTCTGGGAGTTCTTTTATCATTGTTATTAATTTCTGGGCGCTTTCATAAGCTTTTTTTGCATCCTCAATAGAAGTTCCTATCCCCCGAACAAACCTGGTTGATGATTTTATTCCTAAAAGCACAGAATAAACCTTTAGAATCTCTTCTAAGGGAGTGCTGATATCGCTTAATTTAGTAGTGCAGACAAATCTTATTTTGTCTAATTCTTTATATTCCCCATTTTCTTTCTCAGTTAAATCTGGTATCGCTTCCCAGAGACAGCCATCACAACCAATACAACTCTCTGAAAGTTCTGTCCTTAGATTTAGACAATTTTCATCAGTTCCGCATTCATTTTTTAAAGCTTTCTTCAAAAGGAAGAAATCATTACAATCTTTTTTTAGGGCTTTTTGATAATTCAATTTAATACATAGGTCTTTAAATTCTTCTGTTAATAGTTTTGTTATGTATTGGATATCCAGGGTTGCTGCAAAAGATAGACAATTTTCATAAGCAGGATTGTCTTTAAATGTCATGTGACATCCTACACGTCTTTTACATTCTATTACATCAGGTATCTTTTTTGGAATTTCTTCGCATACATTATTTTCCCACCATTCTGGAAGATTTTCTATTAGTTCAAGGTCTGCTAAGGTAAGTTCTTGTTCAATGAGGGCTAAGGTTAATGCATCTCGGAACTGACAATCATCAGCCAATTCATTTCCAGTTAAATCTGAGATTAATTCAGTTAATTCTTGATTAAATTGGCAACCAGTAATCAATTCATTACCACTAAGCAGACAAGTGTTTGCCGGGTCATTACATTCTTCTTCTATGTTTTCTGGGTCGCGTTTTAAAATAAAGTCTAAAGCATGACAGCAATTCCTTAAATCTTCATTACCAAAAATCAGAAGCTCTAAAGTTGGGCATTTTTCATCTTTAATTTTTTCTATTTCATCCAAGGCTTGTTGACTAAGAATATCAATATTTTTTAAATTTTCTAAGTCATTTTTTATATCAGCCAAGTAATTTTCTATACCTTTCTCGCCATAGAATAAGTCATCAAGATAGGAAAGCGGGCTTTGCCAAAGCTTTTCTCCAAATTCCTCAAAACTATCAAGGTCTGCTATATCCTCTACTTCTAAAGGGCGAATTTCAAGAGTAGGTTTAATTTGAACAACATTTTTTCTTATTTCATCAAAAGTTAAAGCTGTTTGTTCAAGTCCTTCAATAGCTTCGAGGAACTTTTCTATTTCTTCAAAGGTTTTTCCATTTGTTTCTTCAAAGCACTTAAGCTGACCAAGAAATCCTTGACCCGGACATTCATAAGAACCAAGAAAGTTTTCTATTTCTCCCAAAAGAAGACTGATTTCTCCCAAGAGATCGATAAAGTTTTGGTTAGTTATTCCAAGAGCAATAAGTTGAGAAAGAATATTTTTGCTCTCTAACAGACTACCTTCAGAAATGTTTTTGGAACTATTTTTTATGTCAATAAGGTTTGAGATATAAGCTCTTGGAGTTGAGATGGCTTCCTGCTGGCTCCAATACTTAATATCCTCATTCAAATCAGAGAAATCTTGTCTGAGAACTTCTAATTCTCCTTTTAATTGTCTAAGTGTGCTTGAAGCTGTTGAAAATGTGGTTGAAGCTGCTGCAGCTTTAAGTTCAGCTTCTATTTTTTTTATTTCAAAGTTGACTAATGGCTTATTTAAAGATTCAATCACTGTAGCTGTTGTAGCTGTTAAAAGATATTCAAGGAATTGTTTTAATAATTCTAATTCAGCTTTTTGGATAACTTGAATTTCGCTATCCCAGTCAAAGAAAATGAGTTCAGCATCGTATCCACAAGTTGCCCTTGCTTGAGTTAAAGCTTCTTCATAAGTGTTAGCTGAAATACTCTCACTTGTGGTTGCCCAGTATTTAGTGTCACCTGGAAAAGCATGAGTTGTAGTTGCCAAGTATTTTGGAAGAGAACTGATTAATGAAGAAAGAGATGGCCTAAGAGGAGATATTACTTCATTTAGAGCGTCATTTGCTGTTAATAAAAGCTCTTTCATGAAAGAGCCTTGTTCAGGATTATTGATATTCCAAGGGATACCTATAAGCATATCAACCGTGTTAGATAACGACCTGATATTTTCATAAATACCTTGATTACCATAAAGGATATTAAACCAATTATTCCCTGGCGAAGCGCAGGAAAAAGTGCAGTCTCCTGGGCAGGAGATACGAACCGAGCCTGGTATTTGTTCACAGGAAACCCTATGCTCTCCAAACTCATGAGGATAGGAAAGCTCGCAGTTCTTGCCTGTATTGTAAAGCACTCCTTCCCAAAAATATTTATAGGGGTATGACTGACAACCTCCTTCACTAGAAGGCCAACCCCATCCTTGAGTTTGAAGCTTATAACATTGCTTTCTAAGTGTTTCACAATATTCTGTTGTACAATATTGGCTAAATGCATATGGATTACAGCCAAAATCGCACTTATCGTAGCAGCCTACCTCAGCAGAGGAACAGTCCACTAGAATTTCCTCTGGAATATCACAATATGTATAAGGACGACAAACTTGTTGCCAATATTCGTCTTGCTCTGCGCATATTTCTGTATGAGTACTTATACTTGCTGGACCCTTTACGAGTTCAAAAGTATAAGATTTTTTATAGTCTCCAAAGGCGGTTCGTGTTGAAGTGCAGGTAATTTCATATTCTATTTCCGGACATTCCAAAGTAACGATTCCATTTGAAAGAGAAGCTGAACAATAATCCGGTATGCTTGAGTAAGAAATATAACAACTCGTTGGTTCCACAGGACAAGAAAGGTCAAGAGGATTATTTTGTTCTCTATCAATGGTTGTTTGAACAGGTACTCTATTCCCTTTTAATCTACCAGTAAGTTGGTCAGGGGTTTCAAGGTGAGAAAGATAATCATCCATTATTTCCTGAAGTTCTCCCCTTTTTGCTTTTGAATCAGCATCGTCTTTAAAAAGAAAAGCTATTCCTGGCTCGTATTTCAAGTCATCTATTAAATATAAGGTTTCTAATTGAGCGTCTCTTATTAAACTCTGGGCTTCAGATTTCGCTCTGGTAAACTTAAAAAGATTATCACTGTAATGCTTAAGAAGTTTTCCGAAACTCGTCCCTGTTTCTACCATACTTAAAATGTTTTTTAGAGAGTCATAAAAGGTTTTAAGATAGGCTGCTTGTTCAAAAATATCATTCAAAACTTTAACCCCATCTGTTAAAAGAGTTTTAAGTTGTTCAAATATAGCCCGGATTTTGTTGAGTTTAGAGAGAAAGCTAAGAATCTTTCTAAGAGTGTTTACCCAGCCAATTGGCAGGAACATAGCAGCGATGTCAAGAATGCTAATTGTATAACTTATCTCTCCAAAACGGAGGTTGCAGGATGATTTACAATTTTTTACAAACAAACAATCAGAAAGCGGGTCGGTCTTGTTAAAAATTTTTTTAGCAAAATAAACCTGATTAACTGCTGCTCTTTGGATTCTTCTCAAATCAGAACAAGCCTTACTTAAAGACCGTCTCTCTTCTTTAGTTAATAATTCTTCTTCCGGGGACAAAGGGACTCTTAATTCACAGATTTCAGGAATCTCTGGTTGAATAATATCCGGTTTTCCCTGTTCGTTTAATAAGCTTACTTGACTTTGACCAAGCTCAAAATCTGAAAAAATATTAACACATTTTCCTGTTTTATCCTTATAAGTACATTTTGCTAAGCGCCAATCTCCCAACATAATATCTCCTTTTTCATCTAGTTTGATTTCATCCGGCAATTTAAGTTTTTTTAAAAGGTCTTTTAAAAAATTAGCTTGAACTATCAAAGGAAAAGACTGTAACAAAAGAGCTACCATAACTATCCAGCAAAGAGTGTTTTTGAAATACTTTTTCTTGAAAAACATAATTCTTTATCTGGTTAATTCATTAAGCGGAGGTCCATCAATAAGAACATCACCTAAAAGTTCTAAATGAAAAGTAAATTTTTCAATAATACAATCCATAATATTTACACAGCAGAGGTCATCTTTTACTATTCTTTCTTTGCAGCAAAGTTGCCCTGTTTTCTCTTCTCCTTCTCTTTTACATTCAATTGTTTCTCCTGTACTCTTAGGTTCCCGGCATATTCGGCATTTATCATCAAAACAGCAATATTTTGTTTCATTTTTTGTTGTTTCGCTTTCCCCTATTTTACAATCTTCATCAGTTGGTTTTTCCCGGCATTTTGGTAGACAAACCAAACCCTTTCCCAGAGAGCAGCATTCTTTAGTTTCTTTTTTATAAACTTCTCCTGTTGGACATTGTTCATTTATTTGTTCCACAGCTATAGCATCTCGACAAACCCCGGCCATTTGGTCAGCTGCTTTTTCTCCCAATTCTATTCCAACAAGATTAGCTAAAGTTTTAGCCAGCCAGTTGAGACCGGCCTTAGGATATTCTATTAAGACTTTTCTAAAACTATCTTGAATAACTACTTGGGTTTGCCTTACGGCATCATTGATTTTTTCATCAAGTTTTTCTCTGGCTATAAACAATTCATAGATAGGTTCAGTTAAATGAAGCCATTTACCCAAAGTATCTACATAAGGTTCACCCAAAATAGATTTTTCTGCCAATAGACTCATAATAGAAGCTGCTTCTGTTATTTTATTGCTAATAAGTTGTTGAGTAAGATAATCTTCAATTATTTGAACTGGAGTTTTTGCTAAAATTTGTTGGAGAATATTCCATCCATCCCAGCCAAGCCTTTGATTAAGTAAATTTTCTATTCCTAGGGCTCTAAAAATAAGGATAATAATTTTTTCAGCCATTGGACCTTGATTAATTTGGTCTCCAATTTTAGTATCCAAAAAGTCAGCAAATCTTAGTATATCCTCTCTTTCTTCCGGGTTTTCTAATCTATTTCCAATGTCGCGAAGAGCAGTAACCGGGGTTTGTCCATAGAGATAATTGAGAAGTTTATTTAAAGGTTCTGGTCTATCTTCATTAGTTAATTCATCCTTAATTAACTGAAATAAAATTTGGTATTCTTTTGGTCGGACATAACGGATAAGTTTTTGGTCAAGACCTAAAATCTGAGCCGGCTTGTAATCTAATAATGAACAGGTTAGATATTGATTTCTGCGTTCCCAGGGAACTTCGCTTTCTTTAATAGTTAAAAGAATCTCTAAGCTTTCGGCCAGGGTAGGTTTTTCCAGGCTCTCCATTGAATAAGGGAGAGCTCCACTTATCTCTTTCCATTGTCTTTGTATTATTTTTTCAAGAGTCCAATCTGGATAATCTTTTTTAAAATCTTGTTTTATTTTAAGACAAAGGTCATCGTGAAGAAGTTGATAAGGGGTTCTAGCTAAGAAATTATTTCCTATGTAATCTTCACCTTTTAAATAATGCATTATTCCAAAATAAGGACTGGTCAGAACTTGATAGACAGTTTTCTGTTCGCTAAACCAGGAGACAAGAGCTAAAGCTGTAGTTTTTAAGTCTAAATCATCAGGTTTGTCAGCGTCGATTGCTTCTTGTCTTGGTGAGGGGTCTCCTAACTTCCATTTTCCTTCCAAACCTCTTTCTTTGGCTAATTTATCAACCTGGCTTATTAAATCAGGGAAAACAACTACTAACCATTGATAAGCTGTTATTTCATCTTCAGCTTCTGTGCTTTCTGGGTCTGGTGATGTTTGACCATATTTTTCTTCAATTCCATATTTGAAAAGAGTAAAAGCGACGGAATTATCAACTAAAATATCACAAGCTGTGCATTCGTTTTTTAGTTCTCCAAGACAGTTTTCACATTTTGCCTGGTTACATTCTATAAATACTTTTCCATCAACTCTGTTGCACTCAGTAGTTAAAAATCTTTTAATAAGCGTCCCTATTCCTTGATCCCAACCAGAGAAAGGATTTTGACAGCCATACCAGATAAAATAGCAATGGGTAAGATAATCCTGTTTTTTTTCATCAGACATCCCTAGCCATAGAGGGTTTGTTTTGTCCAAATAAGGAATAAGACCAGCTATTTTTAGAGACTGGCATTTATCAAAAACTGATGGCTCCACTCCTGTTTTTACTAAATTAGGATGATAATCTGCCATAAGTTCTCCACAAATAAATTGTTTGGGAGTTCCTTTAACAAGAGCTTCAATATTTGTTACTTCGGGCCAAAGAATTTCAGCAAAAGAACTATAAAGCCATTTTTCTCTGATTGAGGCTGGAATAAACTCTTCAACAGTAGTGTTAAGACCCTCTACTATTTTTTCACCCCATTCACCAGTTTCCTCTAAGTTATCAAGCAGACTGTCGTGGAATTCTTTATCAAGATTACAGGCCCACTCACCTACATCTTTGCTAATTTCTATCTCAGTCATTCCCTGGTAAAGCTTAATTGTTTGGTCTGCTTTTGCTTTATTACAGATGTCTGCTAAGATTTGCTCTATATTGCTCCCTAAATAAGTAGCAATTTGTTGAGGCAGGAGCTGTTTAATAGTTGAAGTTAAAAATTCATGTAATTTTTTCTGAAAATCGGAAAGTTGAGTAAGATATGGCTGAAGAGGAGCAATAATTTCATCTTCAACCCAAACCTGGGTATATTTGGTTAAGGTGTAAACCGTGGTTTGAATTAGAGCAACCATAAATTGCTCGCCAAAATTAATCAAGCCGACTATAAATTCTCTACCCCATCTGCTCATATTTTCTCTGGTCGGATTTAAATCGCCAGGCCTTACCCATGGATCTTCTTGACATCTTTTTCCTATTTCTTCTGTTTCCTGCCAACAATAATTAAATCGGCAAATGTCAGAAACTTCAAGTCCTAGAGGAACGTTGAAATGTTCGAGATTTGCAGCTATAACAAGGTTATCCCATAATGGTCCTTGACCAACATCAAAATCATTTACATCTCCAGGGCTTGCTTTAAGACACTCCCCTTGCCCTAAGTAAGGATAAGGAGGGTAATTGTAGTAATATCCTTGTCTAAAAAGGTCCCAACAAGCTTCCATTTCAAGATTTTCCCGGAAAAGAGTAGGATTATCTTGTCTGTAAGAATCTATTAAAGATAGAGCCGGTTGGCTGAGTAGGTCACCTAATTTTTTAATCAAATCTGCTATTTGAGAATCCACTATTTTCTTAAGGTTTTTTAAATATTTTGCCAAAAAAGAATCAATGGTTTGGAGAGGGTCTAAAACAAGAATTGGTATAAAGTCTGTCATTCTTTTTTCTAAATTTTTTCTCAAAAAAGGAATCTGGTCTTCTAAACTTTTACTTAAAGCTCCTTGAAGAACTCCATCAAGAAGTTCAACCATGTCTTTATCTAAAAATTCATTTAAATCCTGGTCAAAAATGAATTGCCTCAAATTTTCTCTGAGAAATTTTTGAATTTCTGAAGGGAGTTTTTCTCTTATATCTTCGGTTAAAACTTCAGCTAATTTATTGGAAAGAAAATGAGGGGGAATATTTTGCTGTCTACATTGTTCTTGGTTTAACCCTGCTTTTTGACAGTTTACTATTGTTGAGCTTGCCACTTCAGTATTTATTCCCTCTCTTAATTTTTTCAAAAATGCTCCGCTATAATCCAAACTGTTTTCAGCTAAAGTCTCACTTAAATAATTAGCCGTTCCCTCTTTTAAAGCTTTTTCAACAATTTCTAAGAGGTCATCTTTGGCAAGAATGAATTCACCCTGGCCAAAAGCTGAACTAAGACAGTCTTGAATCATTTGTTCAATGTCTTCTAGGCTAAGTTGGGCAAGAACAGCAAATATACTTAATCTTTGGCTTTCTCGATAAGTTTCTTGATTTTTTCTTGTTATCTCGGACGGAAGAATATCACCCATTAAAGGAGCATAAAAAGTGAAAGGATCTATTTTACTTTCGGGAAACTGTTTTGGTCTCTCCACAATTACTTCAAAACCTTGTTCTTCTAAGGCCTGTTTTTGGCTGAAAAAATCTCCTTGGAAGCTCCCTCCTGATAATTCAGAGAGTAAAAACTTCCCGGCATTACCTCCTAAGGTTTTTTCTATTAAACCTATCTGGTCAGTAGAAAGTTTTATTTTTTGAGTTTGAAGTTTAGCTAAAAGTTCCAGGAGATATTTTCTTTTTTCTTTTATTTCTTCTAAATCGCAAATTGTTCCGCAATCCTCACAACGAGTTAGACAAACATTTTGTCCTCCTTTTATTTCTTCTTCTAATTCTTGCCAAACCTTTTGCCACCAATTTTCTTCATCCTCTTCACTCATTCCTCCAACACATTTTCCTTTTAAACCATCCCATTCAATGTCATATTCTGATTTTCCACACTTACAGTTTCTAAGTTCATCTCTTAAGGACTCAGTTGTTGAAATTGCATCTGTTAAAGTAGTTATAATTTCTAAAATAGGAATTTCAATTTGATGGACCTCTCCCCATTGAACGGTTGTGGTGGTTTCATCAAGTTCATTAATTATTCTTTCAATTAAAGTCCCTAAAGGAACTTCTAAAAAAGTAGCTTGATTGGTCGGGACAGGAGTATAAACAATACCAGGTTCTAAGGGAGGAGAAACTTTTTTAAAAACCATTAATTGGGGATTAATTACCGCTAAAACCAGATAAGAAGAAACTAAAATCAAAAGTCCCAAGAGTCCTTGAGATATTCGTTTTTTGGCAATAACCAAAACAGAAGGTTTAGCTCCGGAAATTAAATATAAAAGTCCGCCATAAATTATTACAATGATTGCTATAGTAAGAGCAATCAAAAAAATCAGGCGGACAAAATAATTTATATAAAGAGGGAGTTTATCTTCTTTGGAGATTATTCCCACTCTTACTTTTTCTTCAATCTGGTTTGGTGATTCAGTTCCAGGCAGGGAGGGATATTTTATTTCCAAAGCAAAAACAGAACTGGCTTGAAAAAGCAAGATAATCAGAAGAAAAAATAAAAAAATTTTTTTTACTCTTACCATTAGCCGTATTTTAGCTCAAAATAGACAGCTACTATCCACAAAGGAAGAATGCTGGAAGCTATTGGAATCATCTCAATAACTAAACATACAGGTCTCAGCCATTTTAATCTTTTAGTCCATTTTGTCATTTTTCCTATTTTACCAGCTGTTTTTTTAGGAACAGAAACCTCTCCTGATTTAAAATACATCCAACCGCCAATAAGAATCAGAGCTATAAAATCAATTGCTATTGATAAAGCTTGTCCAACAACTGGGATCAGTTCAACAACGAGCTCGCCAACATCACAAATGACAGCTAAAGACATCATCGCAACTCCAACCGGAGAAAAGAATATTCCTGTTTTATCTTCTTGAGCCATAATTATCTTAATCGTTTTTTGGCTTCTTTTATTTTTTTGACTTCTTCTGGAGAACTGGTAATGATTTGGTCTTCGGCATAAGAAGCAATAACTTTTATAGCCACCCGTTTTTGTCCGGCAATAAAAATTCCTTCTCCGACATCACATTCTAACAAAAGATATTTTTCTCCTTCAGTTAAATTGAAAGTTTTTTGGACAAAATCAATGGTAGCTGGAGATTGCTTCATTAAAAGCTGTAAGGAAGAATTGGTAATAATTGGTTTACCATAATCTGATTTCATAAAATCTGAAACATCTTGAGTAATAGTTGAAACTCCAAGCCAGTATTTTCTTGCCCTTTTGCAAATACCGAACAAAAATGAAGCTCCTTCTTCTGTTTGCATTATCCACCAGGCTTCATCAACTAATAGAATTCTTTTTCTTAAAGAGGAGCGAACTTGATTCCAGATATATCTTAAAACAATAAACATTGCTATTGGTCTTAATTCGTCTTCCATATCCCGAATTCCAAAGACAAGTAGGTCTTTATCCATCTGAATATTGGAGGGATTATTGAAAAAAGGAGCAAAAGAGCCAGTGGTGAATTTTCTTACCCTTTCTATTAAAGATTCTGTCCCTTCCATACCCTCCAAGACTGTTTGAAAATCTGACATTAAGGGAATTTTTTCTGGCCAGGTTGAAGGGTCAGAATCTGGAGTGATGTCTTTGGCAGCATAAGTTTCACTTAAAGCCCTATCAATAATTGCATCTTCTTCTGGACTTAATCCCCCAAGCATTATTCGCATTAGACCAACCAGGTTTATCACATTTGACCTTAAAACATTTTCGGTTTTTTCATCCTCTCTTGGTTTTGGCAAGTCAAAGGGATTTAAATGATGGGCTGAGGTCAGAGAGATATTAAAGAAAGAACCAGCTACAGCATCAGCTAAAAACTGATACTCGTTCTCTGGGTCAATAATAATGCAGGATACATCCTGCATTAAATAACGAAGAACTTCTAATTTTAGAGCATACGACTTTCCTGAGCCGGCTTTAGCGAAACAAACTGAATTCGCATTCTCTAAAGTAAATCGGTCAAACAAAACTAAAGAATTATTATGTTTGTTAATACCGCATAAAACTCCTTCATTAGCGCTAAGGTCTGGTGAAACAAAAGGAAAAATACTTGATAAAGGATCAGTATTCATTGGAATGTGGACTAAGATTTGGTCAAGTCCATAAGGAGCAGTTGATAGAAAACCCTGTTTTTCTCTTAAATAAGTTGGTTTCAGATAAATTAATCTTGATTCCAATATTGACCTCAGTTTAGTTTCAACATCTCTTAATTCTTTTTTAGTGTCTCCGTAAATAGTAATATAAACTCCTAATCTAAAAACTCTTTCGCTTGCTGTTTGGAGAGCATCTCTTAGACCCTCAATATCTTTGTAAGCTGTTTCTAGGATAGGGTCTCTAATAAGTCCCTTTTCTTTTCTTTCTATAAGTTCAGCTTCGACCTCAGTTATTTTTTTTCGGAGCTGTTTTAAAATAGTTCTTGAATCTATTGGATGAATATGAAAGGCAATGTCCAAAGGGTGGCTTAAATTAATAACAGGTGACATCCAGCCGGTTGATAAATATCTTGGGTAAGAGAAAATAAAAAAAGTTTTAGAAAATCTTTCTCCTAATTTTAAATAATTTTGACTGATTTCAACTGAGGGAGGGGCAACAATATCTTTGATAAGAATTTCTTCTGGTTTGAATTCTAATTCTAGGGTTGTTTTTTCTTTTTTCTTTTTTAAAAATGGCAATTGCATATTCCACAGCCCCACCCACCGCCCGTTAATTTGCTCACTTTGTTCGCAAATTAACAGTACTTAGGGTAGTTATTTTAATATTAGAAATTGTTAGCGAATAAGCTCAGGAAGAATTTCCGGGTAATAGCCAAATTCGGCTTGTTTTGGATGATGTAAACTCCAAAAGAGTTCAATTAATTCATAGGTTGTTAAAGGAACAGCAGTTAAGCCGCATCTTCGCAAACCTATAGCAACAAATTCCATTCTTTGCCAGAGTTGTTCTCGACATCTTTTGAAATTTTCTTCTCCTAATCCAAAGAAATCTTTTTTCTTACCCAAGAGCCCTTTAAATAATTCTTTACTTATGCCGGCTGCTTCAGAAACACTAAAAGGGACAACAACCAAAAACTCTTTTCTCATAATTGTTCCTTCTTTAACCAGGGTTTCAATAAATTTTCGATATTCAGCGGTTTGAATCTTCAAAAGCTCATTTTCTTGAGCTCTTTCAAGTTTTTTTAATTTGTCAAAATAGCCGGTAATATTCAGTTTTCTTGATTGGACAACAATTTGACAAGGGAAATCCAAAGAATTCAGAAAATTCTGGAATTGGTAAATAATTGCTTTTTGTTCATCCTCTGATTTCAGATTAAAATTTATTGAAGAAACCAGCAAAATTCCTTTTAGGGCTTTATTTTTAAGAATAACCACTCCTTCTCTGATTTGGGAAAATTCTAAAAATTGTTGGGTTGAAGCTTGAAACATAATTTTAACGAAGTCCCATTTCGATTTTTGAAGATAATTTCTGCAATTTACCTCTCGGAGAAACTTTTAATGGAGATTCTTCTTCTTTTTCTTCTTTTTTAACCTCCTTTTTTTCCTTTAATTTGATAGGAGAGGTAATTTTTTTTCTTCGCCAGATATAGTTTTTTGGACCAGTTAAATAACCAAAAAACTGAAGTACAAGTTGAGAAAGAGAAAGTCCTTCAACTCTAACAAAAACCATACTGAAAACTATTCCGCCGATGACAAAAAGAGAAACAAAAAAAATAGATTTTGGGAGGATATAATATAAGGCAAGCAAAATTAAACTAGCTCCTCCCACCAAAGCCAGTTGTTTAAAAGTTAAGAAGGCGAAAAATTTTGTTTCCCTTTCCAAAAACTTTGGTACTTTATATCTCATAAAATTATTCCTCTATAGGTTCTCGATAAATATCAGTGGTCAGCTTTTTACCTCTCTTCCTTTTTGGAATTTCAATCTCCTCTTTTTTTTCTATTTCTCTCCTTTCAATTCTTCCACCGGGAGCAAGTCTGATTTCCCGATAAAACTTAGCTAATCTTTCATTGACCGGGAAAAGAATAAAACGATTAATCTCCCGGGAAATATCTTGAGCCTTTTCTTTATCTATCCCTAATTTTATTTCCAGGGTTTCAGGCAATTCTTCTGGCGGTAAAAGTCCCATCAAAACATTGCCAACGAGCCTTGCTACTCTGGGAACATTTTTTTCATTTATCTTGTGTCTTTTAGAAATCTGACTGATTCTTTCTGCTGTTTCCTCAGATAAGAGAGTCTCTTTTAGTTCTGGATCTAAGCTGTCAAATAATTTTTGAAGTTCTTGTTGAGAATATTCCGGCATATTTTTATTATACTTTCGTTTTATTATAGCACAAGCTAAAAGATAAAAAAAACCAAACAATAGGAACAGTCCTTATTCGGGAACAATCTCTACTTGACACTGATAAGATTTCCTGTTATTGTCTAGTTAGTACCTAAACAATAATATTTGGAAAGGAGAAAAGAAAATGAATCAGTGGCTGATAATTGCCGTACTTATCGTCTTTATGGGATTTTGGTTGCTAAAATGTGTGAGGCAGGTCGGAACGACTGATACTCCTGTTCAGGCAGTTAAAACGAGATTTGCCAAGCCGGACAAAGCAGTCCCTTCTGGGCTTTGCTTTATCCTTTGGCCTTTTGAGGGATTAAAACTGTTTCCGACCGGTCAGTATGACTTAAGTTATCAAATTCTTAGAGGATTGTATTCAAAGAAGTCAGGAGAGATGAGTAGTCAGCGGATGGAAGTAAAGATAGGGGTTTATTTTCGATGGCCTCGAGTAGACAGGGAATACTCTTTTCCTGTGCCTGTGTCTGAACAGGAAACTTCCCCAAAAGAACAATTGGCAACAAATTGGGGGAGAGTTTTAGGAAAAGAACTACTCTTAAAAGCCTATTATAGACTTCCAATCAAGAATCTGCTGAAGGCGGATATAGAGGAGTTTGGTAAGTTCTTTGAAAATACAGTTCTCGGCGCAGTGAGACATCGGATGTCAGAAAGGACATCTGAAGAGTGCCGAGAAAGTCAACCCGAGATTGAAGAAGAAATCAAAAACTATTTGCTTAGCGAAGAAGGCAACCCCTTCTTTGAAGTGGGTATACCGAAAGAATGCTTGGACATAGAGTTGTCGAGTGTCAAGTTCCCCGATGAGACTGAAAAGGCCTGGGAAAAACCCGAAATAAAAGCCAGAGAAGCTGAAGCGGCAATGTCCGAAAAAAAGGCAATTTCCCTTCGATTAGAGGCCTATATAGAAAAGGGCGTTTCCAAAGAAATAGCCGGTCTCATAGTGGGAGGCGTAGAAGGACAGGCAATGACTATAGAACAGCTGAGAGATCTGAAGATCTTGGAAAAGATAGGAAATCTTTAGACCCTAGAACAGAAAAATGTTCTAAAGCAATCAAAAAAGAAGAGTAAAAAACTCTTCTTTTTTGTTTTTATCCTAAATTTTATCTATTTTCCCGGTCCTCTCCCCCTAATAAATCCCTCCCTTTCTTCTTCGCTAATCTTTTTAGCTTCTTTCTTTTTTGGAACTGCGCCAAAGCCAACACCTAATCCTTGAGCTGCTGAACTACCAAGATATTTGTGAAGTGATGGATTATGTTTTTCATAAAACTTTTTTTGTTTATCTTCAGTTTCTCCGGCAACTGATTGCATTCCTTCTCGAAATTTTCCAAAGAAGATTGCTCCAAACAATTTACCTCCTTCACTGATATGAGCTCCAGTCCAGAATTTATGAGCAGCTTCACTTCTGGCAACCTCTCCAGCTACGTCTTCTGACCACAAACTCATTTTACTTGGTTGAATTGTACCTATTAATTTTTCAGTTAAATTTTTAAATCCTTTTTTCAGGTCTTCATCGCTAAAACTTATCCCAGCTTTTTTAAGAATATCTTGAGGTAGTTTCATTTCTATACTAACTTTTTGGGTTACTTCTGGGTCAAGAAATCTTAGAGTTTTAGCAACAGTTTCAGGTCGGAACTTTAATGCATCTTCTAAGACCCTATTTATTATCCTTTTTCTTTCTTTTGACTCGGTTATTATTTTTTCAAAATTACGGTCTTCAGTTATTGCCTGGAGAGTGCCAATTCTTTGCTCTCTTCCCAGAGGTCCTGACAGAGAAAGAGAATTTTTAAGAGCAGCTTCTTGAGTAGCCAGGGTTTTTCCTTGAACCTTTTTATATGTTTTTTGAATTTCTCTTTCTCTTTCCTCTTCCATTTTACCCGAAACATATCTTCCCAAAGGTCTTACCCAAACAGGTGCACCCAGGGTAAGGGCAGTAGCTGTCCCTTTTCTAATTTTCCCCCAGGTACCCCATCTCCTTTTCTCTTCCTCAGTTCCTTCACCAAAAGCATATCTTCCAAATTTTCCAAATCCGGCTCTTATTTTGTGTTCTTTTTCCCATTCTGCTCGTCCTTTCTCGCCAGGTTTTGGTATTTCTCCTTTTCTTTCTAACCATCTTTGGGTTCCTAATGCTCCTTTTTTACCAACGAATTTTCCTCCTGTTATTGCTAATCCCCCAACCTTTTTGCCTAACTTTATTGCTGCCTCACTTCCCATAGCGTTTGTTTTTAGACTCATAAAAAAGCCAAAAAACAAAAAGGCAATAACTAAAATGTAGGGAGCTATAGCAGCGGTAAACTCGTTCAAAAAACCAGCGCCTCCAGATGTTTCGAATTCCCCCTTTCTGACTAAAATTTGCTGGCTGAGATAAATGAAAAATCCGGCTGGAACAGCAATGAAACTCCATTGTATGAACTGACCCCACCACATCTTGAAAAATTTTCTTGTATCATTAAAAATCCAGGCAAAGAAAGCTATTGGAGAGAGAATAACTAAAATCCAGATAGCTATAGGTCTTACAAAAAAGATTATAGTAAAAAGGAAAAGAATCAAAGAGCCTAAAATGGCATAAACAATTAAAATAAGGACTTTAACTATAGTTGCCATATCAGTAAGGTTTTTAATTGCTTCTCCAATACCGCCTCGATATATTTCACCAATTTCCACAAGACTATTAAAACTGACATTTCCCAAAAAGAAATTGGACAGGACATTTGAGATATCAACAACTACCCCGCAAATCACCGGAGTAAAGTTAATTATAAGGGCAACGAGTAAGATGTTGGCAAATGTTTTTTTAGTCTCAAAACCACCTAAGTTTAAAGCAGTAGCCAAACCAATATAAGCCAAACCCAAAATAAAGAGCATATTAGTCAGGTCACGGAGCAAAGTCCAGCCAATGGCTATAGCTGGATTATTTGCCGGGTTGGTAAAAGAGAGATTAAAGGGGCCGCTAATTACCCAGGACAAGAGCTCACTGGCAAGAAAAAATATTCCATTTGCAGCTAAAAGGACTAATTGAAGAGCCAAAACAACCAGTGCATTAGGCAGACCAGTGAATACTTTAACATACCAAGCTTGGGCTTGAACAAGGTTTGTTGGAAAAAAGAGACCAAGGATTAGAAAAATCAGAAAAGTTAAAACTACTTGTTTTTTAAAAAATTTACTCATTAAATCATTCTACCAAAAAAAATATTAAGAATGAAGAGTCAAGTTCAGCCAATCATTCAAACTTAAGGTTTCTGCCCGCTGGCTTGGTTGAATATTATTTTTCAAAAGCCATCTCTCAACACTTTGTCGAGAAAGATTTAAATTCAAAAAAAGATTTTTTACTAATTGTTTCCTGGGATGAGAAAATCCAGCTTTTACGATTTTGATGAATCGTTGGTGGAGCTGACTTGAAAGAGGAGACTGATGCGGAACTATTTTTATAATAGCTGAATCAACTTTGGGTTGGGGCCAGAAAGATTTTTTTGAGACAATATCGATAATTTCCGGCTTTCCAAAAAATTGGCAAAAAACAGCAAGTTTTGACATTCGAGGCGGTTTGGCACAGATTCTTTGACCAACTTCTTTCTGAACCATCAAAACCATCAATTTTGGCGGATGGGCTGATTCTAAAAACATTCGAATGACCGGCGCTGTAATATAGTAAGGTAAATTGGCGACAAGTTTATAGTTTTCTTGAGGCCATTGTTCCTCTCTAAGTTTCAAGATATCTTCATTTATAATTTCTACATTTTGGAAATCTTTTAGGTTTTCTTTTAGGATATCAATCATCCTCAGGTCTTTTTCAACAGCTATAACTTTTTTTGCTTTTTGAGCTATTTCTTTTGTCAGAATACCAATACCCGGTCCTATTTCTAAAATAGTATCTTCAGGCTTTAATTGGGCGGCAGCAATAATTTTTTCTAAAACTTTTTCTGAGATTAGAAAATTCTGCCCCAATCTCTTTTTAGGTAAGATATTTTTCGCTTTTAGTAAATTTTTAATCTCTTTTTTCATTAAAGGGGTGTGGATAACTTGACTTGCTTTTTTTCATTTTTCGAGGTATTTTTTAGATAAGCTTTATGAAGCATTGGAAAATTTACATAGGGATTTCTATACTTTGTTTAACTGTTTTTCTTGCTTTCTCTTTTTTCCAGAAAGAGAAACCATTTTTATTTCAAAGGAATATCTTTGATGAAACACAATATTTATTTCCTCAGGAGAAAAAGATATTTGAAGTTTTTGATTTAAGTGTTGTTGAGGGCGCCTTTTTAGAGTCAGAAGGACCGCCCTTTTTGGTTTCGGGAAGAATTTTAGGAACTTTTACTGGATTTCCAGATAGAAGAGAAATTGAAGAATATATTGTTCAGCCAGGAGACAATTTAAGTTCTATAGCTCAGGAATTTGATATTTCTTTAGAAACCATTCTTTGGGCAAACGATTTGTCCAGAAACACAGTTATAAAGTTGGGTCAAAAGCTGATTATTTTACCTGTTTCCGGGGTTTTGCATGTTGCCAGAAAAGGAGATACATTAAGCCAAATCGCTCAAATTTATAAAGCAGAAGTAGATGAAATTGTTGCTCTTAATGAACTTTCAGATCGAGATGATATTTTCATTGGAGACCTTTTAATTATTCCGGGAGGCAAGATGCCTTTAATTCCTCTCATGGTTTCTCAAATACCTTTAGCTGAGTCTTACTTTATCTTTCCCTGTCAGGGAAGGATAAGTCAGGGACTTCACGGGGTAATCGGGAATGCTATTGATATTGCTAATAACTGTGGAAGTTCAGTGGTGGCTGTAGCTAGTGGTATAGTTCAGAGAGCTGGCCCAATTTGGATTGGGGGAAATAGAATTACAATTTTGCATCCCAATGGAGTAGTCAGTTATTATGGCCACCTTTCTCAGATTTTGGTTAGACCAGGTCAGAAAGTATCCAAAGGAGAAATTATCGGGCGGACAGGAAATACAGGATATACTTTGGGAGCTACAGGTTGTCATCTTCACTTCGACCTCAGGGGAACAAGAAACTTTTTAAGTAAATATCCAGTAGGAACTTATTTAAGGTGGGGAGAGCAAAATTAAATCAATCATTTTTTCTAGAACGATAGATAAGAGCTTCAGTGATATTATTAAATGAGATATTCTCTTTTTCTTCCAAATCAGCAATAGTTCTGGCTACTTTCAAAATCCGATGATACCCTCGAGCAGAAAGTTTTCCTGAGTCAACGTATTTTTTTAAGATAATTTGAGAATTACTGTTAACTTGACAGTATTTTTTTATTTGAGGAATTTTCATTTCAGAATTAGTTAAAATTTTTCCTTTTCCAAATCTCTCTTTTTGAATTTTTTTTGCTATTTCTACTTTTTCTCTAATATCATCACTTAAATTTTGTTTATCAGTTGAAACCAGTTCCTCATATTTTAAAGAAGGAATCCAGCAAAAAATATCAACTCTATCCATTAAGGGTCCTGATAATTTTCTTTGATAAGAAGCAATTTGAGAAAAAGTACAGCTGCATTCTTTTTCTGGGTCTCCGTAATAACCGCAAGGGCAAGGGTTGCTGGCAGCAATTAAAGTGAATTTACTGGGAAAAGTTGAAGTATCTTTTGCCCTTTGAATAGTAATTTCTCCATCTTCTATGGGTTGACGCAAGCTTTCTAAAACATCCCGATGGAACTCCGGGAATTCATCTAAAAATAAAACTCCTCGATGAGCAAGAGTTATTTCTCCAGGTCTTGGAGGAGAACCACCGCCAATTAAAGCGACTTCAGAAGAGGTATGATGAGGAGAACGAAAGACTCTTTGGCTTAAAAAAGAATTTTCTTTTAGAAGACCAGCCGTGCTGTAAATTTTGGTAATTTCTAATAATTCCTCAATAGACAGTTTTGGCAGAATTGAAACAATTGATTTAGCCAATAGAGTTTTTCCGGCTCCTGGTGGTCCCTGGAAAAGAACGTTGTGTCCTCCAGCAGCCGCAATTTCCAAACCTCTTTTAGCATGATTTTGGCCTTTAATCCAATTGAATTCAATTTCAAAATCTAAAGAAGTTTTTAAATCGGAAAGATTTATTTCTTCGTCTTCAATTTCTTTTTCTCCCTTTAAATAATCTATAACCTCTTTTAAACTTTCAACTCCGACAACTTTAATTGTCTTTTTAGTTTTTAAAAGTCGGGCTAAACTTGCTTCTTTTTTGTTTTCTTTTGGTAAAATTATTTCTGAGAACCCTTTCTCTTGAGCTGAAAGAGCAAAAGAAATAGCCCCTTTAATTGGTTTTAGTCTTCCATCCAAAGCCAGCTCTCCTAAAATAATTTTTCCTTCAGATTTAAATATCGTTTGTTTTGAGACTAAAAGGTAAGCTAAGGCAATAGGCAAATCATATAGGGTTCCCTCTTTTTTTAAATTAGCCGGAGCAAGATTAATTAAAACCCTTTTTGTTTGCTGATAAGGAGGAGAAAAACCAATGCTTTTTATAGCCGCTCCTACTCTTTCTTTTGCTTCCTCAATTGCTTTGTCTCCTAAACCAACAATAGTGAAAGACCTTAAACCTTTTGAAGCAGCAACTTCAACTTCAATAATTTGGGCAGAGAGACCCTTAAGAGCAGCTGAGAAAACCTTGGCTACCATATTTTTTCATTACTTTTTTTGTTTTCTTTTTTCTTTCTTGGCTACAGATTTCTTTTTCTTTTCTTCTTTTTCTACTACTACTTCTTTTACTTTTTCTTTCTCTATTTCATCTATTGAGGCGACATCTATTTTCCAGCCGGTTAATTTTGCGGCTAATCTTACATTTTGACCGTTTTTGCCAATAGCTAAAGAAAGTTGATCTGTTGGCACCAAGACCCGAGCTTTGTTTTTTGGTAAAATTTCAACTTCCAGGACTTTGGCTGGACTGAGGGCATTAGCAATATATCTTTCTTTAATTTCTGACCATTCAACAACATCAATTTTCTCGCCTCCTAATTCATTAATTACTGCCAAAATTCTTGTTCCTCTTTGGCCAATTAAAGAGCCGACCGGGTCAATTCCTTCTTCAAGAGCATGGACAGAAATTTTTGTTCGAGAGCCAGACTCTCTGGCAATTGATTTTATAACAAGCTGATTAGCTGAAATTTCGGGCACTTCCAACTCAAAAAGTTTTGAAACCAATTTAGCATAAGTTCTGGAAAGGAAAATAACAGGTCCTTTTGCAGTTTCTTCAACTTTTAAAATATAGAGTTTTAATCTTTGACCAGGTCGATAAAACTCTCCGGGAATTTGTTCCAACCCTGGCAGAATTCCCGAAGTTTTGCCAATGTCAAAAAAGACTGCTTTTGGTTCAACTCTTTGAACAATTCCAGAAACAATCTCTCCTTCTTTTTCTTTATAATTTTTTAGAATTACTTCTTTTTCCACCTCTTTTATTCTTTGGAGAATTACTTGTTTTGCTGTTTGGGCAGCAATTCTACCAAAACCTTCTTTTGATTCAACTGGGATTTCTAAATATTCGCCTGGTTTTATTTTCTTATTAGTTTTTTTGACCTCTTCCAAAAGAATATGTCTATCAGAACTAAAACGGATTTTTTCTTCTTCTTTATTCTTTCTCTTTTTTTGTTTCATTTCCTCAATTTCTTTTTCAGAGAGAAGCATATCTTCTGTAACTACTAACTTTAATCGCCAGAATTTTACCTCTCCTGTTTTTGGATTAAGTTTAGCTTTATATCTTTCCCTCTTTTCTCCATGCTCTTTTTTGTAGGCCGATGCTAAAGCTGCCTCAATTATTTTGATAACTTTTTCTTGAGGAATTCCTCGTTCTTCGGCAATTTCTATTACTGCTGATGCTAGTGTTTTTAGATCCATATTTTTTAATAAAATTGTCCGTTTGTGAGAACGGACGACCTTTTGTTTAAGTATATCAAAAAATAAAATTATTTGTCAATAATAATCCTCAAGAGCATTTTCAAGATGTCTAATTTTAGCTTTTTTAAAATCGGGAAAAATTTCAATTGCTAAAATATCAATTTGATGAGGGACAGCTAAAGAGATTTTATTTTCTGATAAATAAATCTGAGCCATTTTTAAAAGCTGCCTTTTCTTTTTCTGAGAAATTTGGTCTTCCGGTAAAAATCCTTCTCTTTTCGAAATAGACTTTACCTCAAAGAAAATAATTTTATTTTTCTTTTTAGTAACAATATCAATTTCTCCCCACTTTCTTTTAAAATTTTTAGCTAAAATTTTATATTTTTTCTTTTTAAGATAATTGCTGGCGATTTTTTCTCCAAAATTTCCTAATTCTTTAGACCTCACAAGCCTAATTCCTCAGAAATTTTTTGCATAGCCGATAAAACAATTTCTGTAAATTTTTCTAAACTTAAATTCAAGTATTCTTGACATTGGGCGATTATTTCTCGATTAGCCCCTCGGGCAAAAGCTTTTTCCTTGAAGCGCTTTAAAACACTTTCAACTTGCAGATCATTTATCTTTTTTGATGGTAAAACCAGGGTGGCTGCAACAATTAAACCGGTTAAGGGGTCAATACAATATAAAGCTTTTGCCATTAAACTTTCTGGAGCAATATTATGAGCTTCGTTATGAGTTAAGACGGCCTGGTAAATATCTTCTTCAAGACCTAAATCTTTCAGCATTTCACTTCCAATTTTTGAATGTAAATTCGGGTCACCTTTTGTCTTTTCATAATCAATATCATGCAATAAACCACAAATTGCCCATTTTTCTTCATTCTCGTTAAAATGCTTAGCTAATTCTTTCATTACTATTTCAACTGCCAAGCAATGCTTAATTAAATTCTGATTTTTAAGATTTTCTTTTAATAAATTTAATGCTTTTTCTCTTTGCATGGTTATTTAGTTCTTTGAGAAGTTTTTTAATATCAATATTGTAAATTTTGCAGACCTTGCCGATTTTTAAACTTCCTATCTCAAACTTTGCCATTGGACAAAATAAGCAGGGCAGTTTGTATTTTTCTAAAATTTTCTCTGTTCCAGAGTAATTTAAAATTTCAGCTAAAGTTGTATCTTTAGTGATTTTCATAATCTTATGAGATTTGATCTCGTAGGATTTTTTAGCCGGCCAACCAGCCGCCGTCAATTACAACTAAAGAGCCAGTCATATAAGAGGAGGCATTAGAAGCTAAAAATAAAACTAAGTTAGAAACTTCTTCTGGTTTTGCTACTCGATGCATTGGAACCCTGGCTAACATCGCTTCCATCATTTTTGGGTCCTCTTTAACTGAATCAATCATCGGAGTTTCAATCATTCCTGGAGAGATAACATTAACTCTAATATTATAAGGAGCTAATTCCATAGCTAAAGCTTCACTCATCCCGGCAATCCCACCTTTGCTGGCACAATATTGGACAATATTTGCCATTCCAATTCCCTGCTGGCCCATAGCAACAGAAGCAATATTAATTATTACTCCTGATTTTTGTTTAACCATCTCTTTGGCTGCAGCTTGGGCACACAAAAAGTATCCTTTTAAATTAATATCTAAAGTTTTATCCCATTCTTGTTCAGTCATTTCCAAAAAAGTTTTGAATTGAACAATTCCAGCGTTGTTGACCAAAATGTCAAGTTTGCCAAATTTTTCCACTGTTTTTTTAACCATTTCATCTATCTCTTCTTTTTTTGTCACATCACATTTGATAGCCAAAGCTTCTCCCCCAGCTTTTTCAATTTCTTTAACTACTTTTTGGCAGTCCTCTTGAGAAATATCAGAAACAATAACCTTAGAACCAGCCTGGGCTAACATTAAAGCATGGGTTCTACCCATTCCTCTTCGGCTGCCGGTTATAATAGCAACTTTTCCTTTTAAATCTTCGTACATATATTTAAATGTTTAAATTATGACCTTTATGATTTTTAATTATATCTTTCTTGATTTAAATAATCAATGACTCTTTTTTATTATTCCTCCACCTAATAATTTTTTTCCCTGATAAAAAACCACTGACTGGCCAGGAGTTATTGCTCGCTGGTTTTTTGTCAAAGATACCTTATATGTTTTTTCCCCGATTTTTTCCATTATTAGGGCTGAAGCTAATAAAGATTTATATCTTATTTTTATTTTAATTTTTAATGGTAATTTCGGAGCTTTATTAGAAATCCAATTAACATTTTCTGCAATTAATTCTTTTTTCATTAAATCTTTTTCATTTTGAGTAATGATTAAGATATTTCTTTTTACATCTTTATCCAAGACATACCAAGGCTTGTCCGCCGAAGCCCGTTGCAAGCGGGCGAAGGTGGGACCGCTAGCTAATTCTATTCCTTTTCTTTGACCAATAGTATAAAAATGTAAACCTTGATGCTGTCCAATAATTTTTTTCACCCCGTAAAGAGCTTGCTTTACTACGGGGCCTGGTTTTGGCTTGAGATAGCGAGCCAAAAAATCATTTATTGTTGTTTGGATAAAACAAATCTCTTGAGATTCTGGAATATCTAAGACAGGTAAATCGTATTTTTTTGCCAAATCTCTAACTTGTTTTTTACTGTAATCTCCAATCGGAAATAAAATATGCTTTAATTGTTTTTGATTTAACTGCCACAAAAAATAAGATTGATCCTTATTTTTATCTTTAGCTCTTAATAACTTATAGCTTGTTTCTTGTTTCTTGTTGCTTGTTGCTTGTTTTCTTGCATAGTGTCCGGTGGCTATAAAATCTGCTTTTAAAGCCAGAGCTTTTTCTAATAATAACCCGAACTTTATTTCTTTATTGCAAACAACGCAAGGATTAGGAGTTCTTCCTGCTTTATATTCTTTTAAAAAGTAATCAATTACTCTTTTTTTAAATTCTTTTTTTAGGTCCCAAACCTGAAATGGAATTCCTAAAATATCAGCTACTTTTTTTGCCCTTTTTTCTGAAAATCTCGGAGAACCAGAGAAAAGCCGCATAAAAACCCCGACTAAATCAAAGCCAGCCCCTTTCAAAAGGGCGGCTGCTACTGAGGAATCAAGACCTCCTGACATAGCCACAATAATTTTTTTATTTTTTTCTTTTCTCATGAAGAGTTTCTTCTGTTTTAGTCCACTCTTTGTATTTTTTTTCAATTTCTTTTTTCTCTTTTTCAAGTATTTTGTGTCTTTCTCTGAGTTTTTTGGGAATGGGTCTCTTTTGTTTTTTTAAATAATCATGGATTGCTTCAAGTAAGGCATCTACTGCCAAAACCGAGCAGTGTAATTTTATCGGTGGTAACCCACCCAAGATATCAACTACTTCTTGGCGGTTAAATTCCAAAGCTTCTTCAATAGTTTTCCCTTTTATTAAATCAGTAATCACGCTGCTTGTAGCTATGGCGGCTAAACAACCATAAGTTTCAAATTTTATATCTTTAATTATCTCTTTTCCCTTTTTATCTTTACTAATTTTAATATAAAGCCACATAACGTCTCCACATACAATATTGCCTACCTTACCAACGCCGTCTGGGTTTTTGATTTTTCCCATGTTATGGGGATTTTGAAAATGCTCAAAAACTTTTTTTGTATAAGGACCAATTTTTTTCATAGTTTCACTTAAAAGGGGATATTTTTCTTAATCTTTGAACAATTTTTGGCAAAACTGCCAAAACTTTATTAATATCTTCCTCTTGGGTATATTTTCCCAGAGAGAATCTTAAAGAACCGTGAGCTTCTTTAGGAAGTAATCCTAAAGCCAAAAGAACATGAGAGGGCTTTAAACTTCTTGAAGAACAAGCAGAGCCGGTTGAAACAGCAATACCTTTTTGGTCCAAAGCAATAACCATACTTTCTCCTTCTGCTCCGGGAATACTGACATTTACATTATTGGCTAAACGATGTTCTCTTGAACCATTTAATTTTGCTTTAGGGATGTTTTTTAGAATATTATCAATCAGTTTATTCCTTAATTTTTCAATTCTTTTAATATCCTTTTTTGATTTTTCAATTTCCTCAATTGCCTTTCCCAGACCAGCAATTCCAGCCACATTTTCCGTACCTGACCTCAATCCGCTTTCATGTCCTCCACCATAAATTAAGGGACTAATTGGACTTCCCTGTTTAATATACAAGGCTCCGACTCCCTTGGGTCCGTAAATTTTGTGAGCCGATAAAGTTAAAAGGTCAACTCCTAATTTTTCAACATCGCAATCCAAATAATTTACTGCCTGAACAGCATCAGTATGGAAATAAATTTTAGTTTTTAATTTAGAGTTTGTAATTTGGAGTAATTTTCCGATTTCAACGATTGGTTGGATTGTACCGATTTCATTATTGGCATATATTATTGAAACTAAAACCGTGTTTTCCTTGATAGCTTTTTCAAGAGCAGAAATTTTAACTAAACCCTCTTTATTTACTTCTAAATAAGTTATTTCTACTCCTTGTTTTTTTAATTCTTTGCAAGGTTCTAAAACTGCATGGTGCTCAATTTGAGTTGTAATAATATGGGGTTTTACTCCTCTTTTTTGAGAACTTTTGATTAGTCCAAAAATTGCCAAATTATTAGCTTCAGTGGCTGAACCAGTAAAGAAAATTTCTGAAATAGAGCAATTCAGAAAGTTTGCCACTCTTTCTCTTGCTTTGTCCAATCCTTCCTGAGCTATTTGGCCAAGAGTGTGAATTGAAGAAGGATTGCCAAAATCTTTTTTCAAATAAGGCAGCATTTCCCTTAGAACTTCCAAAGCCAAAGGAGTAGTTGCTGCATAATCGAGATAAATTTTTTTTTGCTTCATATCTTTGAATTTAATCTTTTAGAACGTTAAAAATTCAGGCCTTAAAATCATTGTCAAGCCTAAGATTAAAAGAACGATTGCAGAAATTAATTTTATGGCTTTTAAATATTTTTCAGAGACTTGAGTGATTCTTAAGGTAAAAACAGCAATCAGAAAAATAATAAAATCATCAAGCATATAAAATAGTATATAAACTAAAAGATAGAGATAATAAGAAATAGTTGGTAATGAAAAAGAGGTTAAAATTTTGGTAAAAACTAAAGGAAAGCCAAAAGTGCAGACCAATTCTACTAAATTTATTCCGGCTGCCACAACTGCTACTCCCAATATAAGGAGAGGCAATGACATTTTAGCAGTTGAAATTTCTTCCATTTTTTTAAAGAGTTTCATTTCAAATTTAACAAAAATATTTTTTGCTCTTTTTGGGTCAATCTGGCATAGTTTGCAAACTATGCCGTGAAAATAATCTTTTAATAAAAATATTGAAAATAAAATTACTATTACTCCAACTGAAAGAGTAATAAATTTTATCTGTTCTAAAACTAAAAATAAATTAAACCAAGCTGAGATAAACAGAAAGTAAACTATTCCTGAGACCAGAATAAAAACGCCACCAATTAAAATAATTCTTTTTCTAACACCAGTAGCTATTAAAACAGTCAATAAAAATCCCAAGGCAATCATAGCACAGGCATTAAAACCATCTAAAGCTCCCAAAACTATACTTAAAGCTAAAGGAGAAAAATTTGAAAGATTAATTTCTCCAATAATTGGCAGAGAAATTCTTTTTTCTAAATCTATTGGAGTTAAATCTTCTTTTAAGGGTTTTTCTAAAGGTTCTTCAACATTGCATTCTAAAATACAATTCTCTATATTCTGAGCAATTTTTTCATCAAAACCCAAAAAATATTCTTTTGGAGTAAAGGTAATAGGTACCCATCCCTGGTCTGATAAGGGAACTTTATACTCCTGATAAAGTTTTTTTAAGAGATTAACATTTTCTTTTTCAAAAGTATTAAATCTTTTAATTTCAATTTCCAGATAATTTTTTTCCAGGATATTTAAAAATTCTTTTTCTTGAGCACAATAATGACAGATGGGACTGAAGAAAAAGTTTATTTCGGTTTTTTCCTGAGCAAAAACAGAACCGAAAGTTCCAAATAAAAAACTAAAAACTAAAATTGTGAAAATAAATTTTTTCATAATTCTATTGATATAATAACTTTTTTTCCTTAAAAAACAAGATAATCTATTGATTTTCTTGATTTTATTAAGTAAAATGATTAGCGCACCAGAACTTCATTCAGTACGGGGCATAGTGTAATTGGTTAACATTTGCGCTTTGGGAGCGCACGATTCTGGGTTCGAGTCCCAGTGCCCCGATATTAAACCGAAGTCCCTATAGCTTAATTGGATAGAGCGCGACCTTGCGGAGGTTGAGGTTCTCCGTTCAAATCGGAGTAGGGACACAAAGCTTTACCTAAAAGAAATTTTAAGATAAGATATTTTAGATATGACAAAAGCAGTAGAAACATTTTTGAGAACATTTTTAAAAGAAGATTTACCTGATATTAGGTCCGGTGATACGGTTCGGGTTTATCAAAGAATAAAAGAAGTTCCTAAAAAGGGTAAAAAATCCAAAAAAGAAGAAGAAAAAGAGAGAATTCAAATTTTTGAAGGAATAGTTATAGCTAGAAAACACGGCAAAGGAATTTCCTCAACTATTACGGTCAGAAATCTTATTGAGGGAGTTGGAGTGGAAAGAATTTTTCCCTTACACTCACCAACCATTGAAAAAATTGAAATTGTCAGCAGAGCTAAAACAAGAAGAGCAAAACTTTATTATTTAAGAAAAAGAGTTGGCAAAAAAGCGAAGTTAAAGAGGAAGGAAACTAAAAATAAAAGATAGCCCAGGTGGCGGAATTGGTATACGCAATAGCTTGAGGAGCTATGCTCTTTTTAGGGCGTGTGGGTTCAAGTCCCACCCTGGGCATAAAATTTGATTGGACGATTAGCTCAGTGGAAGAGCGCGTCGCTTACATCGACGAGGTCGCAGGTTCAAATCCTGCATCGTCCACCAGGCCGCGGTAGCTCAGTGGTAGAGCGCTTCTCTGAAAAAGAAGAGGTCGCCGGTTCGGCTCCGGCCCGCGGCACATTGCGGGTGTAGTATAGTGGCTATTACACGTGCTTGCCAAGTACGAAACGAGGGTTCAATTCCCTTCACCCGCTTAGAAAATTAAAAGCCGGGCCCATAGTCTAGCGGTAAAACACTTCCTCGGCATGGAAGAGTCGGGAGTTCAACTCTCCCTGGGTCCAAAAATAAATTTTCTAATTTCTATTGGAGGGGTGCCTGAGCGGTTTAAAGGGATGGTTTCGAAAACCATTGTAGTCGCAAGACCACCGTGAGTTCGAATCTCACCCCCTCCGCCATTCTTTGCCAAGGCTACGGAATGGCTAGTTAGCTAAAATAAAAAGCACTGAACTTTTTAGAATCAGCGCTTTTTGTTTAGGGAATTAGTTTTCCGAGCTTTAAGATGATTAAAACTATTCCTATTAAAAGACTCAATAGAACATAAGTCTTTTTTCTCAAAACAGGGATTGAACCTTGGTAGTATGTTAATGCTGGAGCAAGTATTATAAAGGAAACAGCTAAACTCAGGCCAATGCTCTGAGTAGCTATCAATGTGCAGACTCCTACAAATAGACAATACCCCCAAGATAGTTTTTTGTCGGTCTCCAGATTGCTCATGTTCTCTCCTTATTTTATTTGAAAGGTGCTAAAAAATAATATTTATTCTAAATACTGCCACATAACCAGAGAGATAACAATAGCTTAATTACTTGAAATAAAGACTAAATTAAAGTAATATCGTTACTATGATTAAAGGAAAAGAAAATTTAGTGGTTAAGCCGCCGGTAGTAGTTGTTTTGGGTCATATTGACCATGGAAAATCTACCTTACTTGAGGCCATTAAAAAAGATTTTAGAATTACTGAAAAAGAATCAGGTGGGATTACCCAACACATTGGGGCTTATGAGGTTGAAAAAGAGGGTAAAAAGATTACTTTTATTGATACACCGGGTCATGAAGCATTTTCAGCTATGAGAAGTCGGGGAGCTAAGGTGGCAGATATTGCTGTTCTAGTTGTTGATGCAGCAGAGGGAGTTAAAGAGCAAACAAAAGAAGCAATTCAAGTTGTTAAAAAATCTGGCATTCCAATGATTGTTGCTTTGAATAAAATAGATAAAAAAGAAGCTCAACCAGAAAAAATAAAACAAGAATTGGCTAAAGAGAATATTTTGGTTGAATCGCTCAAAGGAAAAATACCTTCGGTTAATGTTTCAGCTAAAACCGGAGAAGGAATTGAGAAACTTGTAGAAATAGTTTTGTTAATGGCTGAAGTAGAAGATTTGAAAACAGAGATTTCTAAAGGAGCAGAAGGCACAGTTATTGAAAATTTTTTGGATCCAAGAAAAGGTCCAGTTATCACCTTAATTTTAGAAAAAGGAATTTTAAAAGAGGACGATATTTTAGCAACTTCTTCTGCTTTGGCTAAAGTTAAAAGATTAAATAATTTTCAGGGTCGGCCCTTAAAACAGGCTTATCCTTCTCAACCGGTTCAAATTTTAGGTTTTGAAACAATGCCTAAGATTGGAGAAAGATTTAAAGTTTTTCCTGATATTGATGCGGCTAAAAAAGAAATAAAAGAGGAAAAAGAAAAAGGACCGAGAGTTTTTTTAATAAGTGAAGAGAAAAAAGTTTTAAATATTATTTTAAAAGCTGATGTTTTAGGTTCTTTGGAAGCAATTGAGGGAGCCTTAGAAAGTTTTTCTTTAGATGAGGTTGTTTTAAGAATAGTCAAAAAAGAAATCGGTAATATTGGAGTTTCCGATATTCAACTTGCTGAAAGTTCCAGAGCTAAAATTTTTGCTTTCAGAGTAAAAATGGATGAGACAGCTAAATTTTTTAGTCATCAAAAAAAAATATTCCCTAAATTTTTTGAGGTCATCTATGAACTAATTGAAGAAGTAAGAAAGGAGATGAAAAAATTAATAGCTCCGAAAATTGAAAGAGTTGATTTGGGAAAAGTTAAGATTTTAGTTTTATTCAAAAAAACAAAAGATGTCCAGGTTATTGGCGCTAGGGTTATTGAAGGAGAGATTACCAAAAATACTTCGACTGAGGTTTTAAGAGAGGAAGAAGTTATTGGTAAAGGAAAGATTAAAAATATTCAACAAGAAAAAAAGGATATTGTTTTAGCTGGCAAAGGAAAAGAGATTGGTATTTTATTTGAGGGAGAAACAGAAATTAAAGAAGGAGATGTTTTAGCTGTTTTTAAAGAAGAAAAAGAGAAAAAACCCTTGTAATAAGGGTTGAAAAATCGCGAAAAATAGGGTTTAATAAAAGTGTGGCCAGGTACCCAAGTAGTTCGGGAACGGTCTGCAAAACCGTTTTACAGGGGTGCAAATCCCCTCCTGGCCTTAGATTTGCCGCGGTGCTGGAATTGGTTTACAGGAGTGACTTAAAATCACTTGGAGGTTTTCTCCGTGTGGGTTCGAGTCCCACCCGCGGCACTAAAAAACCCGCAACTTTTGATTGCGGGTTTTTTGTTACCAAATTTTAAATAATTATTAATTGCTGAGGATTTCCATTTCAGTTAATTTTGCTCCAAAAGCCAGGGCTTCTTCACGGGAAGGAAACCAGATATCAATATGGTAAGGGCCCTTTCTTGAATGCATTCTGTCTTCAACTACAAAAATTTTATCGCCAGAAATTTCCGGCAATCTTATTTCTGTTTTAAAAGGCAAGAGATTATTAGCAATAATTCCTTCTTTAACTCGGGTACCAGAAGCGGTAATAAAAGGGTCGCCTTGAGTTTCCCAAACCGAAGAGGAGTAGCCAGTGACCATTACTTTAACCTTTCGCTTTATATCAGAATCTTCGTAGCAAGGAGGGAGGTTTAAAGTTAGGAAAGAAGTTTCTTCAAAAATTGGTAAATCTGAAAGCTCTTTTTCTGTTGCAACTGAAAATTCATCTGCCATCACTTTTTTTTCCAGCAGAAAAATTAAAGAAAATGTTATTATTACTATCAAAATCAAGAAACACAGGCCGTTTAAATTTTTGGGGTTCAACATATAAAATTTTAAAAATGTTGATATTATCGTTAGTCTAATCAAATAAAAACAGATGTCAAGAGTTTTGGTTGATTTCTTGGAATTTAAGTGGTAAAATTTAAAAATATTGGAGGAGTACTCAAATTGGTCACGAGAATAGGTTGCTAACCTATCGCGGTCTAAAAAGCCGCTTGTGGGTTCGAGTCCCACCTCCTCCGCACATAAAATTTCACTTCTCCTTTGGTGAGGTTGAAATTTTGTGCCGGAGAGGAGAAAGGCAATTAATTGCCTTTCGTTGGGACGAGAAGACCGCAGCGATGTGCGAGTTTGTTCTGAGCGTAGCGAGGGGCAAGGCGAGCACCGCGAGGGGCGGGCTGCGAGAAATTTCCGTCAGGAAATTTACTTGTAGCCGAGTCCCACCTCCTCCGCCTTTTCTTGGAGGGTTGGCTGAGTGGTTTAAAGCGCCGGTCTTGAAAATCGGTGGGAGAAATCCCTCGCAGGTTCGAATCCTGCACCCTCCGTCACAGTAAATAAAGAGCCCAATTAGCTGGGCGATTTTAATTAATAATGAAAGAAAAAAACCAGATTGTTCTAAAATTTATAATATTTGTTTTGGTTATTATCCTTTTGAGTGTTTTACTTTGGCAACCATTGACCAAACTTTTTTCAAGTCAAAGTAATTTAAGAGAATTTATTTTGAGATTCAATTTTTTATCCCCTTTGATTCTAATAGCCCTTGTTTGCCTTCAGATGTTAATTAGTCCTTTACCGGGCCAGATAATAGGACTTGTTAGTGGTTATTTGTTTGGCATTGTTTTAGGAACAATATATTCCATGATTGGTATTATCATTGGTTCTTACATTGCCTTTTTGTTATCAAGAAGATACGGTCGTCCCTTTGTAGAAAAGATAGTTAAGAAAAAAACCATGGAAAAGTTTGACAGAATTGCTGATAAGGCCGGTCCATTTACATTATTTTTGATTTATCTGTTGCCCCTGTTTCCAGATGACACAATTTGTTATATTGCCGGTTTAACCAAGATTAAAATCAGGATTTTAGTTATAATTTGTGCCCTTGGAAGATTGCCTGGATTGTTTGTATTGAATTTAGTCGGAAACGGTGTTGCCTCCTCCAATCTAATATTTCCCTTGCTTTTTTTAGGAGGAGCAATGGTTGTTTCTCTTTTAATATATTTTTATAGAGATTATTTGGAAAAAATCATATTAGGGGTTGTTCGTAAAAAGAAAAAGTGATGAATTAAGCCCGGGAAACTCTTCCTATTAATTCTTCTCTGGCAATAACAATTCCCCATGCCTCTTTTGCCCCGGCTTTTTTTAGAACCTTTGCTGCTTCTTCCATTGTGGCGCCGGTGGTAAAAACGTCATCAACTAAACAAATTATTTTACCCTGAACAGCTTGAGGATTTTTTAAATCAAAACTATCTTTAATATTTCTTTCTCTTTCTTCCATTGAAAGCTCAACCTGTGGTTGAGCTTTTTTAATTTTTATGAGACCATTATTTAAAAGAGGAATCTTGAAAAATCGAGAGAGAATTTTTGCGATTTCTTCTGATTGGTTAAAACCCCGCCATCTTTTTCGAAAGTTAGAAAGGGGAATAGGGACTAAAAGTAAATTTTTTTTGTCTTTTATAAAATATTTGTTTTTTGTCAGAAGAAATTGTGTTATTATTAAAGAAGTCAAGGGGCCGCGGAGTTCCTTTAAAAAAGGCTCATATTTGAAATTTCTGATGAGGTTTTTAACCAAAGAATTTTTGTAGGAAGTTGCGGCAAAAAGTCCGTCAAGATTCATTGTTTGATGAATTCTGCATTTTTCCTTGCTTAAAACTTTTTTCGGTTTTTTGCAAAAAGGGCAAAATTGATGCTCTAAAATTTCAATTGTACTAAAACAATCTTGACAAAAAAGAGTTCCTTCTTGACCGCAACCTAAACAAAACTGGGGAAAAATAATGTCTAAAAGAAATTTTTTCAAATCCATACTCTCATTCTGAAATTTATGATACAATAAATTAATAAATATGGGTATTTTATCAAAAAAATGTTTAGGGATAGATATTGGTGCCGCCTCAATAAAAGTAGTCGAGATTTCCGGTTTTGGCAAGAAAAAGAAATTAGAAAATTACCTGGAGTTTAATCTCCCTGTAGATAAAGCTTCCATTAAAACTTTTCATGGAGAAACTCTGGTTCTTTTAAGTGAAAAAGTTTCTGAAATTTTGGAAGCTCTTCTAAAAAAAGCAGGAATTAAAGAAAGAAGAGTCGCTTTTTCTCTTCCGGATTTTTCTACATTTTTTACCACTTTCAGTTTGCCGCCAATGACCGAAAAAGAAGTTCCTCAAGCAATTGAGTTTGAAGCTCGCCATCACATTCCTCTTCCTTTGTCTGAAGTTTCTTTTGATTGGCGAATAATTGAAAGAAAAGAGATTTTGCCAGGAGTAAAACTTAAGATATTATTAGTTGCGGTTCCAAATAGAGTTTTGGAAAATTATCAAAAAATGGTAAACTTAATTAAAGTTAAATCAAAAGGAATGGAAGCAGAAGTTTTTGGCTTAATTAGAACCTCAATTCCAAAAGAATTATCTAAAAAACCGGTTTGTTTGATTGATATTGGCTGGCAAAGTACCAGCATCAGCATTGTTGAAGATAAGAGTCTTCTCAGAAATCATAGTTTTGATATTTCCGATAATAATTTAACAAAAGCTTTAAGTTCTGCTTTAAATATTGATTTAGAAAAAGCAAAAGAAATTAAAAAAAAATACGGTTTGGACCCCAAAAAAGAAGAGGTTATCAAAGCCCTTCTTCCCGAAATTAATTTGTTGGCTTCTGAAATTGAAAAAGTTTGCCGGGATTTTTATCAGGCAGAAGGTAAAGAAATAACTGATATCATTTTAGCCGGAGGGGTCGCTTCTCTTTTTGGACTGAAAGAATATTTAGAAAGCCGAACCAAAAAGAAAGTTCGAATTGTTGACCCTTTTAGCAATATTTCTTTTCCTTCCGCACTTAAACCCCGATTAAAAGAATTAGGTCCCTCATTTGCAGTGGCTTTAGGAGTTGCCATAATGGGATTAGAAAGCTAATTAATAAAAAATATGCCTCAAAAAGGTTTAACAAAAATTATTCCCAAGCCAAAACCTGAAATACCAAGCTTTTTTAATTTTCTCTTTTGGCTTTCTTTGATTTTGTTGATAATTTTAGGGGGGTTTTCCTTTTTTCTTCAAAACCAGATTTCAGACTTAGAAACAAAAAAAGAGGAATTAGAAAGAGAATTATCTTCTCAAGCTCAAAAAGAAGTAGAAAAGAGATTATCTAAGACTTCAGAAAAAATTGAAGATTTTTCTGAACTTTTAGAAAAACATAAAATCTCCTCAAAATTTTTTGAATTTTTAAAAGATTCCTGTCATCTAAAAGTTTACTTAACTTCTTTACATTTAAATAACAAAGATTTCCTGGTTGAGTTATCAGGGAAAACCGAAAATTTTCAAACTTTAGGTCAGCAGATTCTAATCTTTCAAAAGAAAGAAGAAGTTAAAAACCTTAGAGTTTCTGATATTGTTTTGGATCGGGAAGGAACTGTCAATTTTAGTTTAAATTTTAAATTCTCTGAAAATTTAATTAAAAAATGAAAAGAGTTTTTACAATTCCAATTTTATTCTTTCTCAGTTTTTTGCTTATTATTTACTTTATCCTGCCGAGCTATTTTGATTTCAAAAGCTTAAGGCAGGAAGTTTCTGAAAAAGAAATAAAAGTTCAAGAACAAAAAGTTTACCTTTCAAACCTTCAAGAGATTTCAGAAAATCTAGAAAAAGAGACAGAGTCAGAAAGTTTAGAAAAAATTGATTTTGCTCTACCAGATAAAATCTCTTTTGCTTCTTTGTTAAACTTTTTTCAAGAAAAAGTTTCAGAGAGTGGTTTAATATTAAAATCTTTAGCTCAAACTAAAACTTCTGTTTTTCAGTTGGAAGAAGAGGAAATTCCCTCTCGACCAAAGCCCAAAGAAACTTATTTTAATTTAAATGTTGGAGGAACCCTTCCTTCCTTTGAAAATTTTCTTAATGTAATTGAGAAATCTTCAAGAATAATTGAAGTTGAAAGCATTTTTTTAAAAAAAGAAACCAGGGAGGAAATAATAGAATTTAATTTGTCACTAAAAGTTTATTCTTACTAAAACATGTTGGAAAATCCAGAACAAGACAAAATTTTTAAATATTTGGTTATTGGAGTAATTATTCTTTCTTTGATTGTTTTTTTTAAAGAAATTATCTTAGAACCTCAAGCCTTATCAATACCCGAAATTTCAATTGGCCTTTCTGAAATTGAAATTGACCTTGAATTTTTAAGGAGTTCAGAAATTGAACAACTTTTACCTTTTGAAAAAATCTCTTTACCCGAAGAAATTGGTCGCCAGAATCCATTTGAATCTTATTAGCTTTCATGGATTTAATTCAACATTTAGTCAAAAAAAAGATTATAAATAAAAAAGAAGGGATTAGACTTAGAGATGAAGTTAAAAAGCAGGGAAAAAAGCAGGAAGAAATAATTTTAGATGAAAAAATTATTGAAGAGAAAGAACTTTTTAATTTAAAAAGTAAACTTTTTGAGTTTCCCTTAAAAGAAAGAATAGTTAAAAAAATTTCTCCAGAAGTTCTTTCAATTATCCCCAGAGAATCGATTGAGTTTTATAGAATGATTCCTTTGGTAATAGATAGAGAGAAAAAAGTCTTGGAAGTAGGAATGGTTTTTCCCGAAGACCCCCAGGCCCAAGAGGCTCTTAAATTTTTAACAAGACAGCACAAACTTGAGTCAAAAATCTTTTTAATTACTCTTTCCGATTTTAATAATTACCTCCTAAGTTATCAGGTTCCGGAAAAGGAGGTAGAAAGGGCCTTAGAAAGATTGGAAAAAGAAATAAAGGAAGAAGCAAAGAGAAAAGGTGTTGAAAAAGAAGAGTTTGAAAGATTAGTTGAGGAAGCACCAATTATTAAAATGGTAGCGGTTATTTTACGCCAGGCAGTAGAGGGAAAGGCCTCTGACATTCATATTGAGCCAACCAGAGAGAATTTAAGAGTAAGGTTTAGACTAGATGGAGTTTTGTATCCCTCCTTAGTTTTACCCCTGAAGATTCATTCAGCGGTTGTAGCCAGGATTAAAATTTTGGGTGGTTTGAAAATTGATGAAACCCGGCTTCCTCAAGACGGCAGGTTTTCAACAGTAATTGGAGACAGAAGAATTGATTTTCGAGTCTCAAGTTTTCCTACAGAATTAGGTGAAAAAGTTGCCATCAGAATTCTTGATCCAGAAAAAGGAATAAAATCTTTGGATGAATTAGGCTTTCAAGATAGAGATTTTAAAATAGTTGAAGAAACGATTAAAAGTCTTTACGGTATAATTTTAGTTACTGGTCCTACTGGTTGCGGTAAAACTACTACCCTATATACTATTTTAAGAATGGTAAATAAGGAAGGAGTTAATATTGTTACCCTGGAGGACCCGGTTGAATATTACATTAGTGGAGTTAATCAATCCCAAGTCAATCAAGAAATTAACTTTACTTTTGCCAGAGGTCTTCGGCAGCTTTTAAGACAAGACCCTGATATTGTTATGGTTGGTGAAATTCGAGACGAGGAAACCGCTGCTTTAGCTATTCATGCTGGTTTAACCGGCCATCTTGTTCTTTCCACCTTACACACAAATAATGCTGCTGGTGCTATCCCAAGATTAGTTGATATGGCTGTAAAGCCATTTTTAATCCCCCCTGCCTTAAGCATAATAATTAGTCAGCGCTTGATAAAAGTTCTTTGCAAAGAGTGTAAAGAAAGAGTAAAACTTCAGGGTGAGCAGAAAAAGTATATCTTAGATAAAATTAAAACTTTACCCAAAAACATAATTGCCAAAAAAATAGAAGAGCCTCTTTTTATCTATAAAGCTAAAGGTTGCAAAAAGTGTAATTTTAAAGGATATTCGGGCAGAATTGGAGTTTTTGAGATTATAAAAATGACACCTAAGTTAGCTGAAATTATTATTGAGAAACCCACCGAAGGGGAAATCTTAAAAGAAGCAAAATCTCAAGAAATGATTTCAATGGAAAAAGATGGAATTTTAAAAGTTTTAGCAGGCATCACCTCTCTTGAAGAAATAATGAGGACAACCGAAGAGTAATTTCTAACAACAAAAAATCAATATTATGAACTATCCAAAACAACTCAAAAAACTTTTAGACATAGCTATTAAAAAAGGTGCCTCTGACATTCATATTTCTGTTGGTCACCCCCCGGTTTTAAGAATAACCAGAAACTTGATTGATTTAAAAGGGGAAGCAATAATAACCCCTCAAGATTCTCGGGGATTAGCCTTCAATTTAATGAACGAAAATCAGCAAGAGAAGTTTTTAAGAGAAAAGGAGATTGATTTCGGATATAAATTTGAGGATAAGGGAAGATTTAGAATAAATGTTTATTTTGAGCAAGGCAATGTAACTATTGCTTTGCGGATTATTTCCTTAAAAATTAAAACAATTGAAGAATTAAATCTACCGTTGATTTTACATGAATTAACCGAGGCTTCTCAGGGATTTGTTTTGATTACTGGAGCTTCTTCTCAAGGGAAGTCCACCACCCTTGCTGCTTTAATTGATGAGATAAATCACAAAAGAAGAGAACATATAATTACTATTGAGGACCCGATTGAATATGTTTTTGAAGATGATAAATCTTTAATTGATCAAAGAGAGGTTGGAAGTGACACTTTAAGTTTTGCTGGGGCTTTAAGATCAACCTTGAGAGAAGACCCGGATGTGATTATGGTTGGGGAAATGAGAGATTTAGAAACAATTTCAACGGCAATAACTACAGCTGAGACAGGTCACTTAGTTTTTGCTACTCTACACACAAACTCTGCCAGTCAGACTATTCATAGAATAATTGATGTTTTTCCTCCTCACCAACAGAGTCAAATTAGTGCCCAGTTGTCAGGCTCGCTTTTAGCAGTGATTTCTCAACGGCTTATATTAGGGACAAAAGAAGAGCTTCGGCCAGCTTGTGAGATTATGTTTAACACTTCAGCTGTTAGTAATTTAATCCGAGAGAAAAAAATTCATGAGATTCCTTCAATTATTGAAACTTCAGCGAGAGAGGGAATGATTTCCCTTAACAAATGTTTAAGTGATTTAGTGAGGTCAAAAGAAATTTCAGAGGAAAATGCTTTAAGATATTCTTTAAATCCCGAAGACTTAAAATCAAGATTAAAGAGAATTTAGTAAAAATTAACCCATGCGATTTACCTATAAAGCCAGAACTAAAGAAGGTAAAATCCAGCGAGGCTCTATTGAGGCGTTTTCAAGAAAAAGTGCTTTAGATATTTTAGAAAAATATAAACTTTACGTTACTTCTTTAAAAAAAGAAACCAAAGTAGGTTTTTTGAGTAAGAAAGTAGCTTTGGGTAGAGGAATTAACCCAAAAGTTGTCGCTGTTTTTACCCGTCAATTTGCAGTTATGTTAAGGTCGGGTATTTCTTCAGTTGAGGCCCTGAGAGCCCAGGTGGCTCAAACTGGAAATTCTGTGTTCAGAGAAAAAATTTTAACAATGGCAGAATCAGTTGAAGGAGGAGGTGCTTTAAGTCAAGCTTTCTCTTTATATCCAAAAATTTTCAGTTCTTTTTTTGTAAATATTGTCAGGTCGGGAGAGGCTACCGGGAAAGTTGCCGAATCTTTAGATTATTTAGCTGACCATTTGGAAAGGGAATATAATCTTCATCAGCAGATAAAAGGGGCAATGATTTATCCAGCTTTTATTATTGTGGTTTTCCTTGGAGCATTTTTTCTGATTGTATTCTTTGTTATTCCCAAATTAACCGAGGTCTTTGAAGGATTTGGAGGGGAAATTCCTTTATTAACAAGATTGATAATCTCTCTTTCTGAGTTTACCAGAAAAGGAGGCTGGATTCTTATCTTTGTTATATTTGCTGGTTTGTTTTTTCTACCTCAATATTTTAAAAGGTCTAAAGAAAAGAGAGAATTTTATGATAAAATAATTTTAAAGCTCCCAATTCTTGGAGACTTTAATAAAAAAGTTTATCTTACCCGCTTCTCAGAAAATCTTTCGGTTTTAATTAAGGCGGGTTTACCCATTACTCAGGCCTTAAAAGTTACTGGGGATATAATAGAAAATGTAGTTTATAAAAAAATTATAAATGAAGCTCAAGAAAAAGTAGCTCGGGGGGAAAAGATAAGTTCCGTTTTCAATCGATACCCGGAACAAATTCCTTTCTTTGTCAGCCAGATGATTTCAACCGGCGAGGAAACCGGAAAATTGGATGAAACTTTAATGAACATAGTTGAGTTTTACCGCCAAGAGGTAGAAAGAACGACTGAAAATCTGACAAGTATTTTAGAACCAATCTTAATTGCTGTTTTGGGGGTAGGAATAGGGATATTAGCAATTTCTATTTTTATTCCCTTATTCAGAATGGGATTGGGAGGAATGGGAACGTGAAAAAGTGATTACTAATTACCTCGTATTTATGTTATTGTGTTATAATAGAATAAGTATGAAAAAAGGTTTTACATTGATTGAATTATTAGTAGTCATTACTATTATTGGAATTTTGGCTTCAGTTGTCTTGGTTAGTTTTCCTGGAGCTTTAAGTAAAGCCAGAGATGCCCGAGTTTACTCTAGTATGGCTCAGTGTCGAACCGAAAGCACCATAATGGAATCTACACAAGGAAGTTTTGTCAATCTTAGATGTATTACTATTAGCAAGGATGGCTGTAATTGTAATGATAAAACAATTGAAACCCTTTGTAATGATATTGAAGAAAACAGCGATCAAGATTTAATAATCCATATAAATAACGATGCAAAAAATTATTGTGCCGTAAGTCATCTGCCTGGAGTTAACAAATATCTTTGTATTGATGGGAATTTAATCCTAAAAGAATACAATATTTCTCCGGCAGCAGCCGGTAGAAGTTGTAATGATACTTGTCAGGGTGGAAATAGTTGTGCCTGTGAATAAATTAAACAAGAAATTAAAAAGGTCGAGCTAAAAATCTAAAAGAATAAAAATTTTATGAAAAAAGGTTTTACCTTAATTGAATTATTAGTAGTCATTGCTATTATTGGAATTTTGGCTTCAGTTGTCTTGGTAAGCTTTCCCGGAGCTACCAAAAAAGCCAAGGATGCCCGAATTGTTTCGGCTATTGCCCAGGCAAGGACAGTAATGACTTATATCTATGCTAATGAGGGTAGTTACACTAGCTTCGATTGTACTGGCGATATGGTTAATCTTTGTGCTGAGGTTAAAAACAATAACCCTGATACGGTGGACCCGGGTATTAGTGCTGGTACTGATGCGGCCTGTATATATTCTGCCTTGAATGCTAAAGCCACTTACTGGTATTGTGCGGATAGTACTGGAATAGCTGGTTTCACTAGCACGGATCCAGGTGCAACAGGAAATTGTGTGGGTGCTACTTATACCTGTCCTGCAGTGAGCGGCTAGGGTTTATTAAACAATAAATAATTTTCTAAAATTGCCCAAGATTTTTCTCTTGGGCAATTTTTTGTTAGAATGAGCTAATGAATATAATTTTTGGGATAATTATTTTTATTTTTGGGATTTGTTTTGGCAGTTTTTTAAATTGTCTGATTTATCGTTTGGAAAAGAAAGAGAGTTTTCTCAGTAATCGTTCTTATTGTCCAAGTTGTCATCACAAATTAGGATTTTTTGATTTAATCCCAATTTTAAGTTTTATATTCTTAAAGAGAAAGTGTAGGTATTGTCAAAAACCAATTTCCTGGCAATATCCCTTAGTTGAGATAGGCACAGGAATTATTTTTGTCTTAATTTTTTTACGATTTACCATTTACGATTTACCATTTACTGTTTATTTATCAATCATTTCTTGTCTCTTAATTGTCATTTTCGTTTATGACCTTAAACACTATATAATCCTTGATAAAATAATTTTTCCAGCAATCATAATAGTTCTTTTTTATCAAATAATTTTCAATTTTCAAACTTCTAATTTTTATTCCTCAATTCTAAGTGCTCTTGCTGCTTCAGGGTTTTTCTTTCTAATTTGGTTCTTGTCCCGGGGTAAATGGATGGGCTTAGGTGATGCCAAATTAGGTTTTTTTATCGGTCTTTTTCTCGGCTTTCCTAATATTTTAGTTGGTTTATTTTTTTCATTTTTTATCGGTGCTATAATAGGATTAGGTTTAGTGGCTTTTGCTAAAAAAAGCTTAACAAGTAAAGTACCTTTTGGTCCTTTTCTGGTTAGCGGAACATTTATTGCTTTATTTTGGGGAAGAGAAATAATTAATTGGTATCTTAATTTATTATGAATAAAGGATTCACCCAGCACCATTTTTAATTATGTTTTACGTATATCTATTAGAAAGTACAAAATATAAGCAAGTATACATAGGATCTACAAATGATCTTCGTAGAAGGTTGCATGAACATAATAATGGTTTAGAAATATCGACCAGACGATATAGGCCGTGGCGACTTGTATCTTATGAGGCATATCAATCAGAACAAGACGCCAGAGAAAGAGAGAAAAGGTTGAAGGGTCATGGCAACGCCGTTAAAGAGTTTAAGAGGCGTGCACGAAATAGCTTTAAAAATGGTGCTGGGTTCACTTTAGTTGAACTTTTGGTGACCATAATAATCATTGGTATTCTCTCTTCTGTTTTATTTTTAGGTAAAACAGGAGAGGAAAAAAAATTAGCCCTTCAAAGAGTAGCTTATCAATTAACACAAGATTTAAGAGAAACCCAGGAGATGGCAATGGGAGCTGGAGAAGTAAGTTGTGCTGGCGGAGAAACTCATAATTTTGGCGTTTATTTTCACGTAGTTTCTTCACCAACTTCTTATCTTCTTTTTGCTGACTGTAATAAAGACCAAAGTTATATTCAAGCAAATGACAAAGTTTTAAGAGAGGTGAATTTAGAAAAAGGAGTTCAAATTCAAAGCATATCACCCTCGGTCTCAAATGCTTTAAACATTGTTTTTTCTCCTCCTAACCCAATCACTTTTATAAATGGAGAGGATTGGAGGGAAGAAGCTGAAATTATCCTTGTTTTAGGAGAAGATGAGAAGATTATAAAAATAAATTCGGCCGGGAGAATAGAAATAGAATAAATTATGAACAAAGGATTTACCCAGCACCACTTTTATATTTCCAACTTTATCAAGAGACCACTTTTCCCCAATAAAAGTGGTGCTGGGTTTAGCTTAATGGAAATAATGGTCGCTGTTTCAATAATGACTATTGGAATTGTTGGTATCTATGCCATAGTTCCCAGAGTAGTTTCTATTACAGCGGAACAGAATAACAAATTTATTGCCTCACAGCTTAGTAGAGAGGGAATTGAAATTGTCAGAAATATTCGGGACTCAAATTGGCTGGAAAGAGTAAATTGGGATGATGGTTTAACTGATTGTTCTGGCGGTTGTGAAATTGACTATGATGATTTAGCCCTTGTTTCTTTTCAGGGTCGCTATCTAAAAATTGATTCTAACGAATTTTATAATTATCAAAATGGTCAAGATACAAAATTTAAAAGGAAAATTACAATTACACCTGACTCAGTGTCGGCTGATATTTTGAATGTCAAAGTTGAAATAAACTGGTTAGGTAAGGGTTCGCCCTTTGAAGTTGAAGAAAATTTATATAATTGGCGTTAATATTTATGAATAAAGGTTTCACTTTAATTGAAATTCTAATTAGCATAACTATCTTTTCCATTGTAATTATTGCCTTTTTAAGCCTTTTTACTTCTGCTTTTCATTATCAAAGAGAAAGCTTAAATTCAGCATATCTTTTAAACAGCGCTTCCTATCTAACAGAGTATATAAGCCGGGATTTACGGATGGCGAAAAAAGACATTACTGGGAATTGCATTACTGAAAAACATAATTTTGAAACTATAGCTAATGGTATAAGATTCTTGAATTACAATGGAAAATGTCAAGAATTTATTTTAGAGACTAAGCAATTAAAGGTAGGGAAATCAAAATTAGCTGATGGTACCCCTCCAGTTCCCGAATCTAAAGATTTTATGCCTTTGACCCCATCAAATCTTGAGGTAGAGGGACTGTCTTTTGAAATCAAAGGAGCATCTCAAGACGATGTTCTTCAGCCCCAAGTGACCTTTGCTTTAAAGTTGAAAACAGTTGGAGCATCACCTCAAACTCTTAATCTCCAAACCACAATTTCCCAAAGAGACCTCGATGTTCAATATTAAAAAAAATCAAAAAGGAGTTTCTTTGTATCTGACTATTGTTATTCTTTCTGTTTTAACCACAGCTCTCTTATCTTTGGTCAGTATTTCAGTCAGCCAAATAAAAATTATTTGGACTACAAGTGATTCAGTAAATGCTTTTTATGGGGCAGATACCGGAATAGAGAGACTCTTGTACGCAGTTTTCAAAGAAGGATATTCTCTTGCCTTAGGAGACTGTGCTTCAGCTTATAAAGCTACTTTAGCTAATGGAGCAAGCTATGAAGTTTGTGTTTCTGATACTTCAACCACTACTGTTTGGTCGACTGGCAAATACAAAAAAACAAAGAGAAAAATTGAAATAAATTTTTAATCTATGAACAAATCTGAGATTCAAAAAAGGATAGAAAAACTAAAAAAGGTGATTAACTATCACCGTTATTTATATCATGTCCGTAATAAGCAAGAGATTTCCCAGGAAGCATTAGATTCTTTGAAACACGAGCTTTACAAATTAGAACAGAGATACCCGGAATTTATAACTTCAGATTCGCCTACCCAGAGAGTAGCTGGCAAACCATTAGACGAATTCAAGAAAAAGAGACACAGAATAGCCATGCTTTCTATTGAAGATGTATTTGAGCAAAAAGAATTGAAAAATTGGGAAAACTATTTGAAAAAATTAATTTCTGGTCAGAAATTCCAATATTTTGCTGAGATGAAAATAGATGGTTTTGCAATCTCTTTGATTTACAAAAACGGAATTTTCAGCCAGGGAGCAACCCGGGGAGATGGAATTACTGGAGAAGATGTTACTCAAAATTTAAAAACAATAGAAAGTATTCCTTTAAAACTTGAGATTCATCAGAAAATTCCTTTTTTAAAAAACAAGAAAAATCTAAAGAAATTAATTGAGAAAGACAGGATAGAAATTCGGGGCGAAGTTTATATGGAAAAAAGAGATTTTGAGAAATTTAATGAGAAACGTAAAAAAGAAGGGAAGTCAACCTATTCTAATCCCCGGAATTTAGCTGCCGGCTCCATCCGCCAACTTAATCCTAAGTTAGCAAGTGAAAGACCTCTTAAATTTTTAGCTTACGATTTAATTGCAAATCTTGGTCAAGGATTTCACTCTCAGGGGCATCAAATTTTATCGGCCTTGGGATTTAAAATTGACTTAGGTAGAGTTTGTCAGAATTTAGCTCAAGCTTTAGATTTCTGGCAAGCTCTTGCTAAAAAAAGAGAAGTCCTGCCTTTTCAAATTGATGGGGTGGTGGTAAGCGTAGACAATAATTCCTTGTTTCAAAAACTGGGAGTAGCCGGTAAAAGTCCTCGGGGGATTCGGGCTTTGAAATTTTCTCCCAAGCAAGCTACCACAAAAATTAAAGATATAAAAGTTCAAATGGGAAGAACAGGTGCTTTAACTCCTGTAGCCCATTTAGAGCCAGTTAAGGTGGAGGGAGTTACTATTACTAGGGCAACTCTTCACAACCACGACCAATTAAAGAGATTGGGGGTAAAAATCGGAGATACAATAATTATCGAGCGAGCCGGAGACGTTATTCCAGCAGTAGTAAAGGTTCTTAAAGAGTTGAGAACAGGAAGAGAAAAAGGATTCCAATTTCCTACAAAATGTCCAATTTGCAAAAGTAAATTAGTTCGACCCTTGGGAGAAGCAGTATGGAGATGTCCTAATCCAGATTGTTCTGCCCGGAGAAAAGAAATTTTATCTCATTTTGTTTCCAAAAAAGCATTTGATATTGTTGGAGTCGGACCAAAGATTATTGACCTTTTAATGGATGAGAATTTAATTTCTAGAGCTTCTGATATTTTTGAATTAAAACAAGGAGACTTAATTCCTTTGGAAAGATTTGCTGAAAAATCTGCCAGAAATTTAGTTCGAGCTATTGAAAATAGTAGAAAAATATCTTTAACTCGGTTTATTTATAGTTTTGGAATTCGTTATGTCGGAGAAGAAACAGCCATTGCTCTTGCTCAATATTTTGGCTCTATAGAAAAACTAAAAGACGCCTCAAAAGAAGAACTTAAAAAGATTCCAGATATTGGTCCTCAAGCTTCCCAATCTATATTTAAATGGTTTAAATCAGAGAGAAATTTGAAGCTAATTGAAGATTTAAAAAAGGCAGGAGTTAAAATTTTAGCTCCCCAAAAATTCGGCAAGAAATTGAAAAGAAAAACCTTTGTCTTAACCGGTACTTTAAAATCTATGAGTAGAGCTCAAGCCGAAAACAAGATAAGAATATTGGGTGGACATCCAACAAATTTAGTCAGTAAAAAGACCGATTTTTTAATAGTTGGCAAGAACCCCGGTTCAAAATTAGAAGAAGCTAAAAAATTAGGAATTAGAATCCTTAACGAAAAAAACTTTCTCCAACTTTTGCAGTAATACTATATATTTGTTACCAAATAGTACTATTTGGTATCAAATAGTTATCCACAGGAGGGGCTTGATAAGGGTATATGGGATGGTTGATAATTAGATAATGCAGGAAGGAAAGTCCGAGCAAATCTCCCTTAGAAAAGCAGCAGAATATTCTGGATATTCTCAGGAGTATTTGAATTTAAGAGTCAGGCAAGGAAAACTAAAGGCAGTAAAAATTGGTAGAAACTGGACGACTACCAAAGAATGGATAGATGAATATTTGAAGAGGGTGACAGAGTATAAAAATCAGACAGCCAAGAGAAAGAAGAAAAAAGAATTAGAAAAAATAGAGAAACCTTTTTACCAATCAGTGCTGCCACGCACTATTGTAGTGGCAATAGCACTGGTTTTTGTTTTGACTTTTATTGGAACTATTTTTGCTTATTCCTATTTTGAACCAGTTGTCAGTTCCTTCGTAAAACAAGTAGAAGAAATTACTTCTGATATTAAAAAAAATACTGCCTCTATTAAAGACCAGGTCAGCCAATATGTTACTCAAAATACAAGAGCAATTAAAAAACAAATTCAAATACTGGTTCAGAAAATAAAACAGGTTCCTCAAAAAGTAGTTAGCATTTTTAAAGGAAAAGAGAAAGTTGTTTTAAGGGAAGATCTTGTTTTAAAACAAGAAATAGAAAAATTAATTGCTGAGAAATTTATTACCAGAGAACAATTCAGAGAACTCCAGGAAAGATTTGAAAAACTAAAAGAAGAAGGAGTGTCTCAAAAAGAAATAATAAAAGAGGTAGAAGTTATTGTCAAAGAAATAGAAACAATTGATGATAAATCCCTGATTCTGCTCAAATCCCAAATTTCCGAAATCCAGGAATGGGAAAAAGATATTCTGACTCTCCAGATTTTAACCAGTAAACTTCAAACTCATCCTCCTTCCACTCAGGTTTCAACCGCTCCAGTATATATTGGCTCCCAGGGAATTCAAATAGGAGGAGCAGCGACCTTAGCTTCTTTGGGGGTTTCCGGTATGGCTGGAATTACTAACTTAGGAGTTGGTGGTTCTGCCACTCTTGGTTCTGATTCTTTAGACAAACTGAGAGTTTATGCCACTGCTAATTTTATCTCCCCTGTTACTTTAACCAACACCTTCAGAGTTGGTGGCACAACCAATTATTTAACTGTTAATTCAAATGGCAATCTTAGTACCACTGGTGATATTTCAATGAGTGGCAATCTTGCTGTCTCAGGTACTCAGGTTGTCCAAGCCACCTCCACTTTAGCCACCACCACTATTACCAGATTAGGTATCGCTACCACAACTCCATCTTATCCTTTAACCGTGGCTGGCGATATCTGGGGTTCAGGAAATATTACTTTAGCAGGAACAATTGATACTGGTCAGGGAGCAACTGAAGTTTATCTAATGAACCAAAACCTGAGAACATCTGATTCTCCAACTTTTAATAATCTTACTGTTACAAGCACAGCTACCACCACTAACTTAATAGTAACCACTGATTTGACTCTTTCAGGATTAACCAATGGTTCAATCCTCTTCTCTACTTCATCAGGACTAATTTCCCAGGACAATACTAATCTTTATTGGGATGATACTAATAATAGATTGGGAATCGGAACAAATAGTCCTGGGGCAAAGTTAGAAGTAAATGGCTCTATTATAACGACTGCCCTTCAGGATGCTGACAATGACACAACTATTTCACTCACAGCACCTGCAGCGCCAACTGAACTTGATTATATGGAATATGCTAACGATGCAGCGGCTCAAGCAGCTTATGTGAGTAGTGCTGCTGCTGGAGAAGTTGCTGATCCATTACATCATTATAAATTAAATGATGACGCAGCTAATACCAATGTGGCTGATGCCATGGCAGCATCTACTGGGGTAGCATCAAAAAATACTTCTCTTTTGCATTCAACAGGTAAAATAGGTGGTGCGTTTGATTTTGATGGAACCAATGATTATGTAAATTTAACTGAACTTGATATGCAGGCAACAAAATTTAGCATTTGTGCTTGGATTTATCCAGATACAATTACAGGGGTACACGAGATTGTAATGATGCCTGAGTTTTCTAACACTACGTTTTTCAGAATTGAAAATAGTAAACTTCATTGTTATACAAACAAACTTGGTGGCGGATATATCCACGCTATAAGTGCAGCAGATATTTCTACTGCTGGATGGTCTCATGTGGTTGTTACTTATGATGGAACCGATATGAAGCTTTACATAAATGCAGGTGTAGATGGCACAGATTCAGTAACCGCTTTAAATAGCTTTGACTGGACTCAAGGATTTATAGGTCAGCTTGGGGGAGGTTCCGAAAGATTTGATGGAGATATAGATGATGTTCGCCTTTATAACTTTAAGCTTTCTACGGCTGATATTGAAGCTATTTATAATAGTGGTAATGGCACTGAAGACGAAAATCCTTCCCATGGTGTAAGTGCATTGCAATGTTATTCTGAATCTACCATTGTCCAACAAGGTACTTACTCTCTGAAAGGAATAGCACAAATGACCAGTAGTTTAAATGAGACTTTGACGAGGACAGTTAGCCCGACGATAGATTTGTCTGGTATGAGCACGATTAAATATGACATCTATGCTTTAAGAACAGGAAGTAATATAAAAATAAGTATTCACGATTCTGGAGGGACAATTACCGAGCATACGGCAAATGTTGCGACATCCAATACCTACCAAACGGAAACTTGGGAGATATCTGGGGTTGCAGATGCGGATAAAGACGCTATTGACCAAATAATCATAACAATAGTTGATGCTGATGCGGACAACATAGCTTATTTAGACAATATGTATATTCTTGGAGTTGGCACCCCCCTGGCAAACACAATTACATTCAAAACATTTGGCACAGAGAGGATGAGAATTGACAGTAGCGGCAGAGTCGGCATCGGGACAGTGACGCCGGTATATAAGGTTCATGTATATGGAGCTGGTGCAGAAGATATAGGCTTAGTATCACAAACAAACAATGTTTCTTATTCAGGTTACTTATCCAGTTTCAATTCTGGAAGTGGGAATTATATTCAAGTAAGGTCTTATGGTAGTTCAACTGGTGGCACTTTATTTGGAATTTCAACTAATGATATGAATGCTATTTGGAGCCAGAGTGCGACCACTTTTGCAATCGGAGCAATAGAGGATATTCCTGTTGTATTTGGGCAGAATAATGCAGAAGTCATGAGAATACATGATAATGGCAACGTCGGCATCGGAACGAGTAGTCCTGCATCTCTTTTGGATGTCTATGGTTCGGCTCAATTTGGCACAAGTTCAACCCCTGTCTTATATATTGATTCAGGAAATCAGAGAGTCGGCATCGGGACGAGTAGTCCTGCTAGACTTTTAGAAGTTTCTGGAAATATAAGGGCAAAGTATCTTGAGATAATACGTCCTTACGACAACTCTGCTCAATCTCCTTATGATGCTACTCCTTGGCTTTATCTTCAGCATACTAATGATTCATTTGGTTCGCATATTCCTATAAAGTTTAATTTAGGGGGTGGAGAGTATTTTATAATTGATGCTGAAAGACCTGCTGAAGATGAGGTTAATTTAATATTTGGCTCAAGGGCTGCAGCTCCGGGTTATATTGAACACATGAGAATACAACGAGATGGTAAAGTCGGCATCGGGACGAGTAGTCCTGGGGCGAGACTAACAGTGCAATCTTCAGGTACAGATACTCACCCATTCCAAATTCTTAATTCCGATGGAAATGCTATTTTGGGATTGTGGGAGCAAACAAATAAGCATGCTACCATGACTCTGGCCGATGCGACTGGTACTACAATATGGTTCAATACCATTGGAGATTCTTATTTTAACACTGGTGGCAATTTAGGAATCGGGACGGATAGTCCTGAGTATACGTTAGATGTAAATGGATTTGTAAAATCAAAAGGTCAAATGCAAAACTATTGGCTAACCGCTGAGTCTGGTTCAACTGATAATAATAAATGGTATCAAATAGCAGAGACGAACCTTATTTCTCAATATGCCGAAACTGAGAGTATATTTATAGTAAGTATTGTTGGAGGGACTTGGTTAAGAATATCTTCCCAGCAGTTTATGGTTAGAATTAGGCAACAAGCTACTATGTCAAGTAGTCCCGATATTACTCTTATTCCCATACAATCAGCAGGTTATCGAGTAATACCAATTAAAGCTATATTAACTTCAGATACGTCAGAACTAAAAACATTGAAGATTTATGCTTATCAAGTAGATACGTATAATAAGTTCAGCACAGCACAAATTCAGGGAGTTTTTACCCCTGTTGAAGGAGCATCAGGCATAGCAACAGAATCTTTGCCTGCTGGGACACAGTATGATTTAGACGACGATGCTTTTTATGTGAGAAATGACGGCAATGTCGGCATCGGGACGGGGAGTCCTACAAGTCTTTTAGAGATTTCCGACACCACAGCAGGAGAGAAAGTTTTATTACAATTAACTTCTGGCAGGGTTTTTGGTCAGGATTCTGTGGCAATAAGACTTTCCCCAACACATGCTCCTACTGAAAGATATGCTGAAATTAAAGCAATACCAACTGGTGACACAGATTATGGTTGGGTAGACCTTGCATTTTCTGTTACTGCAGGACCTACACTTACTGAGGCAATGAGAATCACATCTGCAGGAAACGTCGGCATCGGGACGGATAGTCCTGTGGGTAATTTAGATATTGTGGATAATGGTGGGGCAGAGCTTACTGGTATGTTGCAAATACATGCTGATGATACAGCGCCCTATGCCCAGAGATGGCATGCTGGGGCAAATAGTTTTGGTGCTTGGGTAAGCGCTGACAATGTACTTATGGGTACTGGGCAGTGGATGGGTAGTTCAAGTAAAGAAATAAAACATAACTTTGTGGAAATAGATGGGAAAGAGTTACTCAATAAATTGAAAGAATTGCCTCTTCAGGAATGGTCTTATAAACAAGATATAGATTCAGCAATGAGACATTTTAGTCCATTCTCCGAGGATTTTTATGCCATTTTTGGTTTAGGAGATAATAAGGGTATATCTGGTACTGATTTGGGTGGTTTGGCTTTGGGGATGATAAAAGAGCAGCAAAATCAAATAGAAGAATTGAAATTAAAAATTGGGGCAACAACTACTTCCAGCTCAGAACAAACAACCTTGCTTCACAATTTTACTGAAGCCGTAAAAGACAGTTTGCAAAAGTTAGGCCTGATTATTGAAAATGGCGTGGCTAAGGTTAAGAAACTAATAGTTGGTACAGCCCGGATTGATAAATTAGAAATGGTTGACCAAATCACTGGTGAGATTTGGTGTAGTTGGGTTGAGAATGGTCAACAAATGAGAGTCAAGGCTGACTGCGATTCCGCCACCATCACCGTCCCGACCGGTGACACCACAGGTGGCACCACAGATTCTACAACTCCTGAAGAAGAATCCCCGGCAGGAGACACTACAGAGTCCCAAGCTACGACTACGAACACAACTACTACTGAAACAGCAACTACCACCGAAGAAACCACTAGCCCTGAAGCAACAACTACTCCAGAAACCTCTTCAATAGATTCAGAACAGGCTACAACCACAATCACCGAGTCAACCATCACCGTCCCGACCGGTGACACTATTCCAACTCCAGAGCCAGAACCAACTCCTGAACCTGAACCAACGCCCGAGCCAGAGCCAGAACCAACTCCTGAACCTGAACCAACGCCCGAGCCAGAACCAACTCCTGAACCTGAACCAACGCCCGAGCCAGAGCCAGAACCAACTCCTGAACCTGAACCCGAACCCGAACCAACTCCAGAACCAACGCCATAAGATTAACATTTAAAGCCATCACCGTCCCGACCGGTGACACTATTTATGCCTTATAGAGAACAACAATTTGCAAACAGCGAAATTTATCACGTTACTCTAAGAGCAATTGATGATAATTTAATTTTCAAAGATATTGATGACTATTATCGTGGAATTTTCTCCATTTATGAGTTTAATACGGCCAGATTAGTAAAGATTAGGGAACGGAGGAAAGTTCGTGCCCAAATGAAAAAAGCCCTCAAAGAAACCATCACCGTCCCGACCGGTGTCAATGATGAACGGGATAAAATTGTTGAAGTTTTAACTTTTTCTCTTATGCCCAATCATATCCATTTATTGTTGAAACAGCTAAAAGACGAGGGAATTTCCAACTTTATGCAAAAGATAGGTGGAGGTTATGGGGGATATTTCAATAGAAAATACAATCGCAAAGGCCATGTTTTTCAAAACAGATTCGTTTCGGTTCACATCGAAGACGATAACCAATTAAAAGTTGTATTTGTTTATATCCACGCCAACCCCATTTCTCTTATTGAGCCAAAATGGAAAGAAATAGGAATTCAAAACCCAGAGAAAGTCATTAAGTTTTTGGAAAATTATAAATGGTCAAGTTATCCTGATTATATTGGCAAAAAGAATTTTCCATCGGTCACCGAGAGAGAATTTTTGTCAAAGGTAATGAATGGTCCACAAGGTTGCAAAAAGTTTGTTGAAAATTGGATAAGGTACAAGGGAGAAATTAGGGAATTCGCCGAGCTCGCTCTAGAGGAGGCAGAAGAAAAGGAAAAACACCGGTCGGGACGGTGATATTCTTAATTTATGAATTTTTTAATTTATTTTAAAAAACTTAACTGGTTTTTAATTTTACCAGCTTTCCTTCTAACTTCTTTTGGACTTTTATCTATTTATAGTTCTTCTCTTGGAATAGAGGATTTTTTTAATTTCAAAAAACAAATTGCCTTTTTTGCTCTGGGTATTTTTTTGCTGATTTTTTTCAGTTTTTTTGACCTAAGATTTTTAAAAACAAATTCTTATTTAGTTTTGGGTTTTTATCTTTTGGGTTTACTGAGTTTAGGGGGATTGTTTTTATTTGGCAGTGAAGTAAGAGGAGTTAAAGGATGGTATAAAGCAGGAATTTTTTCTTTTGATCCTGTACCGCTTGTTGTAATCTGCTTAATTGTTGTTTTAAGTAAGTATTTTTCCTTTCGTCATATTGAAACTAAAAGGTTTCAACCAATTCTGTTTTCCGGGATTTATCTTCTTATTCCTTTCTTTTTAGTTTTATTTCAACCAGACCTTGGTTCTTCTCTTATTTTGATTTCAGTCTGGCTGGGAATTATTATTTTCTCTGGAATTAAACTTCGTCATTTTTTAATTTTATTTTTAGTTTTTTTAATTATTGGTGGGTTTTCCTGGCAGTTTTGGTTAAAAGATTATCAAAAACAAAGAGTTTTGAGCTTTTTAAATCAGCAAGTTGACCCTCAGGGAATTTCCTGGAATATTAATCAGTCAAAAATTGCCATAGGCTCGGGTGGCCTTTTGGGAAAGGGACTTTTCAAAGGTTCTCAAGCCCAGTACGGTTTTTTACCAGAACCCCAGACTGATTTTATTTTTTCAGCTATTGCTGAAGAAACAGGTTTTTTAGGGGTGTTTGTTTTAATATTTTTATTCAGTTTTCTTTTCTGGCAGATAATGAAAATTGCCCTAAGTGCTGAGGACAATTTTACCAGGTTATTTGCTGCTGGCTTCAGTTTTTTACTTCTTTCTCAAAGTTTTATAAATATAGGAATGGCTCTTGGGGTTTTGCCGATAATCGGTATCCCCTTGCCTTTTGTCAGCTACGGTGGCTCCCAACTCTTGGCTTTTTATCTTGGTTTGGGAATCTTAGCGAGCTTAAAAAGAACTAACCTTTAACTTAGTTTTTTCCACATCCTTAATTTTTTTGAGAAAGTTTTTTGTGCTAAAATAAGAACATGGGGAAAATTATAAAGAATAATTTTAAAAACTCTTTAGTTATTCTGGTGATTTTTTTGATGGTTGCCTTTTGGATTTTTTCTGGTTGGCCGCAGATTTGGAAAAAGCCGCCGGTGCCACCTGAGACAAAGATCGCTTACGCTACTAGTACGGTTGGTACCGAAAACACCGATGCCACCCGATACGAAAACTTCCATTATGCGTTCCGCAACCCTGTGGGGAATCAGAATTACTATACTTTTTATTATGGGCCCGGTGGAGGAGCCAGAGAACATGCTGACTACGCGTGGTCATCAACTGGTATATCAGGGTGGACAGTCAATGTTGATTCAGGGGTTAGTGATCTAATAGCTGGTTATGAAGCCGGCGTTGATATTTTTGTAGATGGGACCACGTTGCACGCAGTGCATATTAACCCGCAATTTAATACTAAAACCAACTATGTGCACGGCAGTGTCACCACTGGTAATGACGACTTTAGCTGGGGACTTGTCCAAGACGCTGGCACTTGTGCGAAGGGACACAATATTGCTGTGGTGATTGATACCGGCGGGAGAGTGTGGATGGTGTGCGCAACAGATAGCGGCGACAGTTGGAAGGTGTATGTTGATGCTGATTCAGCAGCAGACCCCACTGCCCCTCCTGATGCGCCCAGCTGGACTGGCGCTCAACCTGTTGATGATACCGATCAAACTGTAATAAACTATGTTGCTGCTGTTAATATCGGCATTAATGCAATAGGGATTGTCTGGCAGGACACCACCGCGATATTGAGGACGAAAAAAGCAACATGGAACACCTCTATAACTGTTTCCTCGGAAGACACAGAAACCGCTTTGACCATGACCAACGGCATGTTTTCACTCGTCAGCGACGACAGCACCAATGCCCATGTTTTGTATAAAGACGGCACTAATCTCATTCACCAGACAATTGATTTTTCCAGCGCCACGCCAGTGTTCGGAGCAAAAAACACTGTTTTCTCTGGTGAGGCGGTGAATACATTGTCTTTAAGCCATAATGCAACTGATGGAGAGATCGTTGCGTTTTATGTCAAAAGTTCTGATTCTCAGGATATTTGGTACAAAACCTCAGATGATACTACAATAGATTGGACCGGGTCTGAAACCGAAATCGTTGATGGGTCAGGCGAATCCCTGGCCTATCTCTCTGCAGGGAGGAAAGATTATAATAGCGATTCCAAGATTCAGCTGACCTACACTACCCAGACGAACGGCAATGTGCGATTTCATGAGCAAACTGTTGGTATTCCCAACAATCCCCCGACAGTTCCTAGTGTTAATTTAATCCCTTATCCAAGTATTACTGTTAATGAAAATGGCACTACCACTGCTACCTGCACAGCTACCATAGAAGACCTTGATGGGGGTGATCAAATTACTGCTGCTACAGCCACTATTTACCGTTCAGGAGTGGCAGCAACTTCTTCTTGCTCCCAAGATAATAATAATTGTTACCAGGATATAACCTGTGATTTATCGGATCCACCAGTTGGCAACAACAAATATGCTACTTGCACGGCTGATATTTGGTTTCATGCTGACCCAACTGATAGTGGCGATTATTCCGGAGAAACTTGGCAGTGCTATGTAATTGCTAGAGACAACCAAGGAGCTACTGGCAACAATACAGATGGTGACCCTCCGGAATTAAATACTCTTAATGCTGTAATTATTATTTCTTCTATTAATTATGGAAAATTGGGAGGCGGGGGAACCAGTACGGATAGTCAAACAACCATTGCTACTACTACTGGTAATGCTGCTCTTGACTTACTTGCTTCTTCAACAGATTTTATTTTGGTTGGCAATGGTACTACTATTCCCGGAGATAAACAGGCATATTCTTTAAGTAATGTTGCTTATGAAAGTATGACTTCTTGTTCTACTACTAGTTGGGAGAGAATCGAGACTGAATTGGATAAACCCTACAGCGACCCTTCTACTTCAACTGATACTATTTATTGGAAAATGGGGATTCCTTTGGGTCAAACTTTTGGTATTTATTACGCAACTACTTCAATTGTGGCAACAGCAGACACCCCCTAAAATATGGTAAAATAAAAAATGATTATTATTGTATTTCAGAAAAATAAGAATGCCAGAAAAAACTAAAAGAACAATATCTTGGACAATCTTCTTTGGTATAGCTTTTTTAATGATTGGAATTGGTTTTGCTTCTTTTTGGACTTTTTCTTTTTGGTCACCAGCAGTAAAAGCAGTTACTACCAATACTGTTATTGCTCAGGTTGAAGTAGGAAACGATAGCCCAACTTTCAGCAGTGTTTACTTAGACCTTCCAACCGCTTTAGCTGAAAACAGTACTATCACTGCCACCTGCACTGCTACCGTAATTGACCTACAGGGAGGTAATACTGTTGAATATGCTACTGCTACCATGTACCTCGATTCGGCTGGGGCATCTTGTGATGATGATGATAATGATTGTTATACCCAAATAGCTTGCAGTTTAGGAGATGTAAGTGGTAATAATGTCTATGCTACTTGCACTGAACCTATCTGGTTCTTTGCTGTTCCAGGCGAATGGAACTGTAAGGTAATTGCTGAAGACAACCAAGCAGCCACGGGTAGCAGTATGACCATCATCCCTGTTGATATGCCAACTTTAAATGCTCTCCAGATTACTTCTTCTATTGATTATGAGATTTTATCAACCGGGGCAACCAGTTCAGCAAGTCAAACAACCATTGCGACAACAACTGGTAATGCTGCTCTTGACTTACTTGCTTCTTCAACAGATTTTATTTTAGCTGGCAATGGTGTCACTATTGGCGGAGATGAACAGGTGTATTCTTTGATTGATAACCCTTATGAAAGTATGACTTCTTGTTCTACCACCAGTTATGATAAAATCGAGGCTGTCTTGATAAAACCAACGCAAAGTCCTTCTAACTCATTTGATACTGTCTACTGGAAAATGAAAGTTCCTTCGGGCACAGCAGCGGGTACTTATAACTCAACTACTTCAATTGTGGCAACACCAGATTCATAAATATAGTGCTATGGATAAATATTGTTTATTGTATTTAAATATTCTTATTTGCTATAATATTTGCTATAATAAATGGATAATTAAATAAAATTAAAAGGTCGGATAAAAATATTATTTTTGTATTTTAGAAAGATAACTAATGGCAGAAAAAACTAAAAGAACAATATCTTGGACAATCTTCTTTGGTATAGCTTTTTTAATGATTGGAATTGGTTTTGCTTCTTTTTGGTCACCAGCAGTAAAAGCAGTTACTACCAGTACTGTTACTTCTCAAGTCCAAGTAGGAAATGCTACCCCAACCGTCAGTGATGTTGAATTAGACCTTCCAACTGCCTTAACTGAAAATGGCACTACCACTGCCACCTGCACTGCTACAATAACCGACACTAACGGAGGTGGAACTGTTGATCATGCTACTGCTACCATGTATCTCACTTCGGCTGGGGCATCTTGTGATGATGATGGTAATGATTGTTATACTCAAATAGCTTGCAATTTAGGTGAAATAGACGGTAATAATGTCTATGCTACTTGCACTGCTGATATCTGGTTCTTTGCTACTCCAACTGATGCTGTCGCCGATACCTGGGACTGTGATGTAATTGCTGAAGATAACCAAACAGCCACGGCTACCAACACTACTAGTGTTCATCCCGATATGCCTACTTTAAATGCTCTCCAGATTATTACTTCTATTGATTACAATGTTTTATCAACCGGGGCAACCAGTACGGATAGCGAGGAAACCATTGCGACAACAACTGGTAATGCTGCTCTTGACTTACTTGCTTCTTCAACAGATTTTATTTTAGCTGGCAATGGTGTCACTATTGGCGGAGATGAACAGGTGTATTCTTTGATTGATGACCCTTATGAAAGTATGACTTCTTGTTCTACTACTAGTTGGGTGACTATCCATGCTGTTTTAATAAAACCAACCCAAACTCCCTCTAACTCAGTTGGTACTGTCTACTGGAAAATGAGAATTCCTGAGAGTGCATCAGTAGGTACTTATAACTCAACTACTTCAATTGTGGCAACACCAGATACCGCAGAATAAGTAAGGAGTTAAAATCTAAAATTAAATCTGTCTTTGGGTAGAATAATTTTTTAAATATTCTAGGGTATTGATTTAAAAATGAAGTTTAAGAAAACTTTAATTTTATTTATATGTTTACTCTGTTTTTTAGGTGGGGGGGGCTGATTTAGCTTTTGCTTTTGGTGTTAGTCCTCCTTGGCTTACTAATGACCATTTAGTTCCTGGAGCTCAATTTGAACAAACCATTATCTTAACTCAACCTGAAGCATCAAGACCATTGGGAATAGACATAGATATGCAGGTTCCAGAAATAATAAAGGATTGGATTATTATTGAACCTGGAATGAGATTTACTATTCCAGAAGGAAAGAGACAATACCCAATGAAAATAACAGTAAATGTTCCAAAAGATGCTGCCTATGAGACTTATTTAGGAGATATTATAGTTTTAGCTGTTACTGGCGGAGGTGGAGGACAAGTCTCAATAATTACAGGAGCGGCTGTTAAAGTAAAACTCAGGGTTAGTGGAGAAGAGTTTTCTGATTTTAAATTAAAAAGAGTCAAAGTCCCTGATATAGAAGAAGGAGACCCGATTAAAGTAGAAATAGAACTTAAAAACTTAGGAAATGTTAAAATAAGACCCTCAAAAGTTTATCTGGAGATTTACGACCAATATCACAAAACAATATTGAAAAGAGGAGAAGCCGGCGAGATGAATTTTATAGCTCCTTTTAAGACAGGAAAAGTAATAGCCAAAATGCCTGTTAAATTGGAAATTGACGAATATTGGGCAGAAATAGAAATTTATAAAGAGGATGAATTAATATTAAAAGATAAACGAATATTTCAAATAGTTGAGAAAGGAACTTTGGGTTTGATACTTGGTTTAGCTGTTTGGGTATGGATTTTAATTGCAGGAATAATTTTAGCCATATTTTTAGGCTTTAAATTTGGATTGTGGAAAAAACTTTTAGCAAAATTCGGAATAGTCATTAAGGTGGAAAAAACTCCTTCGACAGGTTTAGGACAAGCTAAAAAAGTTAAGAAACCTCGCACCAAAGTGCGGGGCAAGAAAAAGAAAAAGAAAAAGAAAAAACCTGGTAGTAGAGCAAGCCCGATTTAATTTTTAATTTATGTTATGTTATGGCCTTTTCAAAAAAATCTTTATTTAATAACAGTTATTACTTTTTTAATTGTAGTTTTTGAGGGACTTATTTTAAGTCCCTATTTTTTTCTTTCAAAAGAGGCATTGGCAAGCACTACTATTCAAACTTCAGTAGTTGTTACTATTTGTGGTAATGAAACCGTAGATGCAGGCGAGGAATGTGATGATGGTAATTCAGATAACACAGATTCTTGTCTTAATACTTGTCTTAATGCCAGTTGTGGAGATGGTTATCTCTGGAGCGGCGTAGAAGAATGTGATGATGGCAATACTGTTTCTGGTGATGGCTGTAGCTCAAGTTGTAAAACTGAAGTCCCTTTTCGACCACCATCTGGTGGTGGCGCGGTGATTCCCCCTTTAGTAGAAACTAAGGTAATAATTCAAGGAAAAGCTTATCCTTCTTCTTTAATTACTGTTTTAAAAGATGGGAAAATAGCACTCACCACCAAGGCTGATGCCCGGGCAAATTTTAAAGTTGAAATTAGCAACATCACGGCTGGAATTTATACTTTCGGTGTTTGGGCTAAAGACAAAGAGGGAAGAAGGTCTATCACTTTTACTTTTACAACTTTTATTAGGTCAAAAACCATTACTACTATCGGTGGCATTTTTATTCCCCCAACCATAGAATTGAGTAAAGTTGGTTTGCAAAGAGGGGAAACTTTGAATATTTTAGGTCAGACCGCTCCCAAAAGTGAAATTAGCATTTTTATCAGTTCCCCAGGCCAAGGAATTATCAAAAAAACTCAAGCTGAACTTGATGGAACCTGGTTTTACGCTTTTGATACTACACCGTTGGAAGAAGGTTCTCATACTTCTCAAGCTAAAGCTGTTTCTCCAGAGGATTTATTAAGTTCTTTTTCCAAGCTTTTATCTTTTTATATTGGTGGAGAGGCAATACACGGTTTATGTCCGGGAGCAGATTTTAATAAAGATGGCAGAGTTAATTTAGTTGATTTCAGTATTTTGCTTTATTGGTGGGGAAAGGTGAATTCTTGTGTTGACCAGAACCAAAACGGGATTGTAAATATAACTGATTTTTCAATAATGCTTTATTACTGGACAGGATAATACCGCATTCAATGATTAAATTACAATTAAAAATTATAAGTCTTGCCATAATTAGTTTTGCTTTATTTCCTTCTGTTAGTTTGGCTGCCATATTATATTTGGAGCCAGTTCAGGGAGAATATTATCAAGATGATACTTTCATACAAGAAATTCGGCTTAATACCCAGGGAGAATACATTAATACAGTAAGAGTTGATTTAAGATTTGACCAGGATATTTTGGAAGTTAAAGATTTTAGCCAAGGAAACTCTGTTTTAACTTTATGGGCAGAAGAACCAACTTTTTCAAACCAGAATGGCACAATTTCTTTTATTGCAGGAGTGCCGGCTGGCTATCAAGGATGGGATGGCTTACTTGGAAGAATTATCTTCCAAGTACACGAAACCGAAGCGAAACAGGACACGAAACTGACGCGAAACCTGGCGAAAATAGAATTTTTGGATAGTTCTCAGGTTCTTTTAAATGATAGATTTGGGACATTAGCTGAGCTGACTTTCCAAGGAGCAATTTTGACAATTTTAGTCGAGAAGCGAGAGTCTCCAAGAGATGAATGGCAGGAAGAAATTAAAGGAGACATTCTTTCTCCTGAATCCTTTGAAATAGAGGTTAATCAAGACCCATCGCTCTTTGAAGGAAAATATTTTATTATTTTTTCTACCAATGACAAACAAACAGGAATTGATTATTATCAAGTTAAAGAAGGAGATAGAGATTGGCAAAAGGCAAATAGTCCTTATCTATTGGAAAATCAAAATCTTGGAACTATAATAAAAGTAAAGGCAGTTGATAAAGCCGGAAATGAAAGAGTTGTCTGGATTAAACCCGCTAAAATCCCAAAGAAAATAACCTGGAGAGATGTTCTTTTGTGGATAATTTTAGGTATAATTATTGTGGGGGTAATCTGGTGGATAATAAGGAAATTAAAAATTAAAAGTTCAAAATGAAAAATTATAGTCTAAAATTAAAAATAATTTTGATTTTTACATTTTGCCTTTTAGCGAGCAGTGCCAGCGCTACGACCGTTTCTTTATATCTATCCCCTTCCAGTGCTAATTATATAATTGACAGTACTTTTTCTGTTGTAGTTAGAATAAATAGCGTTGGGGTTAGTGTTAATGCTGCTGAAGGAACTTTAGTTTTCAACCCAGATGAGCTTCAGCTAGTTAATGTTTCAAAGAGCAATTCAATTTTTAGTTTATGGACTACCGAACCTACTTTTTCTAATTCAAGCGGTAATATATTTTTTGCTGGCGGAACACCTACTAATTTTGTCGGAAATGCAGGAAAAGTTATTACTATTACTTTCCGAGCCAAAATAACTGCTTTGGCTCAAGTAAATTTTTCTTCAGGTTCAATTTTAGCGGCTGATGGTAGAGGAACAAATATTTTAGGAAGTATGAGGGGCGGAAACTATAATCTTTCTGCCCAAGTTATTACTCCTTCAGACGAAGAACCTCCAGTCACCCCTTATCAAGCGCCAGCAGCTCCGGTTATATCGTCTGCCACTCATTCTGATGAAAATAAATGGTATTCCAACATTAATCCAGAATTTATTTGGAAATTACCCTCTGACGTTACTGAGGTGAGTTTATTGTTTCATAAAAAACCAACTGGAGACCCTGGTTCAATTTCTGATGGTTTGATGGAATCAAAAAAATTTGAGGATGTTAAAGACGGAATTTGGTATTTCCATATTAAATTTAGAAATGAATATGGTTGGGGAAAAATCACTCATCGCAAAGTTTTAATTGATACTCAACCTCCAAAACCATTTGAGATTGAAAAAGTTCAAAGAGAAGACCCAACCGACCCTCAGCCAGTTCTTATTTTTGAGACAGCTGATGAACTTTCTGGAGTTGAGTATTATAGAGTAAGAATTAATAATGAAGAGGGAATCCGTGTTGATAAAAAGGATGGCTGCTGTAAAACTAAGCCTTACAGATTAATGTCTCAAGCACCCGGACTTCACCAAATTGAAGTTAAGGCTTTTGATAGAGCCGGAAATTTTAGCAAAGCGACAACAGAAATTGAAATTTTACCTATTGAAACTCCAACTATTACTAAATTTCCAAAAAGTTTGGGTTTAGACCAAAATTTAATTTTAAAAGGAGAAAGTTTACCAGACGTTAGAATCAAAGTTTTTATTCAAAAGGAAAAGAGAGAATTAGCTGTCAGTAAGGTAAAAAGTAATGAGTATGGTGAGTGGTTATTTATCTCAGGAGAATCCTTAGACAAAGGAGATTATCAGGTTTGGGTTCAGGCTCAAGATGAAAGAGGAGCTTTAAGTTTAACCTCTCCCAAAATTAGTTTTTGGGTGACCTTGTCTCCTATTTTAAGATTTGGTAAAATAGTTATAGATTATGTAAGTATTATGATTACTTTAATTGTTTTAATAATTGGAGCGGCAGTAATAATATTTTACGGTTGGTATAGGATTTCCAAATGGCAAAAGAGGTTGAGAAGAGAAACTAAAGAGGCTACTCAAACTGTGGCTAAATCTTTCCGGTCTTTACGAGAGGAAATTCAAGAGGAGATTGAAAAGCTTGATAAAAAGCCGGGCCTGAGTAAACGCGAGCAACAAATTCGAGATAAATTACAAAAAGCCATTGATAGTTCAGAAGAGCTTATTGAAAAAGAAATTAAAGATATAAAAAAAGAATTAGAATGAGGGGTTGACAAATTTTTAGAAAAGAATAGAATGTGAGCTTAAGTGAGAAAGTATTTTTTTGAAATACTTTTTGTTTTTAAGAAATTAAAATTCTTCTAGAAATCCTTTTTAAGGAGTATCTTTTTGGATACTTGTTAATTTTATTTAAAGATGAAAATTAAAAACTTCTCTAAATCAAATATTTTTTTTCCTCTTCCTCCTCTTTTGGTTTATCAGAAACAAAGCTGGGACCAGTTCTGGAAGGAAGACCTGAAAAAGGTTTTTGAAGAAATTTTTCCTATCGAAGATTATACTGCTAAGCAATTTAGACTTGATTTTAAAGATTATAAATTGGGTAAACCAAGATATAAAGACAGTTTTCGAGCCAAAGAGAATAATGATAACTTTGACATTCCTTTGAAGATTATAGCCAGGTTGAAAAATTTAAGAACCAAAGAAGTTAAAGAGCAAGAAGTTTTCCTTACTGATATCCCCTTGATGACAGAAAACGGCACATTTATCATTAACGGGGTTGAAAGAGTAGTTATCTCCCAGCTTATTCGGTCAGCTGGAGTTTTTTTTACTTCCAGAACCCTTCAGGGAAAAAATCTTTTTGGGGCAAAGATTATTCCTCTAAGAGGAGCCTGGCTTGAATTCAAAACTGACCTCTCAGGTTTCATTGGTGTTAAAATAAACCGACAAAGAAAAGTTGCCGCAACAGCTCTCTTGCGGGCTTTTGGTTATTCTTCAACAAAAGAGATAAAGAAAAAATTTGAAGACCTGGAAAAAGGAGGAGAAATAAAGTTTATTGAGAGAACCCTTTCTCGAGATCCAAGTTCAAATCAAGACGAAGCCTTAGTTGAAATTTACCGAAAATTGAGACCAGGAGATTTAGCAAATCCTGATGCCGCTAAGGATTTGATTTGGAATATGTTCTTTAATTTCCAAAGATATGATTTGAGCAAAGTTGGTAGATGGAAAATGCAACAAAGATTACCGGAACTCAAAGAGAAAGCTAAAAATAAAAAAATAGACAAGTATGAAATTCCAATTGAAGATAGAGTTTTGAAACCAGAAGATATTTTGTATATTTTAAGAGAAATAATCAGATTAAATAATGACCCTCAGGCTCAACCCGATCAGATTGACCACTTGGGAAATCGCCGGGTAAAGAGCGTTTCTGAACTTTTACAATCAAGAATCAGAGTTGGTTTGATGAGATTGAAAAGAATCATTCAAGATAGGATGTCAACATTAGAGGCAGTTGACTTAATTCCCTCTCAATTGATAAATCCGAAGCCGGTAATGGCAGTGGTTCAAAAATTTTTCGCCGCTTCTCAACTTTCCCAATTTATGGATGCCGAAAATCCTTTAGCCGGCGTTGAGCACAAAAGAAGATTGACCTCAACCGGCCCCGGAGGTTTAACCAGGGAAAGAGCGGGATTTGAAGTCAGGGACGTTCAACCTTCTCATTATGGGAAGATTTGTCCTATTCAAACCCCAGAAGGTCAGAATGTTGGTTTAATTTCTCACCTTTCTTGTTATGCCAGAGTTAACCCCTTTGGCTTTTTGGAAACCCCTTATTTCAAAGTAAAAAATGGGAAGGTTACTTCAGAAATTTCTTATTTTTCAGCAATTGAAGAAGAAAGATGCAATATTAGTCATAGTGGAACAAAGATAGAAAAAAATGGAAAAATTTTAGAAGAAGAAGTTAAAGTTAGAAAGGGTGGCGAACCTCAGACCGTAAAAAGAGAAAAGGTTGACTTTATTGATGTTTCTCCAAACCAGCCAATTAGTGTAGCCACTTCTCTTATTCCCTTTTTACAAAACGACGATGCTAACAGGGCTTTAATGGGTTCTAATATGCAACGCCAAGCTGTCCCGCTCTTTCAGTCCGAACCTCCTTTAGTTGGTACCGGGATTGAAAAAAATGTAGCTCGCGATTGCGGCGAGGAAATAATTGCTGAAGATTCAGGAACTATTCAAGGAGTTGATGCTCGCCAGGTGAAGATTAAAACAAAAGAAGGAAAATCAGTTGTCTACAATCTCCGAAAATTTGGACGGAGCAATCAATACACCTGTTATCACCAAAAACCTGTTGTTAAAAAAGGACAAAAAGTGAAAAAAGGAGACATTTTAGCAGATGGAGCAGGAATTTCTGAAGGAAGATTATCTTTGGGAAGAAATGTTTTGGTAGCTTTTCTTTCTTTTCGGGGAGGAAATTTTGAAGATGCAATTGTTTTTTCTGAAAGATTAGTAAAGAAAGACACTTTCACCTCAATTCATATTGAAGATTTTACTTGCGACGTCAGAGATACAAAATTAGGTCCCGAAGTTACAACTTGTGATATTCCAAATGTTGCCGAGGATAAATTAAAGGATTTAGATGAGGAAGGAATTGTTAGAATTGGAGCCGAAGTCGAACCAGGTGATATTTTAGTCGGCAAGATTTCACCAGGTGGTGAGAGGGCTTTAACTGCCGAAGAAAGATTGTTAAAAGCGATTTTTGGTGAAAAAGCTAAAGAGGTTAAAGATAGTTCTTTAAGGGTGGAACACGGTAAAAGAGGGAAAGTGGTTAGAGTAAAAGTTTTTTCCAGAGAGCAAGGTCATAAATTAAAGCCCGGGGTAATCAAAACAATTATGGTTGAAGTAGCTCAGATTAGAAAGATAAAAGTTGGTGATAAAATTGCCGGAAGACACGGCAATAAAGGAGTTATTGCCAAAATTTTACCAGAAGAAGAAATGCCTTTCTTGGCTGATGGAACACCGGTTGATGTTGTCTTAAATCCTTTGGGGGTAATTTCAAGAATGAATATTGGTCAGATTTTAGAAACCCATCTTGGTTGGGCAGCCAAAAAAATGGGTTATTTCGCTGAAACTCCTGCTTTGTTGGGAGCAACTGAAGAAGATATAAAAAAAGAGCTTAGAGAAGCTGGTCTTCCCGAATCTGGACAGATAACCCTGTATGATGGAAAAACAGGAGAAGCTTTTTGCCAGAAAGTAACAGTTGGCTATATGTATATGATGAAGTTGATTCATATGGTTGAAGATAAGATACATATGAGAAGCATCGGGCCTTATTCTTTGATTACCCAACAACCCCTGGGTGGAAAAGCTCAGTTTGGGGGACAAAGATTTGGAGAAATGGAAGTTTGGGCATTGGAAGGCTATGGAGCATCTCATACTCTTCAAGAAATGTTAACTATTAAATCTGATGATGTTCCCGGAAGAGCAGCGACCTATGAAGCTATTTTAGAAGGAGAGGAAATTAGAAAGCCGAATCTTCCAGCTTCATTTAATTTGTTAGTTTCTGAGTTAAAATCATTGGGCTTGAGCGTTGAAGTGAAGGGTTTGATTCGGGAAGAAGAACCCAAAAAATAAAAAATGAAAGTAGCTGACCTACAATCTATTCGTATTAAGTTGGCTTCTCCGGAAGAGATTTTAACCTGGTCTCACGGAGAAGTGAAAAAACCGGAAACCATCAATTATCGGACTCAAAGAGCCGAAAAAGATGGTCTTTTTTGCGAAAAGATTTTTGGACCGAGTAAAAATTATGAGTGTTATTGCGGCAAATATAGAGGAGTTAGATTCAAGGGGATTACTTGTGACAGGTGTGGAGTTGAGATAACTAAAACTCAGGTCAGGAGGGAGAGAATGGGTCATATAGAATTAGCTGCCCCTTGCAGTCATATCTGGTTTTTAAGAGGAGTTCCTTCAAGAATAGGTTTTGTTTTAGATATTCCTCAGCGAAAAATAGAAAGAGTGATTTACTTTATTGCTTACATAATAGAGAAAGTTGATGTTGAACTTCAGAAAAAATTAGTAAAAGAAGTTAAACAAGAATTTGAAGAAAAAACTAAAGAGATTTCTCAGTCAAAACTATCTCTCAAAGAAAAAAAGAAAAATAAAGAAAAACTCAGAGAAAAATTTACAGAGACCAAGGAAGAAATTTTATCAATTCAACCTTTGAGAATTTTGTCAGAGATTGAATATCAAGATTTTTCTTTAAAATATGGAGAAATTTTTATTGCGGGAACTGGACCAGAGACCCTGATGAGAATTTTCAAAAAAATTAACTTCAAAAAAGAAATTAAAAAATTAGAAGAAACTTTAGAAAAAAGTTCTCTTAGTGAAAGAAAAAAAATCTTAAGAAGATTAAAATTTTTTCAGGGAATGGAAGAAGCCGGAATCCGGGTAGAATGGATGTTTTTGAAGGTTTTACCGGTTTTACCCCCGGCTTTAAGACCAATGGTTCAGCTGGATGGAGGGAGATATGCTTCTTCTGATTTAAATGACCTCTACAGAAGAGTAATTAACAGAAATAACAGATTGAAATATTTAATTGAAATTTCAGCTCCTGAAACTATTGTTCGGAACGAAAAAAGAATGCTTCAGGAAGCAGTTGATAGTCTTTTGGATAACGAAATGAGAAAAACTCAAATGACTACAACTTCTACTGGAGGAAAAAGATTTCTTAAATCTTTGGCTGACACCTTGAAGGGAAAACAAGGACGATTCAGAAAAAATCTTTTAGGAAAGAGAGTAGATTATTCTGGAAGGTCAGTTATTGCTGTTGGTCCTGAACTTAAATTCAACCAATGCGGAATTCCAAAAGTAATGGCTCTTGAACTTTTCCGGCCATTTATTATTAAAAAACTATTGGATAAAGAATTGGCTTTTCATATTAAAGGAGCTTCAAGATTGATTGATGATAAAGGTCCTGAAGTTTTTGCTGCCCTGGAAGAGGTAGTTAAAGATAAATTTGTTCTTTTGAATCGAGCTCCAACCTTACATCGGTTAGGAGTTCAGGCTTTTGAACCGGTTTTGGTTGAAGGAGAGGCAATAAAAATTCATCCCTTAGTTTGTAAAGCTTATAACGCTGATTTTGACGGAGACCAAATGGGAGTTTATCTCCCCCTTTCAAAAGAAGCTCAAAAAGAAGCCAAAGATTTAATGTTAGCCAGTAAAAATTTTCTTAAACCGGCTAACGGGCTGCCGATTATCACTCCAAGTTTGGATATTATTTTGGGGTCTTATTGGTTAACCACTGAAAAGCCTGATTCTCGAGGCCAGGATAAGGTTTTCGGTAGTTTTGAAGAAGTAATTACAGCTTATCAATTAGGTAAATTGGACATTCAAGCTCGAATTAAAATATATCTTTTGGAAAAAAAGAAAAAACCAGAGCTAATTGAAACAACCTGTGGTCGAATTATCTTTAATGATGCTTTACCTTCAAACATCTCTTTTATAAATGAGAAGATAGATTCAGAAAAACTTTCTGAATTAATTGGTCAAATGATTAGAAAATGCCCTGAAGAAGAAATCCGAAAAGCTCTGGATAGAATTAAAGATTTGGGTTTTGAGTATGCTACCTTATCAGGAATAACTCTTGGAATGGATGATTTTATAGTTCCTCCAGGAAAAGAAAAAGTTATCCAAGAAAAAGAAAGAGAGATAGATTTGATAAATAACCAGTTTAAAAAAGGATTTCTTTCAAAAGAAGAAAAAAGCTCAAAGTTGATTGAAATCTGGCAAGGAGCAAGGAGTCAAATTGAAAGTTTGGTTATAGAAGTTTTACCAAAAGATGGTCCTATTTTTTCAATAATTGATTCTGGAACTAGAGGAGGTTCCTGGGTTCAACCTGTTCAAATTTGTGGAATGAAAGGTTTGGTTATTTCTCCAGCTGGGAGAATAATTGAATTACCGATTAAAAATTCCTTTAAAGAGGGATTTGATGTTTTGGAATTTTTTATCTCCTCTCATGGAGCAAGAAAAGGTACTGTTGATACTGCTTTACGGACTTCAGCTTCTGGTTATTTAACCCGAAGATTAGCTGATGTTAGTCATGAGGTGATTGTTAACGAAGAAGATTGTGAAGATAAAGAAGGAAGAGAGATTTTCAGAGGAGATGCTGAAGAAATTGATCAAGATTTTATTTTCAAAATTGTAGGCAGAATAGCAATGGAAGATATCAAAAATCAAAAATCAAAAAGCAAAATTGTCAAAAAAGGAGAAATTATAGATTGGGAAAAAGCAGAAGAAATAGATGAAGTTAAAATTAAAAAAATTAGAGTCCGTTCTCCTTTAAGCTGTAAAACCTCAAGAGGGGTTTGTCAAAAATGTTATGGTTGGGAAATGGGAAGAAATAAAATGGTGAGATTTGGTGAAGCGGTTGGGATTATAGCTTCTCAATCAATTGGTGAACCAGGAACTCAACTTACCATGAGAACCTTCCATTTAGGAGGAGTAGTTGGAGGAGGAGATATTACCCGAGGTTTACCTCGGGTTGAAGAGATTTTTGAATTAAGAAAATTGAAGGTGGAAGAAGGAATAATAAACCTGGTTAAAGGAAAAGTAAAAAAAATTGACTTAGAAAAAAAAGAAATTATTGTTTCTCCCTCCCGCCTGCCGGACGGACGGGCAAAAAAGAAAGATTCTGCTAAATCCAAAAAACTTGAAGATATTAAGTATATAATCCCAGCTAATTCAGAGCTTTTTATTAAGGAAGGTGATGAAGTTTTACCCGGTCAGAATTTCACTTCCGGACCCCTTGATTTAAGAAAGCTTTTTAAAGTTTCCGGAGCTCAAGAAACTCAGCGCTATATCATAAAAGAAGTCCAAAGAGTTTATGTTGGGGAGGGAATAAATATTCACGATAAACATCTTGAAATAATAGTCAGCCAAATGTTTTCTCGAATGAGAGTTAAAGATTCTGGAGATAGTCCCTGGGTGCCAGATCAAGTTATCTCCCGAACTGAATTTGAAGAAATTCAAAATAAACTTAAAAAAGAAAAAAAGAAGAAAGCTACTACTCAAACTATATTGCTTGGTATTTCAAGAGTAGCCTTAACTTCCGATAGTTTCTTATCAGCAGCTTCTTTTCAGGAAACTTCCCGGGTTTTAATAAAAGCCTCACTTGAGGGCAGAGATGATAAGCTTCGGGGCCTCAAAGAAAATGTAATTATAGGAAGAATGATACCTGCTGGTACTGGCTTCAAGAAATAACATAGCCAGCTCTTTCTAAAAGTCTGTTAGTGTATTAGAATAAAGAATAGCGCTCGGTAAATATGGCTAAAAAGAGAAAGAGAAAAAATAAAAATAAAAAGAAAAAGAAAGAGGCAAAGATAAAGACAAAGAAAGTTAAAGCCTGGATTATCAGTATTTTAATGTTTGTTTTAGCTCTAGTAATTTCTCTTTCTTTTTTTGAAAAAGCAGGAATAGGAGGTGAATTTATTTTAACAATCTTTGATTTTTTGGTTGGAAAGACTATTTCTTTTATTCCTTTTCTTTTGATTTTAGCTGGGATTTTACTTTTAAAACCTCAAAAGAAGAGAATTTTTACTCCTGTTTTTGGTGGCATTCTTCTTTTACTTCTGGCGATTTCCGGTCTCTTTGAAGTTTTAAATATAGGCGAAAAAGCCGGCGGAATCTTAGGTTATACGTTAACTTGGCCATTTTTAACCCTTTTTGGTTTTTTAGTAACTGTTATTGTTTTTTCAGCTTTAATTTTGATATCGATTTTGATTTTATGGCAACTCATTCCCTCAGAGAAAAAATTTAAAATTTTCAAAGAAAAAGCTGGTTTAATAAAAGAAAAGCCTGAGGAAGAAGAAAAAGAAGATAAAAAAAGATTGGAAATTAAAAGTCCCCAATTTGAAATTAAAGAAATTGAAGCCCTTAAAGAGAGAAAAGAAACCAAGCCAAAAATTCCCCAGGAAGCAAAAATTGAAAAAGAAACTTTCCCTTCAGAACTTAAAGAAGAATACAAATCTCCTCCGATTGAACTTCTTTCTCTTTCCAATCAAAGACCCTCAACCGGTGATATAAGATATGATTCTTTGATTATTAAAAAAACTTTGGCAAATTTTGGTATTTTAGTTGAGATGGGTGAGATAAATATTGGTCCGACTGTTACCCAATACACTTTAAAGCCGGCTGAAGGAGTAAAACTTTCAAAAATTACAACCCTGAACAATGATTTATCTTTGGCTTTAGCCAGCCATCCTATTCGAATTGAAGCTCCTATTCCTGGCAGGTCTTTGGTTGGGATTGAGGTACCAAACAGAGGAAGGGCGGAAGTGAAACTTAGAGAACTAATATCCCATCTAAAATTCCAGGAAGCTTTTTCCTTTCTGACCATTCCTTTAGGAAAAGACGTTGCCGGTACTCCGGTTTTTACTGATTTAGGAAGAATGCCCCATCTTTTGGTTGCTGGCAGTACTGGTACAGGGAAAACAGTCTTTTTACAAAATTTAATTTTAAGTTTAATTTATCGCAATTCACCCCAGATTTTAAGATTTATTTTAATTGACCCCAAAAGAGTAGAATTCTCAATTTACAGCCCACTTCCCCATCTTTTGACTCCGGTAATCTACAATGCTCCAAAAACAGTTAACGTTTTAAATTGGTTGATTGGAGAAATGGAAAGAAGATTTGAGATATTGAGTGAAATTAGAACAAGAAATATTAGAGATTTTAACAAAATTGTCAGTAAAAATTCTAAACTAAGAGAGGAATATGGAATAATGCCCTATATTATTTTAATTATTGATGAGTTGGCTGATTTGATGGCGGCAAAAGGAAGAGAAGTTGAAGCTGGAATTGTAAGATTGAGCCAGTTAGCCAGGGCAGTAGGGATTCATTTGGTAGTGGCTACCCAAAGGCCTTCGGTAGATGTTATTACCGGTTTGATTAAAGCAAACCTTACCTCAAGGATTACTTTTCAGGTAGCAAGTCAAATTGATTCAAGAACGGTTTTGGATACGGCCGGAGCAGAGAGTCTTTTGGGAAATGGAGATATGCTGTTTTTATCATCTGAATCTAGTAAGCCGAGAAGAATTCAGGGAGCTTATGTTTCTCAAAAAGAAGTTAAAAAAGTAATTAATTTCATTGAAAGAGAAAATGCCCCCCGAGAAAAAGAAGAAATTGAAGAAAGATTGAACGAAAAGATTGAAAGTTTAATTGATAAGATTCCCGGAGAACTTGATTTTGAAGAACCTTTATATGAAGAAGCAAAAGAAGTGATTATACAATATAAGAAAGCTTCAGCTTCTCTTTTGCAAAGGAGATTAAAGATAGGTTATGCTCGAGCAGCAAGGATTTTAGATATGCTGGAAGCAAAGGGAATAGTTGGTCCGGCAGATGGAGCTAAGCCGAGAGAGGTTCATATTAAAGAATCTCAAAATTCTAACCAGGATTCTGAGTGGGAAAAGATTTAAGAATAAATTACAATAAACTAATGGCTAAACAAAAAAAAGAACAAAAAGATAAAGGATTAGACGAGGCTTTAGAAGAGATAAAGCAAAGATTTGGTGAAGGAGCAATTATGAAATTGACTGCTGTAAGAGCAGTTGATGTTGATGTAATTCCGACCGGAAGCATTTCTTTAGATTTAGCTTTGGGTATTGGAGGGGTACCAAGAGGAAGGGTTATTGAAATTTATGGCCCTGAGGCAACTGGAAAAACTTCATTGGCGCTTCATATTTTAGCTGAGGCTCAAAAAAAAGGTGGAGTAGGAGCTTTTGTTGATGCCGAACATGCTTTAGATCCTGATTACGCTAAAAAAATCGGAGTCAATGTTGACAACCTTTTGATTTCCCAGCCTGATTCCGGAGAACAGGCTCTTCAGATAGTTGAGACTCTTGTTAGGTCAAAAGCTGTTGATGTAATTGTAATTGATTCAGTTGCTGCTTTAACTCCCCGGGCTGAAATTGAAGGTGAAATGGGAGACGTGCACATAGGCCGTCAAGCCCGACTCATGAGCCAGGCGCTTAGAAAACTGGCTAGTATTGTTTCTAAAACTAAGACCCTGGTTATCTTTTTAAACCAAACCAGAATGAAAATCGGAGTAATGTTTGGTAATCCCGAAACAACTACCGGAGGTATGGCTTTGAAGTTTTATTCTTCGGTTCGGATAAATTTGAGAAGAATTGCTCAGATAAAACAAAAAGACCAAATTGTTGGCTCAAGAATCAAAGCCAAAATCGTAAAAAACAAAGTTGCCGCTCCTTTTAAAACAGCTGAATTTGATATTTATTATAATGAAGGAATTTCCAAAACAGCTGATTTTATAAATACTGGTTCAAAATATGGTATTGTTAAGCGAGCTGGCAGTTGGTATAAGTGTGGAGATAAAAAAATTGGTCAGGGAATGAATGAGGCCAAAAAGTTTTTAAAAGATAATCCAAAAGTTGAAACCGAGATTAAAAAAGCAATAATAGAAAAAGCCAAAGAAGAAAGCTAACTAAAAATTTTCTGTCGGAGTGCTGGGAATTGAACCCAGGCCACAGACTCCCGAAGCCTGTATACTACCGTTATACTACACTCCGTTAGGTTACCCAATATTTTTTTTTGGTCATTTTATCTCTTTTTGTTTCTATTTTTTCAATTTCTTTTTTTGTCCTATTAAATGTCCTATTAAATTCTTTATCAGACATTTTTTGTCCTAATCCTACAATTTCTTGTTCTAAAAATGTCCTATTATTTTTACTCGGGTCTTTTAGAACCTTTCCTAATAAACAGGTTAAAATTTGGCCTATTTTAGGACCAGGAGCTATTTTCAAAATTCTTATCACATCATGACCTGAGATTTTTAACATATTAGGGGAGATTGCGTCTTGAGAAACTTTCTCAATTACATATCTCATATGTCTCAATTTGTAGGGTTCAGCTTTTGGTACTCCAGAGCCGATTCTGTCAGCATGGCGGACTTCTAAAAGTTCATCAATATCTTCCTGCCCCACTTTTCTCAAAAGTCTTCTGACTGAAGAGTCAGATACTTCCCCAACATTATAATAAAAAAGGTGATATCTTACCAATTTTACTATTTTGATAATATCTTTTTTAGGAAATCTTAGTCTTTCCAAAATCTTCTGGGTCATTTTGGCCCCCACAATTTCGTGATTATAGAAAGTTGAATCAAGACCCTCTCCCTCTTTTACTCTTGGTTTGCCAACATCATGGAAAAGAGCTGCTAGTCGGACAGTTAAGGAGAGTTCCTGTTGGCAGGCATAGTTTAAACTTAACAAAGAGTGCTGATAGACCTGATAAATATGATGCTTGTTTTGCCAAAGTTCAAAACCCTCTTCAAGCTCAGGAATAACATATTTCAAGAGTTTCATTCTTCTTAAAATTTCTATTCCCCGGGCTCCATTTGAAGAATTTATTATTTTTATTAATTCGTCTCTAATCCGTTCTTGAGAAATAATTTTTAAAAGAGAGGCATTTTTTTTAATAGCTTGAGCTGTTTTTTCTTCTATCTGCCAGATTTTAGGACCCAGACAAGCAGAAAATCTTACTGCTCTCATTATTCTCAAAGCATCCTCTGAAAACCTGTCTTCTGCTTTACCTACTGCCCGAATAATTTTATTTTCAATGTCTTTTTGACCCTTAAAAGGATCAATAATCTCATAATTTTTGATTTTTGGTTTTTGATTTTTAATTTCCGTTAAGGCTATGGCGTTAACAGTAAAGTCTCTCCGGGCCAGGTCTTGTTTAATTGTTTTTGCCCACTTTATTTTGTCGGGATGGCGTTTGTCGCTGTATTCTTCATCAATTCGATAAGTGGTTATTTCAATTTCCTTTAATCTTTTATCTTTTGAATCGGTTAAAACTGTGACTGTTCCAAATTTATTATCAGCATAGCTTCGTAAAAAAATTTTACCAATTTCTTTTGGTTTGGCATTTGTTGCTATATCCCAATCTTGGGGTTCAAGGCCAAGTAAAATATCTCTGACACAACCCCCAACAATATAGGCCTCATATTTTTGTTTTTTCAATTGTTCAATAACAAATTGAACTTGCTTGGGAATTTTCATACTTTTTATTATTGCTTAGAAATTGATTTTTTTCAACTTTTTTGGTATTATGGGTCTATTCTGCCCCCGTAGCTCAATTGGATAGAGCGTGCGGTTTCGGCCCGCAAGGTTGTGAGTTCGACTCTTACCGGGGGCACCAGCGAAAAAGCTGAGGTTCTGAAGCACATTTAACAAATAAATAAGGAGCAAACAATGTCTAGTTTGGAAAAAATCGACGTGCCTCAAGACAAGCCAGTGATAATAAGCTTTGGGGGGTCGTTGGAAATGGCGATTGCAGTCCGGGTAAATAAAGACGGAGTTGGATGTATCACTGGTCCGATGAATGAGAATAGTAAAACCCTTAGAATTACTGAATCTGGAATAGAAGAGAGAGCTGTTACTAAACAATGTTCGCAGGAGACGTCAACCGTGCCAAAGTAGAATTTCAATCAAGGGACTGAACTATATGTTCAGTCCCTTTATTTGACGAATTATATTTGATATGTTATTGTAAGGAATAGTTATTATTGTTCTTTGAAAAACAAAAAAAGGAGGAATGATTCATGAATCAGACAAGACAAGGCGAGAAAATCGCTGAAGGCAAGACCAAAATTATCTGGCCCGATGCTGGCAATGATAACGAGGTCTTGGTTGAAAGTAAAGATGATATTACAGCCGGAGATGGGATTAAGCGCGACATTATACAAGATAAGGGTATTTTTTCTACCGCGACTATCTCTAACTGTTTTCGTTTGCTTAATGCGGCGGGAATACCAACTCACTTTATTGAGCGAGTGGGTAAGAGAACCTTTCGTGCTCGTCGAGTGGAAATGATTCCCATTGAACTGGTAGCCCGAAGAATCGCCACCGGCTCATACCTGAAGCGTAACCCAGAGACTGAAGAAGGCGCTGTTTTTGAGGAATTGAAAATTGAGTTTTTTCTCAAAGATGATGCCAGACATGATCCTCTTATGGTTTGGAATGAGAAGGAGCTTCTTTTCAGTCTCTTTGATGCCAAGAAGCCTTTATCAGCAGATTCAATTGGAACCTTGTGGATTGAAGAGCTTCTTCCTCTTGGAACAATTGAAGAGAAGAAGGAAGCAGAATGGTGGAAAAGAACTGTTCCTGAGCTTATTGAGCTTATCCGGAAAGTTTTTCTTCTTCTTGAACAAGCCTGGGCAAACCAAGATGTTGCTTTAGTAGACCTTAAGATTGAAGCTGGAATAGATATGGAGAGCGGAAAACTCTTGCTGGCTGATGTCATTGACAATGATTCCTGGCGCATCTGGCCTGAAGGAGACAAAGCTCAAATGATGGATAAACAAGTCTATCGTGACTTGGGAGAGGCAACTGCCGAAGCAATGAGCGCTATTGAGAGAAAATATGCCTGGGTGGCCAAGGCAACAGCCAAGTTTCTTAGTGAGGGAGAATAGAGATGGTAAAGCCGAAAATTCTCGTAGTCGAGGATTTATGGCCGGTTCAGGACTTTCTTCAGAGGTCTCTTAGTACAAAAGTGAAGTTTCTAAGCGCTTTTACTATTAAAGAAGCTCGAGCCCTGTTTGCAAGAAATCCTGACGTGAAACTTATTGTGATGAATGCCTGCGTGCCAGAGGACGCTGAAAGCCCAAGACCACACGCTCCCAATACGCCCTCGTTGGTCAAAGAGTTCCGCCAATCGTTTAAGGGACCGATGATTGCCATGTCAAATGTGGTTGAGTATCAGGCGATGCTTATGGATGCCGGCTGTAACTATAAGTCGAAAGACAAGGTGCATCTGCCTGAGAATATTCTCAAAATCCTCGGCATTTTATTTCCCTTCAAAAAAAGGATAAAAGGCCAGCCCATATATAAACGGCTGGCCTTTTTCTATAAAGGGACAAACCCTTCGTCTTGACAAATCTTCAGAATTATGATAATCCTAAATCATAAACAAAGTTCTTTAACAAATAAAAAAGGAGATAGTTATGAAAAGCAGAGTGTTCATTCCTGAATTGATCGGATGTTTTATTTTTCTGCTTTTTGCAGGAATTCAGATTGGTCTGGCTCAAGTAACTCCCCCTCCCGAGATGCTGGAACAGATGCAGAAAGAACTGCAGAAGTATGGAATGACAATAGAGGAAGCTCAAGAAGAAGCGCAAAGGCGCGGGATGACAATAGAGCAAGTTCGAGAACAGGCAAAAAAGCTTGATATTGAAGTTCCTGAGCGTGGGACGACAATAGTAGAGGAAGCTCAAGAACAGGCAAAAGAAGATACTGTTGAAGACATTGAAGAGATAGAAGAGGAAAAAGTAGAGCTACCAAAAGAACCCGAGAAAATAGAACTTCAATACTTTGGCTACAATCTCTTTAAAGAGATTCCAGATGCTTTCCTGCCCAGTCCGGATGGTCCAATTGATGAAGGCTATTTGATTGGTCCGAGAGACGAATTGAGATTGACTTTATGGGGTGATGTAGAACTTCAGTATGTTCTCCCGGTTGATCCCGAAGGCCGTATCTTTGTACCGAAGCTTGGTCAAAAAGTGGTGGCTGGCAAACGACTGAATAATTTACGGGAAGAAATGAAAGTCTGGTTGTCTAAAGCTTACGCAGGACTGATTGCTGACCCGCCAAGAATAATAATGGATTTGACAATAGCCCGTATTCGCCCTATCCGAGTCTATGTCCTGGGGGAACTAGCCCAACCTGGTGGTTATACAATAAGCAGTAATTCCACTGTCTTCAATGTACTCTACAGCGTGGGCGGACCGCTCACGAGCGGCAGTTTGCGAAATATTCAAGTCATCCACGACGTTGGAGATGGCTATGAGGTAACCACCGTGGATATGTACAATCATCTGCTGAAAGGGTATGAGCCTCGTGAGGTACATCTGCGCAATAATGACCGTATTTTTATTCCTCCGCGGGGAAAGACAGTAGCGATTATGGGTGAAGTTAAACGTCCCGCAATCTACGAGCTTTTGGACAAAGAAGGATTTACCGAACTTTTGGAATACTGCGGCAGTCTGACTCCGGAGGCGTATGTCAAACGATTCCAGATTGAGCGCATTATTCCCTTTGAAGAACGGGACGATCCATCTGTTGCCCGGGAAGTGCTTGATAAGGATATGAAAGAAGTGCTCTTTGAAAAAGAAGATGTCTTGCTTGCTGATGGAGACAAGGTGCATATTCTCTCTATTCTGTCTTTTCTTCGGAATGCGGTTAGCGTGAGCGGTGCTGTCTACCAGCCGGGACGCTATGAAATCAGTGACTCGGTTCAAACGGTAAAAGACCTCATTCTCCAGGCAGACAGTTTAATGGGAAATGCCTTTTGGGAAAAAGCCGATTTAGTGCGAATAAACGAAGACAGCACAGAACAGCTTATCTCTCTCAACCTGTATGAGGTCTTTACTGACGTTCCTACTCAGAATATTCCGCTTTTTCGCATGGATAGTCTGCATGTCTACTCTGTTCAGGAACTGGAAGAGAAGCAGTGGGTGCGTATCGCGGGCAATGTACGCACGCCCGGCACCTATGTCCTGCGGGATAGTATGACTGTATATGACCTCTTGTTTAAAGGAGGTGGTTTACTGGATGAAGAGTTTGTCAAAGAGACATACTTAGAACGAGCTGACCTCTTTCAAAGAACACCAGATGGGAAAGACGAACGTGTTATTCCCTTTCATCTGGGTAAAGCACTGAACAATGAAGGTCTGGCACAAACATTACTCCGCCCTCAAGACGAAATCCGGATATATTCAAAATATCTGGATGAAATGATTGTGGAGAGCTATGTTTTTGTTAGCGGAGCGGTCAAAAATCCCGATCAGTTTAGATTGCAGGAGAATATGACTCTTGAAGACCTGATTGTCCGGGCTGGAGGATTTGCCGAGGGAGCGGATATAACAAAGGCGGAAGTCAGTCGGATTGCTGGTAAAACAGAAGGAGCTAAGCCCAGTCAAAAATCCGTGACTTTTATTGTGCCTTTGAAGGAAACAGAGAATCTTCCCGTATCCTTTTCCTTAAGCGATACGCTTCGACTTTCTCATCAAGCAAGGACGTTTTTGTTGAGCCATCGGGATAGGGTCTATATACGAACGGATCCGGATTACCAACCTCAACAAACCGTTCAGGTCAGTGGAGAAGTCTACTACCCGGGTGAATATGCGCTTCGGTACGACAACGAGATGTTATCAGACATTATTCAACGTGCTGGAGGATTGCGGCCAACCGCTTATCCAAAAGGAGGACGGTTGTTTCGTCAAGATAATCAGCTTATCACCAAGATTGATAGAGCTATTGAAGGTGTTAAGCGTGCCGACGTTGTTTTGTTGCCGGGGGATGAAATTATTATCCCGCCAATACCGAACACCATAACGCTGCGTGGAAGTGTAGCCAATGAGGGACTGATTAAGTACGAGAAGGGACGACGTGTGTCTTACTATCTCAGACAGGTAGGCGGTGCTGATGAACGAGTGAAGGATATCTATTTAACCCAGGCAAACGGCGCCAGTTACGGTTTGAAGCGTTGGTTTCTTTTGCCAGATAGAAATCCGAAAGTAGATGACGGCGCCATTATCGCGGTTGTCCAGAAACCCCCGAGAGAAGTAGTTAAATTCGATCCGGGGAGAACGTTAGTCAATATGACAGGCATTGTCGCTACCAGTCTCTGGGTTATGCATCTGCTTAATCAATTAATACCTAACTAATAAAAGGAAATAGTCGGTGTGCATCAACTTGACGCACACCGACTTTTTATTGCAAAAACTTTTTAAATGAGTTATTATTTAATTAGGCAAGATAATTTGCTATCATAATATAATGTTAAAACGTTTATTCTTTTTACTTCTTTTGATAGGAATTTTTTTTCCTTTGATTTCTTTAGCTGTGGCTGGAACTTATATGGCAGACAGCACCCAGGTTTGTTATGAAGGTTTGGTTCCTTGCGGTAAAATGGTTTATATTGGTGGGAGGATAGAGAATGGAAAATGTGCTGAGCAGGGAGATAAACAACTGATTCACTGTCAGTTCTGTCATTTTTTTGTTATGCTTGATGGAATAGTTGATTTTGTTTTAATTAACATTATTCCTCCTTTAGCTGTTTTGATGATAGTGGTTGCCGGGATAATGTTTTATTTGGGTGGAGCTAAACCAGATTTGTTGACTCGAGCAAGAAAATTAATAAATGGAGTAGTTATTGGTTTATTTTTAATTTACGGCTCTTATATGATTATAGGAATTTTTCTCTCAGTTTTAGGAGCGGCAGAGTGGACAGGATTAGCGAATTGGGCACAGGGCTTTTTTTCATTTAACTGCCCAATAGAAATTCCTTAAAGCCCCCATAACTCAATTGGCAGAGTAGTGGCCTCTTAAGCCATTTGTTCCAGGTTCGAATCCTGGTGGGGGCATTGATAACATGTTGCCAACAGAAAAAAAAGAAAACATAATCAAAAATCATAAACTTCACAAAACAGATACTGGGTCGCCTGAGGTCCAGATAGCTTTACTGTCAGAAAATATTGAAAAGATTCTTTCTCATCTTAAAAAACACTCTAAAGACACTCATTCTCGGAGAGGACTTTTGAAAATGGTTATCAAAAGGAGAAGACTTTTAAAATACCTGGAAAAAGAAGACTCAAAAAGATATAAAAGTATACTTAAGAAAATAGGACTTAAAAAATAACAATTTATAACATGATTATTAAACCAAAAGAACAGCGGGTAATAGTTTTAATTGATGTCCAAAACCTTTATTATTCGGCAAAGAATTTGTATAGAAAAAAAGTTAACTTTGAAAGAATTTTGGATAAAGCAATTTCTGGCAGAAAACTTATTAGAGCTTTTGCTTATGTTGTCAGGACAAAAAGTGGAGAGGAAAAGCCGTTTTTTGAGGCTCTGACAAAATTAGGTATTGAAACTAGAGTTCGAGATTTGCAGGAATTTTATGGTGGTCAGAAAAAAGCGGATTGGGATGTCGGCATAGTAATTGATGCTATTCGAGCTTCAACCAGTGTTGATGTTATTGTTCTCTGTTCTGGAGATGGAGATTTTGTTTCTTTGATTGAGTACTTAAAAAATCAGGGTAAAAGAGTTGAAGTAATATCTTTTGGTCAAACAACTTCTGCAAAATTAAAAGAGACAGCTGATGAATTTTTTGATATTAAAGAAGACCCTAAAAAATTCTTACTGCCAAGATAAGCTTATTCGTCCACCTGCCGGCAAGCAGGTAATTCGTAGCCAAATGTTCAAAACAAAAATTGGAAAATGTAATTTAGAAGTTCAAATAGAGAATCTAGCCACTCAGGCTTCAGGCTCTTGTCTGATGAAATTGGGAGAAACTACTATTCTTGCTGCTTGTCAACAACAAGAAGAAAAGCCTGGTTTAGGCTTTTTTCCTTTGACTTGTAATTATGAAGAAAGATATTATGCCGCTGGAAAAATTTTGGGTTCAAGATTTATGCGAAGAGAAGGCCGTCCTTCAAACGAGGCGGTTTTAATTTCTCGATTGGTTGACAGAATTATTCGTCCCCTTTTTCCAAAGGGCTTCAAAAGAGAAGTCCAGGTAATACCTACTTGTTTAAGCTGGGATGAAGAAAGCGACCCAGCTGTTTTAGCCATTTTAGCAAGTTCTCTAGCTCTTTCAATTTCTGATATTCCCTGGCAAGGACCAGTAGCTGCCGTTCGGGTAGGTAAAATTAACGAAAACTTTATTTTAAATCCAAATTATCAAGAAAGAGAAAAAGGAGAATTAGATTTAGTTGTTTCCGGAGTTGAAAAAAACAACGAGATTTTAATAAATATGATAGAACTTCAAGGAGACGAAGTTTTAGAAAAGGTAGTTATAAAAGCAATTGATTTTGCTAAGCCCGAGCTTAAAAAACTGATTGATTTTCAAAAAAAGATTGCTCAAAAAGCGGGCAAAGAAAAAATTCCCTTCACTCATCCCTTACCAGACCCTGAGTTAGAGAAAGAAGTTAAAAGAAATTTGGAAAAAAGATTAGAAAAAGCTTTATATCAAAAAGAAAAGCAAGAAAGACAACTTGAATTGGAAAACTTAAAAGAGGAAATTCTGGAAAGGATTAAAGCAGAATTTGAAGAAGAAAAAATTGGTTTGGCTATGGATATATTTGAAAGAGAAAAAGAAAAAGTTTTTAAAAAGAATATTTTAAAAGAGGAAAAAAGACCGGACGGAAGAAAATTAGACCAAATCCGAGAAATTAAGACAAAAATTGCTGTTTTACCAAGAATTCACGGCTCAGGACTTTTCTCGCGGGGAGAAACTAGAGCTTTATCAATTTTGACTTTAGGAGCTCCGGGTGACCATCAGCTTTTGGATGGAATGGAGGTATCCGGCAAAAAAAGATTTTTCCATCATTATAATTTTCCTCCTTATTCAGTAGGTGAAGTAAGGCCATTAAGAGGACCGGCCAGAAGAGAAATTGGTCATGGAATCTTGGCCGAAAAAGCTCTTTTACCTTTAATTCCAAAATTTGAAGATTTTCCTTACACTATTCGTATTGTTTCTGAAATGTTAAGTTCTAATGGTTCAACCAGTATGGCTTCAGTTTCATCTGCTTGTTTAGCTTTAATGGATGGAGGAGTGCCAATTACAAGACCGGCAGCCGGCATTGCCATAGGATTAATAACCGGGCAGGAACAGCCCCCTTACACTCCTTACAAGCTTCTAACTGATATTCAAGGACCGGAAGATGCCAATGGAGACATGGATTTTAAAGTGGCTGGAACTGAGAAAGGACTGACTGTTCTACAAATGGATGTTAAAATAAAAGGAATAACTAAAGAAATTTTAGAAGAAAGCTTGCTGAGAGCTAAAAAGGCAAGATTAGAAATCTTAAAACTCCAGAATAAAACTATTTCCCGACCCAATAAACAACTTTCCTCTTTTGCTCCCCGAGTCTACATTATCCAGATTAATCCTCAGAAAATTGGAAATGTAATAGGAACCGGAGGAAAAGTAATTAATGAAATAACAGAGCAATGTGAAGTCACCATTGATATTGAAGAATCAGGAAAAATATTTGTTACAGCAGAGAACCATAGTGCTGGCCAAAAAGCAATAGATTGGATAAAAAATCTTACAGAAGAAGCTGAAATCGGCGAAATTTTTCAGGGAAAAGTGAAAAGGATTTTAAATTTTGGAGCAATGGTTGAAATTTTACCAAATCAGGAAGGGCTTGTTCATATCTCTGAATTTACTGATTTTCGGATAGAAAACATCAAAGATGTAGTTAAAGTTGGTGATATTATCCCGGTAAAAGTAGTGAGTATTGATGAACAGGGAAGAATTAATCTTTCAGCAAAACAAGCCGGATTTAAACCGAAAAAAGAGTAACGCTCGGCAGTCTCTCCCGCCATCGGACGCGGTCAATTTCCCCAGCGAGGAAATTGCCGCTCCCCTCTCAGCCTCGCTCTCTCCGCTCTCTCCGCTCGCTCGAACCATGCCCGCTCGGCCTGCGAGAGGCCGATGGCAAGAGAACTACCTCGCTTACCTTATATTCATAAATTATTGATAGAGAATTATGCCAAAAAAAGAAGACACAGAATTAAGTGAGAAAAAAATCTCTCAAATTCTAAGTCAGGGAAAGCTTTTGACAATGAAAGATGATTTAATAAGGTTTAAAAAAGAAAAGCCGGAGCCAATTAAAGAAGAAAGAGAAGAAGAAAGAAGAATTTTAAAAGAAGAATTAATTGCAAAAGAGAGAGAAATATCCATTGGGGAAAGAAAAAAGAAAGAAGAAGAGAGAAGAGAAGAAGAAAAAGAGGAAGAAGAGAAAAAAGAGACAGTTCTTGAAATTAGAAGACGGGCTGAAGAGAAAAAAGAAGAAAAATTGAAAGAATTAGAAGAAGAAAGGGGGTTAATGGAAGAAGTCAGAAGAAAAGCTCAAGAAGAGATGGAAAGAAGAGAAAGGCTCAAAGAAAAAAAAGAGGAAATAGAAAAAAAGAAAGAAATTGAGATAAAAGAAAAAAAATTATCAAAAGAGGATTTAGAAAAGGAAAAGACGAAAATAGAATTAGAATTGGAGAAGTTTATTCCAAGAAAAAGACCTTTAGAATTAGAAAGAACCAGGTTTCAGGCAAAAAAAGGCAGACTTGTAAAAAGCCTCTCCTCTATTTTAGAGAAAGAGAAAAAAATAGAAAGCGAGAAAAAGAGTATTGAAGAAAAAGAAAAACAAGCAAAAAAGGTAAGAGAAAAACATCAAATAGAAAAGAAAAGGTGGCAAATTGAAAGAAAAAGAAGGGAAATCGAAAAAAAGAAATGGACTTTAGAAGAAAGAGTTGAAACAATTCATTCTCAAATAAAAGATACTATTCAAAAATTAGAAATCATCTTAAAACAAGAAAAAAAATTTGAAAAGAAAAAGGAAGAAATTCTTGAAGAATTAAAAAAAATAGAAGTTACTAAGGAAAAAGTTAAATTAGAAAAAGAAATCAAAGTCTTATTAGAAGAACAAAAAAGCGCTTTATTAAAAAATAAAATTGGTTTTCAAGAAGAGAAAGAAAGTTTAAAAGAAAAACTTTCGATTCTTTTAGAAGAGGAAAGAAAAATAGAAGAAAAAGGAAGAATTATTGAGGCAAGAGAAAAGGAGGCAAAGACTATGGCTGAAAGAAGAAAAATAGAAGACCAGAGATGGCAGGTTGAAGAAAAAAGAAAAGAAATAGAAAGAACAAGATGGGATTTAGAGACAAGAGAGAATGAGAAGGCAAAGAGGATAAGTGAGATTGAGCTAAAAGAAAAAGAAATTCTAAAAAAGCAAAATGAGCTCAAAAAAAGACTTGAAGAAATAGAAATATTGCTAAAACAGGGAATTAAAGAAGGAGAAAGAATACTTAAAGAAAAAATGGAAGAAGAAAAACCCTCCTTTGTTAAGCCCGCCTACCGGACGGACAAGGCTACGGAGGCCAAGGAAAAGAAGGAAAAGGAAGAAGAATGGAGAAAGAGAAAAGAAGAAGAAAAAAAGAGACTGGAAGAAATGAAAAAAGAAACTGAAGAGGAAAGAGAGGAGAAAATAATTAAAGTAATTCAAGAAAGGGCGAAAATGGAAAAAGAAGAAGAAAGAGAAAAAGCCGAAGAAAAAAAAAAGAAAATAGAAGAGCTTCAAAGAATAGCCCAAGAAAAAAAAGAACCTCCTAAAGCTAAGGGACCTGTTTTAAAAACCCAGATTCTAAAAAAAATAGCCCAAATGTCAGCAGAAGAAGAAAAAAAGAGAGAAGAATTCTTAGCTAAAGTAGCTGAGAAGCCCTTAAAGAAGGCATATCAAGAATTAAAGAAAAAAGAAAAAGAAGTAAAGAAGGAAATTATTTTTCGACCATTAATCCAAGAACCTTCTCTGGCAAAAAAAATTGTAGTTAGACTTCTAATTTTGCTTTTAACTGTTGGTTTAATAGCAGTTATCTATTTTCTACTCCAGACTTATGTTTTTCCTCCTTCAGCACAACCGTCAGTAGGTCCCGCAGCTGAAGAAGGGGTTGAAGAAGAAGAGGAAGCTGAAGAAGAAGAAGAAGAAGAAGAGGAAGAAGAGGAGGAAGAAGAGCCAGAAGAGCCGGAAATACCTTCGGCATTAATTGAAATTTCAGGAATAGAAATCTTAAAATTTTCCACAACAACTGAAATTTCCTTTTTACTTTCCCAATTTTTATCAGAAGAAAAAGAAAACTTTTTCCAAATTTTATTTCAAGATGTTCAAACCAAAGAATTTCTGAATTTAGAAGAATTCTTGAAAAATACCGGAGTGACCTCTACTGAAGGATTTTTGGAAAGGATAAAACCTGGAGCGACCTTATTTATCTATTTTTCAGAAGAAGAGGCTCGGTTTGGTTTTATTACTGAAATTGAAGAAAAAGAAGAACTTCTAAATTTAATGGAAAATTGGGAAGAGACAATAGCTGGAGATTTTTTACCTCTACTTTCTTCTTTGATTGACGAGGAATTGGAATTTGTTAAAGATTTTAAAACTGGCCGTAAGGAAGAAGTAGAATTTAGATACCTTAATTCCAATCAACCAGATTTTGGAATTTGTTATGTTCTCTTAGATAGATATTTCTTATTTACCAGTTCCGGAGAAAGCATAGTAAAGTTAATAGAGTATTTTGTCGGCCAAGGCGATTAACATGACCAAAAAAATTATTGAAAAACAAAAAGAAAAACTTCAAAAGCAAAAAGAGAGATTAGAAAAAGAATTAAACTCCCTAGCTAGGAGAAACAAAAGAGTTAAAGGAGATTGGATAACAAAATATCCTCAGTTTGATGGTGGAAATTTGGAAGAAGAAGCAGATGAAGTGGAAGAATATGGAAACATACTGCCTGTTACTTATACCTTAGAACTTGAGTTGAAAAAGGTAAATGAGGCTCTGGAAAAAATAAAAAAAGGAAGTTATGGAGTATGTGAAAAGTGTAAGAAAGCAATTCCTCAAGCTCGACTAAAGGTTTATCCTCAAGCCCAATACTGCACTAAATGTCAGTAAGGTAATTATTTTATTTTTATGTTTTACTTTCCCATTATTGTTTCATTTTTTTCCTTAGTTTTTGCTCTTTTTTTAATCTCTCAAATTGAAAGAGCTCCTTCTCCGACTAAAAAAATTAAAGAGATTTCAGGAGCAATTAGAGAAGGAGCTAAGGCCTTTCTAAAGAGGGAATTCAAGGTTATAACTTTCATTGCCGTCCCTCTTTTCTTTTTGCTTTGGCTCTTTTTCAATTTTAAAGTTGGGATTGGCTTTTTAATTGGAGCAAGTTTCTCTTTTTTGGCTGGATTTGCCGGAATGATGATTTCAACCAAAGCTAACGCCAAGGTAACAGCTGCCGCAAAAAAAGGTCAAGCTTTGGCTTTTAAATTATCTTTTCAAGGCGGTTCAGTAACAGGTTTTTTGGTAGTAGGATTGGGACTTTTAAGTGTTAGCTTGTTTTGGCTCTTGACCAAAGATTTAAAAGCTTTGGTCAGTTTGGGTTTTGGCGCTTCTTTAATTTCTATTTTCGCCCGGCTTGGGGGAGGGATTTATACCAAAGCAGCCGATGTCGGGGCCGACCTTGTCGGTAAAATGGAGAAGGGCATTCCTGAAGATGACCCTAGAAACCCAGCTGTTATTGCTGACCTGGTTGGAGATAATGTTGGCGATTGTGCGGGAATGGCGGCAGATTTATTTGAAACATACGTTGTTACTCTTTTGGCAACAATGATTTTGGGAAGTTTGCTTTTCAAAGATTCTATTTTTGGTTTATTTCTACCTCTGGCTTTGAGTTCAGTTTCAATTTTAGCTTCTATTATAGCAAGTTTCTTTGTTAGATTGGGAAAAAAGAAAAATATTATGAAAGCTCTTTATCAAGGCTTGAAAGTAAACGCTGTTTTGTCGGCTTTATTTTTTCTTCCTTTAATTTTAAATTTTGCTCCCAGTTTAAAAATACCTGGCTGGCGGCTTTATCTTACCAGCATTCTTGGTCTTTTAATTGCTTTTGGTTTGTTTTTAATTACTGAATACTATACTTCAAAAAAATACAGACCAGTAAAAAGCATAGCCAAGGCTTCTCAATCAGGACATGCTCCAAATGTCATAGCCGGCCTATCTTTTGGATTAGAATCAACCTTTTTACCAATAATTTTAATTTCCCTTGGAGTTTTATTAAGTTTCTGGCTGGCCGGAGTGTATGGGTTGGGAATTTGCGCTGTTTCCTTACTTTCTTTAACCGGTTTAATAATTGCTTTGGATTCTTATGGACCAATTACTGATAATGCCGCTGGTCTGGCTGAAATGGCTCACGAGTCTAAAAAAGTGAGAAAAACCACTGATGCCTTAGATGCTGTTGGCAACACGACCAAAGCTGTTACCAAGGCTTGCGCTATTGGTTCGGCTGGTCTTGCCGCTCTTGTTCTTTTTTCTTCTTACACCCAAGAAATTTCCAATTTAGGAGGGAAATTCAGTTTTTCTTTAGCTGAGCCGAGAGTTTTAGTCGGTCTTTTTATTGGCGGACTTTTACCTTATTTATTGGCTTCTTTTGCCCTTAGGGCTGTCGGCAATACTGCTGAAAAAGTTGTTGAAGAAGTCAGAAGACAATTCAGGGAAATCAAGGGAATTATGAAAGGTAAGGCAAAACCAGAATACGGCAAATGCGTTGACATTGTAACAAAAGCATCATTAAAGGAAATGATATTCCCTACTCTTCTGATTGTAATTTTACCGATTTTAACTGGTTTTTTATTGGGAGTTGAAGCATTGGGCGGTCTTTTAATAGGAATTATTGTTACTGGTTTTTTGGTTGCTATTTCTATGTCAACTGGCGGAGCGGCCTGGGATAATGCCAAAAAATATATTGAGGAAGGAAATTTGGGCGGTAAAGGGAGTTTCAGTCATCAAGCAGCCATTACCGGCGATACAGTTGGCGACCCTTACAAAGATACTGCTGGTCCGGCAATGAACCCGAT
>JAUWWY010000008.1 GCA_030616605.1 bacterium | reverse complement strand
TAAGTGCCAGGCAATTGCCTCTCCTTCTCTGTCCTCATCACAGGCCAAAATGATAATTCCAGCTTTTTGAGTTTCATTTTTCAAAATCTGAACCACCTTTTTTGCTTTAATAGGAATAATATATCTTGGTTTAAAATCATTTTCCACATCTACTCCAAATTCATCTTTTGGTAAATCTCTGATATGGCCATAGGAAGAATAAACCTCGTAATCTGGGCCCAAAAACCTTTTGAGAGTAAATGCTTTGGTTGGTGATTCAACGATGACTAATTGCATAGATATTTCCCCCTAAATTTCTTACTTTACCTTTTATTTCTAAAATAGCCAAGATACTGGCGACTGTAGCTGCTGAAAGCTCTGTTTTCTCAATAATTTTATCGATATCCAAAGCCTCTTCTTTTAAAACTTCTAAAATTAGATTTTCTTCAGGAGTTTCACCAGTTGTTTCTTTTTGGTAAACCTGCCTGCCGGCAGGCAGGTTTAATTCTTTCAAAATATCATTGGCATTTTCCACCAACTTCGCCACTTCGTGTTTAATTAAATAATGACAACCCTTTGAATTTAAAGAATGGATTGGTCCAGGGATGGCAAAGATTTTTCTTCCTTGTTTTTTAGCCCAATTAGCCGTAATTAAAGCCCCCGATTTTTGTTTAGCTTCAATTACTAATATTCCTAGAGAAAGCCCCGAAATTATTCGGTTTCTTTTGGGAAAAGTGAATTTAGAGCCCGGAGTTCCTGAAGGATATTCAGAAATTAAACAACCACCTGACTCAACAATTTTTTCTGCTAATTTTAAGTTTTCTTGAGGATAAATACTTTTTTCATCAATTCCGGTTCCTAAAACAGCAATGGTCCTTTTTCTGCCTTCCAGGGCAGCCTGATGAGCAAAGCTGTCAATTCCTGGAGCTAAACCGCTAACAATTGTTAACCCAGCTTCAGACAGTGCCCCAGTAATCTCTAAAGCCACTTGCTTTCCATAAGCAGAACACCTTCTGGTTCCAACAATAGCAAAACAATTTTCCTCAGCCAAAATTTCTCCTCTCAGGTAAAGAATTTCTGGTGGGCCTTCAATTTCTTTCAAAAGTTTCGGATAATTTCTATCTTCGATAGTTATAGTTTTTATTTCATCCATTGAAATAAGTTTAGCACTAAATTTTAAATTTAAAAAATTTGACTTTTTTAATTGAATATTCTATCTTTTAACTGGAGGGGTTGTACCAAAAAACTGAAGAGGGAGGAGAAATGGCAAAAATAGAAAAGAGTCAAGGCAAACCAACAGATGAAGAATTGAAGTACCAGGACGTATTAATTACAGCGTATTCGAAATGTAATGAGAGGCAGAGGAAAGTTGGTGAATGTCCAAAATGCGGGAGCGATTTGGTGGGATTTAGATTCACCAGTGGAGAACATAAGGGGCATGGAGGGCTAACCTGCACAAACGAGAATTGCGATGTTGAGTTAAGGGTATGAAATTTTCTTATGAACACGACTCAAAAAGGGACGTGGATAATCTCAAATCACGTCCTTTTTAATTTTTCTATTGCCTCAGATAGCATTTGGCAATAAAGATTTAAGCCGACTTGATTAATGCTTCCTGATTGTTCTTTTCCTAAAATATTACCGGCTCCTCTAATTTTTAAATCTTTTAAAGCAATTCGATAACCTGAACCTAATTCTTCAGCTTCTTTTAAGGCTTCCAGTCTCATTTCGGCTTTTTCTGAGAGGTGACCCCCGTAGAGAAAGTAGGCAAAAGCTTGAGTATGAGAACGGCCAATTCTACCTCTGATTTGATAAGCTTCAGCCAAACCTAGTCTAGTGGCATCAGCTACAATTAAAGTATTAACATTCGGTAAATCCAAACCATTTTCAATAATAGTGGTGGCCACCAAAACATCAATTTTTCTATGCTGAAAATCAGCCATCACTTTAACTAATTCTTTTTCTTTTAATCTTCCGTGGGCAATACCAATCCGCCAGCTGGAGGATGCTTTAGGACGCCACCCGCCCACCGCCCTCCCGCTCTCGCGGGCCCCTAAATTTTCTAAAAATTTTTTCGCTGCCTCAATTGTTTCTACTCGATTATGTAAAAAATATATTTGGCCTTTTCGGAGAATTTCAGCTTTAATTGCTTCTTTAATAGTTTTGTCTGACCAGGGCAAAATAAAAGTTTTAACTGAAAGTCTACCGGCTGGGGGAGTTTGAATTAAACTAATGTTTTTCAAAGAAGATAAGGCTAAATAAAGAGTTCTGGGAATAGGGGTGGCTGAAAGAGATAAAACATCAAGAGATGCTCTAATTTTCTTTAATTTTTCTTTTTGCCTAACTCCAAATCTTTGTTCATCATCAATAATTAATAATCCCAAGTTTTTAAATTCTACATCTTTTGAGAGTAGCCTATGAGTACCAATAACTATATCTATTTTACCTACTTTCAAACCTTCGATTATCTCTTTTTGTTCTTTTTTTGTTTGTAAGCGAGATAAAATTGCAATTCTAATTGGGAGATTTTTAAAACGCTCTTTAAAATTTTGAAAATGTTGATTAGCTAAAATAGTGGTTGGGCAAATCATTGCTACTTGAAGGCCTGATTTTACTACTTTTATCATTGCCCGTAAGGCAACTTCGGTTTTGCCAAAACCAACATCACCACAGACAATTCTATCCATCGGTCTCTGGCCTTCTAAATCCTTTTTAATATCTTCAATGGTCTGAATTTGATCTGGAGTTTCTTGATATTGAAAACTGGAAGTTATTTGAAAGTCTATTTCATCTTCTGGTAAATAGGGCGGGCGAGTAGTCATTTCTCTCTTAGCATAGATTTCCAAAAGTTCTTTGGCTAATTTTTCTGC
>JAUWWY010000004.1 GCA_030616605.1 bacterium | reverse complement strand
TAATTGATTCCGTCTTCGGCAAACTTTTTCAAATCAACATTATAGTTTAGCCACTGCCCTTCTTTTAAGATGGGGTGTGTGTTGTCAATGGAAGATGTGATATTGTCCATTGGTGGATGATACATGGGAATTCCAAAAGTATCACTCATTATATATTCTTCGCTATTTGATCTGCATTCTTTATTCTTGGGTTTTCCGCTCTCGTCTGTTCCTTCCCACCAATGCTTACTACAGGAATCTATCAGTAACCAGTACAGATTTCCTGGACCATAACCTTCGCCTTCACGCTTCAATAAAAAGATAATGCCAAAGCCACCGTATCTATCAATTATTGCACCATATTCTGTACATTTTTGTCGCAAGACGTTTGGCTCAAACTTATTCAGCCTCACATCCAAGCTAAAGTTTAGCTCTTCAAAGTCAGCAAAATCTACGGATATATGTTGAATTACGCCGTAATAAGGCCAGCTTAAGACCGGCGGACTTCTTTTATAGTTGGTGATACCGCAACCTTCTTTTTCTTCTGCGCTGGTGTCAAACTGGAGCTTTATCCTGCCGTCTTTGTAGGAGATGAGCTTTTTGTGTCCTCCCTCTGATTCAAATATTATTGTTGGTTCTGTTGACTTAGGATTAGGAAGATTCTCGCAAAAATGAGTTTCGGTGGCTATTTCTGAAACTGCCCAGGCAGGTTCTTGTCCAATAGGCATTTTACACCATTGGGCCCGAGCAAGATTACTTTCTGTAAACTCACCAAGCCCCCACTCAAATTTAGTGTCTCGGAGAAGCTCTATTTCTTCGTCCTTGGGTTCACAGGTAGTGTTATGACATAGATAATCTGCTGAACAGGCCTTGGGTTTATAAAATTCGTCAACACAGCATTCATAGGGACAAGCTACTTCTTCAACCACATCTTCTTTTCTGACGGATTTAATTTCAACATCATCTATCAAATATTCTGAATTAGCAATAACGGAAAAAGAAACTGAGCCGGAGAGAATGGGATCTTTTTCATCTTTATATTTTATTAAAAAATTGTCATCCAAATAGACATTAATGATATTATCACGAACTCTTACCTCAAGCGTATGCCAATCCCTATAATGATCAACCTCAACTCTTAAGGATATTAAATTAAAGTTTGCATTGATTTGTTTGCTCAAGTTTATTGCCGTTCCCCTGTCATTTCCTAAACCAATAAAATATGTACTGTTCTCCTCTTCTGAACGATATTCCCTGAAATTAACTATCATCGAGCCCTCTATTCTCTTGAATCTGAATTTTAAACTGTAATCTTCCCATTCTTTATCAATCTTTGCTCGAAAAGTGCCCTTAGTGCCCTTGGCTCTTAAAACCTTGTTGCCGTCCACTATCTCTATATTTGACTCGGTTGGTTTTGTCTCGCCATCTTGAAAAACCCAAGCGCCTTTCTCTCTGTCAAAATTATCGCTGAAGTAAGTTCCTCTTCCTAAAAAAATATATCCAACAATGGCTAATGCAATTACCAATATTAAAATTCCTAATTTTAAAGTTATTTTTCTCATATTTTTTCTATTATGCCACAAAAACAAAAATCACTCAAAGAAACGAATCCGCTTCCAGACACCTTCTGGTTACATAGGGAAATATATCTATTTGCACCGCTTGCTAGCTTTTTTTGCCAACATTTCACGTTTTATCGCAAGCCGTTTTTTGGTCTTTCTTGAACGAGACTTTTTTCTCTTTCCTATTCCTGTATTTCTTTTTGCCATATATAAAACTATAAACTATTAGCTCCGGGGGACGGACGATGTTAGAACCTGTTTGATTTCTATTTAGATTTATTCTTAGCTAATCTCGTTGTCAATATAGGCCCTATTATCATTGCGACTATTGATCCTATTATGACCCTAGGTATTACAAAAAAATCACTGAGATCAAACTACTGTCTGATGGAGGTGATCCCAGGATCGTAAATATCCCGAAACCGATTACGGCAATTAGTCCTCCGAGAAATCCTCCGATAATTCCCCACCTTAACCGATTGCTTAATTTATTAAAACGCATACTCTTTATTCTATCAAAAAATCGCCTTCTTGGCGATTTTTTAGTTCAAATTTACAAGCTCCCCCTACAGGACGCGTTCAGAACCATAGATTGGAAGAAAGTTAAGGAAGAATTAGAACTTTTGAATAGATTTAAGTTATCCACAGTTCTCTATTGACTTGTCTTTTTGAAAATCATTTGGTATAATTGAAGTGTCCCGAAGGGGACTGAAATAGGGAGTATGCCTTATGGCATATCTTGTTACCATACCCTTTCTGAAAAGTTGTTGGGGATACCAACAGCTTTTTAATTTTGAAAAAATTTAAAAGGGAAACGAGGTTCTTGAAAGTCTAACACCTTGTTCCCAAATACGGGATAGCCTGAAACTAAATCCAAATTCTTCTCCCCAACTACCCTACAGACAACCAAATAAGAATTCCTTCTTTTTAGATAGAAAAAAAGTAGTGCGTCCTTAATTTTCTGATTTTCTAATAATATTCTTTCTTCTGGGTGTAGAAGAATATATTTTGCATAAAGAATCCGATGAGCTCTCGTTTCTTGAAATTTGTTTATTTTACCATAACAAAAATGGTGTGCTGTTTCCTTGATATATTTACAAGAAACAATAAATCCATCGGGTGTTTTTATAGGATTTTTGTATTCTTCACAAAATCTTTTTATATATTCTTTCTCCGAATCAAAAAAAACAGTGGAAAGTTCATCCATATTAGCCATTTTCTTTCCCTCTACCCAGAATAATACAAAATAAATTGAATTTCTTCTCGCTAAGAGGTGAACAAAAATCTAAGTTATCTTTCCTTATGGAATTTGCTATAACCTTTGCTAATTGTTGTTTTGATACACTATTACCTATTTTATTCTTACTAAATCCTATCGCCCCTGTTAAAACATCAGTAATTTGTATAAATACATTATCCTCTGATGGATAAGCTTGAATATGTTTAATGTTGCCTATTGTTTTGGTAAAAAATAAAAAATCTCCTAATCTTCTTACTGCATCTTTATTTTTTGATGGTTTGAAATCAAGAAAAATATAATATTTATCATCTAAACTAAGCTTGTTTCTAAAAAGATGATAGTAGAATTTGTAGAAAGCTAAATCTTTGTCTTTGTCGTGGTATTTTTCATAATCTACCCGACTTTTATCAACGATAATACACCTATAAGAAAGGACAGAATCTGACAATGAGAAAAGGAAATTAAAAAGCTCTTTATAAAAAGAGAGGGAAAGAGATGAAGCTTTCGTCCATTTTAATTCTCCTCTTATAGAACATTTTTTCTGTAATTCTTTTACTTTCTGCTTAATCTCTGGAACTTTTCCTCTTTTAATAAACAAAGCTCCTATCAGCATAAACTTAGCTTTTGGGTTATTTACACTACTCTCATCACAATAAATATTATAAATATTAGTTTTTTTACTTATCAATGGTATTTTCATAGAGTTATTTGCCTTAACAACTTTGTATCTCCAGCTTAAACAAAAAAGAAACCCCTGTAAAGACATAATAAATTCTTTTTTTGTTTCCCTATTGAGATATTTTCGCTTTAGGTATAAAGTAAGAAAAAAGTAATGAAAAATGTAATTGAAATTTTAAAAAACTATTATAAGCCCGTTGAAAACGCTAAAAGAAGCCAAAATTTTTTCTTTTCTTTAGCTGATTATGTTAGACATATAAAAACTACCCCTGAATTAAAAAAAATTATTCAAGGAATTACTAAAGAAAAAGAAAAACTACTAAAAGGATGGGACGGATACGAAGCTAAAGCGCTAAAAGAATTAGAAGGGGCTAAACAAAAATTATTGAAGATTGTTAAGCAAAACCAAATATCCAGCCCAGAATTAGACGAAGCAATAAAGGAACTTAACTGGTATGAAACAGGCAAAATGCTCTCATCGGGCATAAAATCAGATAATATAGAAAGCCGCTTGTGGGAGATAGCAAAAGCTATATTTCAAACGAAGCACAAAGAACCTTTAAAAGAGTTTATTGATGAAAAGCCAAACACCCCGAATATTTATATTGATAATAAAAACTTTGTTTTCTCAAAAACAATAGAAAAAAGACGAGTGATAGACAAGCGTATTGTTGAATCAAGGAATACTGAACTATGGGGTTGTTGGGATTACCTAAACCTCGTGCCCATTATTCTGCTTGAAAAGAAGGAATTCCACGAAATTGTATCAAAAAGAGACTTGGGCATTGCTGATATATTTATTGAAATAAAAGAAATAATAAAAATAAGAAATTGCATCCAATCGGAAATCAACTTCCTGTCCCTGCAAATTAAACCAGAAGAAGCCTGTGAAATGCTGAAATACAAACTCTATGCGTCCAGAATACATAATCATTTACTTAAAAAATTGGGATTACCTAAAAAACAAGAAGGTGAAGAAATAATTAAATTATCACCTGAAATATTCGGCATAAGCATAAATCTTAAAGCTTTACTCAAAAGAATCTGGAAAAAAAAGAAAGAGAGAAAAGAAGAATGCTCTTTTGGTAAAAACAGGTGTAATTAGATTTCTAAAAACGCAAACTTCAGCTTTTTGCACCAAGGTTCACAACTTTTATATAAATTTTATTATTTTTAGGTAAAATTGAACATTAGTGCCAAAAATTATTCTCTCTGTCTAATTGAACCAAAACTACTAAATTATTCCGATTTCCCCCTTATTTTCAAGAAAACAGGGTATTAAAATAGCTTATATGAACTGCTTTTTCACCGAGTTTGAACTGTATAAAAGTGAAAGCCCCAAAAGACTAATAGCTAATAGTTTTTTAGATAACCTCATATAACCTCATATTTCCACGATTTTCCACGATTTTTAAAAGATTCTAAATATCAGGTTTAATCAAGTTTTTACACTTTAAAATGTTAATATTTGTTAATAATCTAATATGGGCTATTCTGTCAGGGTATCCTTCTTTTTCGGAGTTTTCGGAGGTATTTTTTGTTTATTTTTTCTTTCTTGGCGGGCAAATGTCAACCTTTGTCAACTTAAATACTTTAAAAAATGTTAGGTTTTGTTAACAATCTAAACGGTCTATAATCTCATCTTCTTATAAATTTCCAATGCCATAATTCAGGAAGATAACCTGTCACATCTATATTATCTTCTCTATAAGATTGTTCAAATCCATAATTATGAGCATTAAGTTTCAACCAATTATATTCGGGTAATTTTTCAAAAGATTCTTTTAATTCCTGTCTTTCTATACTATCATCTCTTTTTCCATCTTTCATAGGGCAACCTACAAAATCTACAGCTAGACCAGTTTGATGTTCAGATTGGAAAGGAAGAGCAATTAGATTTAATTTTTCTGGATTTTCATCTTTAACAATATTCCAAATTTCTTCTTGTCGTTGAGGGTTTCTATAACTATCAAAAACTACCAGACACAATCCATCATTCTCGGCATCGGCAATCAACTTTTCAATTGATATTTTTGCTTCATTAACGAGATATTGTTTAGTTTTGAGATAACTTGCTCTATCATTTAATTCTCTCAAATTAGATGGTTCAAAATCATAAGGTAATCTCTGACCCTTATAAATATGAAAATCACCACTGACTATTTTCAAAGTATTACAAGATATAAAAAAACCTACAAGTAGAAATATTATTAGAACAATTAAGAAAATAATAATCAATTTCATATTGTATTTTTTTCTCTTCCTTTAATGCCCCTACTAACAATTTTTGTAATTTCTTTTTTGTAGATTTCCTCATAATTACTAAACTCTTTTTTATAGTGTCCGATTTGTCGGATTTCTTTTTTATCGTGTTAAAAAACTAAACAATTGGTTTCTTTTTTGTTAGTAATTCCTCAACTGTGATTAATTTTATCTCTAATTCTCCTTTATTCTTAATCCGTGCTACTTCCTCATAAGCACCTGTAGTAAAACTAAAAGCTACGATATAACCTTTTTTATAATCCGCTCTTTTAAGTGCGGTCTCAAAATTATCTACAACATTACGCCCGACCTTATCAGATTGTTTTACTTGTATACCTGCTCCCCCGTGAACAAAAAGATGACCTTTTGGATAATAACCATCCAATCCCATATCTCCAACTTTCTTTCTACTTGCGGTAGCTCTCATTTTATCTATTACTACCCAGTTCTGGAATTCAAATGGCTCTAATTTTCTCACATCTTTTACAGTGGTCGGCATACCAACAACTATATAATTAACGCCTTCTATCACTCCTTCAAACTCCTTCAATCGTCTCTGTATCACTTTAATTGCTGTTGGTGAGATATCTATACCTATCCACTTCCTCTCTAACTGTTGAGCCACTGCTATAGTTGTCCCACAACCACAAAAGAAATCAGCCACTAAATCGCCTTTGTTTGAGGACGCTTTTATAATTCTCTCTAAAAGTTTCTCTGGTTTTTGGGTAGGATAGCCAGTTCGTTCTTTTGCAGACATTCGGGTTGCAAAAGATGGAATATCTATCCACCAATCAGGACAAGCCTTCCCTTTTAGCTTCTGCTCCCATATCTTCCCATCTGGTCTTTTAAAGCTTTTTCTTTGCCAAGAACCATCTTTAAAGGGCACACGAGGCATATTGAAAATCCACGTATCAGATTTTGAATAGAAAAAAATGGTATCGTGCAATCGCTTAAACATCTTATAGGCGGGATGAGCCCTCTCATAACACCAAACTATCTCATTTCTAAAATTCTCTCCTCCAAAAATTTCATCTAACATAATTCTTATATGAGCGTTAGCGTGCCAATCGCAATGTATATAAAAAGAGCCCGTAGGCTTCAATACTTCATACATCGCTTGAACTCTCGGTCTTAACCAACTTATGTAGTGTTCTACTCCGCCTTCCCATCTATCTTTAAAACTTCTAACTTCCGCCTCGTCGCCAAAGACTACCTCATACTGTTTATGACTGAAGAACGGTGGGTCAATGTAGATTAAATCTACACTCTCTTTAGAAAGTTTAGCTACTTCCTCTAAATTATCACCACAGATAAGTTTATTGGTTTTCCAAAGTTTTTTTTGATTGGGCATATCAGGGATGGGTTTTAATTTCTATACTTGCTGGCTTGGAACACAAAGCTCCCCGCCAGCGATGGCTTTCACCACCCATAGCCTTTCGGCTAAGACCCATCCCTGAGTGCTCTGACGAGGAGCTTAGTATCAGGGATGGGATTTTTTATACCATATCCTATTAGGACTTAGGCAATTTGATATTTAATTTTTACAATTCAAGAATAACATAAGTTTATAAAAATTGAAAGCAGAATTATACCTGACATTTTGGATAATGCTTGAAAAAGTGGCTAAAATGTGGCAAAATAGAGAAAATAAGAATAAAAATTGTAATAAAATCTTAAAAAAAGTAATGAAAAATGTAATGAATTTAACACCAGAAGAAAAATTTAGAAAAGATGTTAGGGTTGTTTTAAGACAGATTAAAGAAAAGCAACTGTATACAACAAAAAAGAAACTTATTGAATATTCTATTGGATATTATGGAAGTTCCAATTTGCCCATCTCTCCTGACAGCGAAGAAGCAATTATAAAAAAGTTAGATGAATGGGGAGCAATAGAAATCCGAGAAATAGAAAGAGATGAAACATTCGGCGACATTTCTTTTTGGGAAATTTTCTATTTAAAAATTCTACAACCGAAATTTGATGAACTTTATCGGTTATATGAAAGTGGCAGTAGCTACTCGGAGAATAAAAAAGCTGTCCCAGAAACTAAAAACTTACAGACAATTATAAAACCAAAGACTCTGGAGCTCATTGCCAAAGAAATTGGTGATTTGGATAGCGGTTCAAATCTGGTAGAATTTCTTACTAATTGTGGGGTTAAACGAGAACTTATTGAATATCCAAACACAAAATGGCGAATGGTTTATTCTGTTTTATTAACACTTGCTTCGTTGCAAAATAAAGAAGACAGAAAAATACTATTTAAAATTATTGAAGGGGCGTGCCATCCTTTAATGTATGGCGGGGATAAAAATCTTGCTAAAGAAACTGCTGATAAATTTAATAGTTTTCTTGAATATGATAATTTCTTTATTGAGAACGGTCTTCTTTGGAAAATGGTAGAAGACCCGAGTGGTATTCCTATTTATTATGATAAAGATGGAAATACAATTGAAACTCCTGTTTATATGATTTTGCCCCAAAAAATAGATAAACTATATCTTTATTGGAATGAATTGATAAGGTTAACAAAGTTTTATTTTGCTAATAAAGACAACCAAAATGACGAGATAAATAGTATCTACTTTGAAATTATAAAAAACATAGAAGAAACACTAAATGGTGGATGTGGTAATTTAAAAAATACATATAAAAAACCTTTCAGAAATATAATTGGCTGTGAGTTTGAAATACAAAGGCAAGGATTAACTGTTGATAGTTTATTCGTAAATCTTTACGATTTTCTGGGGGAGATAACAGAATGTTCACTACCAGAGAAAAATAATGTTGAAAAAATAAAAAAAGACAATTCAGCATTTTTTGCAAAAATCAGGCAATATAGCGAGCAACATTTAGCAAAGAAGGAAAAAAATCAAGAACTGCCAGCTACAAGAATTGAAATTACAAAAATACCAGAATTAAAAATTAAGAAGTCAGAAAAACAAGAAAAAGTAGCAGGAATTAGTAAGCAAGCTTTAGATGTAGAGCAATTATTAGATAAATTGGAAAGCGACATTAAAAAAGGGGTAGCCATACCAAAAACTTTTGAAATACAAGTAAAAGACAGAGAAATTTGGGTAAATAATTATCTTCTATCAAAACCGCACGCTCTTGGGAGTAATTATGAATTCTTTGAATATATACGCTCTCAATCACCAAATATAAAAATAGAAAGAAAGAAATTGCCTTCGGCGTCTGGTAATTTGTCGCTTAAAGAAGAAGTAAAAAAGAAGGGTTTTATAAAGATACTTAACGAACTTGGATTTAAGGGCGAAATATTAAAAGCATTCTTCCCAAAAAGAAGTAAAAGCATAGTAGTTTATAAAGGAGATAAGATTACTAAAACGGATTTAGAAAAAGCAGGTATTAAAATACCATTATTTATTAAAGAATTAGAATTAGCACATTTAAAAAATAGTCCAAAATAGTCCTATTTAGTCCGAAATTCAAACACGATTCTGTGAAAGACCCATACTTAGTAAAAAGTATGGTTTTTTTATTTCTACTGATATGTCTGAAAAGGAACAAAAAGAAAATAGAAAAATGACAAACAATGATTTAACTAAACACTCTGATTTTGAAGTAAGGCAAAACTTGTTAGGATTTTTTAATTTACTTCTACAAATAGATAAAAGAAATAATCCTGAATTTTATAAAAAGCAATTTAATGAAAATTATGAAAATAACAGAAGTTCAAATAATTCCGATAAAACCAAATAATGGTTTGGTAGCTTTTGCCAGTTGTGTTTTAGACGATAATTTTTATCTGGGTTCTATCGGCATTCATAAAAAGTTAGAGGGGGCAGGATACCGATTAACCTACCCCACAAAGAAAATCGGTGATAAGAATATACACATTTATCACCCAATTAACAAAACAGCCAGCAAAGCAATTGAAGTAGCAATAATTTCAAAAGCCGAAAAAATCTTAAGTCAATAGCTGACAATTTAAAAGAAGTAATGCAATGATTGATACAGTAATTTTAATAATACCAATAAGCCGTTGCTGGATAACAGACCCGCACAAATTTACTCCCCCAGCAATAGGAATACAAGAAAATAAAGCAGTGTTTTGCAAATATGTTAATAATCCCTCAAAAGAAGCCAAAGAGAGAGGTATATACCAGCCGAAATTGACAATTATAAAGCGAGGTAAATCTGGCGAGTTAAAAGCAGAGTTTTCAGTTCCAAAGCTGAAATTTAATAACAATTTAGATGAAGTGGTAGAAACTGATTTTGATGAAGTGGTAGAAATTCTGCAAAAAAGATTAGAAGAAATGGGAGTGAAAGTTTGGAAAATCCATATTGAGGGAGCAAAAGTTTCAAGCTTCCACGCTTCAAAGAATATTCTGCTAACTCAGGGATACACAGCCATATTTGCTATAAGAGAGCTTGGCAAAATAAACCTGAATTTAAAACTTGATTTAGAAAGAAAAGATTATAGGAACAATGGCGAATCCTTACAATTTTACAGCAATAGGCACGCATTAGTTTTTTACGATAAAATTAGGGACTTAAATAAGCCAGCAAATAGGGCAATAGACAAAAACCAAACAAAACAACAATTTTCAATCTTTGACCAGATTAAAAAACAACGAGAGAAAATTGAAGTTTTAAAAATGGAAGCCAGATTAAGCCATAGGGCAAAAATGAAAGAAATCTTAGCGGAAATTGGTTTTTTAGAAGAACCCATTTTTAAAAACATATTCAAAAAGGATATTTGCCAGAAAGTGCTTAACCTCTATTGGGGCAAATTTTTTCAAAAAGATAAATTTTTATTCTGCGTAAAAAACAACCCACAAAAATTATTGCAGTTAATTTTTAGAAAATACCCAAACACGAAACCAAAAACAGCAGTGCTTTTAGCGGGCTTAATGACCTTATGCAAAGATGACGAAGGAATAAGAGGACTTAGGACTATCACTAATTCAAAAAACTGGACACCATTAAGGAATTATTTAAGAAAATTTGAGGACGAAATTTTTACTCAACCAGCACACGGGTTTATAAAAGATATTCAAAGGTCGTTAGATTCGTTTGAGCCATATAAAATTACAAAACTTAATGAAAAATATAACTAAACCAACTAAGCCAAAATTAACTGAACCAAAAAGAGATGTATTAAAAGAAATAGATGAAATCTTAATGAAATTATATGGGGAAACACTATCCCAACGCATTAGTAGGCAGATAGAAGAAATATTAAAAATGATAAAAGATAAAAAGTTATTCACTTGCCTTGTAAACTATTGTAAAGTATAATAAATAAAAGTTAAACAAATAATTATTATGAAATATAGAGATACCGCTTCATTTGGAAAAAGACAAGAATATTCTGTTATTGCCGAATTACTTAAACGCAGGTTTGATGTTTATATGACTTTAGTTGATGACCAAGGAATTGATTGTGTAATAAGAATAAATAATAAAAGATATTTGGATATACAGATTAAAGCCCGCTCAAAAGGGGCTAAAAACTGGAATTTCTTTCCTCAATTATATTTCAAACCAAGGGGTAATTTCTATTTTATATTTTATACAGAAAAGGATAATAATTTTTGGATAATTCCATCAAAAGATATTAAAAAATTGGGAAATAAAATGAAAAGTGGAAAAAATATTGGAACAATTTCTTTATCGTTGCCTAAAACCAAAAAGGGAACTAAAACAGAAAAATTTAAAAAATACAAAAATAAAGATGGTTTTAAATTATTAAAATAAATTTTAAAAAATATGAGCAGGAAAAAAGAAAAAGAATTTTATCTTGTTATAGAATTGGCTGAAAAATTAAGGGTTTCCAAAATGACCATATACCGCTACATTAAAGCGGGTAAAATAAAAGCCTACAAAATAGGCAAAGAGTTTAGAATTGATAAAGAAGAATTTAATAAGTTTTTAAATAAAGTAAAAACAAAATAAAATGAAAGCAATAATACTCGCAAGAGTTTCAACTGAAGAACAAAAAGAAGCGGGCAATTCATTGCCAGCTCAAATTGAACGGCTTAAAAGCTACTGCAAACGCAAGGGCTTTGAAATTGCTAAGGTTTTCAGCTTTGATGAAAGTGCTTATAAAACAAAGAGAGACGATTTTGACAGGGCGTTAGAATACATAAAATCTGCTAAAGAAAAAATCGTTGTATGTTTTGATAAGGTAGATAGATTTTCTCGCAATGTTTTTGACAAACGGGTATCCTCTTTATATGAATTAGCAATGAAAGATAAAATAGAACTTCATTTTGCTTCAGACAATCTTATTATTACGCCCGATATATCAGCAACAGAAAAATTCCACTTTGGTATAAATTTAGGATTGGCAAAGTATTACTCTGACGCAATCAGCGACAATGTTAAAAGAGCTTACGAAAACAAAATCAAAAAAGGCGAATGGATTGGCAAAGCTCCCATAGGATATACAAACATAAAAGATGATAATGAAAATAAGGATATAACTCCAGACCCAGCACGGGCTCATTTTATAGTAAAAATATTTGAAATGTATGCTACAAGCAACTGCTCGCTTTTGTTTATCAAAGACGGAATGGAAAAATTAGGATTAAAAGGCACTGCTAATCCCGACAAAGCATTAACTAAAAGTATGATATACAACATCTTAAAAAATCCATTTTATTACGGAATGATGAGAATTAAAGGCGAATTATATCCTCATAAATACCAACCACTTATCCCAAAAGCATTATTTGATAAATGCCAAGAAGTTATGCTTGGATACCACAAAAAGCCCTTCAAATACGCCTCTAAGCCGTTTGTATTACGAGGAATGATAAAATGTGCTGATTGTGGTTGCACAATTACGCCAGAGACCGCAAGAGGGCATATTTATTACAGTTGCACCAATTACAGGGGCTATCACAAAAAGAGAACTTATATCAGAGAAGAAGATTTAATGAAGCCAATTTATGATGTTTTGAAAAATATCAAATTGCCAGATAATAAGATACAAATGATAACAGAGGATTTAAAACGCACCCATGAGGCAAAAAATCGCTTCCACGAGCAATCTTTAAGAGTGTTGAGGCAGGAATACGATAAAACCCAAAAGAGGATAGACAAAGCTTTTGATATGGCAACCGATGGTTGTATTACTACGAGTATGTTCAATAAAAAGCTAAAAGAATACAAAGAAAAACAAGAAGAAATAAATGAAAAAATAGAAAGATACACTCAAGCCGATGAAAAGTTCTATTTAACGGCAAATACAGTGCTAAAACTGGCTCAAAAGGCTTATGAAATCTTTCAGAGTTCTGAAATATCAGAAAAAAGGCAATTACTGAATTTTCTACTTCAGAACCTCAAATTACAGGGCAAAAAGCTCTTGTTTGAACTAAAAACACCGTTTGACACGGTGCTTCAAGTAAACAAGTGTTCTACACTGCTCCGGTGGTAGGACTCGAACCTACAACCTAAGGCTTAACAGGCCTCCGCGCTACCATTGCGCCACACCGGAATGGATTGTATATGCTATATAATACCTGATTTTTAAATTTTTTCAACTATTTAATAATCCCTGAGTCTCTCTAGGGCTTGAAGTTTTCGGATTTTTTCCAGGGCTTTAGCTTGAACCTGGCGAATTCTTTCCCGGGTTACCCCAAACTCCTTTCCAACTTCTTCCAGGGTATGGGTGATGCCATCTTTCAAACCAAATCTCATTATAAGAATTTTCCTTTCTCTATCAGTAAGCCCCTCAGAAATTTCTTTTAATCTTTTTTTCAAAATTTTTCTGGTCACTCCTAAAGAAGGAGGTGGGGTTTTCTCATCTTCAATAAATTCAGCTAAAATACTATCTTTTTCATCTTTACCAATTGGAGTTTCCAGAGATACTGCTTTTTGTTTTATTCTTCTAATTTGATGAACCTTCTCAACTTCCAATTCCATTTCAGCAGCAATCTCTTCAGCCAAGGGTTCTCTTCCCAAATCCTGTAAAAGTCTTCTTCGGGCTTTCTCGTACTTGCTGATTGTCTCTACCATATGGACGGGAATTCGAACCGTTCGAGATTGATCAGCTAAAGCCCGGGCAATGGATTGTCTTATCCACCAGGTAGCATAAGTTGAAAATTTATAACCTTTTCTCCAGTCAAACTTTTTAACTGCTTTCAAAAGTCCCAAATTGCCTTCCTGAATTAAATCAAGCAAAGTCAAGTTTGGCGAACGGCCAGCATATCTTTTAGCAATAGAAACAACTAACCTTAAGTTTGCCTGGGCTAAATCTCTTTTAGCTTCGCTATCTCCTTTTTCAATCCGCTTGGCTAATTCTTTTTCTTTCCAAGCTTTAATCATCGAGATTCTACCAATCTCTTTTAAATATGTCTGAACAGAATCAATTTTGGGAAAAATATCTGCTTTCTCAGATTTTTTTATAGGTTCTATTTCCAAAAGCCCTCCTCTAAACTTCACTTTAATGCCGGCTTCTTCTAAAATATCATAAAGTTCTTCAAGACCAGTCAGGTCTTTTTCAATATTGGGAAAGTAATGTAAAATTTCTCTACCAGTAACAAAACCCCGACTCTCTCCTCTTTTAATGAGTTCTTTGATTTTATCTTCTTCAAAAATTTCTTCTTTTTTTCCTCTTTTTCTGGGCTTCCTGACTGTTTTCTTTACTGGCTTTTTCTTTGTTGGCTTTTGGATAGCTATTTTCTTTTTAACAGTTGTTTTCTTTTTGGCTACTTTTTTTTGAACTGTCTTTTTTTTAGGTTTTTTCTTTGCCATAGTTGTTTAATTGCTTTGTTGTTTGATTAAATTTGTCAATTAAATTTTTAATTTTTTTCTGGTTGTTCTCTCTTTCTGCTTCTTGAATTTCCATTGAAAGGTTTGTCAGTTCGGTTTTTAAATCAAATTTTTTCAATTCTTTAAGACAGAGCTGAATTTCTGTTTTTAAATCTTTTTCTTCTCCAAATTCTTCAATCTCTGCCTTTAAAGTAAAGTTATCTAAAATTTCTTTTATATTTTCTCCGCTCTTTTCAAGTTTTTGAACAATTTTTTCTGTCTTTTCTTTCCCCTTTATTTTCTCTTTCTTAAGAACAGAAAAAATTATTTTCATTTGGGGAGAAAAAAGAAAAAGAAGATTTTCTTCAATAAGTTCCAAATTTTGAGGCGTTTTTATAATCAAAGAAAGAATTCTTTCTTCTAAAATTTGCTTTCTGGTTTTCTCTTCCGTTGACTTGTCCGCTGTAGCCTCGGCAGAAATGGGAACAGAAGCTGGAGCAGGGGCGAATTTTTCTTTTTTTACAATCTTTTTTAATTCTTCAAAAACTACTTCCTCGCCAACCTTAATAGAGCTTGCCAGTTTCTGAATCCAATGAGCCTGCAAAATTTTATTAGGAATTACTTTAATCCGGGGCAAAAGAACTTTTGAAATTTCCCGCTTTCCCTCCGGACTTTCTTTATCAAATTTTGAAAAAGCGCTTTCAAAATAAAAAGTGAAAATATCCTGGGCTTTGGAAATTAATTCTTGCCACTTTTTTGGGTTTTGAGAAATAATATCAGCCGGGTCACTACCTTTGGGCATATTGATTACTTTAATCTCAAAATCCTCTCGCTGAGCTAAGTCAATTCCTTTCTTGGTGGCTAAATCTCCGGCAAGGTCCATATCAAAAGCAGTATAGAGATTTGAAGTATATCGTTTCAAAATCTTTATTTGCCAAGGAGTAAGAGATGTTCCACTTGAGGCAATCGTGTTTTCAAAGCCTGCCTGGTGAGCTAAAATTACATCTGTATATCCCTCGGTTAAAACAGAAAAATCTTTTCTTCTAAGCTCAACTTTGGCAAAATTTAAACCGTAAAGAATATGGCTTTTGTCATAAAGCAGGGTGTTGGGAGTGTTCATATATTTTGCTATATCATCTGTACCTTCCAGCAATCTGCCTCCAAAACCAATTACCTGGGAATTAAGGTCAAAAACAGGAAAAATTATTCTCGCTCGAAATCTGTCATAGGAGGTTTGAGATTTTTCTCCTTCAATAGCCAAACCAATCTTAACTATTTCTTCTCTTTTGTATCCTTTGCCGACCAAAAAATCAGAAAGAACCTGCCATTTATCAGGAGCATAACCCAATCGCCATTTTTTAATAGATTCCTCATTTAATCCCCTTTTTAAAAGATATTTTTTAACTTCTCTTCCTTTTGAACTTGCTTCCAGTTGTTTTTCAAAAAAACAACAGGCTAACTCACAAATTTCATAAAGCCGCTGTCTTTCGGTTTTTATCTCTGGCCGAAATGGTTTTAAGTCAACTCCGGCTTTTTGAGCTAAAATTTTCAAGGCATCACCAAATTCAACTCCCTCAATTTTCATTACAAAAGAAAAAATATCACCGCTTTCTAAGCAGCCAAAACATCTAAACATCTGGCGAACCGGTGAAACAAAAAAAGAAGGTTTTTTTTCTGAATGAAAAGGACAGAGGGCCCGATAATTTACTCCGGCTTTTCCAAGCTTCAAATAATTCTCAATAATCTCAACAATATCTAATTTCTCTTTAATTTTTTCAATTACTGAGTCCTCCATTTTAGATAAATTCGTCTTTATTCTAATACATTTAGTAGAAATTCTCAAGAGATAAACTTTTTGGGCAAATTTTGGTATAATTAAATAATATGAGAAATTTTATTGGTATTGATATTGGAGGAACAACAATTATTTTTGCTTTGTTAAAAGGGAAAAAGATTGTTAAAACAAAAAAAATTAATACTCCCAAAAGCAAAAAGGGGTTAATTAAAGTTTTAATAAAAAATATAAAGGAATTAAAAGGAAATTTGAAGATTAAGGGAATTGGAATAGCAGTAGCTGGAGTTTTAGATAAAGAAAAAGAAAAAATTTTAAATTCACCAAACTTAAAGTATCTCAACAATTTTCTCTTGGCTGAAGTTCTAAGAAAAAAACTTCGATTAAAAGTGACAATGGAAAATGATGCTAATTGTTTCGCCTTAGGAGAAGCTATTTTGGGGGTTGGCAGGGATAAAAAAATAGTTTTTGGAATAACTTTGGGAAGTGGAGTTGGCGGAGGAATAGTTATTGATTCAGAGATTTACCAAGGAGCTTTTGGCGGAGCTGGAGAAATAGGACACACCACAATTAAGTTTGACGGTATTAAATGTAAATGCGGCAATTTCGGTTGTTTTGAAGAATATTGCGGAAAAAGGTTTTTTCAAAGAAAAAAAGTTTCTTCAAAAGAATTAGCTAAAAGAGCAGAAAAGGGTGATAAAAGAGCCAAAGAGATATTTAAAGAATACGGCGGATATTTGGGAATAGGAATTGCAAACATTGTTAATATTTTAGAGCCCGATATAATCGTCATTGGCGGAGGGATTGCTAAAGCCCAAAAACATTTTTTAGAAGAAGCAAAAAAAGAAGCTAAAAAAAGAATTATTTCTCCCCTTTCTAAAAGAAATCTTCAAGTAAAACCAGCTAAATTAGGAGAAAAAGCCAGTGTTATCGGACTGGTTTACTTGCTAAACCAATTTTAGTATACTTAATACTATTATGAGAATTGCCCAAATCGCTCCTCTTTGGATTCCTGTCCCTCCCATTACCTACGGAGGGACCGAGTTTGTTGTATCTCTAATAACCGAGGAATTGGTAAAAAGAGGCCACGATGTGACCCTTTTCGCTACTGGAGATTCTAAAACCTCAGCCCGCCTTGTTCCGGTCTGGCCCAAAAGTTTATGGAGAGCAAAATTAGTTGCTCCTCACGCTGCTTTTTCTCTGCTTTACCATGAAATTATCAGCCGCCAGGATGAATTTGATATTATTCACGACCACTGCGAATTTTATAGTAGTGTCTATTCAAAATTCCTGAAACCCCCTATTATCTCTACAATTCATCATCCAATGTATGAGGAAGTAATTATGTTGTTTAAAAAATTTCCTGAAATCAACTATGTGGCTATTTCTAAAAATCAAAGAAAAACAGCCCCAGGAGTAAATTTTGTAAAAACTATTTATAACGGCATTCCTTTAGATTCTTATCTTTTCCAGGAAAAACCCAAAGATTATCTTTTATGGCTTGGAAAGATCATTCCGGAAAAGGGATTAGCTGAAGCAATTGAGGTGGCTAAAAAAACAGGTGAAAAATTAATTATCGCCGGCATTATTCCAAAAGAACAGCAGGATTATTTTGAATACCGAATTCAACCAATGATTGACAATAAAAAAATCCAGTTTGTTGGAGCTGCCAATTTTGAAAAAAAGATTGAACTTTTTAGAAACGCCAAAGCTCTTTTATATCCCATCCGGAGGCCAGAACCCTTCGGTCTTGTCGTTATAGAGGCAATGGCTTGCGGCACCCCAGTAATTGCTTACAAAGAAGGTTCAATGCCAGAACTGATTAAAGAGGGAAAAACAGGATTTTTAGTAAATTCTCAAGAAGAGATGATTGTAGCTTTAAAAAAAATAAATCAAATTAAGAGACGGGATTGCCGAAGACATGTTGAAACAAAATTTTCTCGCAAAAAAATGGTCAATAAATACGAAGCTTTGTATAACACACTCTTAAAAGAAAAAAAGAAAAATGGTAACCACTCGTAAATTAAAAATTGCCCAAATCGCTCCTCTTTGGTTTTCTATTCCTCCAAAAAAATATGGAGGGACAGAAAGAGTTATTTACTATCTAAACCAGGAATTAATAAAAAGAGGACATAAAGTCACCCTTTTTGCTTCGGGTGATTCAAAAACCAAGGCAAAATTAATTTCGGTTGCTAAAAAAGGATTGCGAGAGCAGGAAATTCCCTGGCACGATTGGTTCTGGAATAATCTCAATCACTCATCAGCTTTTGAAATGGCAAAAAAATTTGATGTCTTACACTGTCATTGGAATATTTTAGGAGCTTTTTTTCAAAGATTTGTTAAGCAACCGGTTCTCCATACTCTCCATAATACTCCCGCTTCTTCCGAGCATCGCTGGAAAATTTTTGATTATTATAAAAAAGACCTTAATGTAGTTTTCCTTTCCAAAAACCAGCAAAAATTAAGTCCGGTTAGATTTAAAAAAGAATGGGTGGTCTACAACGGCATAGACCTTTCAAAATTTCGCCTTAGAACCCAAGCTGAGAACTTTTTACTTTGGGTCGGCAGAATTTGTCCAGCAAAAGCTCCGGATATAGCTATAAAGGCAGTTAAGAGAATCGGGGCAAATTTAATTTTAGCCGGCCAACTTCAACCAATGGACCAAGATTATTTTAACAAAGAGATTAAACCCCATCTTTCCAAAAAAATAAAATATGTTGGAGAATTAACCCAAAATCAGCTCAATTTGCTTTATGGAAAAGCTAAAGCTCTTCTTTATCCTGCTGTCTGGCAAGAACCGTTTGGCTTAATTATTATAGAAAGTATGGCCTGCGGAACACCGGTAATTGCTTTCAAAAAAGGTTCTCTTCCGGAAATCGTTTCCAAAGAAACCGGATTTACAGTAAAGAACGTTAATGAAATGGTTAAGGCAATAAAATCAGTTGATAAAATTAAAAGAAGCAATTGCCGAAAGAGGGTAGAAAAATATTTCAGCTATCAAAGAATGGTAGACGATTATGAAAAAATTTATTATAAATTAATAAAATTATGAAAAAACTAAAAATTGCTCAAGTTGCTCCTCTCTGGTTTTCTATTCCTCCAAAAAAATATGGGGGCATAGAATGGATTGTTTTCAACTTGGTTGAAGGATTATTAAAACGAGGCCATGATATTACTCTTTTTGCCAGCGGCGATTCTAAAGTACCTTCTAAATTAGTTTCAGTTTATCCTCTTTCTCTTTTGAAAGACAAAATCTCCTGGCACGACAATACTTTCAATATTTTAAATCTCTCAAAAGCTTTCAAAAGAGCTTCAGAATTTGACGTTATCCACAGCCATATAGATTTATGGGAAGTATATTTTCCTTGTCTAGTCAAAACGCCCTGCCTCCACACAATCCACAACCCTTTATATTCATCAGCCAAAAAAGATTCCCGGCTTTTTATTTTTGAAAAATTCAAGAATAACAATTATGCTGCCATATCAAAATCACAGAAAAATCTTTCTCGGGTAAAATTAAATTTTGTTGATGTTATTTACAACGGCATCAGAATTGAAGAGTTTAAATTCAATCCCAAACCAAAAGACCATTTTATCTGGTCAGCCAGAATTGATAAATACAAAGGTATTGAAAATGCCATTGAAATAGCCGAAAAAACTGGAATTAAATTACATTTAGCCGGAAGATTGGACTCAACTCAAGAAGAATATTTCAAAAAAAACATTAAACCCCGTCTAAATAAAAAAATCAGATATATAGGAGAATACGCTCGGGGCGAAAAATCAAAGTTTTTTAGGGAAGCGAAAGCCCTAATCTATCCTATAGAATGGCATGAACCTTTTGGTCTTAATATGACAGAAAGTATGGCTTCTGGTACTCCGGTAATTGCCTTTAATCGGGGCTCGGTGCCAGAAGTTGTCAAAGACAAAAAAACCGGCTTTATCGTTAATAATATAGAAGAAGCGATAAAAGCAGTAAAAAAAATAGATGAAATTAAACGAATTGATTGTAGAAAATGGGTTGAAAAAAAATTCAGTCAAGAGATAATGGTTGAACGCTATGAAAAACTTTATTATAAACTTCTAAAGAAATGAAAAAAAAGATTTTAATTCCTAACATTAAAAAGAAAATTGAAAGAAAGATAAAGGAACTTGGATTTAAACCAAAAATTTCTCCTTCTCAATTCTTTAAAATTCACGGACAAAATAAACATCGTTATTTCAGTCCTGTTGAAACCCAAAAGGGAAAGCTCGTTGCTTTTTATGCAAGATGTCACAATAATATTGATGCCAAAGAAAAATTTATCCGGGAGGCAAAATTTTTAAGACAAATTCAAGAAAGCAATTCTCCAATTAAAAGGGTAATACCAAAAATTCTTAATTGGAACAAAGAGAAAGATTTTGAATGGATGTTCAGAGAATACATTACTGGAACTCCGATGGGTCACAGCAGAAAAATAACCTTGGCTCCAACAAAAAAACAAATTAAAGAATTAACAACATTAATTCCTAAAATTTCAAGAATCCCCTCAAGTTCTTTTTCTGGCTCAAAATTGAAAAAATTTAATTGTCAAAATTATCTGACTGAAAATTTATACGTTTCTTTTTTAAAAAGGGGTATTATTTCTCAGGTTATTGAAGAAAAACTAGTAAAAATTATCAAAGAGACAATGCCCTTATTAAAAAAAGAAAATCATTATTTAGCTCAGGGAGATTTAAATTTAGGAAATATAATCATAGACAAAAAAAATAATGTTTGGATTATTGATTGGGAATTAGTTCATATTAATAACTTTGCTTATGATATTGGCTATCTTTGGGCTCATCTCTGGGGAGTCAAAAAAGAACTCAGAAAAAAATTAATTTCCGAATATCTGAAAAACTTAAACAAAGAACAACTTTTGAAATTCAAAAAACTCCTGCCAATTGTTGCTTCTTATCTTTCTCTTGGCGGAATCCAAATCAAGCATACAAAAGAAAGTAAAGAAAATTTTAAAAAAAGAAGAAGATTTTATACCAATCTTTTAACAAACTGCACAAAAAAATTTGAAGAGTTGATAAAAACATAATATGGAAAAAAAGAAATTAAAAATTGCAACATTTTGCACAAATGAATGGCCGACACCCCCTCCCCAGAACACTTTTTACGCTCCTTTGTGGATTGCTTATTATATCGCTGAAGGATTGGCTAAAAGAGGTCATCAGGTTTATTATTTTGGTTCAAAAGAATCGAAATTAAAATATGCCAAATTATTTTCTTTTGGGATGCCTGCTTTAAAATATAACAAAAAGCTTCTTCCCTTTTTACCTTATATCAACGAACAGGTAGTTAATTCTTACGAACAAACAATGATATCAAAAATTTATCAACTCAATCAAAAAGAGCATTTTGACATCATCTATATCCATCCTTATCGAAGGATTATTCCTTTTCTTTCTTTAACTAAAACTCCAACAGTAATTACTCTACATGATCCTATTGAGGGGTTTAATAAATATATACTTGAACAGACAAAAGACATAAAAAATGCTTATTTTATCAGCATAAGCAATAGTCAAAGAAAACCAAGTCCAAGATTAAGATATGGCGGTACAGCTTATAATGGAATAGATATTACAAAATTTAAATTTAATAAAAAATCAGAAGACTTTTTTTTGGCAGCCGGAAGGCTGGTTCCGGAAAAAGGTATTGATCTGGCAATTGAAGTGGCAAAAAAAGCAAAAATAAAACTTAAAATCGTCGGTGGTCCTGATAAGGGAAAATATTTTGAAACAAAAATAAAACCTTATTTAAATAAGAATATAGAGTATCTGGGAATGCTAAACTATTATCAAATGGGAGAACTTTACAAAAAAGCAAAAGCTGTTTTATATCCTCTAAGATGGGAAGAACCTTTTGGTTTAGTGATAATAGAGGCAATGGCTTGCGGCACTCCGGTAATTGGTTTCAATCGGGGTTCTCTGCCAGAAATAATTAAAGATAAAAAAACCGGATTCATTGTTAAAAATGTTCCGGAAATGATAAAAGCTGTAAAAAAAATTGACCAAATAGACAGAAAAGAGTGTAGAAAATGGGTGGAGCAAAATTTCACTATTGAAAAAATGGTTGATAGATACGAAAGAATTTTATTAAGAATAGCTAATCAAAAAATTTAGCAAGGCTCCTGATGCCCAGGCCTGAGGATAACAAGGAGCTTTTTTTGTTTCTAAAGTAATTTTATCGTCTATAACTCCATAAAACTCAAGAATAAAACCCAAATCTTTGTAAGCTCTAAAAAGGGCTTTTTTAATTTCTTGATATTCTTTTTTATAACCTGACTTCTTTAAACCTTGGGCAATGAGCCAGTTATCATGGGGCCAAACAGAACCTAATTGATATGATAAAGGGTCAAAAATTCTGCTTTTTTGAGAATGGGTTCTAATTCCAAAAGGAGTCCAAAGCTCAGGAGAGAAAAGTTTTTTAACAACGTATTTTTCCTGAGCTTTATTTAAAATACCTGAAAATAAAAGATGGCCTGGGTTTGAAGTTATTTCTTTTATTTTGTGTTTTTCACCATCTAAAGCAAAAACATAATATTTTTCTTTTTCAAACCAAAATTTTTTAGCAAAAGCTTTTTTTAAATTCTCGGCTCTTTTTAAAAGCGATTTTTCTAATTTTTTATCTTTAAAAATTTTGCTAAGCTTGGCAATTTCAATTAAAGCCAAGTATTGATACCCCTGAATCTCAACGACTGCCACCGGAGGTTTAATTTTAAAACGCTTTTCATCGATACCGTCTTTCCAGGCTTGGTGAAAAAGACCTTTCTTTGTTTTTCTTTTATATTCTAAAAAATAATCATTGTCTTTATCTCCAAAATGAAAAATCCAATGGAGAGCCAGTAAAACGTTTTTCCAATATTTTTTTAAAAAATCCTTGTCTTTTGTTTTTTGATAGTAAAAAGAAAACAAAATCAAGAACAAAGGAGTTGAATCTATTGAGCCATAGTAAGGAAAGGGAAAGTAACCTTGGGGATGTTTTTTTCTGTTAATTTGATGTTCATGTAAAATTTTGCCGGGTTCTTCCTCTCTTTGAAAATCTATTTTTTCTCCCTGGAATTTAGCTAAAATCTCTAAAGTATTTTTAGCAATTTCAGGCTCTAAATCTAAAAGCTGCCAGGCAGTAATCAAAGAATCCCTGCCAAAAAGCCGATCAAACTTTGGTAGACCGGCTTTAATAAAACCATATTTTTTATCTTTCAAAAGATTGAGTTCTTTTAAAAGCTGTTTTTTTATTTCTTTTTTTTCCATTAAATATTGTTGAAATTAATTTTGTTAGAATCTTCTCCTTTTAAAATTTTATCTACCATTTCGATTTCGCCTAAAATACCAGAAATTAAATTATAATTCTTTGCATCATCAAAAGTTACCCATTTATAATCTATATTTTCTTCATTTAATTCAATCTGACCGGATTTCCAACCGCAAAAATAACTTAAAACTACAACCGGAATCCCATCAGGCCTAATAAAAGTGAGGTCTAAAAGATATTTTATCTTGCCAACTTCTATTGCAACTTCTTCTTTTATTTCTCTTCTTAAAGACTCAGTAATGGCGAAATACCAGGCATCAGAAGTTGTTTTTGGGGTATTTATGTAATCATCTACTTCTAATCCCCCGCCAGGCACTGTCCATCTTCCGGGAAAAGCTTTTTTGTCAGGATTCCTTTTGACAATTAAATATTTTTTATCTTTATGAATAATTGCCGTTAAGGCAACTCTATGAAGTTCTCTATTTTGTATTTCCATAAGTTGATAGAAGATTTTAACCTCTTTAATCTTAACTTATCTTCTTAATTTTGGCAATTTTCTTGACATATGGTCTCTACTCAAAGTAAAATAGAAGATACATCCCGTTGATAAAACGGGATTTAAACGATAAAAATTATGAAAATTTTATTCCTTCAGTGCTTTCCTTTATGGGGCTGTGGTTCAGGAACTTATACTCGTTGCTTGGCTAAAGAATTAGCTCAAAAAAAGACAAACGAAGTAGCAATACTTTCGCCCGAATCTAAAATTAAAGAAGAGACAAAAAAAATCCCCAATGTAAAAAGTTATTTTTTAGAGATACCTTTTCCTGCGGCTTTTACCTCCCATCCTGAATGGCCGGTAGTAAGACAATATAAAGACCTTTCAGCTCAAGAAATAACTGAAATTTTTAGAACTTTCCTTTTAAGTACCATAAAGACAATAGAAGATTTTAAGCCCAATATTTTACATGTCCAGCACATTTCTATTCTCTTATGGGTAGCTAATTTTATAAAATCACTCTACGATATCAATTTTGTAGTTACCTCTCATGGCACAGGTATTTTTACCGCTTCGGAAAATAAAACCTACCTGCCTTTATCTCAAGATGCTTTAAAAAGAGCCAAACAAACCATTTGCGTAAGTAGAGATACTAAAAAAAGATTATTAACAACTTTCGGTGAAGAATTTGACAGAAAAACCAGAATTATTCCCGGAGGAATAGAACTTGAAAGATTCCCCGAGCAAACAAAAATAAGAACTATTAATAAAAAATATAAATTAAAAAATAAAAAAATAGTGCTATTTACTGGTAAACTAACTCTTGAAAAGGGAGTTGAATATTTGATAAAAGCAGCTAACGATATAAAAGCAGAGATATATCTTATTGGAGATGGTCCAGAACTTAATAGATTAAAAGAGATGGCTACAGAGATAAATTCTAAAAATATTCACTTTTTAGGCTACATGGGCAAAGAACAGGAAAATGAACTAAAGGAATTTTATTACCGGGCCGATGTTTTTGTCGCCCCATCAGTAATTGCAGAGGCCTTAGGACTTACAATCCTTGAAGCAATGGCAACGAAAACTCCAGTGGTAGCAACCAGAAAAGGAGGAATACCATTAGCAGTAAAAAATGGTATAAATGGAATTTTAGTAAGAGCTAGAAGTAATAAAAAGATTGCTGAGGCAGTAAATAAAATTCTCTCTGATGATGAGCTAAGAGAAAAGATGGGCCAAAATGGCCGAGAATTTATTGAAAAGAAATTCACTTGGCCTAAAATTGCTAAAAGATATCAAAGAATCTACCGCAAAAGTTTGGTTAATGGAAAGAAGTCAAACCAAAAACAAAATTCAAAATAAGAACCTGCTCACTTTGTTCGCAGAACCTTGATTTCGGTAAGGTATAAATATATATTCCGAAAATAATATGAAAATTCTTGTTCTTGCTCCTCTGACAAGAAAAATTTCCCAAAAAATTACTGCTGCCAGACCCAGAGTAATTTTTGATTTGATTTCTGGACTTAAAAAAAGGGGTCATAAAATCACTGTTCTGGGAACAGAAGATAGTTATATTCCTGGAGTTGAAATCATTCCAATTATTAAAAAAGGTTTTTATGAAATATCTTCTTCCTTTGAAAATCCTTTCTACGCCCACACTTCCTTTTTAATAAAACAAATTAAAATAGTAGAAAAAATATCTTCTAATTTTGATATAATTCATAATCACTCTTACCCGGAGTTTATTCCCCTATTGATGGAAAAACATATTAAAACACCCCTAGTTACCACCATCCATACTCAAATGACACCTGAATTAGATGAGGCCTTGTCTTTGTTCTCTGGGGCTTATTTAATTTGCATTTCAAAAGCGGTCAAGAGATTAGCTAAAAAATCAAAAATTTCCAGAGTGATTCATAATGGAGTAGATACAAACCTATATGGATTTTGCTCAAAAAAAGAGGATTATCTTTTATGGATTGGGAGATTAGCTAAGGCCAAAGACAAAAAAGGAAACTTTTTGGACCCCAAAGGAGTAAGATGGGCAATAAAATTAGCCAGAGAGACAAACTCAAAGCTTTTGTTGGCTGGCAATGTTGAAGACCCGGAATTTTTTAAAAAAGATGTTAAGCCCTATCTATCAAGAAAAATTAACTGGATAGCGCCAATTTCTTTCGAGCAGCCTTTATTTAAAAGGCAGGTTGCCAAATTGATGCAGAAAGCAAAAGCTTTCCTAATGACTATCAACTGGCAAGAACCCTTTGGTTTAATAATGGCTGAAGCTCAATCTTGCGGAACTCCTGTTATCGGCTTTGATAGAGGCTCTGTTTCAGAACTTGTAAATAATGGAAAAACTGGCTTTGTAGTCAAACCAAAACAAGGGATTGAGGGATTGAAAAAAGCTTTAAAAAAAATTAATGAAATAAATTCAAAAGATTGCCGAGCTCATATTGAAAAAAATTTTAGTTTGGAGAAAATGGTAGACAATTATGAAAGAACTTATCTTGAAGTTCTAAAGAAGTAACAGCAAGAAATCAAAAGCCCTGTCTGAACTTATTCCAGACAGGGTTTTTATACGGAAGGGGTGGGATTCGAACCCACGAGACTCCGAAAAGTCACGGCTTTCCAAGCCGTTCCGTTAAACCGCTCTGGCACCCTTCCTTTAGACTTTCATTCCTCTCAAAGCCCGGATTCTTTCTTCAACAGGCGGATGAGTTAAAAAAAGTTTTGTAAACCAACTTCGGTTCTGCTTTCCTTTAAAAGGCGAAGAAATAAAAAGATGAGCAGTAGAATTACTAGCAACTCTCATTGGAGTAAGGTCAGAAGAAATTTTTTTTAAAGCTCCAGCTAATCCCTCCGGATATCTTGTTAATAAAGCTCCTGAAGCATCAGCTAAAAATTCTCTTTTTCGAGAAATCGCCAAACGAATAATTGAAGCAGCAAACGGGGCTAAAATAGCAGCAATTAATCCAAGTATGATTAAAAGTATCCCTGCTGAACCTTTGTTTCTTTTTCCCATTCCTCCATAAAAACTAATTCTTAAAAACCAATTAGAAACTAAAGCTACAATTCCAGCTAAAACAACAACCATTGTTTGTAAAAGCATATCTTTATTTTTAATATGAGAAAGTTCATGGGCAATCACTCCTTCAAGTTCTGTTCTTTCTAATTTTTCTAAAAGTCCAGTTGTTACGGCAACCACAGCATGTTTTTCATTTCTGCCGGTAGCAAAAGCATTTGACTGGCTCTCGGCTAAGATATAAATTTTGGGCAGAGGAATTCCGGCTGTAATGCAAAGATTTTCAACTATTCTATAAAGCTCAGGGTTATCTTTCTTTTCTATCGGTTTAGCATGAGTCATTGCTAAAACAACTTTATCTGAATACCAAAAACTTCCAAAACTTATTAAAATACTAAAAATTACAGCTACTATTAAAATCGTCGGGCTGTTCAAAATATAACTGAAAAGCCAAGCCAAAGCAATGATAAAGACTAAAAAAATGATGATGAGCAACCAAGTTTTACGCACGTTGGACTCGGCATGAGAATAGAGAGTTGACATAAAATTCTTAAAAGCTCACTTTCGGTACTGCTCTCGCTTCCGCCTCTTCTAATTCAAACAGTTCCATCTTCTTAAACTTAAAAATGTTGGCAACAATATTTGAAGGAAAACTTTCAATCTTTATACTTAAATCCCGGACATTGCTGTTGTAAAATCTTCTAGCCGCTTGAATTTTATCTTCAGTATCCCGCAGTTCTCTTTGAAGTTCTAAGAAATTCTGGGAAGCTTTTAAATCCGGATAATTTTCTGAAACTGCGAAAAGGGATTTCAAGGTGTCAGTCAACATATTCTCAGCTTTTGCTTTTTCTTCCACGCTTTGAGCTCCCATTGCTCTCGCTCGAGCTTGAGTAACTTTTTCTAAAACTCCTTTTTCGTGAGCCGCATACCCTTTAACTGTCTGAATCAAATTAGGAATCAAGTTGTACCTTCTTTTCAACTGAACATCAATATCTGACCAAGCTTCTTTTCCTCGATTTTTTCTTTTAACCAAACTGTTGTAAATTACGATAAACCAAACGACAATTATAGCAACTACAATTAAAATTATATAAAGATAATCCATATATTTTATATGTATTTAACTTACCCGACCTTTTATCACCGCGGCAACATTGAAATTATTTTGCTGATTGTCGGATATTGACTTACAAATTTATAATTCAAAAGTTTTAAAATTGTCAGAAAGTCAGAAACCTCAGATTTAAAGGTTTCCGGACCAATAAATATCTCCGCACCTTCTTTAATAAAATTCTTGAGATATTTATTAAGAATCTCGTATTCCCCTTTTTCTTTTAAGTAATTAATAATTTTTTTAAACTCTCCCCTGTCTAACCAAATCCCCTGGCAGACATTACAAACATCAACTGAAATCTCAGAATCAGCGTAATTTATTTCGTAAAAAGGAACTGAACAAGAAGGACAAATTTTTTTATTTTTAGAAATTTTAAATTTTGTTTCCTCTTTCCAAAGGTCAATATCCAGCCAATTTAAATCTTTATCTTTTTCATCTTTAGCTTGCCTTAATTCATCTTGTTCAAACCAAAGTCCAAGACAAGTAGGACAATAGTCAAGTTCAATACTATAAAAAATTGATTTTTGGAGACTTTTTTTACAGACTGGACAATTCATATATCTTATTCTAACCCAAAATCCTCTCTGAATCAATAGAGAGGATTTTGGGTTAAGATTTTCCTTTAAGCTTTAATATCCTTCTGGCATAGGAGGAATTTTTTCCTCTTTTTTCTCTGGTTGTTCAGCAACCACACACTCTGTAGTTAAAAGCATAGCCGCTCCAGAAACAGCATTCTCTAAAGCCGACCTTACTACTTTTGTTGGGTCAACTACACCAGATTGCGTTAAATTCTCAAATTCTAAAGTTTGGGCATTGAAACCATAATTGCCTTTTTGCTTTTTAACCTGCTCAACCACAACCGAGCCCTCAAATCCAGCATTTTGAGCAATCATCCTTAAAGGTTCTTCTAATGCTCTTTTCAAAATACTAAGTCCGGTTTTCTCATCTCCTTTTAATTTTAAATTGTTTAGGGAAACGGCTGTTCTTAATAAAGCAACTCCTCCGCCAGGAACAACTCCTTCTTCAATTGCAGCTTTGGTAGCAGATAAGGCATCTTCTGCTTTATGCTGACGAACTTTTTGTTCAATTTCAGTTGGGGCACCAATCTTGATTACAGCAACCCCTCCTGATAATTTACCTAATCGTTCTTCCAATTTTTCTTTGTCAAAATCAGAAGTTGTAATCTCAATTTGGTTCTTTATTTGATTAATCCTAGCTTCAATATCTGCTTTTTTTCCTTTGCCACCTAAAATAATCGTATTTTCTTTTTGAGAAATAATTTTCCTTGTTCTGCCTAACATTTCGAGTTTGACAGCATCAAGTTTCATCCCTTTCTCTTCTGAAATCACTTGACCATTAGTAACAACAGCGATATCTTCCAATATTTCTTTTCTTCTATCACCAAATCCTGGCGCTTTAATTGCCAAAACATTTAAGACACCCCTGAGTTTATTGACAACCAAAGTGGCCAAAGCTTCTCCTTCAATCTCATCGGCAATAATAACCAATTCTTTTTTACCGGTTTGAGTTAATTTTTCCAAAATTGGTAAAATTTCCTGTATAGAAGAAATCTTTTTATCGGTGATTAAAATGTAAGAATCCTCCAATACAGCCTCCATTTTTTCAGAATCAGTAATCATATAAGGAGAGACATAACCTCTGTCAAATTGAAGACCCCTGACAACTTCTTTGGAAATACCAAAAGTCTTTGACTCTTCAACTGTAACTACCCCGTTTTTTCCTGCCTCCTCCATAACCTCAGCAATTAAACTGCCTAATTCTTTATCTTCGGCTGAAATCGTAGCAACTTGAGCAATTTCTTCTCGCCGGCTTATTTTCTGTGAAAGCTCTTTCAAAGCATCGACAATTACTTCTAAACCTTTTTCAATTCCTCGTCTCAAAGCCAAAGGATTAGCACCAGCTGTTACATTTTTCAATCCTTCGGTCGCTAAAGCCTGGGCTAAAACAACAGCCGTAGTTGTTCCATCTCCGGCGACATCGTTTGTTTTTGAAGAAATCTCTTTAATAATTTCAGCCCCTAAGTTTTCGATTTTATCTTCTAATTCAATATCTTTGGCAATAGTTACACCGTCATTGGTAATAAGTGGGGCTCCGAAGCCTTTGTCTAAAACAACATTTCTTCCTTTTGGACCGATAGTAACTTTAACTGCATTAGCTAATTTATCAACCCCGGTTTTCATTTTTTTCCGAGCCTCCTCTGAATATTCAATTTGTTTAGCCATAATTATTCTAAAATTGCTAAAATATCTTCTTCTTTAGCAATTAAATATTCTTTATCACCGACCTTTATCTCATTTGGACTATATTCCTTAAAAAGAACCATATCTCCCTTTTTAACTTCTAAAGGAACCCTCTTGCCAGAAGGCAATCTTCTACCAGGACCAACAGCAATAACTTTGCCTTGTTCTGGTCTTTCTTTATCAGCTGTCTGAGGGAGAAAAATACCGGTTTCTGTTTTTTCTTTCTGAGCAACTGTCTCAATAAGAATATGATCTGATAAGGGTTTTATTTCCATATTTTTATTTTTTAGCAGTCATGACCTTTAATTGCTAATTTTAACGCTTAAGAAAATTTTGTCAAGTCTATTGAAAAATTTTAATCCAAAGAAAAATGGCTGACTGAAAATAGTATTTCAGTCAGCCATTTCTAGGGAAGCTAAGGAACGAGGGCAAGCATCTCTTTAAGAATCTCCTCCCGTGGTCCTTTAAGCAGTCGCTTGGCTTTTTCTCTTAAGGGTTCAATATATCTGATGATACAGCGGAGGTCAATCCTGGCTGCTCCCTGTTCTAAGAGTTTCTGACCGGCTTCCTCTCTTAAGGACTCAACAGACCTAATAATAAGGCGGATGTTATCATTGGTTGGTGCCTGTTTTAAGAGTTTCTGGCCGGCTTCTTCTCTTAAGGACTCAATATATTTGATGATATAGCAGAGGTCATCATTGGTTGGTCCCCAGCTTAGGAGTTTCTGCCAGGCTTCTCCTCTTAAGAGTTTAACTTTTTCAATGATAAAGCGAATATCACCCCTGGTTGGTCCCTGTTCTAAGAGTTCCTGCCAGAGCTCTCTTACTCTTTGCTCCCTTTCTTCTGTCATCATTTTTAAATCTCCTTATTTTAATTTTAATGAACATCTATGTTTTACAGTTAAATTTATAATCTGTCAAGGTTTTAACGGATGGTGAATTGCCTTAGGCAATGGCTGTGATTGACTTCTTTAAAAAAATTGATAAGCTATAACTAATGAAAAGATTTCTTTTGCATTTGATTGCTGCTTTTTTGGCTCTTTATTTAGCAACTCTCCTTATACCGGGAGTATATGTAAAAGGAGGCTCTGAACAATTTCTGAAAACTCTGGGTCTGGCTGGAATTGTTTTAGCAGTAATTAATTATTTTTTGAAACCAATCATTAACTTGATTGCTCTTCCCTTGAAAATCTTGACTTTTGGCCTTTTTGGATTAATCATCAATATAATAATAGTCTGGCTGGTAGATATTCTTTTCCCGGACCTGGTTATCTTTGGTATTTTACCTCTTTTGGGAACAGCATTTTTAGTTTTAATCATGAACTTCCTTGCTTTAAGAATTTCTAAGACATGACAAAAATTTTTCTCATTTTTCAAATTCTTGTTTCTTTTCTTTTAATTGCATTTATTTTATTGCAGCAGCGAGGGACAGCCCTGGGTTCAGCTTTCGGTCAGGGAGGAGAAAGTTTTTACACTAAAAAAAGAGGTCTCGAGAAAAAAGTTTTTTGGGTTACTATAGTTTTAGCATCTTTGTTTATCATTCTCTCTTTATTAAACCTAATTATTTAAACCCTTCTATATTTTGAGGTTATTAAAAAAAATTAAAACCTTTTTTTTCAATAATTTCCCGAGTGTTCCTCAATGGAAGAGATTTTTTAATTCTCTTTCCAAAAAAGAAAAAAATCTCTTTATTTTATTTCTTAGTTTAGCGATTATTTCAGCAGTTTTTCTTAATGTCAATTTTTACCTCAAAAATACCCATGTCCTGCCTACTTTTGGCGGAGAATATAAAGAAGGGTTAATTGGCCAGCCAAGATTTATTAATCCTCTTTATCTATCAAATAATGATTCAGATAGGGATTTAGTTGAAATCTTGTTCTCCGGTCTTCTGAAGTATGATGGGAAAGGAGAGATTGTAAAGGATTTAAGCAGTGATTACCAAATTGAAAATAACGGCAAAGATTACGAGTTCACATTAAAAGACAATGTTTTCTGGCATGACGGAAAACCATTAACTTTAGAAGACATTATTTTTACAATAGAATTAATCCAGTCGCCTCTATATAAAAGTCCTTTAAGGATTGAATGGCTGGGAATAAGGATTGAAGCAAAAGGAAATAATAAAATTATTTTTCGTCTCCAAAAAAAATATTCTTCATTTTTGGAAACAGTAGCTCATTTAAAAATTTTGCCGAAACATATTTTTCAAGATATCCCGCCGGAAAATTTTCCTTGGGCTTTTGTTTTAAAAGATTATCTCATAGGTTCAGGACCTTTTAAGATAAAAGAAATAAAAGAGAATAAGTCAGGATTTATAAAAAAATTAACTTTTGAAAGGAATGAAAAATTTTATGATAAAAAGCCTTTTTTGAAAAAAATTTCTTTTTATTTTTATCAAAACCTTGATGAGTTAACAGCAGCTGCCAGACTTGGTGAAATCGATGGCTTCTCAGTTTCTGACCCAAAATATTTTAATGTTTTAAAAAAGGAAGGTTTTAATTTCTATAGGATTGATTTACCAAGATATTTTGCCCTATTTTTTAATTCCAAAGATTCAAAAATTTTAAGTCAGAAAATAAGAAAAGTTTTAAGTTTTGCTGTTAATAAAGAAGAAATCTTAGATAGGGTCTTTGAAGGAGAAGGAAAAGTAGTTAATTCTCCCATCTTAGCTGACTATTTCAATTTTGAATCTCCTTCCCAAATTTTTAACTTTGATATTGATGAAGCAAAAGAGATTTTAGAAAAAGAAGGCTTTAAAATTAATCCAGAAACTGGAAAAAGAGAGAAGGTTGTTGTCAAAGAAGTCTCTCTTCCCTTTAAAAGAAATTTAGTCTATGGTAGTAGGGGTGAGGATGTAAGAGAACTTCAAAAATGTTTAGCCGAAGATAAGGAGGTTTATCCAGAGGGAGAAGTTACCGGCTATTTTGGCTCAAAAACAAAAGCGGCTGTAATCCGCTTCCAGGAGAAATATGCTTCAGAAATCTTAACTCCGATAGGATTGAAAAAAGGCACTGGAGACGTTAAACCAATGACCAGAGAAAAACTTAATAAAATCTGCGTTGAACAACCGGAAGAAATTATCCCTTTAAAATTTACCCTCACCACTTCTGATAAATTCCCCCTCAGAGAAATTGCTGAAATTTTAAAACTGAACTGGCAAGATATTGGAGCTGAGATCGAAATTAAAGAAGTAAGTCTTGGAGAATTTCAAACAAATATTTTAGCTAAAAGAAATTTTGAAATGCTGCTCTTTGGAGAGGCTCTGGGCTCTTTACCTGATCCTTTTTCTTTCTGGCATTCAAGTCAAAAAGACTATCCCGGATTGAACATCACCAGCTATCAATCAAGAGAAGCGGATAAGCTTTTAGAAAAAGCCAGAGAAACATTGGATGAAACAGAAAGAAAAGAAAGCTTAGAGAAATTTCAGGAAGTTTTACTGGAAGATTTACCAGCAATATTTTTAGTCAGGGGAGATTACTTTTATTTTCTTTCCTCAAAAATAAAGGGTTATAAAGTTGAGAAAATCACTAAACCTTCAAAAAGATTTATGGGAATAGAAGATTGGTTTATTAAAACAAAAAGAGCATGGAAATAAACTTAAAAAATAAAAAACCAGATATTCGCTACTTGAATAACATGAAAAAAGTTCTCTATGACCAGAAATGGTTAAAAACAGCTCCTAATTTTGAATTCTATTATATGTATAGGAATATTAAAAAAAAGAATGATTTAAGATATGATATTACTATCATCCCTACACGAATGTTGGGTCAGGAGTTTACAAAAACTAAGGGCCATGAACATCTTGGAAAATTTGGAGAAGTTTATATTGTTCTTGAAGGTCAAGCAATCTTTTTAATGCAGAAATGTGATGGTAACCAGATTAAAGATGTCTATGCAGTAAAAGCCAAAAAGGGCGAGGTGGCTATAATTCCTCCCTATTACGGCCATGTTACTATTAACCCTTCAAAAAAAGATTTAAAAATGGCAAACTGGGTTTCTGAAAACTGTAAAAGCAATTATCGGCTATTTGAAAAAATGCAGGGCGCTTGTTATTACTGTACTAAAAAGGGCTGGATTAAAAATAAAAATTACAAAAAAATTCCCAAACTTCGTTTTGAAAAACCAAAAAAATCCATTCCAAAAAACTTGGATTTTTTAAAGGACTAAGCGGGCATGGCGAAACAGCAGACGCGCTAGCTTCAGAAGTTAGTAGGAGAAATCCTGTGGAGGTGCAAATCCTCCTGCCCGCACTACTATAAGAACCTGCCTCGCTAATGCTCGGCAGAACCTTGATTTCGGCAAGGTATAAATATATATTCCGAAAATAAGAACCTGCTCACTAAGTTTACAGAACCTTCTAATTACTTCGTTCGGTCGAAAATTGAAAGTAAACTTTCAATTTTCTTCCTCTCTTGCAATTATGGAAAAATCTCAAAAACAAAATCTCAGAATAATTCCTTTGGGCGGCCAAGGTGAAGTCGGTAGGAATATGATACTTTTTGAATATCAAGGAAAGATTTTAATTATGGATATGGGTCTTGGTTTCCCTGAAGAAAATATGCCTGGAATTGATTGTACTATTCCCAATAGTGCTTATTTAAAGAAAAGAACAAAAGATATTCTGGGGACAATCATTACTCACGGCCATTATGACCATATTGGGGCTATTCCCTATACCCTGCCAAGAATTGGCTCTATTCCAATATATACCGGTGCCTTAACTAAAGGTATGATTTTAAAAAGGCAGGAAGATTTTTCAAATCAACCTCAACCTGAGATAGAAACAGTAAAAGACGGCTCTAAGATTAAATTAGGACCGTTTGAAATTGAATTTTTCAGATTAAATCACAACATTCCAGACAATCTTGGATTTTTTATTAAGACCCCTGTCGGAAATATTATCCATACTTCTGATTTTAAATTTGATGAATCGCCGGTTAATGAACCTCCAACCAATTTTGAGAAATTAAAAAAGATTGCTCAAAGAGGTATTTTACTCTTAATGTCTGAATCTACCGGGGCAGAAGAAGAAGGTCATTCTCTTTCCGAAGAAACAATTTTTGAAAACTTAGATAAAATTTTCAAAAAAGTAGAAGGTAGAATTATTGCCGCCTCTTTTGCTTCTCTTATTAACCGAATTCAACAATTAATTACTCTCTCTGAAAAATATAAAAGAAAAGTAGCAATTGAGGGATACAGTATGAAAACTAATATCAAAGTTGCTCAAACTCTAAAAAAAATTAAGGTTAAAAAGGGAACTTTTATAAAAACAAAAGATATCAGTAAATTCCCTGACTCAAAAATAAGTGTTATTTGTACCGGTGCCCAAGGAGAAGAGGATGCTGCTTTTATGAGAATTGCCAATCATGAACATAAATTTATTCAGATTAAGAAAGAAGATACTATTATTTTTTCTTCTTCAATAGTTCCCGGAAATGAGAAAAGTGTTCAGATTTTAAAAGATGAATTCCACCGCCAAGGAGCTAAAGTCTTTCACTACAAAATGATGGATATCCATGCTTCAGGACACGCTAAACAGGAAGAATTGAAAGAAATGATAAGGATTATGAAACCAAAATTCTTTCTGCCTATTTACGGACAATATTCAATGTTAGTAAAACATGCTGAACTGGCAGAAGAAGAAGGTATCTCTCCAAAAAATATCGTTATTGCTGAAAATGGGCAAGTTATAAATTTGAATCAAAAAACACTTTCTCTTACAAAAGAGAGAGTGCCTTCAAATTATGTGATGGTTGACGGTTTGGGAATCGGAGATGTTGGAGAAGTAGTTTTACGAGACAGACAAAATTTAGCTCAGGATGGAATGTTCGTCATTATCGCTATTGTAGACAGGCAAGCTGGAAAGATTAAAGGTTCTCCTGATATAATATCAAGAGGGTTTATTTATTTAAGAGAATCAAAAGAACTTTTAAAAGAAACGAGGAAAAGAATTATTGATATCGTAAACAAAGCAGCCGGCTCAGGTGGAGCAGTTAATTGGACTCATGTTAAAGATGAATTAAGAAATAAAATTGGTGAGTTTCTTTTTTCCAAAACAAAACGAAGACCAATAATACTGCCGGTTGTTATAGAAGTTTAAAATTATGCGAGTTCTATCAGGTATACAGCCAACTGGCTTAATTCATATTGGAAGTTATTTAGGGGCAATTAAACACTGGATTGAACTTCAAGAGAAAAAGGAGTGTGTTTTTTTTATTGCTGATTTACACGCCCTAACTGTTCTTCGCGAACCAAAAACTCTTCAAAAAGACATTTTTGAATTAGCCGCCGAGCTCTTAGCAGTAGGGCTTGACCCAAAAAAATGTATCATCTTTGTCCAATCTCAGGTTAAGGAACACACTGAACTGACCTGGCTCTTAAATACTATTACTCCGGTGGCTGAACTTGAAAGAATGACTCAATATAAGACAAAAACGAAACAATTTAAAAAAAATGTTAATGCCGGCCTTTTAAATTATCCGGTTTTACAGGCGGCTGATATTTTGCTTTATCAGACAAATCTTGTTCCCGTAGGAAAAGACCAACTCCAGCATCTTGAATTAACTAGAACAATTGCTAGAAAATTTAATCAGAGATTTGGACGTTACCCACCCGCCGGCCCGATTTTTATAGAACCCAAGGCTTTAATTACGGAAATCGGAGCTAAAATTATGGCTTTAACCGAACCCAAGAAAAAAATGTCAAAATCATTTCCAAAAAGTTGTCTCTATTTATTCGATAACCCCAAAATTATTAGAGAAAAAATAATGACAGCGGTAACTGACCCTGGAAAAGAAATTAAATATAATCTCTCAAAAAAGCCTGGTATCTCAAATCTTTTAACTATTTACAATTTGTTTTCTGGAAGAACAATTAAGGAAATTGAAAAAGAATTTAAAGGCAAAGGTTATCAAATTTTCAAAGAAAAATTAGCCCAGCTCTTAATTAAGAAACTTGAACCTTTCAGGAGAAAGAAAAAAGAGTTTGAACTTAATCAAGCTTTTTTAGAGAAAACCTTAGAAGACGGAAGAAAAAGAGCCCAGGTTATTGCTGAAAAAACAATGAAAAATGTCAGAAAAAAAATGGGCCTGTCATCTTTTTAGAAAGGTAAACCCACCTGATTACACGGCTCGCCCGGTTTAATGGGGCGAGCCGTGTTTCTTTAACAATTTCAAGTTTTTCTTTGGCGGCAAATTCTTTCCTTCTTTAAATAAAAACCGGTGGTCTGTAATTCTTAAAGAATCTTGCAAGACCACCGGTATGATAGTTATGTACCGTTTGTTGGTACGACATGAAGGATTCGCTTGGAGACGATTTCCCAGTTCGCGACGCCGAATGCTGCACCGAGGAGTCCACCGAAGATCACGAGCATTGCCTGCTCCGCGAACGACATGGACGCCGAGACAAGCCAAATGTAGCTCACGGCACCGCCGAACGTCCCATCGATAGCGCAGAGCACCCGCTTCTCTGAATGGATCAATCTGAAAAGATGCCAAATGAACCGAGCGAAGAAGCGAAGTATTGCCCAGGCACCAATGGCGAAATGCTTCCACATTGTCCAGACGAAGAAGAAAATGGTAATCCTGAGACCGATCACCATCCAACGCAGAACGTTCAGGTAGGTCAGCCGTTTTTCTCGGTACCCTTTCTCCTCCAACTTCTGAATGTGCGCTTCCACTTCTTTGTCCCCAACCATCACGAAAGGTTGCCAGTAGCACCGCTCACCAGCTCTCGCACCGATGAATGCGAAAGTAAAAAGCGGAACAAGAACTATCCATGCGAGGACGAAAAAGCAGAATGCCACTTCGACGAAGAAGATGGGGGTAATGAAGATTTTGAGAAAGAGCGATGCCTCTCCCAGTTCATGCACACCCCACGGGACAATGTAATACGAACCCCACACGAATAGCGGGGCGACCACGATCGCCGACGGATAGAAAAAAGGGTGAGGCCGAGAGAACCATACTTGCGCTTTCGTGAGTGTATTCTCCCACGCACTCATACTTCCCTTTCTGGCGGCGCGTAGAGCGATTGGAACCGCTCTGCGGACTTCGCGGAACTCGTAGCTAATGTAGCCACCCGCGAATCCCGCGATAAGACCGAACCACCAGTAGACGGGTGCAAACAGCAGTGCAACTGCACAGCAGAATGCGCCGCCGATGAAACAGGCAAATGCGATTTTCTTTATCTCCATTAGATATTCTTCCTTTCTGTTAAAGTGCTGTTTCGTACTAGGACTATTCTAGTAAGAGCTTTCATTTTTGAAAACAATTTATCTTAACACATAGATTACTAGATGTCAAGGAAAAAGTGTATCTAAATTGTGCCCCTGATAGGAGTCGAACCTATATCTAGAACTTAGGAGGTTCTTGTTCTATCCATTGAACTACAGGGGCAATTTAGATTATTTTATGTTAAAATAGAAATATATGCAAGAAAAGTCTCCAATTGTTAAAATAGTTAAAAAGGTTCTGCCGGCTATTGTTAATATTACCTGTTCAAAATATTTAGAGTTTTCTGAATCGCCTTCTAATTTTTTTGGTCAGGAATTCTTTGGTCCTCCATTTTTTGGACCTCAATTTTTTGGACAACGAAAAAAGAAAAAGGTAAAAATAGGGGGCGGTTCTGGTTTTATTATTAATAAGTCAGGAATGGTTTTAACCAACCGCCATGTAATTGAGGACACAAAAGCAGAATATCTTGTTGTTTTGCAAAGTGGAGAAAAACTAAAGCCGGAAATTTTAGCTCGGGATGCAATAAATGATGTTGCTATTTTAAAAATCTCTTCGGAACAAACTAAAACTGCTTTCCCCTTTGTCGAGCTGGGTGACTCTTCAAAACTTGAATTGGGTCAAACAGTAATTGCTATTGGCAATGCTTTGGGACTTTTTCAAAATACAGTTTCAACAGGCGTTGTTTCTGGTTTAAGCCGAGTGATTACCGCTCAAAGCCATGTTACCCAGGAGAGAACAAGATTGCGGGGATTAATTCAAACTGATGCAGCTATTAATCCTGGTAATTCCGGCGGTCCTCTAATCAATGCTGAAGGGAAAGCCATTGGGATAAACGTGGCTATGGTTTTTGGAGCAGAAAACATTGGTTTTGCCCTGCCGATTAACAATGCCAAAAAGGATTTAGAAGAATTAAAAAAATACGGTAGAATTCGCCAGCCATTTTTGGGCGTAAGATATGTTCCAATAACTAAAGATTTAAAAGAAAAATTTAATCTCCCAATAGATTTTGGGGTTCTGGTAATTTCAGAACCTGAGGTTCAATCCGGCATCAAAGAGGCGGTAGTCCCCGGGGGTCCAGCTGATAGGGCTGGTTTAAAAGAATCAGATATAATCTTAGAAATAGGAAATAAGAAGATTAGCCCTGAACAATCCCTCTCGGAAATTTTGGTCCAGTTCCAAGTTGGACAAAAAATATCCTTGAAAATTTTAAGAAACGGAAAAAAGAAATTCCTAAAAACTGTCCTTGGTGAAAGAAGATAAAAATAAAAAGCTCTACAATTATGATTTCAGTTGTAGAGCTTTTTTAGATAATTGAGAACTGTCAATAATAGAAACAAAAAGGGGCACCTATTTAGACACCCATTGTAGATCATAAATTCATTGACCTAACTGGCCTACTATTGCCGACGTTGCATTATGCCCCGTATAATGATAAAGAAAAGACCCACAAAGAAGATAGCGAATAAAATACATCCTATTACTGTGAGCAGCAATCCTGGATTCTGATTAAACTCTCCAAATTCCATATTTTCCCTTTTTTTTATTGGTTGATGAAAGGTGCAAAAATTTGGGTGGCCGACCGGATTTGAACCGGCAACCGCTTCGGCCACAGCGAAGCGCTCTACCAATTGAGCTACGACCACCACAATGTGTCCCCACCAGGATTCGAACCTGGAATCTACTGCTTAGAAGGCAGTTGCTCTATCCAATTAAGCCATGGGGACAGACAAATAAGAATCTTACCCTAAAATTTCCCTTTAGTCAATTTCTTCAGCGATTATTCCTTGAAAAGGATCGGGATACTCTTTTTCTTCGCTTTCTTTAAAAATAGATTCTCTTTTTGAATACTGGAAAGAAAATTTTTCTAATAAAACTTGATTAATCTTTAAGGGGAGAATTATTTGGGGTTCTTTTTCTCGAGCTCCCAGATAAAATTTCTGAAAGAAAATTCCTCCCAAAATTAAATCCAAGAGCAAAAGAAAAATCAGTATTAAAAACAAATTATGCCAGAACTTGTTTAAAAGTTTAATTAAAAGTTTTTTAATTTTATCAATTTTTATATCCATCTTAATCCTCTACTTTCTCAGTTGAGAAAGTTTTTAAAGTAATATCAAAAGTAACTTCTCCTGGAGAAAGACCTTCAAATTTTTGCTTCCCCTTTTCTTTTTCTATTCTTTTAATGTTTAATTGGGAAATTTCAATCAGCCAATGACTTTGTTCTAATCTTTCCAAGAATTTCAAGCAATCTGAAAAAGGGCCACCTAAAGCCGCTGAAAAAGCGACCGGAAGCCAGGGATCAGTTTCTCTTTGAGGAATACTTAAGGGAGAGATTTCTTTTGAGAGGTTTAAATTTTCCGCTTCTTCTTCCAAAAATTTAATAAAATTAACAGGTGCTTCCTGATTAACAAAAGAATTCTCTATTTTTTTAATGATTGTTTGATAAAAAGAATAATTTTTTTGGAAATTTTTAAAATCTTCAACTCGAAGTTGAAATAACTCCAAGGCTTTTTTCTGAAAAGCAAACTCTTCAGAAGTCCTATTTAATTCTTTTGCCAAAGAGAAAATGCCAAATCTTAACAAAAGACCAAAGATTATCATCCAAACAATTAGAATAAGGTAAATTTTGTTCTCACTTGAAATCATATTTAAAACTTAAGGAAAAATTAACATTGGTAGATTCTATCCAGGAGCTTGGCAAAAAACTAATCTCTTTGAAACTTTCTTCTTTTTTAAGCTCCTCTCTAAAATAAAACAAATCCTCTCGGTTTGCTGCCCAACCTGACAAATGGATTTGAGCAAAAGTAATTTCTTGAGAAATTTTTTGAAAAGAAAAGCTTTTAAAATAGATTGATTCTGGGGTTAGAGCAGAAATTTTCTCAAAAAAAGGGATAACTAAAATTTGCTCCTGCCAAAATTGCTGAGTTTTAGAAAGTTCTTGGTTGGTTTCAATAATTAGTTTTTTGAAATTCTGAAATTGAGGATCGTTAAGTTCTTCTTCTTTCTGCTCTAAAACGGTTTTTAAAGATTCATTTTTTGAAATTATATAGAGTTTGAGAGAATATAAAATTAAAATTAAAAAAATAATAAAAATTAAAATAAAAATCAAAATTATAAAAACCCTTTTCCAAATTTCCTCTTCTTTTAATTCTCTTTTTTGTTTTTGCGGTAAAAGATTAATAAACATATCATCCTCTTAGAGCCAAACCTAAGGCTGTTGTGTAACCAAGAGATTTTTTAAAACTCATTTCCGGAACTTCTCTTAATGGTTCTTTTAAAATATTAGACCAGGGATTGCCTAATTCAACTTCCAATTTAAGTTTTCCTTCCAAAAAATTAATAAGACCTTTAAGATTTGCTCCCCCGCCACAGAGTAAGATTTTTTTTACTTCTTTGCCATAATGTTTAATTTCCTCTTTTTTTTCGTGGGATTGATAATAATCCAAATGAGTTTTTATTTGTTCAATCAAATCAGTTAAAAAGGGAATCATTGCCTCAAATACTTCTTTTTTTCCTTCAAGGCCCTGCTCTATTTTTAATTTCTCGGCTTTGACTAAATCAAGATTTAAATTTTTGGAAATACTTTCAGTTAATTTTTGAGAGGAAACAGGGATAGTTGAGGTAAATCGCAAACTTTTTCCCGAAAATATAATAAAAGTTGTTCTGGTTCCTCCGAAATCAATTATTAATAGAGGACGGCTGGAAATTTCTTTTTTGATTAAAGCCCGGATAATTGCTAAACATTCAATCTCTAATGCTCGGGGTTGAAGTCCTGCTCCTTTGGCTGCTTCAACATAAGAATCAACAATTTTCTTTGGACAGGCACTAATTAAAACTTCCTGATATTTTTTTTGATTAAAAATTGATTGAATCTGTTTAAAATCAAAATAGACTTCATCTAAAGGAATAGGAATATGGTTTTCAGCTTCAAATCTCACTGCTGATTCAACCTCTTCTTTTTTCATTAAAGGTATCTGAAAAACATCTAAAAAAGATTTTTCTTCTGGCAGAGACAGAATTACGTATTTACTTTTTAATCTTTTTCCTTTAACTTCCTTGACTGCCTTTTCAATAATCTGAGACAACTTTTCTTTATCCCTTACTTCTCCTTCCTTAATAATCCCTAGAGGTATTTTTGTTTCTCCAAAAGAAGTTAATTTGGCTTTATCAAGTTTAATTATCTTTAAGGAAAGGTCTGAAATGTCAAGACCAAAAGCTTCAGTTTTTTGAGATATGATGTTGAACATATATTACAATTATAAGAACCTGCTCGCTTCGCTCGCAGAACCTTCTAATTACTTCGTTCGGTCGAAATTCAAGAATAAATTCTTGAATTTCTTCTTCACTTGTAATTATGCTTTCGCTTCGCTTAGCTAATTGTTCGTTCGGTCGAAAAAGAAGAATGAATTCTTCTTTTTCTTCCTCACTTGCAATTATAGCATTTACTCTATCTCTTCCCAACTTGTTACTTGCCAAGAGCCACCAGGACCCGAAGAAAAAGATGCGTCTTCAAGGCCTATATCATAGATAATTTTAGCATTATTTTTTAAATGAATTCCGTATCCACCAACTTCCCTTACATCAGCAGTGTCCTGAACCACAATCCAGCCATTTTGAGCATAGAGAATATCTGCTTCAACTGAATTTTGGATGGTAATAGCTGGCTCGCCAGGAACAGTAGAAATAAGTAAAAGATAACTTCCAGGTTCTCCAGTTCCTAAAGCTTTTCCGGAATCCTTGAGAGTAATTATGCCGTCACTGATAATTACTCCACTAAGAGAACCGAAACTATCTTTATCTAATCTTATTTCGGCAGTATTTGTGGCAGTAATATTACCAGTAACCCAAATAGTTCCGGTACTATAAAGTTTAGCTTTGTCTTGAAGAATTAAATTCCCTTCAATTTTTTGGAGTCCCAGAAAAACTTGGTCTTGTCCTTTTAAAACGTAATCTCCTGTAAAAATAGTTGAAGAGGCATCGTTTTTCCATTTATTAATCTGTTCTTGAGAAATAGTCATAGTGCCAGTGGCAATTTCTTCGGTCAGGGGCTCTATAAAAGAAGCATTACAACTGATGTTATTGGCACAAGTTAAAGTATCTGAAATATTAGAATTTTTGCAAATATCTACTAAAGCGTCTTCTCCAATCGTAATCCCATCAATATAATTTCCGGTTTTTGCTACCTTAGCTGTCCCAGTAATTTCAGGGTTGCCCGTACCTTCAATATTACCATTTGAAAAAACATTACCATCTATAGTGCTTCCGTCATCCATTATTATCCCTCCCTCTCCTACTTGAGCACCGTAATAAAAAGAGATTTCCTCAGTTGAGATTTCATAAACTGCTCTGACCCTTCTTATTACATCCCTAAAATTACCCTGAGCAGTAATGGTTCTTGCCCCACCAAGAATTTCTGATATCCCGGTGGTAGAAGTGGCTTGACCAACTTTTAGAGGAGTAGAAGTTGAAGTCCAATCCATATTTTTTACCAATCGCAAAAGAGCATCTTCAATTCCAGCCTCAGCTGCAAAATAAGCTTGATTAGATTTGAGAATGTTAGCTGAAATCTGGTGACGACCTATGATTAAAGTAGTAATACTGACTCCAATAGTTATCATTATTCCTAAAATTAAAATAGAAATAATAAGAGCAACAAAACCTTTCTGACTACTGAAATTATTGATTTTCAATTGTTTGCTAAATTTCATTTTTGAAATGTCCTCAAGGAGGCAGTAGAGGTTACATTGACTGAAGCCCGGTATTCAGGTAAATCAGAAGGATTTTTATAACTTGCTTCCAGGCTGATTTGGATTGATGGACTGGTGGTGGCAGTGGCAATTTGGCTGAAACTTAAATTTTTTATTTCTACTTTGTCTGAGGTTAAGGCAATGGGGTCTTGAGATTCTTTTCTAAGACAAAGGGTGGTGGAAGCAGTTCCACAGAGAAAAAAATCAATAGAAGTAGAAGATTGTCCCTCTGGTAAATAATGAAGGGTTTCTAATGAAAGTTGGCTTGAGGTGGCAGTTGGACTATAAATGCTTTGGGCACTTCTTATTTCATAAATCATTCTTCCCATAGCTCCACTAACACTATCTAAGGTTTCTCTTATTGCCTGAGCTTTAATATTGGAATGGGTAAGCCAAACAATAAATGAATAAATCACTACAGTGATAATTAAAAAAACTGCAACATAAACTGACATCTCAAGTAAAGTAAAACCCTTTTTCTTGTCTCTTTTCGCTTGTCTCTTGTTGTTTAATTTCATTCTTGCCAATTAGTTAAAAAAGTGATCAACTCTATTTGATAAGGTTTTCCTCTCTCAGTCCAAGATACAGAAACAGTTACCTTTTTGGTATTGGAATCAATCTCTCCTCCATTCTCCACAATATCATCATTTAGATTACGTCTAGCATCATCAAAAATAATTATTTGTTTAAAACCATTTGTTGTTTTTTCCTCAGGGAAAAGAATCCATTCTAAGGGAATACCTGTTTTTTCTAAATGATAGCTGATGGAGGTAATCAATGTTCCCAATCCATCTTCTTGCCAATTTGTTCCATCCCTGAAATTTCTCACTCCCTCCATAGCTTCCTGAGCTATAAAATTTGCTTGGCTGAGCTGTTTTTCTGACCCAGCAATCCTTATGGAAAAACTAAATATTCCTAAAAGATAAACCAAGCCAGTCGTAATAATGGCAACAACTATTAAAAGTCCAAGCAAACTTACTCCTTTTGAATTTTGCCTTTTATTTATTGCCATAACAGTCACTCTTCATTAGAAATAGAAGAGGTACTTAGTCCTACTAGCCCGGAATCTTTAATATAAATTATTCTCAATTTGGCAGGAGTTTCTTTTAATCTCAAAAAAATCTTACCGGCTTGGTAAGTTTCACCGGTTAGTCGATTAAAAACCACTTCTTTCTCTCCGGCTAAATCTATTTTAGAAAATTCGGTTGTTTTTGAGAGTTTGAAAACCTCATCTGAAGAAGTAGAACGAGGAGAATAATAGCTTGCTCCTTTAAATAAAATATATTGATGAGGAATGGTTGAAGTAGTAAAATAAACTCCCCATTGGCTGGCTCCCTCTGAACCTAATGTTTTACTTCGAGCCAATTTTAAAGTATTAATAATTCCTCTGGTATTATCATTTAAATCTGATTCTTTTTGAAAATTGTAAACAGCCGGAATAGCAACAGCCGCTAAAATAATCAAAACTCCGATAACCACTAATAATTCAATTAGACTAAGACCTTTCATAATTTTAATTACATTCCTCCCATTATGCTAAACATTGGCTGCATCATTGAAATTACAAAAAATCCGACTATTCCTCCAACAAATAGAATAAGAACCGGTTCAATAAATGAAGAGAGTTTTTGAGTCGCATTTCTTGTCTCTTCTTCATAAAACTCAGCTAATTTTTCTAAAACTTCAGAAGTTGCACCTGTTTCTTCCCCAACTTTTATCATTTGCAAGACCATGGGCGAGTAAAGGTCGGCATAGGGCTTAAGGATTTGGGAAAGCTTTTGCCCCTTTTCAATAAGCTCGGCTGCTTCTTTTAATGATTTTTTAAAATAAAAATTAGTTAAAGCTCCAGAGGTTATTTCCAGAGAACGAACAATCGGTACTCCTGATTTCAGAAGAGAACTAAGGGTTCTTAGGGTTAGAGCAGAATTAACTTGTTTGATAATTTTAGATATAATAGGAATTTTCAAAGAAATTTTTGATTTGAACTTTCCCCCTTTCTTACTTCTTAATGCTAAAATTAAACCAAAAACTAAAACAACTATAATTAAAATAGCAATAGGAAATTTCTCGCTTAAAAAATCAGCCAAAGAAAGAATAACCTGGGTGGTAAAAGGGAGTTCAACGCCTAATTCTTCAAATGCTGTCTTAAGGTTTGGAACAACAAATATCATCATCAATACTCCAATAAGAAGAGTTACACACAAAACCATTATTGGATAAACCATGGCTGTTTTAATCTGGGATTTTAAATTGTGTTCTCTTTCCATCTGATTGCTTAAGACCTGTAAACTGTATTCCAATTTACCAGTTTCCTCACCAACTTTCAAAGTTTCTTGATATAGCTCAGAAAAAACATCAGGAAAAAAACTCATGGCTTTAGAAAGACTTTCTCCTTTAATTATTCTCTCTGAAATTCCTATTAAAGCTTTTTTAAATTTTTCACTTTTAATTTGGGCTGATAAAATTCTGAAAGCTCGAGGCAAGGGGACACCGGTTTTTATCATTACCTCAAGATTTCTGGTAAAAAACAATTTTTCAGTCAGGGAGACTCGGCTGAACTTTTTGAGTAAATCAAACTTTGAAATTTGAAATTTTTCGCTTTTTGTTTCCTCAATTTCTCCTTCAACTTCGGCTGATACTAAAAAATATCCCTTCCGATGAAGGATTCCGGCTAAATGACGTTTGTCTTTAGCACTCAAACTTCCTGATTCTTCTTTTCCTTGAAGATTTTTGGCTTTATAAAAATATTTAGGCATTATTCAATAATTACCCTTAAAACCTCCTCAATTGAGGTAATCTTTTGGGTTGCTTTGCAAAATCCATCCTCAATCATCAACCGCATTCCTTCTTTCTGGGCTCTTTTTTGAATCTCATCAGTACTTGCCCTTTTTTGGATAAGTTCTTTTATAGATTCTGAAATTTCCAAAATTTCAAAAATTCCAATCCTGTCTCTATAACCCTCGGAACACTCTTTTGAAGATTTGGGTCGATAAAATTCAATATTCTTTAAAGCTTGTTTTTCTTTCAAGATTTTCTCATTTCTTAATACCTCTTCTATCTTTTTTAAATCGCAATATTTGCTTAAGTTGTTCAATTCAGTTTCCTTTAGTTTGTATTTTTCCTTTTCTTCACACAATCTTCTAATTAATCTTTGAGCTAAAACTAAATTTAAGGTAGAAGATAATAAAAACGGTTCAACCCCCATATCAATTAATCGAGGTATGGCCCCAACTGCTGAATTTGTATGAAGAGTAGAAAGAACAAGGTGGCCGGTTAAAGCAGCATTAATGGCCAAGGAAGCAGTTTCTTCATCCCTAATTTCACCAACCATCAAAATATCTGGGTCCTGCCTTAACAAAGACCGAAGTCCCGAAGCAAAAGTTAAACCAATTTTTGAATAAACCTGGGTCTGATTTACTCTTGGCATTCTATATTCTATTGGGTCTTCTATGGTTGAAATATTCACTCCTGGAACATTTAAAATTTCCATCATTGAATACAAAGTTGTTGTTTTACCACAACCAGTAGGACCGGTAATCAAAATCATTCCTACTGGTTTCTTTAGAGCTCTCTCTACGCTCTCTAAGTCCGCCCCTCTTAAACCCAATCCTTCAAGGGTATAGCCTTTTGCAGTTTCGGCTAAAAGTCTTATTACAACTTTTTCTCCATTGAAAACCGGCAGAATTGAAACTCGGCAAGAATATCTGTAATCTTCGGTTTCTATCTTAAAACGGCCGTCTTGGGGCAGGCGGTGTTCATCTAATTTCAATTTACTTAAAACTTTAATTCTGGCTACAATTCCCGACTTAGTGGTGACAGGCAAGGTCATGGCATCGTGTAAAATTCCGTCAATTCGGTATCTAATCAAAACTTCTTTTTCCATTGGCTCAATATGAATATCAGAACCTCTTTGAAGAATTGCATGCTTAAGAAGAGTATCAACAATTCTTATTATTGGTAGTTCTTGAGCTTTCTTCTCTAAATCTGCTTTCTTCTCTTCTTCTTTTTCCGGAACTTTCCTTATCTCAACTGCCTCCTTTTTTATAATCTCTCCAAACTCAGTTTGAAGAGTTTCCTGGTATTGGGAGAGTACATTTTTAATGCTCTTAGGAGTGGTTAATCTCGGCAAAATTTTCAAGTCGGCTTTTTTCTTAATAAATTCAATGGTCTTTAGGTCTTCTGGATCAAGCATTGCAACTTCCAGATTCTTGCCTTTCTTTCGAAAAGCCACAATATTGTGTGACCTTACAATTGGTTCGGGGATAATTTCTAAAACTTTAGGGTCTACTTTTTCCTTTTCTAAATTGACAAAAGGAATACCCAAAATATATGCCTCAAGTCTTATCAGGTCTTCTTGAGGAATTAGATTTTTTTCAACTAAAAGTTCTTCAATTTTTTTGTCTTTTTTTTGAGCTTCTTTTAGAACCTTGTCAAACTGACTCTCCTTAATTAAACCAGCATCAAGCATAAAGGCTTTTAATTGTTGAGGTTCTACCCGCATGTTTCGTGATTTTATTCTCTAAGGGTTTTTTTTACTTTTTCCACCACTTCTTTCAGTTCGTAATTTGCTTTAACTAAATAAGTTGTAGCTCCAAGCTCCAAAGCTTTATCCACATCTTCACTTTTTTCAAGATTAGTTAAAATAATTACCGGGATATCTTTTGTTTCTTTATTCTCTTTCAATTCTTTCAAAACTTCAAATCCGTCCATTTTTGGTAAAACAAGATCTAATAAAACAAGATTCGGCTTTTTCTCTTTAACTAATCTTAAACCAATCTCACCATCTAAAGCAGTTATTATTTTATAACCTTCTTTTTCCAAAACATCTCTAAAAGTCTTTTGTAGAACTGATTCATCTTCAATGAATAATATTGTTTTCATAATATTTAGATTATGGTTAGACCTTTTTGAGAACTGTCCTCATATGGGAACTGTTCTCCTATTTTTTAATTGGCAACATAAAGTAAAAGGTAGTTCCTTTTCTTTCTTTGGATTCAAACCAAATTTTGCCTCCCATTAACTCCAAGATGCTTTTTGAAATATAAAGACCAAGCCCGGAGCCACGGGTTTGATATTTTAAGATATTCTTTGAACGAAAGAATTTTTGAAAAATATATTTTTGCTCACTTTTGGGAATTCCCACCCCAGTATCAGAAATTTTGAAATAAAGCTTTTTAGGTTTTGAACTAATCTTTACCTCAACTTCACCTTTTTGTTTTATATAACGAATAGCATTATCTAAAAGGTTTTTAATTATTTGTCTCAACCAAAAAGGGTCGGCAAAAACTTTGGGCAGATTTTTTTTAGCTTTTAATTTAATTTTTACATTTGAGGCCTCAGAAAAAGGTTTAAATTTCAAAATTATCTCTTTGGTTAACTCTGATAGAGAAAATTCTTGTTTTTTAAAAGGTAGTTTTCCTGATTCTATTCGAGAAATAAGCAAGAGATTATTTATTAAGTTTCCCATTATCTTGATATTCTCATCTAAAATTTTAAAATATTCTAATTCTTTTTTTGAAATTTTTCCGTGTTTTTTAGATATTAAAACCTCTAAAGAATATTTAAGATTGACTAAGGGGCTTCTTAACTGATGAGAAATAATATCAATAAATTCTGTTTTCATTCGACTTGCCTCGCTTATTCTCTCAAAACTTCTGGTTATAATATAATCAATAACAATCAGAATTGCGGCCATGGCTAAAACAATTAAAGTAACTATTTTGGGGTCATCAATTCTTAAAGTAGCTATAAAGTAAGTAGCAATAATTACTCCAATAATAATCAAACCCATTAAAACAAAAAGAAAGGGAGGACACTGCCAAAGAGAAATCCGGTATTTTTTACACTCCCCAAAGGGATTTAACATATTTAAAATTTTTTTTATTGTTTCAGCCATCTTAACCCTTCACATTTTTCTATTATAAGAACCTGCCTTCGGCAGAACCTTGCCTCCTCACTCGTTCGCAAATTAAATGAATAAACTCATTTAATTTGTCTCACTTTGTTCGGAGGTAAGAACCTGCTCGCTCTGCTCGTAGAACCTTGAAATTACTTCGTTCGGTCGAAATTCAAGAATAAATTCTTGAATTTTTTCTTCACTTGTAATTATAACATAAAAAAAGTGGTTAGATAAAATAAAACAAATGAAAAGTTTGCAATAGAAGGTTAAATTTGTTAACATATTTGGATATGAAAACAACAAATAAAAAATTAAAGGTTGGAGTCATTGGTCTCGGCCATCAATCTTTAGAAGACCATATTCCAGCTATTAAAGCATCTCAAGATGTTGATTTGGTTGGTGTCGTTGAAATTGATAAAGAAAAATTAAATTCTTTCATAAAAGAAAATAAAAACATCAAAGGATATAATAATTTTGATGACCTATTAAAGAATCAAAAACTAGATTTTGTTATTATCGCCGTGCCCCATTACATCCATTATGAAATTACAAAAAAGGCGCTTGAAAACAAAATTCACGTTCTTAAAGAAAAGCCGTTTGCTGTATCTTTATCAGAAGCCAAAGAATTGAAAAGTATTGCTGAAAAAAATAAAACCCAAATTACAACTACCCTCCAAAGAAGATTTAACCCTATTTATTCAACTTTTTTTCAACTAATCGATAAAATTGGGAAGCCATTTTACATTGAAGCAAAATATACCTTTTTTATAAAAGAACCTTATAAAGGATGGCGCGGTAAAAAAGAATCGTCAGGAGGATGTCTAATTGACATGGGATACCATATAATTGACCTTTTAATGTGGTATTTTGGATTGCCTTATAAAGTTTTTGCTGAAATGTCATCAGGAGCAAAAGAGAATATTGTTTATGATGCCGAAGATACGGCTCAGGTTATTTTCCAATACGAAAAAAGAAATCTCTGGGGCTCGTTGCTTATTTCAAGAGTTATTCCACCAAAACAAGAACATTTTAACGTATATGGTACAAGGGGGATTATTCATATTGAACGAGGAAAGATTGAACGTTATTCGTCAAAAGGACAATTACAAGAATCGCTTAAACGAGAATATAGTTGGCCATCAGCAGCCCAAGACCAGCTTGAATATTTTGTAAAGGTAATTCATAACGAAAAAGAAAATATTTCTAGCCCAGAATTTCATTTTAATCACTTAGCTTTTATCGAAGCAGCTTATAAATCAAGAGATATACAGCAATATGTCAACCCAAAAGACTTACTTAATTTATGAAGACGAAATTAGCTATTTTAGGCGGACCAAAAACGATTAATAAAAAAACTCCTCATTTTATCTGGCCAGTAATTACTAAACAGATAGAAAGAGCAGTTACAAAACAACTTTACAAAAGCATTTCTATTTACGACCGAAGTGGTATTTTTGAGGACTTTGAAAATTCTTTTGCTAAATACCACAATAGAAAATATGCTCTTTTATTTAATTCTGGAACAAATGCTATCCATTCAATGTTTGTAGCTGCCGGATTGAAAAAGGGAGATGAAGTAATTTGTCCAGCTTATACTTTTTTTGCTACTGTTACACCTCTTCTTTTTACTAACGCCAAACCAGTACTATGCGACTCTGATGAAAACGGCAATATTGACCCTAAGGAAATTAGAAAGAAAATAAGCTCAAAAACAAAAGGGGTAGTAATAACTCATATGTGGGGAATTCCTTGCCAGATGGATAAAATCGTAAAAATCTGTAAAGAAAATAATTTATTACTTTTTGAAGATTGTTCCCATGCTCATGGTGCAAAATACAAAGGTAAGGTTGTAGGTTCTTTCGGCGATTTGGCAGCTTGGAGTTTACAGGGTCCTAAAAATGTTAGTGGCGGAGAGGGGGGAATTCTTACAACCAATAACAAAGAGTTCTATTATAAAGCTTTACTTTTAGGACATTATAATAAACGGTGCAAACAGGAAATTCCTAAAAATCACTCTCTCTATAAATACGCTGTAACGGGAATGGGGTTAAAATACAGAGCCCATCCTTTAGCAATTGCGATAGCTTTTGAGATGTTTAAAAATTTAGATAAATATTTAGCAAAAAAAAGTTTCTTTGCCAAAAAAATTATTAAAGAATTAAATAAAATTAAAGGTGTTGCTTTGCCTAAAATTCCATCTAATATTAAATCATCATGGTATAGTTTTGTTTTCCAATATAAACCAGAGGAGTTAGAAAATTTACCTATAGAAAAATTTTTCGCTGCCCTCCAAGCAGAAGGATTAACTGAAATAGACCGTCCCGGTTCAACTTCACCCTTAAACCTCTTTCCTCTTTTCCAAAATCCAAGCGAATTGTTTCCTGTCTATAAAACAAGCCCCTTTTCCTATAAACCTGGTGATTTTCCTAAGGCAGAAAAGTTTTACCAAAATGCAATTAAGATTCCAGTTTGGGCATTTAAAAAAGATTTAAAAATTGTTGATGCTTATATTCGTGGAATTAAAAAAGTAATTAATAATTATCGTGATTTATTATGAATAAAAACATTATTCAAAAAATAGTTTTAGCCGGTGTAATAACGAAAAACGACAAAATTTTAATCCTCCAACGTAATAAAAATGAAGGTATCTATCCAAATATGTGGGAACTACCAAGTGGCAAAAGAGAATCCTTAGAATCATCAGAAGATTCTTTAAGGCGTGAAATAATGGAAGAAACTGGACTTAATATCGAAATTATAATGCCTTTTTCGGTTTTCGATTACCAAATTAAAAAACAAAATGAAATTCGAGATTCTACCCAGATAAACTTTTTAGTAAAACCAGCAGATGGTTCCGAAGTAAAATTAAGCCCTGAGCATCAGACATTTGCCTGGATAAACAAAAACGAAATTAACAAATATAATCTCACCAAAAAAACAAAGAAGGTTCTTGAAAAAGCCTTTGAACTCATTGTTCTATTAAAGCTGAATCAATAAATAATTAAATTCTCTGAAAAAGAAAAACGCGAAAGTTCCTTAATCTTTCGCGTTTTTTATTTTATCTCAATAATTTTGACTTTTCTTTTATTTTGAGCTGTCTCTACTTCTCTAATCTCGCCAATTTTCGCTCCTATAATAGCTTTGGCCAAGGGAGTATTATAAGAAATAGCATTTCGCTCCTCGTCTAAAACCATGAAGCTTCCGATCTGAAACGTTTTTATTTCGTCCGTATCTTTGTCTTGAATCGTAACAACTCGGCCAATATTTACTTCATCGCTCCTGAAATCTTCCGGATAAACTACCTTCATATTATTTCTAATAGAAACTAGTTCTCGCACTCGGATCGACCACATTGCAGCGTCTCGTTGGGCCTGCTCAAAATCAAAATTATCGTGCCAAGTACTTCCTCCATTACAGCTATCGCTAATTCTTTTTAAGGCCTCTTTCAGTCTTGTTTTATTTTCTTCGATTTTTTTACCAAGCGTTTCTAAATCTTCTCGTAAAAAAAGGTATGACATTTTTCTTCTCCTTCCTAGAGTTATTTAATTGTTAAAACTGAGAAATATTCTCAGTAACCGGTTTTATTTTACAAACTTAACCAATTTTGTCAAATTTTTCAGCCGAAGGAGTACTTACTCTTTCTCTGAAGGCGAAGAATAAAAAAACGCCTCTGCTGGGAGGCGACACGGTGGACCTAATGGGAATTGAACCCATATCTCTGCTATGCGAAAGCAGTGCTCTGCCATTTGAACTATAGGCCCAAATAGGAAATTCTCAAAATTAAACCTCGGGAATTTACTCTTTAGTATAAGGCAAAAGAGCTAAAAACCGGGCTCTTTTTATTGCTTCTGCCAGCCTTCTTTGATGTAAAGAGCAAAAGTTAGTTTTTTTTCTAGCTTTAATTTTTCCGGCAGCCGAAATAAACTTCTCCAAGGTTTTAGTATCCCGAAAATCAATCTCTTTTATATTTCTTTGACAAAAATAACAGTGCATATTAGAAAGGAATCTTGCTTATGTCGATTTCTTCTTTTTCATCTTCATCTCCTGTAGGATTGGTGGGAGAATTAGAATTTTCTTCTATTACCGGAATATCTTTATCAGATACCGGAATATCTTTATCAGAATTTGTCTGGGTTTGCTCCTGAGTGGCTCTCCTTGGGCCAAGTTGTAAATTGTTGGCAATAATTTCAGTTTTAAAATGTTTGTTTCCCGAAGAATCCTGCCAAGAACTAGTTCTTAATCTTCCTTCAATAAGAACCAAAGAGCCTTTTTGTAAATATTGAGAACTAATTTCCGCTAATCTCCCAAAAGTAGTAACATTATGAAATTCAACTTCTTGCTGTTTTTGACCTTGTTTGTCATTAAAAAAGCGATTAGTAGCTATTCCAAAAGAAGTAACTGGTTGACCCGACGGTAAATTTCTTCTTTCCGGATCCCGGGTTAAATTGCCTAAAATAAAAACTTTATTTAAATTCATAAATATTATTCTTCTAAAATTTCTTCTAATTTCTCTTCAATTTGGTCTAATTCGACCTTTTTCTTTTCTTTGAGTACTTTTATTTTTGGTTGTTCTTCTTTTTTTATTTTTCTTCTTTTAATTTTTTTCTGAGTTTCTTTTCTTCTTATCAATAAAAATCGCAAAATATCTTTTTCTTTTTCAAGTTGGCTCTTCAAAGTCTCAATCTGAGTAGGTTCAGTCTTAAATTCCGTAACTGTTAAAAAAGCTTTGTCTCTGTTTTTAATAAGGTAACTGAGATTTATTTTTTTGGGTTTCTTTGACCTTAAAACTTCTCCAATTCCTAAAATTGAAGATTCAATCTTTTTTAAAAAATCTTCGGCTTCTTCTTGGTTTAATTCCGGAGAAACCAAAATTGTCAATTCATAATTTATTTTCTCGGGCATATTATATATTTTAACTATGTCTTTCAAAATGTCAATTTTTTTGTTAAGTTAAAGTATGATAAAAATTAATCCCAATATTTTTAAAGCCTATGATGTTCGAGGGGTTTACCCCAAAGAACTTAATAAAAAGAGTGCTGAACTAGTGGGAAAAGCTTTTGTTAGGTTTTTAAGAAAAGGAAATCAGCAAAAAAAATTAAAAATTGTTGTTGGTAGAGACAATCGGGCTTCTTCTCCGGCTCTTTTTTCAAGCTTAAAAAAGGGAATTTTAATGGAAGGAGCAGATTTAATTGACATTGGTCTTTCTTCAAGCCCAATGTTTTATTTTGCTGTTTGGAATTACGGTTTTGACGGCGGAATAATAATAACAGCTAGTCATAATCCCCCTCAATACAATGGACTAAAAATTGTCAGTAAAGGAGCAAAAATGATAGGAAGTAATACTGGTTTGGACAAAATTAAAAAATTGGTTTTTCAGATTGAAAAAGAAAAAAAACCGTCTTCATCAAGGCTGGGACAAATTAAAAAGAAAAATGTTTTAAAAGATTATCTGAAATTTAATCTCCGAGCTGCAGATATTAAAAAAATAAAAAATTTAAAAATAGTTATTGATACTGGCAATGCTGTTTCCGGAATTTTAATAAGAGAACTTAAGAAATATTTACCTTCTGGAATTTACCATCTTTTCGCAAAACTTGATTCCTCCTTTCCCAATCATCTTCCAAATCCCTTGGAAGAAAAAAATATAAAGGATTTAAAAAAACTCGTCCGCCAGAGAAAAGCTGATTTAGGGGTAGCCTTTGATGGCGACGGAGACAGAGTTGTTTTTGTTAATGAGTTAGGTAAGGTGATTCCGCCTGATTTTATTACCTGTTTGATTTCAGAAATAATTTTAAAAAAAAGTAAAAGAGAAAAAATTATCTATACTATCTGTTCAAGCAATATTATTAAAGAGGTGGTTAAAAAAAATAATGGAAAAGCTATAGCTTGGAAAGTCGGACACACTTTTATTAAAGAAAAAATGCGAAAAGAAAAAGCAATTTTTGGTGGTGAATATTCGGGCCACTTTTTTTTGAAAAGTCATAATTTTTGTGAAGTGCCGTTATTTATAATTTTTAAAATATTAGAAAAAATTTCTGAAAGTAAAAAGTCTATTTCAGAATTGACTGAAGCTTATGAAAAATACCACTATTCAGGAATAGTAAATCTTGAAGTTAAAGATAAAAAAAGAAGATTAAAAGAACTTGAGAAAAAATACAAAGGGGGAAAAATCACTCATTTAGATGGTTTGAGGATTGATTTCAAAGATTGGTGGTTTAGTGCCAGGCCTTCAAATACCGAAAATCTTTTAAGGATTTGCGTTGAGGCCAAGACTAAATCATTGATGAAAGAAAAACTGAACAAAATCAAAAATCCTGCACCATAGGGTGCAGCATTAAGCAGAGCCCTGCACCGTAGGGTGCAGGGCAGAGCTTTTGAGTTATCTAATTTTCATTCTTTACTTTACTGAATCTTTTAAACTCTTGCCGGCTTTAAACTTCACTGCTTTTCTGGCAGAAATTTTAATTGCAGCTCCGGTTTGAGGATTTCTTCCCATTCTTGCTTTTCTCCTGGAAATAGAGAAAGTACCAAAGCCAGTCAAAACTACGTCCTTTTCTGCTTTGAGGGCATTTGTAACCTCATCCAAGATTGCATTTAAACAATCAACGGCACACTTTTTTGAGCATCCGGCAACCTTTACTAATGTTCCCGCTAAATCTTCTTTTGTTATTTTAGCCATTATTTTATAAATAAAGTTAATTAAATCTCATCGACCTTTTACTAAATTAGGCTATTTTAGCACATTTTTAGCGATAAAAACAACATAACGCTTATCGGGCATATTCTACAACCCTGGTCTCTCTTATTATATTAACTTTTATTTCTCCTGGATAATTAATTTCCTGATGGATTCTTGAAGCAATATCTTTAGCCATCTTGTGAGTTTCAAGGTCTCCAATTTCTTCTGGCCTAACAAATACCCTAACTTCTCTTCCGGCTTGAATAGCATAAGCTTTTTTAACACCTTTAAAATCTAAGGCAATTTCTTCTAATTCTTCTAATCGCTTAAGATAATTCTCAACCGTATCTTTTCTAGCTCCGGGCCTTGCTCCAGAAATTTGGTCTGCCACTTTAACCAGAACTGCTTCAAGACTTTCAGCTTCATATTCTTCATGGTGGGCTTTCATGGCATCAATTGTCTCTTTTTCTTGGTTAAATTTCTCTAAAATCTTAATTCCAATATCAACATGCGAACCTTCAACTTCTCTATCTATCGCTTTTCCAATGTCATGTAAAAGCCCTGCTTTTTTAGCAACTCTTATATTTCCCCCCAACTCTCCAGCTAAGGTTGCTGATAAATGAGCCACTTCAACTGAATGCAAAAGAACATTTTGACCATAGCTTGTCCTGAAATATAATCTTCCCAAGAGATGAACTAACTTTGCTGGCAAATCAATAATTCCTGTTTCGTAGAGAGCATTTCTACCAAATTCTTCTATTTGGTTTTCAATTTTTTCTTTTGCTTTTCTTATCTCCTCTTCAATTCTTGCTGGTTGAATCCTTCCATCTTTAATCAGCTTTTCTAAAGCAATTTTTGCAACATGACGCCGAACAGGATTAAAACCAGAAATAATCACTGTTTCCGGAGTATCATCAACTACAACCTCAACTCCTGTTAATTTCTCAAATACCTTAATGTTTCTTCCTTCTTTTCCAATAATTCTCCCCTTTATCTCATCTGAGGGCAAAGAAAGAGTGGTAGTGGTTATTTCTTGAGCTTGAGATAAAGCGTACTTTTGAATGGCCTGAGTCAATATCTCCTGGGCTCTCTCTTTAAATTTTTCTTCACCCCCCATATTAAGTTTTTTCATTCTTTCAATTAATTCCTTCTGGTGTGCGTTTTCTATCTCCTTTAACAATTTTTCTTTGGCTTCTTTTTCTGAAAGCCCGGAAACTTTTTCTAAGCTCTTTCGAATTTCCTCTTGCTTATTGATTAAATCTTCCTTTATTTGTCTAAGTTTTTTTATCTTCTCTTTAAATTCTTTTTCGTTTCCTTCAAAACTAGAAATCTTTCTATCTAAAATATGCTCTCTTCTAAAAAGTAATCTTTCTGTTCTTAATAATTCTTTCCTTCTATCATCGGTTTCTTTTTGAGTTTCAAAAATAATTTTAGCTGCCTTTTGTCGAGCTCCAGCTAAAATATCCTCACTTTCTTTCTTTGTTTGAAAGATTTTCTTTTGAAGCTTGGATTCTATTGTTCCTTTTCTCCTTTTGACAATTGACTGCCGGGCATAATAGCCTAAAATTGTTCCTATTATCAACGAAACAATACCTACTGAAAGTAGGATAAGTTGATTCATAATTTTGATTGAACAATTGATTATTCATATGAGTATTCATATCAATTAATTCAAGGTTAATTTCTACTTCTAATTTTAACAAAAAAAATCCTCAATGTAAAGGGAAAATCAATTTCTTTTTGCGAAGCAAAAAGATTAGGGTCCTATTTCTTTCCACTTAGGTAAAGGAATAGTTATTCCAATTTCTTTAGTAATGGTACAAGAACCAACATCATCAGTGATATCAAGAGAAATATTAACCGATTGACACCGGTCGGGACGGTGATGATTCTGGTTTTTTTCTTATCTGTCATAATAAATCTTCATTTTTATCCAGTAAACATAGGCAGAATCAGTGCTACCTTGATGAAGATTTCTTACAAATAAACTCAGCCCGATATGCTGATCTCTAATTTCATCCACACTATAAGTTAATCCAAAAGGATTCCACATATCCCCTGGACCACCATAAGTAAAAGTCTCCTGGCTCGTTGACCAGTATAGAATATTCCAAAATGCGTCCCGGTATCTCTTCGCTCTGTTCGAGTCCCGCCTCTCGCCATAATAAGTTAAGTTCACGAAATAGTCTGAAATAGAGGACCAGATACTTGCCTTATGACTTATCTGAACTTCAATGCCTGTAATTTTTTTTGCATCAGCATGCAGATTAAAGGGGAAATCAAAAGCATGTAACTCCCCACTCATCTCCCAAGATGCGCCAGTGGTTATCTCACTTACTGCATAATTACTTTCTTGAGTAATATTATTATAATTTGTCCATGGCGCCTGACCCCCATAGAAGACCGTCATCGAAGCAGAAGTTGGCAGTTCCCAGCTGGTAGAGTCTGGAATTCCCCAGCCATTTTCAATAAGACCACACCTCAAATAAAGGTTTCCAGAATCATCAAACATAGCAAGATTACCAAGCTCACCTTTTACAATAAGCTCTTTTTTGCCTGTTGGTACTAAGGTTGAATTCTCATAAAGAGTTCCTGGAAGCCAAAGATTACCTTTAGAATCAATCCCAGAAATGGTTGTAATCGTTTCTGTGTAATTAACCACAGCATAGACTTGGGTACATCGAGCTTCATGTACGGCATTGTGGACAAGATATTCATCAGCAAAAAAGGTCTGGAAAGAATCTAATACGATATCGTGAACAGCTACTTTTTCATCAACAGAGTTTAAGCTTTCAACCACTGCCTCTTCCCCCTGTTCATTAATGAGTCGGTCTCCAATAATAATGTCCCTGGCAGGAATAAATCCCTTTCCAACAACATAAACAGGGTGAGTTAATGAAACTTTCAATACCTTATTAATCTCAAGATAGGGTTTACTACCTGTGGTCTTTTTACTAACAAGCGCTTGTTTAAACTCCCAAGTTTCAACATCAAACGAGGTAACCAAATCTCCAACCTGGATATCCTCTATATTCTTATATTTCCCATCTGCCATGAGCACTTTGGTTCCTGCAACCAGCGACTTAATTACAGGAGGACGACCGTTGCGACCGTTGCGACCGTTGCCGTTAGGAGGCGGAGCAGGACCAGCAGCAACAATACCTACTTGTAAACTATCTATAGCACTCTTTGTCCAGGCACCACCGCCTGGTTTACTGGAAAATGTGCTAGAGAAAAGCTGGTAACTAGCCCCTAATGTTTTAAGGCTTCTTTCACTTACAGAACCACCACTCTTGACAATTGCTTTCACACGTGGTTCACCATAATTGATTCTACACCTGAAATAGACCTTTACATTGTTGATTGTCTTGCCTGCAAGCACGCCTGATGTCTGCATGTGATAAAGATCAGTCTGACCATTAGTGCCTTTAACATATCCACTACCAGACACAGCCTGGTAATTATAAGTTGCACCAACTACATCCCAAACCGAGGAATCACCAACCGCATTCGGGTTTATAGTCACAGAATCAGCTGTAACACTACTGCTACCCTTAATTTTAAAACCATTAGGAGGACTGCCACTTCTCAAAAAGCGCTGTATTATCATTATACCATTGCTGTCAATACCTGCTAAAACCCTACCATCCTTAATTATTTTTAATTCCTTGCCGGATTCATCATATTCTGGCATATTACATACACCTGACTCACATACCTGACAAGGAGGACATTGATTGCTATCATCCTGGCAACGATAGTCATTTGAGGCTACCTCCTGGCAGGTTTGACAGCCAGAACACGGGTCAGGAGAAATAGCAGAACAAGTCCCAGCGCTACAAACACCACAGGGACCACAGCCACCGCAATCTATAGTACCCCCGCATCCATCATCTATGTTTGTGCCGCACTCTGCACCAAGACTCGCACAAGTGTCTAGGGTACAATTAGGACAATAAGTACAGCTACCTGGTATTTGTACAATTTGAGTAGTATTACTCCACTCAGACGAACACCCTAATATAGTACAGACCCCCCAATAGAGTCTTTGGTTTTGATAGCTACACATATAATTTTCAGTACAGTAGCGGTAAGGATCACCTTCATTAAACCAAGCGTCTTCGCAGATATCAAACAATTGGCTGACAGTTTGCCAATTAGTGACTTCAACGTAACAAAGTGCATCCAAACAACTCCAATCCTGGTATTCCTGATAGTTGTATAAGTATAGAAAATCTCCAACACAGCCATAGTAAAAACTTACCGTGTACCAACCATCATCGTCATCACAGTTTTTAATTGTGGAAGTATATGTGATAGAGTCACACAAACCGCCTGAACAGTAAAAATCCTCCAAGTCAGACATTATTAGATTTCCAGAACAATATTCAGTAGTAGCATCGTAGTCATTACAATTCTTCGTGTCAACGTCACAATACCCTTCCGTGCAGAAATAATCAACGGCATGATTATAGGTACAGTGATCATAATAAGTATCATCATAATAACTATCATAACAGTATCCAGCGTAAAAATAGTTCTCACCATAGTCTGAATCATAACACCATGCAGCAGCAGAATCTACTAAAATAAAAAATAAACCTAAAAAAAATAAAATTGAAAAAAGAATGATTTTCTTTTTTGAAAAAACAGCCATAAATAATGAAAAACTAAAAAATTGTTATACCTATTCCCTCTAAAGTTCCATCTGCTTTTAATTCGCAGGAAATACCAATCCAGTCTCCAATTTTAATGGCTTCGAATTCTATTTCTTCTCTAGTTACTGGTTGACCAGGTTGGTATTCTTCGGACCGAATCAAACGGTGAATGGGAGCATCGTCTCTAATTAAAACAGTCAAAGTATCTTCTTCAGCACTTAGAGTTAAAGTGCGATCAGATATTTCAGTAATTTCACCGGAGACACCAACACTTAAACCCCTAGTCACTTTGGACTCCAATAAATTCAAAATAAGAGCTCTACCTGTTTTTTCTCCTAATTTTTGACCATAATTAAAAACAAAACTCAAGACAATAGTCAAAACAATTATAATTCCAACACTAATTAAAACGATTAAAATTGGCTTTTTCATAATTTTTAAAATTAAATGTCAAAATACCAAATCAAATGAACATATTTATCCATTTTCTTCTTCAGTTGCTCAAAAAAAATCTCTTCTCTCATGTTAAATTGTTTGATTGTTAAGTTGTTAAGTTGAATATTACGGTCCTATTTCTTTCCACTTAGGTAAAGGAATAGTTATTCCAATTTCTTTAGTAATGGTACAAGAACCAACATCATCAGTGATATCAAGAGAAACATTAACAGAATCAGTTGTCATAAATTTGACTTGAGGGTTTTCTGAGGTTGCTGAACTTCCAGTGGCAAACTCACTGTTTTCAGGAAAAGTCCAAAGGAAAGTTTTTCCAGAACAGGAAATAAGATTATTATCGCTGTCATAGCATTTACTTATATCTTCAGAGCAAGATGCAGCTTCCTGAGTAGCACAAAACTGAACAACTTCTCCTTCGGTTGGTGGAAAAGGAATCCAATTGAAGTCAGGCACAGGATAGATATGAATCTCTGTATCAAATTCAGGGCCAGATATCCAACCAGTTGAAGGAATATCTCCATCATCCCAAACTTTTAAGCGCCAAAAGTAATCAGTATTATAAGCAAGTTGGCCCTCGCCTGGGGTTTTTGCTATTAGTATTGACTTATCAGGAGAAGCTGACACTACTTTGCCTGAGTCAAATTCCCCATTTCCAAAAGAAGCAAAATCTCCCTCTTTATCTACCTGAAGCCAATAAGCCCCTTGTGTATCGCCATCCGGGTCAGAAAATGTCCAAGAGAAACCTTCCGAAGGGGTGCTACAATAAGCTTGACCAATAGCAGAAAGTTCACTGGCTGTCGGTGGTAAGCTAAAGCTCGTTATTACCTTGTAATCTGAAGCTCCACATACATCTTGATTAATGCAATTAAAACTGAGCCAGCCTATTACTGAAGAAGAAGCAGTTTCTCCACCTCCCCAAGCCCAGCCCTCAAATTCTCTGCTGGTTAAATTCAAGCTCACTCCATAAGAACTGCCATCAGTAGCCAACCCTCTTAATTTTATCCAACCATCCCAGCCACCGTTATAAGCCAAAGCCCTGGCCCAACCAGAAACTTGGCCAGTTTCTAAATCCATTTTTGCTGAATATTGGGGGTTCTCTGGGTAAGGTCCATTTGGGTCAAACTTTATCCAGCCAATATGCTCTGACCAGGCATAGCCGGAAAAAATTCCATCAGAACCAATATTAACTCCGTAATTAGAAGTCTCACAAGTCCTCCGATTAGTGCAATTAAAACTAACCCAGCCAATATTTTCTGACCAAGCCCATTCTGAAACATTGTTATCTTCAAATACCCTAAAACCGGGCGAAATCCTCTCCCTGGGTTGGGCTTTAATCTCTTCTAGTTTATTTTGAAAAAGCAAAGCAAAAATCCCTAAGAATAAACTAAAAATTATTAAGCAAATTAAAAAAGTTATTGATAAATTTCTTTTCATACTTAACAGAGAACTGTTCTCTGTAATTTTTTCTTATCTGTAATAATAAATCTTTATTGTTATCCAGTAAACATATGCATTCTCACGGCTATCACAATCATTATATGCCCTTAAACGAACCCCAAAATTAGAACTTCTAATATCATCTACAGTAAGACCTGCTCCCCACGTATCCCCTTGACCACCATAAGTAATAGTCTCTGGACTCGTTGACCAGCCTTCCCACTCACTCTTGTCATTTCCTACAGAGTATCCATCTCCATCAAGTAATTTCACTATATAATCCTCAATACACCATGAGTCACTTGATTTATGTCTTATCTTAACTTCAATACCTGTAATTCCTCTTGCATCAGCAGTCAGATAATCATCAAATTCAAAATCAAAAGCTTTTAATGAGTCACTATGATACTCATCATCTATACGACTTTTTGCATAACCACTGTAACTGGTTATATTATAAAAATTATCCCAGTCATTACTTCCTGAACCTCCATAAGCAGAATTTGGCAGTTCGTGGTAGGTATAATCTGGAATTCTCCAGCCATCCTGGATAAGAGCACACCTCAAATAAAGGTTTCCAGAGTCATCAAACTTAGCAAGATTACCAACCGCACCTTTTACAAGAAGTTCTTTTTTGCCTGTTGGTGCTGGGGTTGAATTCTGATAAAGATTTCCTGGAAGCCAAAGATTACCATTAGAATCAATCCCAGAAATGGTTGTAATCGTTTCTGTGTAATTAACCACAGCATAGACCTGGGTACATCGAGCTTTATGAGAAACGGCAAGGGCATTGTGGACAAGATATTCATCAGCGAAAAAGGTCTGGAAAGAATCTAAGGCGATATCATGAACAGCTACTTTTTCATCAACAAAAATAATAGTTTCAACTACTTTTTCTTGACCTTGTTCATTGATGAGTCGGTCTCCAATAATAATCTCGCTGGCAGGAATAAATCCCTTTCCAACAACATAAACAGGGTGAGTCAATGAAACTTTTAATGCCTTATTAATCTCAAGATAGGGTTTACTACCTGTGGTCTTTTTACTAACACGCGCTTGTTTAAACTCCCAAGCTTCAACATCAAACGAGGTAACCAAATCTTCAACCTGGACATCCTCTATATTCTTATATTTCCCATCTGCCATCAGCACTTTGGTTCCTGCAACCAGCGACATAATTACAGGAGGACGGCCATTTATAGGAGGAGGGCCGTTACCGTTAGGCACAGCAGCAGGACCGCTAGCAACAATACCTACTTGTAAACTGTCTATATCGCTCTTAGTCCAGCTACCACCGCCTGGTTTGCTAGAAAATGTCTTAGAGAAAAGAATGTAACCAGGCCCTAATGTTTCAGAGAATGTTAGGATTTGAGAACTACCACTCTTGACGAGTACTGCCACACCTGGTTCACCCTGACTGATTTTACACCTGTACTTGACCTTTACATTGGTGATTGTCTTGCCTGTAAGCACGGCTGATGTCTGCATGTTATAAAGATCGGTCGCATTAGGTCCAGCTTGAACAAATGTGCTATCACCATCACTGGTACCTGTATCATCCACAGCTTGGTAGTTCCAGCTTGTGCCAGGGGGGTATACACTCCAATTCTCGGAATCACCATACCAATTCGGTCTTATAGTCACAGAATTAGCTGCAGTACTGCCACCTTTAATTTTAAAACCATCAGGAGGAGAGCCATATTTTCTAATACCCCTTATCATCATCGTACCAGCACTGTCAATACCTGCTAAAACTTTACCATCTTTAATTATTTTTAATTCCTTGTCGGATTCACCATATCCTGTCGTACATACATCTGACTGACAGGACTGACACGCAGAACATTGAGTGCTATCATCTCGGCACCGATAGTAATTTGAACTTGTTTCCTGACAGGTTTGACAACCAGTACCACAGTTGCCAGCAGAACAAGTCCCACTACTACAAATACCACAGGGACCACAACCACCGCAATTTATAGTACCACCACATCCATCATCTATGTTTGTGCCGCAATCCACACCAAGACTTCCACAAGTGCCCGGGGTACAACAATTACCGTTAAAACAAACATCGGGAGCAGTACATTTACTGTTATCATTCGCGCACCAGTATTGCCATAAAAATTTCTCTAAAAATCCTTCATACCGATATATACCTACACAAGTATGACATTCACCCGAACACGCAGCGGAACCCAAACTATAACAATCCCAATTACAAACACCGCAGTTGCCGCAGTAACCTATGCTGCTATAACAAAAACCACCGATACAGTACTCGCAAGGACCACATTCATCGTTTTTATCTACACAGCTAGCCCACTCGCACTTTTGGCAACCAGTACAATTCCAGTCATCATCCGCACAAAAACCAGAAGTGCAACTTTCACAACCAGTACATCCATAAACACAGCTACCAAAGCTACACGTTTCGCAACCCCAAATATCGCAGTTACTGTTATCATCCACACAGCTACCCCAGCTGCAACTTTGGCAACCAGAACATTTATTTTGATCATCCACACAACTACCATAGCTGCAGCTTCGGCAACCAGAACAATTCCAGTCATCATCTACACAGCTACCACCGATACAGCTTTCGCAACCATAACATGCGTTAAAACAAGCACCACCTATACATTGTTGACAGGGAGCACAATCCCAATTACTCTCACAAATAGCAAAAGCTGATTCGGTATTAATAATTAAAAATATGAAGACTGTTATTGCAAGAAAAATGAATAATTTGTTCTTTTTCATGCTCAGTTGCTTATATCTATAATCAGATCTCCACCAGATTCGTAAATCTTTTTCGGAGTTGAATCACCTATTGCTATTTTCCCCGCTACATGTAAGTTCTCAGCCGGCGACCTTGTCCCAATGCCAACATCACCGCCGTATTCGATAAATAACCTGCCATCAGCAACCCCTGTTTCGGCTAAATTCAATCCATCACCATACATATTCCAGTGCCACTTTGCCGTTCCACTGGCATCTCTGTAACCGACTAATTCATGACCGGTTCCTATACCCTGTATAACTAGTGGCTTATCATCAAAAGGTGAACTTAGATCCGTTGTCCCGATGCCGACATCTCCTCCCGTAAAATAAGAATCTCCACTACTAAGTATTCTCACATTTTCTGTTCCTTCATAAAAAAGCCTCACAGCACCAATCTCGCCAGTGCCTGCCCAATCTCCTATTGTTGCAATGGTATCATCTGGGTCCGAAACTTTAATGCCTCCCGCGGCATATTCTGTAATTTGTACTTCTAAAGTATAATCAGGATCTTCTACCCCGATGCCGACATTGCCAGCGTTGTAACAGATACCATTGGTGCAGGTGCTCCAAGGACTTTCTCCACCGCCTTCAAAAATCGTTCCGTTCTGTCTAAAATCACCGGTAATATTTATGTCCCCAACAACACTCAATGCATATCCCGGACTCGTTGTCCCGATGCCGACTTTGCCCATTAACCAATGGTAGCCTGTTCCACCAAAAGTGGCATGGCCAGTACCGCCCCTGGTCTTCTCAGTACCACCGCCTCTAGAAGCATAGGTAATGGCTTCCCAAGTACCAATATGTCCCCCATCGTGACCTGCTGATAGTTCCATAACAGTTATTTCAACACTATCATTAAAGCCAGCACCATCGTTTGACAACTCCCACTCTAATTGTAAACCATTCCCTGATGTTCCTGTGTTAGATGTCTCAAACAATCGAACGTTTTTAGTTCCTGAAATTCTATGGGCATCATAATAAAAAGTTGCATTAGCTCCAGGAGTACTAGACCACTTCCTGTTAACCTCAAAATACCACAGCTCATGCAGGTACTCGTTGCTATCATCTCTAGCAGAGAGCTCAATGAGCCACGAACCAAAATTTTTGCCGTAAGTACCACCACTATATGTATACTTCAATATGATTGGTGCGCCGGTCACATTAAAGCCTGCGGGACCGTACTTAAAAGCCACTAATCTAGTATCCGCCACTTCTAACGATGGCCCACTCACACCATCACCAGCAATATCCAGAGAAGCTGAGGGACTCACCGTCCCGATGCCGACAGGGCCGGCTAAAACTGATTGACCATCAGGATCCAGATAATAGGCGTTATCGTTGTAATCGTAAAATTCAGTGGCTGAAATCCTCCCAGCTTTAGCTTGAGGACTTGTTCCCACATTAATTGGAGTATCAACATTTCCTCCTGGAGGAACCTCTGCAGGAGAAGTCCAGGCAAGAATGAAAAGAGCTGAAGCGAAACTTAAAATAAGAATACTACTTAAAAAAGCAATTGATTTTAATTTTTGTTTGAACATATTAGAAATTGTTAGCCACCCCCATAATTTTGCCGAGCAAAATTATGGCGGGAAACTATACAAATTATTAGACCTTTATTTAATTAAGTATATTAATTGTTTTTATTTTGAATTCGGTTTTACCTCGAATATTTTCATTGGAAGATATTAACACTTTCATTCCTTGTTCCAAATATTTCAGGCCTTCCTGACCAGAATAACGCTGAACTTGGTTTTTAGTAAAAGTTAAGGTTTCATCAGCGAAAATACAAGTCAGGTTTCTGGAAGTTTGGTCAGCGAAGTTATAGCCATCACCAGCAATAATTAGAGAGTCTGATTTTAGCTCAAGGATGATTCCCGAAGTGCTGAATATAACCGAAGGTATAATAGGAGTAACTAAACGTTCTTCTTCGCCGCTTTCCTCATCTTTAAGCCAGACCTCTCCAGTATCTCCTGGTTTTTCTTCTAGAGAGAGGGGTGGAACCTCACCTTCAGCAATTCCTTCTTCTGACAAATCCTCAGGAACCTCGTCTTCTTCAAACAAAAGGTAAATCAGACCAATAATTACTACAGCAACAATCAATATGATAATACGAAAAAGTAATTTCTTCATTTTCTTTTTTTAGTTTTAAAATTTACAGAGAACTGTTCTCTGTTATTTAGACCTTTTAATTTCTATTTTTTGCCTTTAATTACTTCATCAATAATACCGTACTTCTTTGCTTCTTCAGCCGACAAATAAAAGTCTCTATCTGTGTCTTTCTCAATCTTATTTAAGGGTTGACCAGTGTGTTTGGCTAAAATTTGATTAAGGTTTTTTTTAATCTTTAAAATTTGACGGGCTCCGATTTCAATTTCAGCTGCTTGTCCTCTGATTCCTCCAGCTACCTGGTGCAATAAAATCTCTGAATTTGGCAAGGCAAACCTCTTTCCTTTAGCACCAGCAGCCAATAAAGTAGCTCCCATTGAACCGGCTATTCCAACACAAATAGTTGAAACATCGCAATCCACGTATTGCATCGTATCATAAATTGCCAAACCCGACGTTACTACTCCGCCCGGAGTGTTAATATAGAGTTTGATATCTTGATGGGGACTCTTTGAAGTTAAATACAAAATTTCAGCTATAACTAAATTAGCCAGGGCATCAGTAATAGGACCGGCTAAAAATATTATTCTTTCTTCCAAAAGACGGGAAAAAATATCATAAGCTCTTTCTCCTTTTTGTGATTTTTCAATTATTGTTGGGATTATTGGTGACATAGTTTTCAAGTTTCTTAAAGATTTTCTCATTATACAACACTCCTTTATAATAGTCTTTAAGCCGATTAATATCAAGTTCCTTGGCTTTTTTAGTATCCGGGAAATTCGCTAAAAAATCATTAATTGCAGATTCAACCTCCTCATCTTTAACTTCAATATTTTCTCTTTTGCCAATCTCTCTTAAAATCAGAAAATTCTTTACTTTTTCTTTTGCTTTCTCAAAAAAAGATTTTTTTAAATCTTTTTCAGTTTTTTTGATTTGGCTGAGGTATTTTTCAAAAGTGATTTTAAGATTTTCTCTTACTCTTTCTTTCAAATCATTAATCATATCCTCTGCTTCAAAAGAGACTAAACTTTCTGGAACATCAATTTTTGCTTCCGAAGAAATCTTTTCTAAAATTTCGGTCCTCTTTCTTTGAATTTCTTTAGCTTCTTTTTCTTTTTTTATTCCCTCTTTAATACTTTTTTTAAGCTCATCTAAATTCTCGAAATTGCCTAATTTTTTGGCAAATTCATTATTTAGTTCGGGAAATTTTACCTCTTGAATTTTTTTGACTTTGACTTTAAAAACATCTTTTTTTAGGGAAAATTCCTTTTCTTCATTCTCCTTCATTCCCTCAAGGTTTTCTTCAAAACCCGGGATAAATTTTCCCTTACCCAAAAAGAAACTGTCCTTGTAAAGTTTGTTATTCTCTATTTGGGGACTCTGATATTCTATTTCTAAAAAATCTCCTTTTTTTGCTCCTCTTTTCTGAATTTTAAACTCAGCCCTTGATTTCTGCAACTGATTTAAAGTATTCTCAACTTCCTTTTCCGAAACTGAAACAGAAGCCTCTTTTTTTCTGCACTGGGAAGCAATTTTCCTAAAATCAGGAAGTTTGATTTGAGGTAAAACCTCAGCCTGAATTTTAAAGGAAAGAGGATTTCCCGGGACTAATTTTAAGATTTCAATCCGGGGCTGACTAATAACCTCAAGTTTATTTTCAATAACAAACTTGGGGTATTTTTCCTTTATTAAAAGCTCGACTCCATTATTTAGAACCTTTCCTTCTCCGATTTCTTTTTCAACAATTTCTCGGGGTATTTTTCCTGACCGGAAACCTGCCACTTTTAAATTTTCGCTTAATTTGGAAGCGGCACTATCTAAATAAGGCAAAACTTGTTCCCAGGGAACTTCAAATAAAATTTCAATTTTTGATTCTGATAAATTCTTAATTTCTGTACGCATTTACCCAGCACCACTTTTACCCAGCACCACTTTCTAATAAAAGTGGTGCTGGGTTTAAAGAATTAAACTGACAATTAATAAAGCTATAATGTTAACAACTTTTATCATCGGGTTCATTGCCGGACCAGCAGTATCTTTGTAAGGGTCGCCAACTGTATCGCCGGTAATGGCTGCTTGATGACTGAAACTCCCTTTACCGCCCAAATTTCCTTCCTCAATATATTTTTTGGCAT
>JAUWWY010000007.1 GCA_030616605.1 bacterium | reverse complement strand
GTACCCATGAGGTATCTGCCTTCATATATTGCATTGGCCTTAATGGCTGGAAAGATAAAGTCTTTAATAAATTCCTCCTTCATATCTTCTAGGTAAACCTTTGAGGCACCGATTTTCAACACTTTTTCTCTTAAAGCTTCGAAGTCTTCTTTTTGACCCAAATCCGCGGTAAAGGCAATTACCTCGTATCCTTTTTGAACCAACCAGTGCAAGATAACCAGGGTATCCAGACCTCCGCTACAAGCTAAAACTACTTTTTCTTTTGGCATATTATTTTATTCTAACCTATTAGTGTGTCTATTTTCTGATAAAATTTTTCTTTTTTAGACTTTACAAAGTTTAGTTCCTCTTTGATCCTTTTTTCCAATTCATCTAGGCCCAAATCGCCGCTTGTTCCTCGGGATTTTCTTAATTTAATGATCTCCTCCGGAGAGGTTAATTCCACCCTTTGTAAATTTCTTTCAATTTCTTTATAGGCATCTCTGAATGAAAATCCTTGAGCAACTAATTTAAAGGTTTTATCGGCAGCAAAAATTTCTGGTGAAAAAGATTTTTCTAATCTTTCTTTATTAGCTTTCAAATTATTTATAATTGGAGCCATCACTTCTAAGCAGGAATTTGTAATATCTAATCCCTTCAACAGTGGCTCTTTTGTCTCTTGCATATCTCTGCTGTATCCGGAGGGCAAATCTTTTATAATGTTCATTGCCTGAGAATAATAAGAAATAACTTTATTTGTTCTTGCTCTAATCAACTCTAAACTATCAGGATTTCTTTTCCCGGGCATTATGCTGGAACCTGTCCTAAACTCTTCTGGTATATCAAAGAATCCAAACTCTTCTGTAGAAAACAATATAAGATCATTGCTCAATTTAGATAAATCAATCATTATCTGGGCTAGAGTTGCCAAAACTATCGATTCTATTTTCCCCCGGCTGTTTTGAACATATAAAACATTATTTTGAGTCTTTTTAAAATCAAGTAAATTTGTGGTTAGTTCTCTGTCCAGGTCAATTGGAACGCCGTAACCCGCTGCTGAGCCTAAAGGATTCTGGTCGTTTAGATTATAGGCAGTTTTAGTAAAAGTTAAATCGTCTAGTAAAGATTCAACAAAAGAAAGTGCCCAAAGATCAACAGAAGAAGGCATTGCCTTTTGAAGATGAGTATAGCCAGGCATTGGTAAAGATTTATTTTCCTTACTGAAAACAACCAAAGTATTAGATAAATTCAGTAGATTTTTTTGAACCTTTAAAAGCTTCTCTTTGGTGTAAAGCCTTAAGTCTACCAGTATCTGGTCATTTCTACTTCTACCGGTATGAATTTTTTTTCCACTTTCACCGAGCTTTGTTGTTAAATAATTTTCTATTTTGGTATGAGCGTCTTCCTCCCACGCTTCTATCTTAAACTGTCCTTTTCTATCTAATTCTATGATTTCTAGCAATGCCCTTTTTAAATCCATTAACTCGGACTGAGTCAAAATGCCTATTTTTTGTAACATAACAGCGTGGGCTATAGAACCTATTACATCATACTTTACCAACAGTTGATCTAGCGAAACATCTTCTCCAGCAGTAAACTTCTCTATTTTATTATTGTTGTTGGTATGATTGTTGTTGTTATTCTCCCAAAGTTTCATATTAATTAAATTAAAGTTTGTTATTCAGGATGATTATTGAAACGGTAGAACCGCCAATTTATTAATCTACTCCATTGAACCAATGGTGTCAATGGTCGGAAACGATCCTATAAAATAATTTTAGCATATACTTTGATTTTGTAAACTTTCTATTTTAGGATAGTAGTATGAAAACTTATATTATTCTAACTTCTTCATATGATTGAAATTGACGGTGCTACCGGTTCCGGCGGCGGACAAATTTTAAGAACAGCTTGCGCTCTTTCAGTAGTGACTAAAAAACCCTGTCATGTATTTGATATAAGGCACGGCAGACCTAAGCCAGGTTTAATGCCACAGCATCTTTTAGGACTTCAGGCCCTATCTCAACTTTGTAACGGAAAGCTGGAAGGAGATAGTTTGGGGAGTGAAGAGATAAAATTCTATCCCGGCGAGATTAATCGGGGTCGGGCTTCAATTAATGTAAAAATTGAGACTGCCGGGAGTATTACTCTTGTTTTACAAGCTTTAATTCCGCCAGCTTTGTTTGCCCGAGCCATAGCGAAGGGTAAAGAAGAAACTTTAGTTTCTTCGCCTGCTCTTGAACCTTTAAAGATTACTTTTGACGGCGGGGCCACTGATACTTTTTTTTCTCCAACCATTGACTATTTTCAATATATCTTTTTAAAAGTTTTAGGGAAGATGGGTGAAAAAGTAGAAATTAATATTTTAAAAAGAGGCTATTATCCAGAAGGCGGGGCTAAGATGGAAGCGACCATTTACCCTTCTGGGTTGAGAAACTTTAATTTAACTGAAAGAGGTAAGCTTCAAAAAATTTTAGTAATTTCTGGCGCTTCAGAATTTTTGAAAAATAAAAAAGTTGCCGAAAGGCAATTGGCTGGGGTAAGAGAGATTTTAGGAAAATTAAAATTACCAATTGAAGAAAAAGTAGAATATTATCCAACCCCGTGCCCTGGAAGTCAAATTTGTTTAGCGGCTCTATTCGAAAATGCTGTAATGGGAACTGATAATTTAGGAAAATTAGGAAAGAGAGCCGAAGATGTTGGCAAAGAAGCGGCTTTAGAATTATTAAAAGAACAAAAATCCCAGGCCTGTTTAGATAAACATTTAGCTGATCAAATTTTGCCCTATATGGCTTTAGCTAAGAATAAAAGTTCTATAACAGTTTCCGAAATCACTAATCATTGCAAAACTAACATCTGGGTAATCGAAAAATTTATTGAGGGGAAGTTTGAAATTAAAGGAATTTTAATTACTTGGCTTCCAACAGTTTAATCATTTCTTTTTTAATCTCTTCTTTATCTTCTCTAATTAGATAAAAAATTTTTGTATCTTCTCGTTTTTTTATTTCATCAGTAAAAGGATCAGGGGTTAATTTGATTGTTCCTAAAACTTTGTTTTTGCCATCTAGGGCAGTAATTACTGCCTTTTTAAATTTTGCTGAATACATTTCCATAGTCCCAACTTCATCAATCACACAAATCTTATTTTCTTTCAAGGCATTTAAAATAGATTTAACTCCGGTTTCTTCTAAATCCTTTATATTCACCTTATATTTGCTGACTCGATAAGGACTTTTAATATTAACGTGGGCTAAAATTCCCTTTTTACCATTCAAAGTAGTAATTTTAAAACCTTTGCGGACACCCCTTTCACGAATTTCTGATGTATAAAATCCTCCGGCATCTAAATTGAGCTCTTCCAGCGTTTCCATTATTAAACTAGTTTTGCCACAACCTGGTTTCCCAATAATAAAAATGTTTTTTATCATTGTTATTCCCCGTAAAGCCTTTTTAAGCCTGCTTTTTTGGCCAGCTCTATTGCCCCTTGATGTTCTTCTTCGGTAATTGGACGATTAAGTTCGGGAAATTCTCGAGCTCGAAAATAAGGCATATACTGTGCCATGATATTTAAAAAAGTATTTTTTGAAATTTCTTTCGCTAAAAATTCAATAATTTCTTTTGTCCCAGCTAAATTATTTGGTAAAACTAGATGTCGCACCAATAATCCCTTAACTGCTATCCCCTCTTCATTAATAACTAAATCACCGACCTGGCGCTGCATTTCTTTTATTGCTTTTTTCATTATTCCAAAATAGTTTGGAGCACTAGAATATTTTAAAGCATTAACATCTGAACTGTATTTGGCATCTGGCATATAAATATCGACTATTCCATTTAATAATTTTAAGACTTCGACTGAATCATAGGTATTGGTGTTATAAACTAAAGGGAGACTTAAACCTTTTTCTCTGGCAATAGATAGACTTTTAACAATGGCTGGGACATGGGAAGTGGGAGAAACTAAATTGATATTATGGCAGTCAAGACTTTGAAGCTCAATCATCATCTGAGCCAGTCTTTCATAAGAAACTTCTTCACCAATTCTTGATTGAGAAATTTCGTAATTTTGGCAGAAAACACAAGAGAGATTACAAGAGGTGAAAAATATTGTTCCTGAACCATGATTGCCTACTAAAACCCTTTCTTCACCAAAATGAGGGTGATAAGCAGAAATCATTGGTAAGCTTCCCAGCTGACAAAATCCTCGCTCCCCGGCCAGTCTATCCCGATGACATTTTTTTGGACAAATCTCACAATTTTTTAAATTTTTAAAAAGCTTTTCAATTCTTTGATTGAGTTCCTTTTTGGAGAGATTTAAATAACTTGGAGGCATTTAAAACAATCCGCAGAGTTTGACGATAAACAGAATGTAAAGTAGGAGATACATTGCTCCTTCCCAAATATGAATTCTCCGGGAAATTCCTGAGATTATAAAAAGCAAAGTAGCAACAACTAAAAATGGAAGGCCAATTCTAAAAGTAAGTTCATCCACCACTAAAGGCCTAATTAAAGCTGGAATCCCGGCCACCAATAAAATATTAAAGACGTTTGAACCAAAAATATTTCCTAAGGCAATTTCATATTTTTTCTTTGAAGCGGCTTGAATCGAAACTACTAATTCTGGTAAGGAAGTACCAATGGCTAAAGCAGTGATAGCAACCAAGGATGTAGCAATTTTTAAAATATCAGATATTTTAAGCATTGCTTCAATAGTATAATTAGCTCCAATAGCCAAACCAACCATCCCTAAAATTAGAAAAAGAAAAGCTTTAAAATTTAATTTTTCTGGCTTTTTTTTAATTTTTGCCTCTATTTCTCTTCTTTCCACTCTTGATGGTAAAATCTCAACTGCTTCCGGGGTTTCTTCAGATTCCCTTCTATGAAAAATTGTGTATAAAAGATAAATTAAAAAACCTAAAATTAATAAAATTCCCTCCCAAAACACTATTTCTTTATCCCACATCACAAAGATAAAAAGGAAGGTAGCCACGCCCAAAAGAGGAGCATCTAAATCAATCAGGCTTCTTCTGACTATTAAAGCTCGAGCCGCTACCGCCGATAATCCAACAATCAATAAAATATTAGCAACGTTTGAACCCACTGTATTGGCAGCAACAATTTCGGTTGCTCCTTTAAGGGTAGCCGCAATTGAAGAAGCAAGCTCGGGAAAAGAGGTACCAATGGCAACAATGGTCATCCCAATTATAAAAGGAGAAATTTTTAAAGCCAGGCCTATTTTTTCTGCACTTTCCACAAACCAATCAGCTGATTTTACTAAAATCGCCAGACTTAAAATAAAAATTAAAATCCAAAGAATTAGCATATTGTT